>JASLPY010000129.1 GCA_030744755.1 Kiritimatiellia bacterium | reverse complement strand
AAGATCACCTTCCGCAACCAGCGCTACCAGGTCTACCGGGACGGCGACGGGTTCCACCTCTTCAAGAATGCTGTCACGGTGAACGGGAAGAGCGCCGATATACGCTTTGACCCGACAGACGGTCAATTTGCCAGCGTGCTGGACGACACCATCCGCTTCGACCCGGTCACAGGGGCGCAGATCGATGGACCGGCGAGTCTGGAGGCCGTGGAGACAGAGCTGCTGTCGAAGAGCTTTCGCGAAGCTGACTACGCAAGCGACGGGGCTCGGGTCACGGTCACAGAGACGCGTGATGAACTCTACCTGAAGGCGTCAACGTGGCAGACGCTGACCGACGGGGAGAACTGGCACGGCATGTTCCTGTTGAAGTTCCCTGTTTCGATCACGCAGAACAAGAAGTGTTTCGAACTTATTCGCGATCGGCTGCCGATCTCGATGCGACTGGGAATCATCTCCTTCTTTCTCACCTACAGCCTCTGCCTGCTGATGGGTATTTCGAAGGCCGCCAGGAACGGCAGCACCTACGACTCGGTTACCAGCGTCATGGTCCTCATCGGCTACGGTACGCCCGGATTCGTCCTGGCGGTATTCCTGATCAGGATGTTCGGGCCGGGCAGCGATGCCATTGCGCACCTGATTCCCCTGCGCGGTATTCAGTCGCCTCCTGAGATCTACAACCAGCTCAGTTGGCTCGGGAAGCTGTGGGATAACATTCATCACTTGATCGGCCCTATCACCTGCCTGACCATCGGCAGCTTTGCTGGCTTGACCATGCTGACGAAGAACAGCGTCTTGGAGGAGTTTCATCAACTCTACGCCGTCGCGGCTCGCGCCCGCGGCCTGTCCAAACGACGCGTGCTGTTCAAGCATGTCCTGCGTAACTCACTGATCCCACTGGTCACGGGTTTCCCTGCGCGCTTCGTCATGATGTTCTTTGCGGGATCGCTGCTGATCGAGAAGATCTTCTCACTGGACGGGCTCGGACTGCTGAGCTACACGGCCCTGGTCGAACGCGACTACCCCCTTATTATGAGTAACATGTTCATCTTCACGTACATAGGGCTGATCTGCAAACTATTGAGCGATATTGGCTATGTCATTGTGGATCCACGCATCACGTTTGAGGGTAGCAGGTCATGATTTTCAGTCCCGAATTCAGAGATAGGGCGCGAAAATTCAGAAAGAACAAACGCGCCTTCCGCAGCTTCATCGTTCTGTGCGTTCTCTTTGCCGCCACGCTGCCTGCGGAGTTGTTGTTCAACGACCGCCCCATCGTCATGCGCATTGATAGCTCCTGGTACTTCCCTGTTTTCAAGGACTACACCTACGAGGATCTGGGCGGCGGGTTGAACGTGCCTGTCTCCGCGTATCGCTCCACCATGTTCAAGGAGTTTCTTGCAGGCAAGACACCGGTAGTGCAGACGGAGGCCATCTATGGTGGTGCGAGTGTCGCTGACGAAGCAGCACCGCTCGAGTTGGTGAAGTACGAGCAGGGGGCGCCCCGGAAGGTCTGGATTCTGTGGCCGCCGATCCCGCACTCGTACAAATCCTCCCCTCTTAGCGAGACGCTCGTGAACCAGCGCCTTGCCAGTCCCGTCGCCAGCATGCGCGACGGAAAACGGATCCCGGGAGCCGCGACGGAACGCCATCTGCTCGGGACCGACAAGTTCGGCAAAGATGTGTTGGCGCGTCTTGTCTACGGCTTCCGCCTGTCGCTTGTGTTCGGTCTTGCTCTCGCCATCACCTCCACGATCCTGGGGTCTATCATTGGCGGCATCCAGGGCTACTTCGGCGGTGCCGTTGACCTGTTGGGCCAACGCGGGATGGAGATCTGGGGGGCCATTCCCCGGCTTATGCTGCTGATGATCCTGAGCGATTTCCTGTCACGCCAAGGCAACTTCACGGGGGCAGCGCACCTCCTGATGCTGTTTGTCATCATGAACCTCACCTCATGGATGGGAATGGCCGGGCACATGCGCGCGCAATTTCTGCGCGCCCGGAATCTGGACTACGTCCGCGCTGCTAAATCCCTGGGTGTCTCAAATCCCATGATCATGTTTCGGCACATTCTTCCAAATTCGTTGACCCCCATCATCACCTTCCTCCCTTTCTCCATTTCAGGCGCCATTATGGCACTGGTGGGCCTGGATTTCCTCGGATTTGGCCTGAAGTACCCGGCGCCCAGTCTGGGCGATCTGCTCTCACAGGGACAGCAACACATGGAAGCATGGTGGATCATGATCCCCGCCTTCGTGACACTGACATCCTTGATGATTCTGCTCACCTTCATCGGCGACGGTATCCGGAACGCGTTTGATCCGAGATATAAGTAGGAGTGTTACTGGTTCTTAGCGAGCCCGTTCGGGCTCTCAATCGCTATTCACCAGGTGGCAGGCGACACTGGCGCCCTGTTTAACTTCCAGTGCCGGATACTCGCTACGACAGCGGTCCATTGCGAAGGGACAACGTGGGTGAAAATGGCAGCCTGACGGCGGATCCATGGGGGACGGGACATCGCCGGCAATCTTGCTGAATTCGCCCTGTTCGGATCCTATGCGCGGCACCGCTTCGAGCAGGGCCTTGGTGTAGGGGTGTTTCGGGTTGCTGAAGAGCTCTTTTGCGGGGGCATACTCCACGATTCGCCCCAGGTACATGACGGCCACGGAGTCGGCGATATATTCCACAACACCCAGGTCATGGGTAATGAACAGGTAGGCCAGGTTGCGTCTGATCTGGACGGCCTCGAGCAGGTTGAGGATTTGTGCCTGGACGGAGACATCCAGGGCAGAGGTAGGTTCGTCCAGGACCAGAAGCTCAGGTTCGAGGATCAGTGCGCGAGCCAACGCGATGCGCTGGCGCTGTCCTCCCGAAAACTCATGTGGGAAGCGGTTGGCGACCTCGGGCGATAGCCCGACGAGGTTGAGCACTTCATTGACTTTGTCCTGACACTCGGCGGCGCTCAGACCGGCGTAATGAATGCGCAGTCCCTCACTGATAATGTCGGAAATCTTCATGCGGGGCGACAGTGAACTGATCGGGTCTTGAAAGACGAGCTGCATCTCCTTCCGAAGACTCTTGAGCTGTTTCTTCGGCATAGCCAGAACGTCACTGCCGTTGAAAATGACCGTGCCCTTGGCTTCATCCAGGAGTCGCAGGATGCTGTGACCCACGGTGGTCTTGCCACAACCGGACTCCCCTACCAGCGCAAGTGTTTCTCCGCGTCGCAGAGAGATGTTCACCCCATCGACGGCGCGCACGTGGTTGACCACGCGCTGGAGCAAGCCGCGTTTAACAGGGAAATGCGTGTGCAGGTCCTTGATCTCAACGAGTGTTTCATCGTCCCGAGTTTTTTGAGGGCGCGATTCCTTCGCTGTGGCTGAAGAGCGGTCCACGCTCGCGTCGGCGGTGAGCAGGTGGCAGAAGGCCTGATGCTTTCCGGAGGCATTGCACGCACTTGCGAGCGGCGTCTCATGTTCACATTTCGGCAGTCGCTCGATGCAGCGGCCGTAGAAACGGCACCCCTCATCGGCAAATTCTGTAGCACCCGGGACAAGGCCAGGAATGGTATTCAGCTTATGCTTTACATCCGCACTGTTGGGGATGGACTCCAGCAGGCGACGGGTGTAGGGGTGCTGCATGTTGCTGAAAATCTCGTCACGGGTTCCGAACTCGACCACGCGTCCCGCGTACATCACGCACACATCGTCGGCAAGCTGGTTGACCACGCCCAGGTCGTGGGTAATCAGCAAGATAGCCATATCCGTCTCGGTTTGCAGGTCCTGCATCAGGCGCAGGATCTGCGCCTGGATGGTGACGTCCAATGCGGTGGTCGGCTCGTCGGCTATCAGCAGCTTGGGTTTGCAGGCCAGGGCCATGGCAATCATGACACGCTGCTTCATGCCGCCCGACATCTCGTGGGGGAAGTTGTCGATGCGTGACTCCGGCGCGGGGATGCCCACGTGACGGAGTAGCTCAATCGCGCGGGCATAGGCATCCTTCTTGCTCATGAACTGGTGCAGGCGCAACGGTTCCGAAAGCTGGCTGCTGACGCGGTAGAGCGGGTTCAGAGACGCCATCGGTTCCTGAAAGATCATGGCGATGCGGTTGCCACGAATCTTCTGCATCTCTTCTTCCGTCTTCGCTAGCAGATCCTCGCCGTCAAACCGGATGCTGCTTCCCGGTGGGTGAAACCCGTTACCCTCAAGTAGGCGCATGATAGAGAAAGCCGTCTGCGATTTCCCGCAGCCGGACTCGCCCACTACCGCCACGGTACGCCCGGCCTCGACCCCGAAACTGATGCCGTCGACGGCCCTGGCATAGACACCTTCGTCAACTTTGAAATGTGTCCGTAACTTATCGATTTCTAGAAGCATTATGTGGAACTCGGGTCAAAAGCATTACGGCTAGTCATCAGACTAACCTACCTTCAAGAGAGCCGCGTAACAAGGGGCCATATCCGACAAAAGCGGTACATATCCGATCCGGTGCCTGCATCGGGGCTACGTGGCGGGTCTACGGGAAGCGAGATCCTTTCAACCAGCGTGAGTTCATTTCGACACTGATGCGTCACGTATTCCGATGTTGCCGTTCTCGAAAAAGTACCCGCATATGCAGACCCCTTTTCGGCCAAGGCCTTTCTAGGCAGAATTGCGGTGACTGAGGATGACGGTGAGGGCACCGGCGATGACGAGGGTGGTGGCGACGGGAAAGAGGCGGAGCGGGGCCTCGTGAAAGATAAACCAGGCCATGATGCCGGCCGGGATGAACTGACCGAGGGCGGAAATGGCGACCACTTGGCTGGGCAGTGTACGCATTGAGACGTTGAGCAGGGAGTGGCCCACGATGGTAGGCACGACGGCAAGTCCGATCAGGAGGAGCGCTTCGCGGCGGGAGGTGACGAGAATGGTCTCTGCCGTGGCCAGGCCTGCCAGGAGACAGAGGAGGCCGGCGAAGAGATAGACCAGCGGAACATAGAGCCAGATGCTCGGCAGGTGGGCACGGCGGTTCCAGGCGAGGTAGACGGCGAAGGCCATCATGGAACCGAAGCATAGCAGGTCGCCCAGAAAGTTGCGCAGTGAGAGGCGGTAGTCGGCCATCGCGAGCAGGGCAGTTCCTGTGAGTGCGAGCGCAGTTCCGATGGTTTCGGCGCGGCTGATCCGTTCGCGCAGCATGAACCAGATCACGAAAGGCATGGCGATGGGAACCATATTGCCGATCAGGCTGGCATTGACGATCGCAGTCATCCGAACGCCGATATTCCAAGTCCAGAAATGGAGAGCCAGCAGCACGGCGGCCGGTGCGGCCTGGCGGCATAGCGAGGCCAGCGGGTAGCTCGGGTGGCGGCGGCGGGCCCTGAGGTAGGCCGGAACGAGAAGCAGCGAGGCCAAGAGCAGGCGATAGGCGGCCACGAGGACGGGAGCGGTCTCGCTGGCGCGGATCATCAGGGCGGCGGTGGCGCAGGCGACGACCGCGAACACGAGTAGGAACATGCGTAGAACGAACACTCAGATTACCCTCAGTTAACAGTTAAACACGCTTGATGGACAAACAGTAGGCAGACAGTGGAGAGCTTTCAAGGTGTTACTCGCCGATTCGCATTTGGGCATCACAATGTAAGCTCCAGGCGCTGCCCCGTGTATCCAATGTCTTTGGTCGTACCATCCGGCATGAGTTCATTTCGACACTGATGCGTCACGTATTCCGATGTTGCCGTTCTCGAAGAAGAACCCGCAGCCGCCCGAGCCGAGATGCTTGTCCTCAGCTTCGAGGATCTTTTCGCCGTCCAGGTAGGCGCTTATCTTCTTGCCTGCAGCCTTGAGCCTCAGACTGTGAAGTTCGTCAATCTTGAAACGGCACCTGGTCTCGGCAAGAACTGTGTCTTTGTAGAGGCGTTCCACGAGTCGTAGTTTGTCCGCCGTCTTCTCCAGCGCTATGTAGCGTTGTAGGCCCTGGTAACGGATCATGATGCCGGACTTGTCAGCGAGATGCACGCTGAGCCTGGTCTGGAAGGCATAGTCCTTCCAGTCGCGATTCCCGGTCACAACCACACCGCGGCTCATGTTCTTGCCGTAATGAACGACATCCTCCTTCTCGTCCGAGAACTTGCCGCGGCACATATCAATGTCGGTTATCCAGCCGGCGATCTCCCTTCCGTTGCTCGCCGTGAGAGTCTCCAACGCCCATGATATTTTCGGCGTGCCCTTGATAGACACAGAGTCGACCAGAATCGATCCTTCTATCTTCACGGATGACGTGAGTTCGATGCCGAGATCGAGAACGGGCTTGCCGTCAGTAGAGGGTATCTCCCATTGGATGGCGAAAGGCTTGCCCGCCGCAAGTTTCTTCGAGCTCGAATATAGGATCGAAGGTTCGATATCGTCGCCCGGCACGAACAGCCTGGCGAACAGTCTCGCCCTGGCACCCGTCGAACCCGCAGCGCCGACTCCCCGCACGGTGACCCTCTGTCCGCTGGCGAGGCGCGGCGTCCCCATAACGCCATACCCGCCGCGCTTGCGGTTGACCGGAGGCAGCATGGGCGTGGATATCCGGGTGGGACTGCCGGGCCCGCCCTCGAACTGGACAGACATACAGCGTGTGCCACGAGTGGATTGGCCTTCTACATTAGAGAGGCATACCTGGCCGCGCGTCTCGAAATCGCTGGCCTCAGCCATCCAGCCGTGCAGGGCGCCGGGCATTTCGAAATGATGTAACGCACCGCGCTTGACCGGGCTCGGCGCCTTGTAGCCCATGATCTTGCGGCCAATACGAGCGATGCAGTTCGCCTCGAGGAGACAGTCTGACATGCTCCTGGTCCCTTCGGCGGTTGGTATGATAACGCGGTCGGCGAACGGTGACCTGAAATCGTATTTCTCGCAGATCCTGTCCAGCCCGACTTTGATCCCCATTACAGATCCGACATTCGCGGCATTGCAGTCGGTATCCCAGCCTGCGGTATTGATGATCGCCTGCGACTGATGGAAATCGTCAGGAGCATAGACCCAAGCCATGACCATAATCGCATGGTTGGGTACGACATGACAGTTTCCGCCATACTTGTGGTAGCCGTACTTCTTGTCGATCCGGTCGTAGGTCTTGCGCCAATCCTTGTCCTTCTTCGCCCAGTCGCGGACATCCCGATGGATACGTGCTATCAGGCAGTCGTCGGGTATTAGGCCCACGCCGATATCGAGCAGCTTGCACATGTTCTTTTCGACGAATGCTGCGCTCACCATACCCGCGACTACGGCTGCCGCGTGCACGGCTTCGCCATCATGTGAGACACGGGCCGCTTTGCGTGCGAGCTCGGCTGCCAGTTTCGGTTTGCCCGGGGCGACCATGCCGAACGCGTCGATAAAGATCTGCGCACCAATCTGCTCGGCGACGACCTTGCCGTTCTGTTCGATCGAGCCGGTTTCAGGCGACTTAAGCCCCTGCTTCAGCCGGATATAGGCGGTATGCTCTGTGGAATGGCCCATACCGCCCCACCAGAGAACGGTCTTCGGTTCGATCAGGTAGTTCAGCCACGTGTCCCCGAAGAACGCATCGGGGGTCCTTTCGTATAGCCCGGAGTCCTCAAGTGCCCTGATGAATGTGAAGGTGCCGGCTATGTCGTCGTCAGGGACGATGAGCGGAACATTCTGGTCTTCGTGAACGTAGCGGTCCACGAAGCCCCACTTCTCTTCGAGCGCCGGCTTCCCCCACCCCTCGAACGGCCTGCCCATGTAAACGCCGATAACCTTACCGAGCACGCCGGCATACACCTGCGCCTCGTAATTCTTAACGCGCGCCATATCAGGTCTCCTTATTGAACTTGCCGTACTGTCAAACCTGACAGCACTCTTTCTTGTCTAATCCTCTGATTTGTCGGGGGTTAGCCATCTCTGCGCCTTCTCCCCCGTTTTTCCCGTCCATTTCGGTGGACGCGAACGGCGACGCGAACGGTGGACGATTGAGACGCTCGCGACTCGTAAGCCGTTCGCGTCGCCGTTCGCGTCCACCGATTCCCGTTTCTGAGTTTTGATCGAATCTTTGACAGAAGCGAACTTGCTGACAATACCCGAGTCTATTCAAACACCACACTGATATTGTCGAGATTCCTTCGCATGACGCTCATGTAGTCGGTGCCGCTATTCTGAGCGTCCTCTGAGAGAAGCTCGCATGGCGAGAACTCGATGCTTATGAGTCCAAGCTCGTTCCGTATGCGGTCGGCAATAGCCTGGGTCGGATATGTTTCCCAGATCAGGTGCGTGGCGGGGTGACGCTTGAGAATGTCTTTGATCCCCTGGAAAGCCTCGTCTGACGGCATCTCTTCAGGAAACAGGTCAAGGCTTACGATGTTCCAGCCGTATCGTTTGGCAATGTAATTGTAGGCTGGATGGGAGGCCAACAGCGGCTGGTTCTTGTAGGCAGCCTGGTATGCCTTGAGCTTCTCATCGAGTGCGTTCAGGTCTTTGGCGAGTGCCGCAAAGCCCTTCTCGAACGCAGCTTTATGCTCCGGAAACCGCTTTGTCAAAGCCTCACTGATCTCGGCGGCCTGGAGCCTTGCATTCACAGGATCCACCCAGGTGTGGCCATCGATCCCCTCATGAGCATGCTTGCCGCCCTCGCCGTGACTATGTACGGGGGCATGCCCAAAGATAACAAACTCGGCCTCAAACGGTCGCGCCGTATTCACAACCCGGCTTGTCGGTAGATTAACCCTCTGCACCCACTTGCAAAACTCGGCGCCATTGATCAGGATCAGGTCGGCCTGCTGGTATGCTTGTATGGCGGTTGCATCCGGCATCCAGAATATGACGTCTTCGTCTTCAGGTACGGGACACACCACATCAATAAGATCCCCGCCAATGCGCTCAGCAAAGTATTGGGTGGGATAGAATGTGGTATAAACAACCGGCTTCCCGGTCCGTGTTGTGGTCTCCGGTTCCTTTTGTCCGCATCCCACACTCAACATGCCAACGGCGAGAATAACAACAGCAGTCCGATTCACCCACCACATATCATACTTCCTTTCTTTGTTTGATTCTTCCGGAAATTCCGGTGTGTTCCTATTGTGTATATAATCCATCGTTTCCGGCAACCCGCCGCAAGAAAAAGGGGATTCGACGATGATCGAGACAAAGATCATGACTACGATGGGAGGACGACGATCGAGACGATGATCGAGACAACGATGGGCAAGCGGGAGTGGATGCGGACGGTGTGGCCTTCGGTCTGTCCGTCCTCATCGTTCCCCTCTTTATCGTAGTCGCGATCGTTGTTCCGATCTTAGTCTCTCCATCGTCGTCCCGATCGTCGTCGGTCGCTATCACATAGCAGCGCGCTCCACCATCCCTCGATTGCTCAACAGAAAAGACCCCGCAAATCTCGGAAGCCCCCCCTTGTGTTGAACACCCAAACCTACCGCCTCCTACATCACACTCACCAACTGCGGCGCATACCAGAGCAACAGGCCCGACAGGGCGCCCGCTATGGCCAGGCTGATAAGCAACACGATGCACAGTTCCTCAACCTGCAACCTGAACACGGTCAACCGACTGCATCCGATCCGGAACATGGTTTCCATTTCCCGTTTGCGGATCCTGAGTGACAGCATGACCACCAAGCCCATGAAGAGAAGCGTGGCCAGACAGATCAGCGCAAAATTGGCGTCGAAGAAGCGCTTCACCTGGAAGACGATCCCCATCAACTCTTCTATCACGCGCAACGGCACCAGCATCTGCTCAGTGGGCGAGATGCTGTACCTTCCCTTGAGCACCGTGGTCGATTTGGCGCTGTCGGGCAGAACAATGACCGATGTGACCGGGAAGTCGTCCATGCTGCCGTGAAAATGAAAACTCGCAATGTTTGCGGCCGTGATCTCGGTGTATTCCACCATGGCGGCATTGCCTACGACCTCACCATCCTTCCTGGACAGGATGACAGCGTCGTCTGACGTCTTGGTCAGGTCGATATGGCCATGCCCGATGCCTTCAATAATCCACGCGGTCTTGATGTCAACAAACACAGCATGATCGTCGGGCGATCCAGCCGCTGCCAGTACGCCGGTAATGTGCATCTTCAGAGGATACACCGCGCCAATGTCGTAAAGGGTGGTCTGATCGGTCAGGATGGTGTCACCCACGCCCAGGTTCAGTGTCCGGGCCACATCGTGGCCCAGGACGACATCACCCAGCTGCAGGGGCAACGTGCCGGCCACAACGTCCAGGCCACGAAACTCGAAATAGTCCAGCGATGTACCGACGATGGGGCGTTGCCTGGCCGTGA
>JASLPY010000128.1 GCA_030744755.1 Kiritimatiellia bacterium | reverse complement strand
ATCATCTGTCCATTCAGCCAGCCGATACCGATCCCGAGGAAGATTATGATGAAAATAACCAGCACCGGGTTCAGGCCCCAACCGCTACCGCTATCAAAGGAATTCACGGTGCCCGCGCCGGCGGTTCCCATAAGCCATGCCGCGACAACCGTCAGAAGAGTGACGGTACCTTCCGCAGAGAGATCAAAATTACCGCTCATCAGACAGGTTGCCTGCCCCAGGACCATCAGGCCCAGTACACTGGCATGCAGGAGAATATTGATCATGTTCGATGGGGTGAGGAAATTTCGGGCGAGTATTGAGAAGAAAACAAAGACCAGGATAATGATGAACCAGATGAAGCGATCCAGGATGAGTTTGCCGTAATCCACTTTCTTCGTATCCATTTCAGAAGTTTCCTTCAATGGCATGCACGATGTTTTCCGGAGTCAGGTCAGGGTCTCCTTTATGGAACTCTTTCACCATGCGTCCCCTGTACATGACAATAACCCTGTCACATATACCCACCTGTTCTCTTGCCTCACTTGAAATAACCAGAATCGCGCTTCCCCTGGATGCCAGATCATCGACTATCTTGAAGATATCCTGCTTGGCCCTGATATCAACTCCAGCAGTGGGTTCATGAAGGACGAGAACGGAAGGATTAGCAGCGGCCAGCTTGGCGAAGACCACTTTCTGCTGATTCCCCCCGCTCAGCTGTTTTACGATTTCTTCCTGGCCGGATGTTTTTATTCCCAGGCTGTTGATGTACTCATCCACAAGACTTTTCTCTTCCTCACGCCGGATCAGCCCCAGGAAGTTTCTAATTCTGTCCAGGATCGGATATGTGACGTTTTCCCGGACGGGACGCATACCGACCGTGCCGTATTTGTTCCGGTCCTGGGGAAGCAGCGCCAATCCCTGACGAAACGCCTCCTTGGGGCTTTGCGCGGTAAAAGGTCTACCATGAATAGTGACCTTGCCCACACCGCGGCGCTCCATGCCGAACAGGCCCGCCGCGAGATCTTCCGCGCCGCATCCCTGCAGGCCTGACAAGCCTACGATTTCGCCTTCCCGCAATGTCAGGTCAATACCTTCGTAGGACCCGCGGCGTGTCAGCCCTTCTATTCTTAGTACCGGCTTGTCCTTGCCTGGAGAAGCGGCCCGTTCATAATCCTTCACATCTTCTCCAGCTATCAGGTGGGCCAGTTTATCCATATCCAGGTCTGTCACCTGGTAAGTCCCTGCCAGGAGACCGTCTCTCAACACAGTCACCCGGTGACATATCTCAAAGACCTCTTCAAGATGATGTGATATGTAGATAAAGGCGACGCCTTGACCTTCAAGGGACTTGATGAAACTGAAAAGAAGTTCGATATCCGAATAAGGAAGTGGTGCGGTACATTCATCAAGGATAATCAGCCTGGTGTTGCCGAACAGGGCCTTGGCAATTGCCAGCATTGTCTTTTCCGCGACCTTGAGCCCCTCCGCGGGTTTTCGGACATCCAGGTGCAGTCCCAGCTTCTTAAGCCTCTTGTCGGCTTCCAGATAAACTTCCTTCCAGTCAACGAACCCGAACTTGTTGACAGGCATATCGCCAGCCAGGATGTTCTCCGCGACCGAAAGGCTGTCCATCATGTTCACAACCTGGGGAACATAGGCGACACCCGCCCGGAGCGCTGCGCTTGAAGCCATTCGCTCATGACTCTTTCCGTCAATCGTTATTCTCCCCGCGTCGGGAACCTGCAATCCCATCAGGATACGAACCAGTGTCGATTTCCCTGCGCCGTTCTTTCCAACCAGCCCCAGGATTTCTCCTTCATACAGTTCCATATCCACATCTTTCAGAGCCTGGACACCGGGGAAAGTCTGACACATCCCCTCCATTTTGAGTATTGTCCTGCTCTTCACTGGGCACCTTTCGCGAGTAATCCATCGACATCGAGATAGTTGTCCGAAAGTCCCACCTGGCTGCGTGAGAGCTGCTCTCTCAGGGTGGTTCTGGCGAGATAATGGTTCTTTGCCGAATCCAGGAGAATCGCGAGCAGAAGCAGTCCGCCGAGGATAGCGTCAGTCGTCCAGGGAGAAGCCATGATGATAAGAAGCCCTGTATCCAGTACCCCCCAGAGCATGACGCCTCCCATTGCACCTATCATATTGCCGCGGCCACCTTTCAGGCTGATCCCGCCAATAATGGCCGCAGCCTGTATGGAGAAGATCCAGTTGTATCCCGTCTTCATCGTTGCGCTGTCCATTCGCCCCGCCAGCACCCAGGCCGCCAATGCAGAACAGAATCCGGAAACTGTGTAAACAGCGATGACGATACGCTCAGACCTGATCCCGGCCGCGTCGGCTGCCTCTCTATTGGATCCAACGGCGTATATGCTCCTTCCGAAACGTGTGTACCGGGTGATGACGTGGGCCACGGCAAAGATGAGAAAGAAGAAGAGGAGACTCACCTGGACCCCTACAGGTTTTCCTTCAACCTCCACAGTAAAAAGATTTCCGCCCCCCAGCCAGCAGAAGCCGGCTCCCAGGCCGCTGGCGCTTGTAGAGGGAGAAATGAGATAGGAGACACCTCGAAGTACTATCAGGATCGCTATGGTATAGACCAGGTTGTTTAGCTTGAGTTTCGTTATCATGAAACCGTTAAGCATTCCTATAGAGATCCCCGCGGCCAGCATAAGGACGATCACCAGCCAGCCCGGCAGAGCAGTACCCCAGCCGCCGAGTTCAGGAGAAGCGATCAGTAAAGCCGCCGAAAACGCAACCAGGCCCAGCACCGATTCCGAAGAAAGGTCAAAGTGTTTCGTAAGCATGGTAAAGGACTGGCCGACAACGAGGATTCCGATTGGTGCAACCCGCGGAATTATGCTTAACAAGGTATACGGTCTCAGGAAGCGATCTGACATAAGGGAGAAAACGACAACGGAGACCGCCACAAGCAGCCACGCTATGTTGTCGAGAAGAAGAAATAGAACATGGTTCAGATGATCTTTTCGCCTGTTCATTGTCTCTACGGTACTCACAGCGGACTTACTGGTTTCCCCACAGACGCTCATCTTCAACATTGTCTTTGGTCACAACAGTCGTGGCCAGGAGCATCATCAATCCATTATCAGCTTCAAAAATCCTTGCCGGGGACCAGAGGGCTCCTTCTTCAACATATGGCCCTGTTGCTATGGTTTCTCCTTTAATAACTTCTTTTTCTACAAAGTCCAGGACCAGGCCGCAATCCGTGCAAGGCTGGCTGTATGACGCGTCCTGCCATCCCTCGCGAACCGCTTTCAACCCGGTCGGACTACCGTCAATGGCCCCGTACCATAGATGCCCCTCTTCACCCACTTTGATTTTCTTTCCAAGCTGGGCGAGAGCCGAGAGTATAGGGGTGGTTCCGATCACGTCGGTATGGCTGAAAATCGCGTCTACCTGCTGGGCTCCGAGAACATCCAGCGTGCCCTTAAAGAACTTGTCCTGGTCCCACTCGGTAGGTTTCGATATGACTTTTATGTCTGGAAACTTCGCCATATGCTCGCTGAAGCCTTTGTTTCTTGCCTGGGCTACACTGGAAGCCATGTCTCCCTGCAGTTCCAGTACCACTCCCTTGGGTTCTCCATATTTCTCCTTCAAAAAAGCCACGGCACCCTCGCCTGCCTGGCGTCCCCCCATCGCGTTATCAGCCTGAACGGTCATGTTCAGCGGCGTTCCCACGGTCGAACGGTCCACCCCATAAACCGGTATCCCCGCTTCCCTGGCTTTCTTAACGCCGGGACCTATTGACTTGGCATCAATCGGGCAAACAAGAATCGCGTCAACCCCCAAAGCGATCAGGTTCTCCATTTGATCAAGCTGCTTTTCGGCGCTGGTTCCAGCGGTAAAATTTATTACTTTCCAGCCTTTTTCTTCAGCCCGTTTATCGACGCTGTTCTTTATCGCCGAATGAAAAGCGTTCATTTCAGGATGCAAAGATCCAACTGTAAAGACCCCTTTATCACTGTCGCCCTGTCTGCTACACCCGGACGTGAATATTACCGTTGAAAGGGCCAGAATAAGATGAACCCGGGATATTCTCTTGCTTCTCATGATGTCGACTCTCCACAAGCAGGATATTGTTATGAATGATAACATACGAACCAGCGGGTAAGACCTTACCCACCGTGCAAGAATAAGTCAATGTCAGGCCTCTATTTGGCACTTCGATCATTGCGCGGATTAACTACAGAACTGGCTTTCTCCGAAGTCCCCTCGGCGGGCGAGGTGGGTCTCCTCTTGATTCCTGCTTGTCTTCCGCCGCGCTTGAACTAACATCTCCTCCTTTGCGGATCATGGGCATGGGCTACTCAATCACATGCAGAACATTTCGAGAGGGATCATGAAGACACAAGCATTACTATCCGTCCTGGTTGTACTCAACCACCCGCTGCCCCGCTCTGACCCGAGGGTTAGAGTGAGAAAAACACACTGTGGCATCCTTCCCACTTGGACGTTGGATGTTGGACGTCGAGCGTTGGGCGTTGCCCCGCGTTCAGCGGGGTCGACCCCCATCCCCTACCCTCCCCTGCCGAACGGTTTGAAGATCAGGATCAGCCTCGGGAGGAGAGTCAGGGCGGCCAACAGCGCGACGGTCATCGCCAACCCGGTCAGAACGCCAAAGAGCACGCTGGGGATGAAGTTTGAGAGCACCAATATCGAGAAACCGACGATAATCGTAACCGAGGTATAATACATGGCGTTGCCGATGCTCCCGTGGCAACGATGCATAGTGGGCAGGTAACGGCGGTCACGCGGGAACTCGTGTTTGAAGCGGTGAATGTAGTGGATCGTGTTGTCGACGGCAATGCCGATACTGATGGCTACGATCGTGATCGTCATCATATCGAGCGGGATGCCCAGCAGCCCCATCACGCCCAGAACCGTGAGTGATGCCGCAAGATTCGGGAAGATCGCGATCAGGGCGAGCTTCACCGAGCGGAAAAGCACGACGAACATCAGAAGAAGTGCCACAACAGTCAGTCCGATGGTCTGGATTTGCGAGCGGAACAGGCTCTGCAGCATGTTGTTGTAGAGCACCATAACGCCTCCCAGGCGTACCTGCTCCGGCGGCATTCCCAGACTGCTCTCGAGATCCGCCTCGATCATTTCCAGCAACTCTTTCCGCTTCAACCCTTCCAGCGAATCCTTGATACGCATGTTCAGCCGCAGTTCACTGCGCTCGGCCGATACGTACGGATCGACCAGGATGCCCTTGAACTCGTCGGGGATCTGGCTGAGGAGCAGCGCCATGTCAAAGGTATTCAACTCCTCGTTGCCAAGAATGGGGGCGACGACCTTCACAAGCGTGTTCAGCGACAGGACCTTGCCGCTGGCGGCCAGCCCTTCCAGGTAGTCATGCGCTTTGGCAAGCTTGGCAATCTTCTCTGGAGTGAACCAGTACTTTTCGTCGCTTTCGGCCTCCTCGAACTCCTCGAACTCGTCGAACAGGTCGCCCCCGTCGGACTCCGTCTCGGTGGCTTCCTCGGGAACGGTCGTTTCCTCGTCTTCCTCGTCAAAGCGAAGGACAACTTCCAGCGGCGTAGTACCGCCCAGCTCGCGATCGATATAACGCATGCCCTGGTAGATTTCCGTCGACTCCTTGAAGTAGTCGATGAAACTGTTTTCCACCTTGAGGTTCAGGATGCCGATGACGGTTGCGATGACGAGGGCTGCACTGGCCGTGAGAATAATCGGGGCATGCCGCTCCGTGAAGCGGGCGAACATCCCGGTTACGGTGAAGTTGGAACGGTGGGCGTGGGGAGGAATGGGCTTGGGAAGCAGCACAACCCAGGTCGGAAAGAGGAGAAACGTCGTGACAAACGATACGACGAGTCCCATGGCCATCATCCAGCCAAAGGTCACAACCGGCAGGATGTCGCAGACCATGAGCGAGGCGAAGCCGGCAATGGTCGTGGTCGAAGTATAGAAGCAGGGGATAAAGATGGTACGTACGGTTTCGCGCGCGAGTGTGTGATTGTCCGCCTCCGGCAACTCGGCCTGCAGCTCGGTAAAGCGCTCGATGAGGTGGATCGTCAGCGCCATGGTTACGACAAGCTGCAGGGAGATGAAGTTGGATGAAATGACCGTGACCTGCCAGCCGAACATCCCCAGTAACCCGATCATGGCGAGGACAGAACAAAAGCAGCAGGCCATGGCAAGAACGACCCACCGCACGCGCCGGAAAAATGCGTAGAGCGTCAGCACGAGAAATACCATCATGCCCAGGCCGAACACCTTGAGATCCTTGCGGATGAAAGTGATCATGTCGTCCGCAATCATGGGGACCCCGCCGAGGAAAAGCGTGGCGCGGCCGGCGTTCCTGCTCATTATGGCGCGCACCGAGGCAATGTCGGCGTGGCGCTGTTCCTTGATAGCGTCCTGCTGGGCTGCGTACCGGTCCTCCACCCCGGCCAGCTCGACCATTTCCCCAGGGCCGAGTTCCTCGTCGCGTTCCGCGTCCCTCAATCTGCTGCGGCGCGACAAAAGTTCCGCGTAGGCATCATCCCCCTCGAGGTTCACGAGCAGCGCGGTCGAGCGCATGCTTGGACTGACCAGCAGGTCCCGGTACAGTGGGCTCCCGCGAATCTCGTCCGCGGCCAATGCCAGGTCGACGCCATCAGTCTCCAGGGTCTTGATGTTGGCGTTCAGTTCTTTGAGCGGAACGGGCGGATTGCGCAGGAGCGGAACGTCGAGAATCGTCATCACGGAGGCAACGCGGGGGAGTTTCCTGAGTTCGTCGCGAAGCCGTGCCAGATCCTGCCGCGTCGTGTCCGAGAAGAGGTCTCCCGAGTCAGGCGTGTAGGCAATCAGCAGAAACTCTGCAATGCCGTAATGCTCGTTGAGCTCGTAAAGGTACCGGAGGTCTTCGTCATGCTCGAGAACCAGCGTGTCGGCAGAGGCATCCAGCCGGAAGTTGCCGGCGTGGTATCCCAGGATGCCGAGAACGAGCAGCAGGAGCAGGAGCACGATCCGGGGATGGCCCAGAATGATCCTGTCGTACGCCCCGCGCGCGGCGGCGGGGTTGAACAACGCAAACTGCCGCTTCCTCATCCCTGCGCTTACTCCGATGGCCTTTCGTTCGACTTTGCGCGCATTGCCCCCAGGAGGTCAGCAACGGTGCCGTCCTTGAGAATCTGCGTGTACTGCGAGCGGTACGAAGAGATCAGGCTTATCCCCTCGACTTCCACGTCGTATACCATCCAACCGCCCGAAGATTTGTAGTACTTGTATTTAACGGTCATCGGCTTGCCGTCCGCGTCGACACGCGTGGCTACATGCATCTTGCCCTTGACCGAAACGGGTTCGTCGATCTGCAGAACCTGATCGCTGAGATACTCGGCCTTGTCGAAATACGCGCGTTCGAGCTGCTTGACGAACAAGTCGCTGAACTCCTTGCGCTCGTCCTGGCTCAGACGTTTCCAGTTCGTTCTCCCCAGCGTGAGCATCGCCATGCTCTTATAGTCAAAAATCGGATCGACAATGCGGGTTACTTTCTCCAACTTCTCCGCCCTCGCCAGGTCTTTCTGCCGGAGAACTTTCGTCAAGGCGTCCGCGGTATCTTTCGTCAGTCTGCTCACCTCGGCACGGTCATCCGCCCGCAGAACCGTGGCGACCACGCAGACCGCAAGAAGGCTGCATCCCAACCTGTGTGCCCTGTAGCGTCCCATTTTCATTCCTCCACAGCGACCCCGTTACCTATTCGCCCACTTGCTTGATGCGGTACTGGCTGTACGCATCACGCATGAACGTGTAAGGATCCAGGGCCTGTTCCTTCAAACTCTCGTATTCGCCTATGCGTAGCGATGTATCGTTGACCGTTTCAACTGTGCGGCCACCGTAGTATATCCAGAAGGGGTCGACATAGGCAACGGGATTCAGAAAACCATCGGCCACGCTCCCTACGGCATCCCGCAGGTTCGACGGCCCCAGGATGGGCAGCATCAGCGAAAATCCCTCCCCCAGCCCGTATCGACCCAGCGTCTGCCCGAAGTCCTCGACGGGCGGCGGGGCCCAGCCCAGCCAGGAGGAGGCGGGATCAAAGAAGCCAAGGATGCCCACTGTCGTATTAACCCCGAAGCGAGCAGTCTCCACGCCGGCGCCCTTGAGCTTGCACTGTAATACGTTGCTCACGAAGCGCATGGGGAATCCCAGGTTACCGAAGAATCTCCTCACGGCCGTGCGCCCACCCTTGGGGACAGCCCACCTGTAGCCCCGGGCAACGGGCTTCAGTGCCCAAAAGTAAAGTCTGTCGTTGAAGACATACACGGCGCGGTTGACAGGTGCCAGGGGGTCGAAGACCTCGTTGACCGCGTTAGTACCAAACTCTTCCTCAAGGTCGTCGAATTCATCGAAAAAAACATCTTCTTCCCCACCCGCCGGAAGACCGTCCCCTTCGTCCGCCGCGTGGGAGAAAGGGACGAGGAGAACAAGGCACAAGAGGAGCAGTGCCGTAAACAGATCCCGGATTGTCAAGTGCCTTACCATGGTTCTTCGCCTCCTGCGCACAGCACACTATACGCTCCGGCAACACAAAGACAAGTGCGATGCGAAACTCCATGCGAGCATCTTCAGTCGATTCCAGGTTGCATGACGTTGCGCCAGGATGTAACTTGTCAGGCAGACGTGGTTCGCCACCGGCAACCGGCCGTTGTGGTTTAATAAAGGAGGAGGACAGCAGCATGTACAGATCCAGAGAACTGATGAACATAAGCTTGATTGCAGTGGCAATAACGTTCGCCCTGTCAACCGCCCTTGCCAAAGATAACGAATTCGTGACCATTTTCGACGGCAAGACGCTTGAGGGCTGGGACGGAGACCCCAAGTTCTGGCGTGTCGAGGACGGCGCCATCACCGGACAGACCACCAAGGAAAACCCCACGCGCGGCAATACCTTCATTGTCTGGAAGGGAGGCGAACCGGCTGACTTCGAACTTGAGCTCGAATACAAGATCGAGGGCGGCAACTCCGGTATCCAGTACCGCAGCTTCCGCAAAAGCAAAACCGACCCGTGGCGTATCGGAGGGTATCAAGCCGATTTCGAAGCCGGCGATACCTATTCTGGCATCTGCTACGGCGAGGCCTTTCGCGGCATACTTTCGCATCGCGGTCAGAAGACTACCCTTTCCCTTGATGACAAAGGCAAATTGGTCCGTAAAGCCGAGAAGTTCGGTGAATCCGCCGAGATCGGTAAGGCCGTCAAGAAGGGCGAATGGAATGCATACCGCATTGTGGCCAGGGGCTACGAGTTCACCCAGTACATCAATGGAGTTAAGACTACGGTGTTGATCGACAATGACGAAAAGGCCCGGCGCGCCAAAGGCCTGCTGGCACTGCAGCTCCACGCCGGTCCGCCGATGAAAGTGCAATTCCGCAATATCCGGCTGAAACAAGCAAACTGAAACGCAGGAGGCGGAGTGGCCTCCCTCCCAAGTTGAATGGACGTTGGACGTTGGGCGTTGGGCGTTGAGCGTTGAATTCCCCCCTTCCCTGCCTCCATCAGGGTCAGAGTTGAGGGATGGGTGGATTGTCGTACGTCTGTCCCTGTTTCAGCGAGTCATTCCTTGGCTTTCTTCTCCTCGCCATTCTTCTCCTCGCCCTTCTTCTCCTCGACTTCCTTCTCCTCACCTTTCCAATCGGCCAGCTTCACAACCAGGTTGAGTGCGCTTTCCAGTGTCAACAGGTCGGTCTCGAGCTCCCACTTCTTCTCTGAGTATCTGTCCCGGGATGAGCTGCCGTCGGGGTACGATTCTATCTTCTTGTTCAGCCGGTCAATCTCGCTTTTCAGTTTGCCGATATCGCGATTCAGATCTTTCTTCTTTCGTTCCGCGATCTTGCCGATCTTGCCTCCGGCTTTCTCGAGTTTCACCATGGCAGATCTTAGTACGCTTCCATCCCGGTATGTCCAGTCGGTTCCTGCCTTCTTTTTTTCTTCGAGCGTCTGGATATCGGTCTGGTGGTCCTTGATTTCAAAGGCTGCGTCAATGATGTCGGAGTACTCGCGGATGTTCTTCCGTATCCCCGTATCGTGGTGCTTCGAGATGCCGATCTGTGACAGACGGTCGGAGGATCCGCGGCCGGGACGGTACCCCACAATACTTTTTTCCATGGCGCTCAAAAGGTCGCGCTGTTCCTCGTATTGGCTGGCCTGCTTCGCTAACGTTTCGAGTTCCTTCCGCCGCCTTTCCTGCAGGCTTTCGCCGGCCGGCTTTCGTGAAGTGAGCTTCTCGGAGGCCCTCTGGTTCTTGGACATCACGTTGTCTACCGACTTGATCTCTTTTTCCAGTCGCGAGAGAAATGAGGCCTTAGACCTCGGGATTCCTCGTGCCAGTTTTTCTTTGCGCTTCTCCGCGGCTTCGCGTGCCTTGTCTCCCCAGACAAGGTCCAAAGAATCCTGCTCATGAAGCGCATCCCGGGTTTCGACCCATGCATCGATAAGCCATCGGTTGGAGGAATCCAGTTCGCGAAGTAAGTCGCGGTAGTCTTTGGCCAATGCCCCGTAACGTTCGTCCTCGGCCGTCTTGGGCTCGGTCGCCTTGCTCGCCTCTTCCGCCTTCGCGGGAACAGCGCCTTCCGCTGGCATCTTCTTCTCGGCGGCACCACACGCTGCCGTGCCAACGATGAGTACGGGCAGGATAAAGATAGAAACCCTTTTCACATTGTCCGCTCCGTTGTGTTGACGATCAGGCGTATTCTCGCACAGAACGCCTAGAAGTGCCAAAGATAATCAAGGAGATCGTTCTGCGCTGTGAGCGCAGAACACAGTGGTTAGTGGTTAGGCGCTAGCGTTAGCGGGAAAGGTCCGCCGTCCGCGTAGCGATGCCTGCCTCGTATCCCACTCAAAACGGTGGGGTCGATTTGC
>JASLPY010000127.1 GCA_030744755.1 Kiritimatiellia bacterium | reverse complement strand
GATCATGCTGATATTCCCTCCGTTAACGTTTACCCGGTCAGGATATCCAGATGCTCCCTTTCAGGAACCTGCTCGATAGCCAATGGGAGTTTCCTTATCCCGCAATGCCGACGTTCGCATAAGATGCTGACCTGAAGACGCACTTTTCTGTTTGCGAGTCTACGAGAAAACCTGCCGTAGGGTCAAGAGCCGGGGAATCAGGTTCGTGACGTAATTGACATAGAGGCTGAGTGGAAGCTAAGATCTCAACCGGTATCCGAGCATTGTGTAAGGAACTCGAATAGCGGTAAAAGAACGGGGGATGTTGTGATTGAACTCAGCATGCACACTGACAACTGGCGGTGTCTCAGCGGCTCGCTTGAGAAGGCCTGTGAGGCGGCCAAGAAGTTTGGACTCGAACATATCGAGTTCGGAGTCGTGGATGGGCAGGATTTCATTCAGGGGCTCGGATACAGCCCCACCGTGTCGCTTGATTCAAATCCCATCAAACTGCGACGATACCTCGACTCGATGGGTCTGCAGGTCTCACAGATCGACGGAGCCTATCCCATCACGGGGCCCCTGGGTTCTACCTTTGGTGTCCGCTACGCGCAGCGCGCCATCCAATTCGCGGCCGCAATCGGGTGTCCCCGTGTGGACACAACCGACGGGCAATTCAAGCCCGAAGGCTACACCGACGATGATGTTCTTGCCATTACGAAGGAGAACTACCGGCAGATTCTTGAGTGGGCCGAAGACTACGAGATTACGGTTAACATAGAAACCCACGGGCCTTACACAAACGACCCGGAAATCCTGGAGCGCATGCTCAATTTCTTTGGTTCGCCCTGGCTGGGCTTCAACCTCGACACGGGAAACACTTTCATTGCAGGAGGAAACCCGGTCGATTTTCTGAAGCGCTTCCTGCCGAAGCTGAACTACATGCATATCAAGGATGTGAGCCCATCATTGGCGGCCGCGTTACGCGGTGAGGAAACGGGTATCGCCATGAGCGAATCGCCAATCGGTCAAGGCGTGAATGCCGAGAATATCAAAGAATGTATCAGGCTGCTGAAGGAAGCAGACTGGGATGGAGTGCTCTGCGTTGAATGCCTGGGCACGGACGAGAACCTGGAGGCCAGCATCTCCTGGCTTCGGGAACAGCTAGGCAGCGCATAAGAGATCCGGGCGCTTGGATGGGTTACCAACGCATTGGATTGGATGTGGCTGTTCATCAACAGGTCGAACTTTTTGCGTTGTTATGTGGAGTTGGGGATTGCGCAATACAGGCACGATCCATTTCGCGCGGTCGGCGAGGCCGCCGACCCTCCCATGTGGAAAGCTCGTCCTTCGGCGGGAGGGGCAGCGGCCTCGCTGCCCGCTGTGGCCGTGATTGCGCCTGGAATCCGTTGTTTTGCCTCTCGATCTCGCCTCTAACGGACGACTCCGTCTCCATTCATCGGCGTACTGTGCTCCGTCGACAGGTGCTCCAACATGCTTCGAACTGAGGATTCGGCGGCCATCGAAACAGCTTGGACAGCCGAACGCTTTCCCGCTCTGTACGTATCCAGGTGGTCTCGTAGGCTGATCGGCTCACCAACCTTGATGATGGCCTTCCTGGGCCCCCATATCCGACGCTCGTTGAATACTTCCATTTCAAGAAGGCAGAGCACATCCATGAAGCGCTCAACGGTTAACAGCTCACTTACGTAGCCATCGTAGATTGCCACAAACTGCAGCACTCGCCATAGATCGTCATACAGTGCAGCCGCAGCGCGACTGTGTTCGTCTGCCAGCTTCTGCCGGTACGGCGTTTCGGAAGCATCTGCACTCACGATGCGATCGACGGCGTTAAAGCATCCCCGGATACGGTCCAGCAGCTGCATATTTGCACGAGGGACGATGCCAAGCTGCTGCTCGATCTCTCGCACAATGGCCTCCTTAATGCACTGAATGCGACTATCCAACTGCGCATCCGCATCAGGCTGAATTCCATGGCGCTGTTCGTTTGCGGCCAGCACCGCTTCCCCAATCCGGCGTATTCGATCATATGATGACGCGACATCAGGAACAGGTTCTTTGAACAGCTGAGACTCCAGCCTTCGTAGAGACTCTTCAACATCCGATTCCATGTTGTTGAGGTAGACATACTTAATTGCCATGGGGATGCAGGCCAGATCGCTATCTTCCCGGACAGAGCCGGCGTCCTCCAACGCCTTGAACGCAAGCTGTGTGACCCCCTCCTGAAACGGGATGACGGTATCGTTCTGCCATACGGTCTGCCCCTCCGGAAACACAACCAGCCAGTGTTTACCTTCCGCAAGGAGTTTTCGGGTTGTCTGAAATGAAAGGCGGTCTGCTGCGCCACGAACAATCGAATATGCGCCCATGCGCTGCATGATCCATCCAATGATCGGATGACGCTGAAAGGCCTCGATCGCCGCAAGGTAGTAATAGTCATCCCGGAGGAGCTTTGAAAGGTAGACAACAAGGTACGGTTCAAAACCACCCGAATGGCTGGGCATGAGCAGGCAGCGCTTGCCACGTAGACTTCGCAGTGTATCCAGATCTTCGGAAGAGATCTCTATGTCTACGACCTTCAGCTTTCGTCTGATCTTGAAACGCGCCGTACGCTTGCAAAGCCACGTCACACATCTGTTAAGTTTTGGCGGAAAGAAAGTGTGGGGACGTGGCCGGCTGCGGGGATCTGATTCAAGCATGGGGATAGCCATAACACCTCTGGACGTTACAGGAAGAATTCGTGTATGTCGATGTACTACAGCAAAGGTGTTGCCCGTACGCCGATGGCTTTGTAGATGCGAGTGTGTACCTCCTTGCGTGAGAGGCCGTCGGGTGCCCCGGGAAAAGATCCGACATCCTTGTAGTTCGTATAGAAGTCCGGATGTTCGGGGGGAACGGGTGTCTTGCCTGGGATAAGCTCAAAACTGCTTGTGTTACGTACCGGCCACAGGTCAATTGGTGAAAGGCCCGACATGCCCTGGAGAATGGCATTCACCTTCCCCAATCCGAGAGGCATGGGCTTCTTCGCGATGACCCAACTGTTGCCGGGACTGCAATCGGACAGAATTGTATCCCGCAGCATCGATGCAATCCGTTTATCCTCGACCAGGAAACCAATTTCCGTATTCAAATTCTCGGAACGTGGATCGAGGTTATATGTGCCGATGTAAGCAGCACGCCCATCACGCACGAAGGTCTTGGCATGGACACACAGAAACGGAAGGCGTTCTTCCGACCCACGGTCGCGCTGGACTTTGGCCAAAGCCAGCATCTCAGGGTACTGTGGGAAGATCTCATCAAGGTGAGCCGGATGCGGAGCGAGTTCATACACGTGCAGTCCCAGTTTCTCAATTGTTGTGCAGCGTTGCCGGTAGTTGGCAGAGTAGGCAACCGTGTTGTCTGTCGAACCGAAGCTGTTGGACGAAATCACGACCCTAACCGGATTATCCCGCCTGCGAAGATCACGGAAAATACGTGCAGAAGCCTTGCTCAGCACCAGGTATGGACTCTGGATCACGAGTTCACTACCGGTTCCACTGACAATGCCGGCAAGTTGTTTGGTGATTTCCCCTCTACCCCGCAACCACAGTGACCGATTCTTCCCGGGGCTGTCGGCAAGAAATGTGACGCGTTTGGCCGGCAGCATGCGATCGACGAAAGTGGCGGCAATCCTCCCCGCGTCATCCGCATCCCGCTCGATACCGGCAAAGACGTCGCCGAACCCGAAGTCCGCTTTTGTGTTGAAGCTCGGTACTCTTGATCCTTCGATAATCGCGCGCACATCAAGAAGCTCTCGGCTTGGCACAGCATGTCTGTATTTCCAGAATTCTTCGAATGAGGTCTGCACGTCCTTAACCACCGGCCCAAAAACGAGGATGTCACGATCACGGAAGTTCATGCTGGTGGAATAGTTGTAGTACGTGTTTTCAATATTACGCCCGCCTGTCAGAGCCAGCGCGTTGTCGAAAACCATCACTTTGTTGTGCATGCGCTGGTTCAGATCACGGAAGCGAAAAAGCGTCTTGGTTATAACCCGGAGCTTGCTCGGCTTGATCCGATTTGCGACGGGGCGGTAGTGCTTGAGTTGGATGTTGGGATGCACCGTGGCTAGGAATGCCACGATAGCCGGATCTTTGTCCGAAACAAAATGGTCGGCAATGATGCGCACTCGAACACCGCGCTTCGCCGCCTGGATCAATTCGTACATCAACAAACGCCCGCACTCATCATTGGTCCATATGAACGTCTGTACATCGATCGAACGCGTGGCGTTTCGGATCAAGTGGACCCGCAGAAGGAGCGCATTGTAGCCGTCTTCCAGGAGCAGCACCTTGTTGTTCAAGGCTCGGTCACTTGAATTGCGTGGTGCCCCTTCGGAAAACTTGAACGCAGCGGCAAAGGGAGAATTCTCGTACGGAAGCGCCGCGCCACTATCTGCACGCACGGTGCAAAGCAGAAGTAGAAACAGGATACTCGACAACATATCAATTCGGCGACGCATGCGGAGAGCGTATGATGTATAAGAGGCTTTCCGCAATACTGAAATCCGGCACGCGCTCTGCCTGGTTCGGAATGACATTTCAGAACTCCTGAAACAGTGCACGATCGAGTTTTACGGTGAAGGTTGATGGGCCTTCTTTGCCGAGATGGAGATTGGTTTCGGTGGTCTTGCCGCCTGCGCTTACGGTTACCGCGTAGGTTCCGTGGAATCCTCGGAAGGCGAATTTGCCGGTGGTGTTGCTCTTTCCTGCAGATTCTGTGGACCACTCTTCGTGAATGAGTTTCTTTAGCGTGGTGTAGACTTGTTTTGGGCGCAGGTCCTTGTGCAACAGCCCACCGCCATTGAGCCACGCGCCTCGCTCGCACAGATCCCACCAGGTGAGGGCCACCACTTTTTCGTGTGCGAAGCAGATACGGAAGAACTTCTCCGCGTATTCGGCCTGTGCGGCTTCGTCCCACACGCCGTTGACGTGCGAGCCGGTGATCTTCGCTCCGCCGCTGGTCGGGGTGAACTCGGTTATATGCAGTTCCTTGCCGAGCGTTGCGTAGCGGTCGAGGATTATCTTGCACTTGTCCAGCGGGAAACGCATTGTTCGCGGTTCATGCGCCTGGATGCCGATACCGTCGAACGGCAGCCCGTCGTCGATGGCTCCTTTCAGCAGCTTAAAGAAAGGGTGGTAACCGTTGGCCATTACGTAGTAATCATTGATGATAAGGTAGGCATTCTTGTCGGCCTCCCTGGCCCAACGGTAGGGAGCATCGATCTTGAACTTCGGCAGGTGGGCGGGTTCGTTGACGACCTCCCAGAACTCGATCTTGCCCGAATACCTCTGCATGATATCGAAGACGCGTTGCTTCTGAACGTCGGCGGGTGGCTGCCTGCCGCCGGACCACTTGGGCTTGCCGGCGCGGTGGTCCCACAGGAGCGGGTGCCCCTTTAGGCGGATGTCATGTTTGATCGCCCAGCTTACGATTGAGTCGGTGTACGCGTATCTCGGTTCGCCTTTGACCGGTTCATATGACGCCCAGTAGAAGCCCGCGGTGGCCGCGTTGAACAGCTCGCGAAATCTCTGTTTGTACACCGCGTTTTCCTCGGGTGTCCCGAAGCGGTCGAACATGTAGATATTGCAGCCAAAGAGGAAGTCGTGTCGAATGTGTTCGATATTGACAGTTGCGGCCGGGACGGATTTGCCTACAGCATCGACGACATGGATTACCGCGTCGCGCTTGCGGTTCTTTTCGATATTGCTTGCGGCTTGTTTTAGGGCATCCCGTTCGGCTTGTTCGGCCTCAGCATTTTCTTTGGCGAGTGCCTTGTTCTTTGCGATGATCTTCGGATCGGCGACGCCTTTGGGTGCGGTGATCTTGATCTTCGAGAGGTAGAGGTTGCGATCCTCGTCTCCTGTCACCGCATCATTATCAAACGTTACGACGACCTTCGCAGGCCCCTTGGGGAGTCTGACAACGAACCTGTAGGTCTTCGACTTGGCGCTCGCGACGTCGATGGACTCAATTGTAGAGCCGTCTACAAGGATCGACATTTGCGGCCAGACTTTCCCGGCCGGTGATCCGTAAGCCAATACCGCGACCTCGTACTGACCGGCTCCTGCAAGATCGAGATAGTCCCCAAGCTCACCGGAGGACCAGAGATTCCAGACCCCGTTGGCTTCTCCACCAACGGTCTTGATCTGTGCCCTGGGCGCTTCTATCGTCAATCCGATCACAGCGCCGGCGAGGCAGCAGATTACCAGAATGGATATCCATGTTCGTATCATCAGTGTGTCTCTCCCCGGCCTGCCCCGGGGGACCTGAACAGCCCCCGGCCAGTTCTGTTGACTTAATGGACGATCGTGGTTTCCAAAGAAAAGGGACCGCTTTTCAGCGGCCCCTTCCGAAGATCGTTACGTTAGCCTATTCATCGCCCTTTTTCTTTTTCTTGCCCTTGGCTGTCATCTCGTCTTTCGTCACAAAACCATCGTTGTCCTTATCCTTCTTCTGGAACGCCGCCTTCATCTTTTCGGCACGGTCGCCTTCTTTCTTGCCGACAAACTCTTCAACCGAGATTCTGCCATCTCCGTTTGCATCTCTCTTGTTGAATGCGGCATCCGGGTCCTTCTTCTTCTTCTTCCCTTCGGCATCGCCTTTGGCGAGCGAGCTGCCGACGACTCCCAACACTACCACACAAACGACAATACCGGTTACAAGCCTTCTCATACTCTCTCCCTTATTGCGTGGAACACCCGCGCATATCGCTTCCACAATGAAAGCATGGGATTCTTACTCCCACAAGTAAAAGAAAGCAAGCGGCTTTCTTTCAATTCGATGGGTTGGGCCGTGGGTATTCCCTGCTCATCATCTATCCGTTCGTTTCTGTTTAACCGGGCCGATATACCCCGTTGACAGGGCAATGTCGTCGTACCAGACGGTGTTGTTGCGTGTGGCGTGGTGGACGTATACACCGATGCCGCAACGTTTGAGCGTGACTGCCGAATTGCTTCGCCAACGGAAACCCTTGTAGTGGATGTAGAGCTTTCCGTCGATCCACGCAGCCATCTCGCCGTTGGGTTTGCCTGGATCGTTGACTTTGATCATCTGCTCGAGGCAGTACCAGCGGTCAAGTTCGAGGGCGACGCGCTCTTCCTTCTCGGGGCACATGTTGTTGCCCCAGTAGTTGCCGTCGCGGTCGCGTTTCATGTCCATCCAGTAGGTATAAAGGAACATGTACCCGGGCGCGGGGTAGCGTTTCCAGTCTCGCCATGGCTCGAAGCGGCTGGTGAAGCGGTCGTCGCCGTTCGGGCGTATGCCCGCCTTGCCCATGCCGGCCCACTTGTTGGATCCGGCAACACCGGCCAGTCCGCCGCCCGTGTGGTGGAGGTTGCCCTGATCGTAGTCGGGGGCAAACCGGATGTAGCGGCGGAAGTAGATCTGGTCGTATCCCCGGGGGCCGAACCAGTAACTGGCGCCGGCACCTGACGATTTGCCGTCGCGAGCCACCGACGTAAACTGGATGCATCCGTTACCCCTGTGGGCGGTTTTGGGGTTGGTGACCAGGAGGGAGTTACCTTCCTTCCTGCCGCGGATTTCAAAATAGTTTTTCAGGGAAGCCTGAGTCTCAAAGTCGTCGCTGAAGATGATTCGTCCCGGTTTCTCCAGTTTCGCAAGCGTGGCTGTGTCGGCGCGCGTCTTGGCGGTTACCAGGAAGGGGTAGGGGCGCTTCTTCTCAGCGGCAGACGTTGAGTACGGGATGGGGATGATCAAAGTGGATACCATAAGAATAGTGTGAGAGATTAGTGCAATAGTTCTCATGGCTGTTCTTCTCCCTGTGAAGTCATCCTCTTCCGCTATGGCACATTACACAGGACTGCGGCTGATCTAATCCACCGGGAGGGACAGCGGCCTCGCTGTCCGCGGTCGCCGAGGCCGGCGACCCTCCCGTGAAGCAGCCATAACATTTCCTGAGTTGCTCCAAACCCGGTCTCACCGTTCGATGATGATATTGGCGTGGCGTTTGCGCATGGCGGTGAGGCGCTGTTCCTGTTCATCGCTGAAATGACCAAGGAGCTGGGCGTAGGTATCCATCCAGGTAAGGAGTCGTTCCATGTCCTCATCGGTCAGCTTGACTTCCTTGCCTGTCGCGTCGTAGTCCTCGGACGAAGACGGATGCCCTTTCTTGAGGAACTCCAGAAGACTGCTCCGCTTGGCCATGTATTCGTAGGGCCTGGTCTCGGGAATATGTATTCTAAGCTGTTCGCGGTTCATGTTGTGAAGGCTTACTTTTCCGTACCTGGTCAGAGCTTTGTAGGATGCCGCCGCGTTGGCTAGATTAAGTTTCGATTTATCTTCACCCGGTTTGCCGTCGTGGCATTTAACGCAATGCCGGTCAAGTACGGGCTGAACAAGCTGGTCGTAACGCAGTGGCCAGGATCCACTGGGGCCGAGTGTCATCTTTGCCGGCGCCTTCTTAGAGGCAATAGTCGGTTTTGCCATGGAAGGGGTTTGATACTTGGGTTCATGACAACCAACACAAGACAATGTCTGGCCCGGCATCAGGTAGGTTCCAGTGCGCATGGTCTGAACGGTGACGCCTTCTTCGTCGAGTGCCTGGAAGAATATAGTGATACCCGAGGGCGCGAAGAAATATGCCGATCCATCTTCTTCCACCGGAACGGTCCCCAGCACACATTTGCCCGGATCGTCTCCCTTCATGCCGATATTGGGCCGGTTCATTGTCGGCTGGGTTTTGGGCGGAACGGCGATAAGCCGCAGTTTCTTGATCGAGCCGCGCGGCATATCTTTGAGCACTCCCTGGTAAACATCTGTAAGCATGAACTTACCTTGTTGAGGACCATCCCATTTGACACTGCTGGCTATCCGTATTGGTGTCTTCCTTTCCTTGATGGGAATGGGATACATGGTGGATATGCTTTCATCACGCGAGAGCAGCGTGAGGTTTCCAAAAGCGTCGTAAAGGTATGTGCCAACGCAATTGTGAGGTATGCGGCCGCCCTGGCTTTTCAGAGGCATATGGCTCCAGCCGGTGAGAAAGTGTTCTTCAGAGAAGGCCCATGGATTTACATACCAGCTTTTCGGCCAGCCTTCCATTTCGGGGAAACAGGTTTCCGGAGTAAGCCGCGTAAGCGGCTCCATGCCGTCGAGCCCCCTGGCGGTATCGATCAGGATGAGGCTGCCCGCGGTAACACTGTGGTGGGCTGAGGCCGTGGCAATGAGTTTCCGGGAACCCGGGATTGCTCTCGCTTCGAATATGCAGTGCGGCGTCGTCGTGTAGTTTCCGTATACGTGCCGCGGATCTGTACCATCCGGGTTGCTTTCCCAGAGGCTCATGAAGGCATTGTTGTGGCGGTCCACATAATCCCACCTTGCAAACATAACCGTTCCGTCGTGAGATACAGACGGTGTCCACTCAAACATCTCGAAGCCGGAGATATTGATCATGTCTTTTCCATCGGCGTCCATGGTGTGTAACGTATAAACAGCACAGGGTCGGCTGGGCCCGCCGCCGCAGCGAACGTAACTTTCGGGCAGGCAGGTTTCCTCGTATGTCTTCATGGCGCTCAGTTTTCCGCATTGCAGAAACTGGGCCCGGCGGGTGGAAAGGAATACAATCCGTCCGTCCGGTAGGTAGCGCGCGTCGAAGCTGTTGTACTTGCCCTGCGTGAGCCGGCGCAATCCTGAGCCGTCAATATTCATTTCAAAGGTCTGGTAGAACGAGTCTTCCGGAAGATCATTCTTGTTCGTCTTGTTACCGATCTTGGAAACGTGTTCATAGTATTTGCAGTAAGCGAAAAGAAACTTCTTCCCATTATACGAGATCATTGGCCGCAGAAAACTGCCTTCCTCGAATTCCTCCGTCAGGCAGGTGAGCTTCGGGTCGTCGCTTTTCCAGTTCGTCAAAGCGAAGATTCCGCCGCCGGGCCGCGACCACCAGCCAAAATACTGGTCCGACATGTGACTAAAACTGCCATGGACGCGCTTTGTAAGCAGGATACTGTCAAAATCCAGAAGCGGGTTCTTGAACGCCAGCGTCCGTACCGCACGGCATGCAGAGAAGTAGATGTCACGCCGTACGTCGGGTGAGCTGTCTTCGGTGAGTTTGTTCAGTTCCTCCTCGATGGAAGCTGCGGCTTTGTCGAAATCGGAGCAATTCACTTTCTTTGCCTTGAGATCTTCGAGCAGGAGCCGGCCTCTTCTTAATGTTTCCCGCGTGCCGACCACAAATGAGCTGTCCGGGACTACAACTGGCGCTGATGGTGTGATGGCTTTCTTCGGTCCCGTTGACCACTGACTTACGCTTGACTGGTTGGCCGGTTTGCTGATCGCGATGTTCTTCTTTGGATCACCTGTTCCGTACACTTCTACCTCGTCGAGGTGAAAATAGTCTTTGCCGGGAATCTGCAGGCGGATGAAGCGTGTCTTCGCATTGTCTGCTTTCACTTCCAGCGGTTTCTTGTCCGAATGCCCGAAGAACGTGGTGCCGTTGTGTTTATAAACAGAAGTCCAAGTCTTACCATCAGGGGAGAAGAGAACGGAAAGGCGTGCGTTCCTCGATGCCATGGTATCTGAATCACAGCGGTTGTATATTTCCAGCCGATCAACGGCAGTTTCTTCGCCTAGATCGATCTGCCACCAGGGGGTGTTTTCATTTGCGGTATGGAACCCCCATTGTCCGTTCCTGATCCCGTCAACCGCGCCGCCTGCGTCATCCTGCGTGGTGATATTCTTCTTCTGCTGTGGTGGTTTCTTGTTTTTCGAAGGTGCAAGTCGCAGGTCGAGCTGGCGCATCCAGTCGGTCTCAAGCGGCGACAACTCAGCCGCCTGCAAGGAAAGAGTGAGAACAGAAGAAAGCAGGAACGAGCAAACGGTGTATTCATTCATGTGACGTATTCCTCATACATTCAGATGCATTGATCATAGTAAAGGAACACAGGTTTGGAAACCTGAAATAGTGGAAAGGGGTGTATCAACGCCCGACATAAAACCCATCTTCCCTGTAGCTGAATCCGTAAGGATTCAGAAGTGTAACAAGAAAAGGCG
>JASLPY010000126.1 GCA_030744755.1 Kiritimatiellia bacterium | reverse complement strand
GTCGGCGGACCTTTCCCGCTAACGCCTAGCGCCTAACCACTAACCACTGCGTTCTGCGCTCACAGCGCAGAACGCTCCCCCATTCCCTCCTCTTGACCGTCGGGGCCGTGGCAGATAGTCTTTTAGGGCATGAAGGACGTTGCTTCTGGAGATATCTCTATTGGGGGTTACCGCGGTTCGATCTCGCCGGACCATGAATCGGGGGAGTTGATTGCGTGGGCGCAGAGTATTGCCTCGGTTTTGAGTAGTCCGGGGGCGAAAGTGCTTGCAGAAGGCAGGAATCAGAACGTCCTGGTGGATGCTCCCTGCAAGTCCGGAAATCAGCCTGTTGTCATAAAGAGCTTTGGCAGGCAACCGGGCGTTCGTGACATGGTTAACCGTTTTCGTGGTTCCAAGGCCCGCCGCACGTGGTTGGCGGCCTCGCACCTTTGTGGCGCGGGCATAGGTACTCCTCGTCCCGTATGCTTTCTTGAAAAGTGGTCTGGCGGCAGGCTCCTGGAAAGCTACTTCGTGTCTGAGTACTGTGAGGATACCTCTAGCTTAAAGGATGAACTCATCCGGCTGTTTCGTCATGATCCCGAATGCGCGAAGTTCATGACTATTATGCAGGTCGTAGCGGATGCGATACGCACGATGCATGATGCAGGTTTCGCGCACAACGACCTGGGTAATCAGAATATTCTCCTGAATAGGGTGGGGAATTCGGATTGGGAGAATGTACGCTTTATCGATCTCAATCGGGGACGGTGTTCTGAGGACGTTACGATACGCCAGAGAGCCAGGGATATTTCCAGGATATATCTTCCCTCGGATCTCCTTCGTGTCTTCATAGAGATGTACTGGCGCGATGTTCCACCGGAAGCCTTCCTGAGAATGGAATCGTTCTACCGGCGCCGATACGCCTTGCATGCTGCAACCAGAGAAATAAGGCACCCGGTCAGGTACAGGGGTATTCCGCGGGAGTTAGAAGATAGTGTTTACCCTGCCGGGAAGGATATGTGGATATGGGATGATCGATCAGGCCAGGCTCTTGTAACTATGGTCTCGAAGGATCGCAGACGGTTCTATCCCTTTTCGAGACACCTGGGCCAGCTTGTTTCGACGGTTCGTCACATATTCCCCGTCTGGAGGGCTTATCGGGACTTGCTTGCGGATTGCTACAGGGAGCACGTGGGCATTGCTGACCGTGTTGCGGTTGCTATCTCCGGGAGAGAGGAACTCTTTCACCACGAGCTTGAGCTCTTGGAGGAGTTGGGGCCTGTCCCCGTTCATTTGCGCTTCTACTATCACGAAGATCGCGCGGCATGGGAGTTCTCGGCGAATGCCGTGCGGCAGCTTTCTGAAGAAGGACGGAAAGTGTCAATATCGCTCGTTCAGAGCCGCTCGGCCGTTCTTGATCCAGTGGGCTGGGGAGCTTTTGCCTCGTACGTGCTGGATCGCGTGGCGGAAACAGTCGACTGGGTTGAGGTGGGTCATGCTGTAAACAGGGTGAAATGGGGTATATGGGGGTTTGACGAATACAGGCGGCTGCTGAATCCTATCTGCGATTTAAGGGCCTCCTATCCCGCGTTACGATTTACGGGTCCGGCCGTGATAGATTTTGAGTACCATTTTGCACTTGCGGCACTGGACCGGCAGCCTGAGGCATTGCATTACGGGGCAATGTCGCACCACCTGTACGTTGACCGCCGTGGCGCGCCTGAGAATCACCAGGGGCAGTTCTCGTCGCTTGAGAAATTCGCGCTGGCCCGCGCGATTGCGCGAACGTCGGAGAAGAGCGATGATCACCTGGTAGTTTCTGAGGTCAACTGGCCCTTGAAAGGCACAGGCGTCTTTTCGCCCGTGGGGGCGCCGTACGAATCACCCGGTGAGAGGGAAAACGATCCCAGCGTCTCCGAGGACGAATACGCGGATTACATGCTGCGCTACATTCTGATAGCGATCTGCTCCGGAATGGTCGAGAGGGTCGTCTGGTGGCAGCTTGTTGCGCACGGGTACGGCATTGTCGATGACGTGCCGGGGGATCACCTGAGAAAGCGTCCAGCGTTTCATGCCCTGAAGGTCTTCATGGCGCGAGCTGGGAATACGATATTCCAGGAGAAGCTGGGAACCCCCGGGGGCCTGCATGCATTTCGCTTTGAAGGCGCAGGGGGAGGCCGTTTTTGTATCGCGTACTCTGAGGGGTCCGGGGATGACTGGAGGCCGGGATTCAAGACCGGGCGCATCACGGACGCCCTCGGAGAAGACGTTGGCAGCGATCGTGCACAGGGCGGCACGATTCGGCTGACCGGCCGTCCTGTTTATGTTGAGATAGTCTAAGAAGGGAAGTACGAACGTTGACTCGAGAACCACCAGGGATCATGCCTCTCGGAGATAGGCATGTACTGGAGAAGTAGGGACCTATCTCCGAGAGGTCCCTTCCCAGGTCGTAATACAAGTCCGCTCACTCGCCTGCCATTTCGCGGAACAGGTTGCTCATTTCAGTGATGGTGCCGGCTATGTTGAAGTGGTTCTCGATCCTGGTGCGGGCTGCTTTGCCGAGGGTTTTGCACAGTTGGATGTCTGTTGAGAGGGATATTATTGCTTTCGCAAGGGCGTCGGGATCGAGAGGCGGTACTACGATGCCTGATTTGCCGTCCTCAACGAGTTCCGGCATACCTCCCACTGCGGTTACGATCGGTGGCTTTTCCTGGCACATCGCCTCGATCACGCCGCGTGGCAAGCCTTCACGTTCAATCGACGGCATGATGTAGGCATCGCATGCGCTTACCAGATCTGTGGCATCCTTTCGGAAACCGGTGAAATGCACGAGTGTCTTGATGTCCGGACGCTTCGCGAGTTCCAGTAGCTTGCGGTCCCTGACTTCGCCGACGAGCAGGAGTCGCACGTTCGTATCGTCCGGGAGGCGCGACGCGGCTTTGAGCAGGACGTCTATTCCTTTGACTGGCCGCATGTTTCCGGTGAAACCGACAACGAAACTGCCTGGTGGTATTCCGAATTCTTCGAGCGAGGGTGTCTCTGTTTCGTACCAGTTCGGGTCATGTCCCTTGTATATGGTTATGATGCGGGATTCGGGTAACCCGAAAGAAAGAAGGTAAGTCCGTACGGCGTTCGAGACGCATACGATTCTCGCCAACCGGGGGTTGAGATAGGTCAGCCAGGAAGCCGGGTCCCAGTGGCTCAGATGTCCCATGGTCCCTCGATAGCCAGCCACACTCACATTAAGCCCAACCGATGCCATCAGGGAAACGGATAGAGTGCCGTTCCTGGGTGCGTATATCACGTTGACGCCGTCCTGCTTTAGATGGCGCCGCACTACGGCGACGGAACGCAGATCCAACCGGTGTTTTACGTCCATGTGGGTGATCTTTACGCCGGCTTCAAGAAGTTCCTCCTGGTATGGGGCTTGCTCGTTGCAGATTAGTTCCGTCTCAAAACCCAAGCCCGGCAGCGCGGCAAATATGTTGCACTCCGAGCGGTCAAAGATTGTGTTTACGATAAGGATTCGCAAAAGGTGATCTCCGATAGTTGCTTGGTCAGAAGAGTAGAGTAAAAGGCGGGAATTCGCAATCCCCACGTTTAGACTCACATACCCACACACACGCTTCATCTCGATACTCGAGGTTTTCAGGCTTGATAGGATCTGAAACGGGCCACTGCGGAAAATCCTCCCTTACTTTTACTCGTGCGAGGGGAGGGCACTTGTTCTAGTATGCAGCGAGGAGATTTTAAGGTGCCGGGAATCGAGTATCCATTGCGTCCGTGTGTCGAGCTGAGCCATGACTGGGTGTTTGCGCATCGCAGGATGGCCCGGAGCTGGCTTTCGAATAAGGATTCAGACTCTGAGTCGATCGTTAATCTGCCCCATTGCTGGAATTCGAGGGATGCCTTTCAGGAGGGTGTTAGCTACTACCGGGGTAGCGGATCTTACAGGAAGACGTTCACCTTCCCTGAAGAGCTGCGCGGGCTCGCCGGTGGCAGGTGGTACGTTGAGTCGGAAGGGTTCTACGGGACCGGGGACCTTTGGGTAAACGGCCATCGACTCACTGCGATTGATGGTCAGTACATTGGCTTATCAGTTGATGTGAATGAACATCTTTGCCCGGACTGGGACAACACGATTGGCGTTCGGCTGACCAACAAATGCACGAGAAACGTTCTTCCGGGAATCGACATGCCTGATTTTCTCCTCTACGGCGGACTTTCCGGAAAAGTGAGGCTGGTTTACCGGCCTGAACTTCATCTAGGTCCGATCCATATCAATGTAGCGCCGGAAGATCCGGACATGGATGCCTGGCATGTGACGGTGTGCTTCTCGCTTGCGAACGATTCCAGTGAAGCGCGCCAATGCAGTGCCCACTGGACGATCGAAGAATTGCAGGGCGATGTCATTGCTTCGGCTGACTGCGGGGAAACCGTTCTTGAGCCGGCGTCAGAGCGTTCCGCCATGGAGACCACGCTGACTCTGAAAGGGGCGAAAGCCTGGTCGCCTGCTCAGCCGCATCTCTATCGCCTGACGGGGCAACTGTTGGAGGAAGGTGTACAGGTGGATTCTGCCAGGCTTTCCTTCGGCTGCAGAAATGCAGAGTTTCTGAAGGGAGGCGGGTTTGCGATCAACGGCAGGAAGATTGAACTGCGGGGGTGTAATCGCCACGAAAGCATGCCGGGTTTTGGGCGGGCGCTGCCGGAGGGTTTTCACAGGAAAGATGCAGAGTGCATCAAGGAGCTTGGCCTCAATTTCGTAAGACTTTCCCATTATCCGCAGCACCCGGCTTTCCTGGATGCCTGTGACGAACTGGGAGTCATGGTGTATCCCGAGATAGCCACTTGGAAGAGTGTCAGGGGCGGCGGAAGATGGCTTCATGCCGCCTGCAGACAGATGCGCGATATGGTTCTTCGAGACAGGCATCATCCCAGCGTTATCCTGTGGGGAATGGGCAACGAATCACGTTCTCGCAGGGCATACCTGAAACTGCGTGAGATTGTACGGGAACTCGATCCCTGCAGGCCGGTGACGTATGCGGAGAATCATCTTTACCGGGCGCGCCGCAAAAAGACGCTGGGTATCCCGGATGTCTGGGGCGTTAACTACGAACTTGATGCGGTTCAAGAGGGCCGCAGGAGCTGCAGTCTTGAAAACGTTCTGATCAGCGAATGCGCGAACTACCCGCATACTTGCCGCGGGGATCTGTCGGAGGAGTTCCGGCAGGTTTCGCTGATTGCCGATGAACTCGACAAGATAGCAGGGAGCGACGGCGTGTCGGGTTTCGCGCTGTGGTGTTTCAACGACTACGCCACGCTAAGGAAGAGCAGGTTCCTCCGCTATTCCGGCATTGTGGATGCCTGGCGCCTGCCTAAGATGTCAGGGGCCTTTCTGCAGGCGAAATTCAAACAGGAGCCCTTTATCAAGGTGTTTGTTGACTGGAGCTCGCCAGAAGATCAATCCCGCAAGGATGACGATGCAAGAACGGTATATGTCTTCACAAACTGTGATACTGTGGAGATACTCCTGAACGGTCGGACAGTCGTGTCGGAGCCTGGGAAGACCGTTCTTACTGTGGACGTTCAGTTCGAAGCGGGGGTGCTGGTGGCGAGGGGGATGCGGGATGACGTTGCAGTTTCTGACAGAATTGAATCATGGTCCCGCGCAGAGCGCATTGCCGTGCTGCCGGAGCAGTTTGAGGCCAGTTGCGGGAATCGCGATACGGTCGGCATCATGGTTCGGGTTGTTGACGGAGCGGGGAGGCACGTGAGATGCTTCTCCGGAGTTCTTCAGGTATCAGTCAATGGGCCCTGTATTGTGAAGTCATATACCGAGAACGGCGAAGTGCTACTTGCCGGTGGTGAAGGCCGCAGCTTTGTCGAGGGGACAGGGGTTGCCGGAGATGTCAGCGTAACGGTTGCAGGACGTGATTTGACGTATGGTAGTGCTTCGCTTGTTTTCAAGTAAACGATAACTGCTGGTGATAACGTATGGATAGCGGTGGGCAGGATGAGTTGGTTGTGAGGAGGTGGCGAAAGAACACCCTCAGGGAGGTGTATTTTCGTGACAATAACACCGTGGTGAAACGCTATTGGGTTCGTCCGGGTGCACCCCGCCGCCATCAGCGTCCCTGGAAGAATGAGCATGAAGCGCTCGCAAGGCTGGCAGGACTCGGTGTCCCTGAGACTCTCGGTTACACGCAAAGACCCCACGAGGGTGGAGTTGAAGTCATCTTTACCAGGGGCTTTGTTCCGGGTAAGCATATCGACGTCGTGTCGAACGAAGATGTGAAGAGCATTGCCGCACTTATGGCCACGTTTCACCTGCATGGGGTCGTCACGGACGATGCAGCACTGCAGAATTTCGTTAAGGATGACAGCGGAGAGCTCCACTTTATTGATTTCGGGCGTGCGATTGTTTTGAGAAAGAGAACGCTGCGTTTCTATTACTGCGTGGGACACGAGCTGGCTAAACTCTTCTGGTGGACATTGCTGAACAGCGAGGCAAAGTTTGAACTGTTCCGCAGTGACTACTTCTCGATTTGTTCCTATCCGGTGTACATGAAGTACTTCATTGTTGGGTCTTACCACTATAGCTGTTTTGTGAGGTGGTGCAGAAAGGGGTCGGCGGTAGGCAGGATTTTCGGAAAGGGTACGGGACAGGACCGGAAGTATCCGGGGTTGAGATACGGTAAGTACAGCAAAGGAGACTTCATTGTTAACGGCCGGGCGGCGGACCCGGCCGTGCTGGAGCAGTATGTAACTCGATTGAAATTCCTGAATCCGGAAGAGGAAACGAGGATTCCCACGCACAACAAACGCTACCGCGTTTACGGGTTTCACATCCCTGAACTGACTCAGGACGTGATAATGAAGATCTCCTGGCAGAACCCTGATTATTCGTTCGGACGACGATTCAATATAGCGGTCTCGCAGTTCTTTCGCGACTACGGCAGGCGGGGTTTTTTCGGAGCACTGAAACTGCAGGCCTCAGGCATAGAAAGCGTACGGCCTCTTGCGTGCTGGAAATTCAAAAAGTCCTTTTTCAATACCGAAAGCTACCTTCTTTACGAAAGGATTCCTGCGGTGGCCACGCTGAAGCAGTTTCTTGAAGACCAGGGAAGTGACCCCGGGAGTCTTGAAATAAGGTCCCGGCTCCTTGGTAAAATGACAGGGTTGATCAAGGCCATCGCGGACGCTGCTCTCCGGCATGGCGATGTTGCCCTCGGGAACTTTCTTGTTCTTGCCCCCGGGGACAGGGAAGGTGATGAAGCCGGGGCCTCATCGTGCGAAATTGCTGTTATAGATACAGATAACATTACCAGTACGCTTGTGAAGATGGAGGTCCTTAAGCGGTTCTTTGATCTTTCCATGCTCAAGCGGCTGAATCTTCCTGAGGGCGAACGGATGCGTGTTGTGAAGGGTCTGCTTGGCGACGCCTACAGCAGTTCCTCATGGACGGTGGCTGAGTTCTGGCGAAGAGGTGGAAACAGACCGTTTAAGACGTTGTTGAGGGTGTTGTCGGGCAAGGGTCTAAAACCCTGATGAAAGTTGCGCACATACATACCAACGGTGAATGGGGAGGAGGCGAGTACCAAGTGTTCCACCTCCTTTCCGGGCTGACGCTTTCCCGGGTGAGCCCCGTCCTTTTTACCACGCCCGGGGGAGTGCTGTTTGAGCGAACGAAGGCGGCCGGTCTTCCGGTCGAGGAGCTGCCTTTGAAGGGTGCGATTTCTCGTCTTGTGTCGCGGGGCAAAGATGGTAGCTGGGATCTGTTGCACTTGCATGATTCCAAGGCGGCATCCATGGGGTCTGCCGCGGGTCGAAGGCTTGGCATACCTGTCGTTCTCTCGCGGCGAATCATGTCCCCGATACGTCAGAATCCGTTGTCACGGAGAAAGTATTCGCCAAGGCGACTGTCTGGAGTTATCGCGATATCGGAAAGTGTCAGGGGTGTCTTTCTTGAATGCGGTTTTCCTGAAGATCGTACGTTTGTTGTTCAAAGCGGCCTGGATATAGCGGCGTTGGACGCAGTCGGGGCGGATTACAGTCTGCGCGAAAAGTCGGATCGACCCCATCTCGTTGGTGGGATTGGAAAGCTCTCCCCCAAGAAGAATTGGCAGCTTATGGTGCGTACGGCGGCGCACCTGGCGGATCAAACAGCAGACATCCAGTGGATACTTGTGGGAGACGGTCCCGAGCGGGAGAATCTTGAGAGGCTTGTCGAGGATCTGGGTATTCAGGACAGGTTTCTGTTTACAGGATTTGTTCCTGATGCAGTCGGACTCCTGAAGGCCATGGACACGTTGTTTTTTCCTTCGCTGATGGAAGGGGCATCGGTTACGGTACGGCAGGCGATGGCTGTTGGCGTTCCCGTGGTTGCCGTCGATGCGCCTGGCACCAGCGAATCACTGGCCGGGCATGGCTGGTTGGTTGGCGGCAATGATGTGGAGGGCGCAGCGGACAGTCTCCTGCAGTCACTTCTCGATTCGAATCGCAGACATGCCGTAGGTTTGGCTGCGAAGGAATATGCACGAGCCACGTACGACATGAGCCGGACGGTTGACGGCACGATTCGTGTGTATGAACAGATACTTTCGATGGATAGGTAGGATATGGAAACCGGTGTGAAGAGTCCCGGCGGCTCCATTTCGGAGACAGTAGCTTTCTCTTGTCTCGTGCTGTCGTCGTTTACCATGTGTTTCTCACTGCCTGCAGGGAGGGTTTTCCTTGCCCTTGGATTGATCTTTACCGTGGCCTATCTTGTCAGCACCCGGCGTCTTCCCTTTCTGCCGGTAACTGCATGGTTGTGGCTTCTCTTCTTTGTTGTCGCCATTTTCGCGACTGTGTTCGGGGTGAATCCGGAACTTGGGGTTCCAAAGCTGAGGAAGCTCATATGGTTCATGGGTATACCAGTTGCGGCAATTCTCGTTACATCGAAAGAACGCGTTGGTTTTCTGGTGAGGGCTTTTGCTGTTGGATCAGGTGTGCGGGCTGTGCGTACGTGCGTGGAAAGCCCCCTGGAGGCGCTTCAGAGTCTGAGGGCGGGCGAGTTTGAAAGCTTCGGCCAGGCCCTGATCGATACGGGTTCCATGACAGACGGGCAGCGACTGATGCTGGGAGTTACGGTCACCCTGGGACTTTGGTTTGCGGCGAGAAGATCGGGGCGACGGTCGGTGTGGTGGTTCCTCCTGCTCGCGCTGCAGGCCCTGGCGCTGGTGATCACTTTCAAGCGGGGTTCCTGGATATGCACCTGTGTACTCGTGGCAACCCTTGTGGCGGTGAAAACCAACTGGAAGTACCTCCTTCTTGTCGGCGCTATCATTCTGTCGACGCTGCTTGTACCGACTGTTCGCTCCAGGCTCGGGGACTTGAGCAGGGAGTTCAAAGAAACCAGCACGGGCCGCTGGCCGATGTGGACCAAGGTAGCTCCCGTTCTTGTCAAGGAGCACCCGTGGCTGGGCGTGGGTTACAGGTCTATGACCAACAAGATGATAAAGCAGATTGAGTGGAACATAGAACTCAGGCGGGACCACCTTCACTCGAATCCGGTTCAGGTAGTGGCAGCAACTGGTTGTATCGGCCTCTTCGTTTACCTGTTGTGGATGGGCTTCGGACTGCGTGACGCCACGTATTTTCTGCGAACTGCCGGTGCGGGCCGGGACGAAGAGGAGAAGAATCACGCCCTTCTGTTGTTGCTTATGCTCTTGGGGCTACTGCTCAATGGCCTGATTGAATACAACTTTGGCGATGCCGAACTTGTGCTCATCTACGGCTTGGTAATGGGATCCTGCGCGGCTTCGCGAGTCAGGTGTGAATGACGGAGATCGGAACTCTTTGCGAGTTTCGCTACGGGGAGAGATGAACGGAAGTCGCAAAGACTTCCGACGGGGTGACGGGACAGCGGCTGTTCCAACTGCTCTTTCCACGTTGAAGTCTCTCTCTGCCGAAAATTCTGCCTTAATGGTTCTCATCAACGGGAATGCTTCTGAAACGAACACCGGCCGATCTCGGATCCTTGGCCCAGGAATATCAGTTCGAAGTCCGTTTGTTCTTCCTCGGTTGGTACAAATGGCGGAATCTCGTTGAAGGCAGAGGCTCTCGTCATGAGTTCGTGAACCTGCTCGTAGTAGTTGAGATGATCGGTTGCAATGTGAATCCTGCCTTCCGGAACCAGTGTCTCTTCTATCGCCTCGAGAAAAGAGTCCTGGAATAGTCTTCGTCTATGATGTCTTCGCTTCGGCCAGGGGTCAGGGAAGAAAACGTAGAAAACGGATACAGATTCAGGAGGAAGAAGAAAGTGAACCGAGTAGTCCGCCTCCAGCCTGAGCAGACGCACGTTTGAAAGATCTGCTCTTGCAATCTTCTTGTCGATCTTCCGCAATCTCGTCAGCAGCCGGTCAATACCGAGAAAGTTCGATTTGGGATGCGACTTTGCACGGGCAATAAGAAATCGACCCTTTCCGCAGCCTACATCGACTTCAAGTGGCGCAGGATTCGGAAACAGCTCACCAACAGGCAGTGGGTCGAGCCAGTTCTTCGGATTAATGATAGTAGCTGGGGCGGACATGGTATGGGTTCCAGCGCCATACGCCGGCGAATCGATGTATTCCAGAGAGCGGTCCTACTTGCCAAACAGTCGTGACAGGAAAGAGCCTTTGTCGACGCTATCCAAGGCCGTTTCGATGAAGTCGGCTGCTAGTATTCGAAACTTGTGCGGGCCGTCAGACGCTTTGTACCTTTTGCTGGCCTTGATGACCGCAGTTTTTCCGGCCTCAACATACTCGTTGACCTTTGCCCTGTCATCGGAACGCTTGTTGGCCAGAGAGGTGATGAGCGGGAGAAAAGCCTTTGTGAGGGACTGCTTGGCCGTCCAGTCTCCGCGTTTCGAGCCAAGGATTTCACGTTCCAGAACTCTGTCCTGGGCGCCGGCGCCGGACAGATTGCTGTCCTGGCCGATATTCAGCGCAATCTTCATGCAGTTGATCCTCTCCTTTTCTATGATTCACCAGGTACTGCGTAGCATTGGCAGAACCAAACGTTACAAGTTCTTAACACAGGGGGCCCTGCAACGCAAGGAAACGAGCATACGAGCGTTCTGCAGGGGTGCAGAACGCAGTGGTTAGTGGTTAGGCGCTAGGCGTTAGCGGGAAAGGTCCACCGTCCGCGTAGCGATGCCTGCCTCGCATCCCACTCAAAACGGTGGGGTCGAGTTTGGGTCCTAGTGTAGTGATTG
>JASLPY010000125.1 GCA_030744755.1 Kiritimatiellia bacterium | reverse complement strand
CGGATTCCCGGCCTCGCCCTTCCTGACGCTCTAAAAAACGCATCCCAGCGCCCTTCCCCATCCGGCTCAACCAGCAAGACCTCTACCTTGCCTCCAGTATCACATCGCTTCCCGAACAACCGGGCAGGCACAACCCGGGTCTCGTTCGCAACGAGAAGATCGCCGGGAGAGAGAAACCCCGGAAGCTCTCGCACCATGGAATGGCGCAGATCTCCGGTTTCCCGGTCTACGACCAGCATTCTGGCTGACGCGCGTTCGGAGAGCGGCTCCTGTGCAATCAGTTCAGGAGGAAGGCTGTAATTAAAATCGCTCGTTTTCACTGCATGTCTGCTGGGCGGCTTCGGATTCTTTGCACTCTGAGCTTCTGATTAGTGTCATCCCAAGCTTGTCGAGGGATCTAATGCTTAACCTGGTACTTGAGATCCTTCGACTACGCTCCGCTTCGCTCAGGATGACAGTCTTTCAATCGGGTTTTCGCTGAATCGTTCTATCTAGAGAAGTACTTCACTCTCCGATGATCTTAACCAGTACCCGCTTCTTGCGTTTGCCATCGAGTTCATAGTAGTGGATGCGTTCCCATGGTCCGAAGTCCAGCCGGCCGCCCGTAACCGCCACGACGACCTCTCTCCCCATGATAGTGCGTTTCAGGTGGGCATCCGCGTTATCTTCGAAGCCGTTGTGAGCGTAGCGGGAGTAGGGTTTCTCGGGGGCCAATCCCTCCAGCCATTTCTCGAAATCGGAATGAAGGCCGGATTCATCATCGTTGATAAATACGGAGGCGGTGATGTGCATTGCGTTGCATAGCAGAAGGCCTTCTGTAATACCGCTCTCCTGAAGGCATTGCTCGACGTCGGGTGTGATGTTGATAAGCTGGCGGCGCGAATGAGTTTCGAACCACAGCTCCTTGCGGTATGATTTCATAATATGGGACCTCCAAACAGACTCTATCCTCTCCCCCCTACCACATCAAACTGCATGTCGTAAAGCCTCTTGTAGGCGCCGCCCATGGCAAGCAGTTCGGCGTGCGTTCCTGTTTCAACCACGTGCCCTCCATCCAGGACAATTATCCTGTCACAGTTGGATATCGTAGAGAGGCGATGAGCAATGGCGAATACTGTCCGGCCGGTTATCAGCTCATCCAGGGCTGCCTGGACCATGCGCTCCGATTCCGTATCCAGCGCGCTCGTGGCTTCATCGAGAATAAGTATGGGGGGGTTGCGAAGTATCGCCCGGGCGATTGAGAGTCTCTGCCTCTGGCCACCCGAAAGCCGCACTCCGCGCTCACCTATCACCGTGTCATACCCATCGGGCATCGCCGTTATGAAATCGTGCGCATGCGAGCGCCGTGCCGCATCTTCAATGGCGTCCCGCTGCGCATCTGAAGACCCGTACGCAATGTTGTTGGCAACGGTATCGTTGAAGAGAAAGGTATCCTGGGTTACCAGGCCGATCTGCTTTCTCAGTGAAGAAAGCGTTACGTCTCTAAGATCCTGTCCGTTTACAAGTATCGCCCCGTCCGTTACATCATAAAAGCGGGGCAGAAGGTTGACCAACGTGGTCTTGCCCGCACCGGAACTGCCCACAAATGCGATCTTGTCTCCTGACGACACTTCAAATGACACATCCTCTATAACCGGCTCGTCGCCATAGGAAAAACGAACATGGTCGAATGCGATTTCCGATATGCTCTCATTCAGCTCACGGGCACCGGGCTTGTCGGTCACCGTACTTGCAGTATCCAGTACCTCGAAGATTCTGTCCGCAGCCGCGGAGCTCTGCTGAATATGCACATGGATCTTGCTCAGCTTCTTGACCGGTTCGTACATCATGAAATAGGCGGCAACGAAAGCAAAAAACTCGTCGACCGGCATCTTGGCCGACCTGACATATACCAGGAGAAGTGCGATCCCCACCGACGCAATGAACACGATGATGGGTTCCACTATCGCGGTGGCCTTTGCCACCCGCATGGTGCGGCCGAAGAAGGCCTTGGTCTGTGCCTTGAATCGCCCGACTTCATACTCCTCCATACCAAACGCCTTCACAATGCGCGCGCCCGCTACGCTTTCCTGGAGGATTGATATGACGTCGGCGATGCGTTCCTGCGCCTGCTTCGAGTATCGCCTGACTCGACGGCCGAAGATAGCAACCGGCACGATACAAATGGGGAATACGATCAAGCTGATTACGGCCAGCTTGGGGTCTATACCGAAGACCCATGCGACCATGAATATCAGTGTCAGCGGCTGCTTGGCCAGGTCCGAGATCGTGGTGGACACGGCCCTTTCTATAAGCATGGTGTCATTCGTGGTTCGGGAAATCAGTTCGCCTGTCCTGCTCTTCGAGAAATACGAGACCGACATGTCGTGGATGTGAAAGAACACCGCGTTGCGCAGATCCATAACCACCCTGTGACCAACCCATCGAAAGCAATAGGTGGCAAGGAAGTCGGCCGCCCCCCTCAGCAACCCGACAGCCGGAAAGCAGAGGGCAACGACGATAATGAATGCTGAGGAGAATTCCGTTTCATCCGGGCTGAACACCTCGTGCATCCCGCCCTTGATCACCCAGACAAATGCCCCGTTTGCCAACGAGTACAGCGTACCCGCCACGAAACCGGACAGAAGACGCATCCTGTAGGGAACAACCCAGGCCAGGAGGCGACGGTAGGTAGCATCCGGCTTCAGGTCTGTCTTGACTCCATTTTCAGGCATGGAAAACTCTCAGGCGTTGAGACTGGAGAGATATCGCTCAGCTTCAAGTGCCGCCATGCAACCGGACCCAGCCGCGGTTACGGCCTGCTTGTAATCAGGATCCTGGACATCGCCGGCGGCAAACACTCCTGCAACGCTGGTGCGCGTGTTCTCTGCCTTGATGAAGCCGTCTTCCAGTTCGAGCTGGCCTTCGTAAGCTTCCGTGTTCGGATGATGACCAATGGCCATGAATACGCCCGTGACATCAATCCGGGATACTTCTCCAGTCTTAACGTTCTTCAACTTGAGTCCGGTAACTTCGTTTTTCTCCACGTCCAGGACCTCTTCAACCACGGAGTTCCACGCAAAGGTGATCTTGTCGTTCGCCAGTGCCCGGTCCGCAAGTATCTTGGATGCCCTGAGCTCATCACGCCTGTGAATGACGGTGACCCCGGCCACTATCCTGGTAAGGAAAATGGCCTCTTCGATCGCGGTATCTCCACCGCCTACCACCGCAACATTCTGCCCCCGGTAGAAAGCGCCGTCGCATGTGGCGCATGCGGAGACTCCACGCCCCATGAGCTTCTGTTCGGATTCAATTCCGAGGTACTTGGCACTTGCGCCCGTAGCAATGATTATCGAAAGGGATTCAATCACAGAACCATCGGACAGCATAAGCTTGAGGGGGGAACCCGATAAATCAGATTCGGTTATTTCGCCATTTATGTATCTCGCTCCGAACCGCGCGGCCTGGTCACGCATGTTCTGCACGAGCGCGGTTCCGTCAATGCTCTCGGGGAATCCCGGGTAGTTCTCGACTTCCGTCGTTGTGGTCAGCTGCCCTCCGGGCTGCATTCCATCAATCACCACAGGTTCGAGACCGGCCCTCGCAGCATAAACCGCCGCAGTTAAACCGGCCGGACCGGTTCCAACAATCGCTACCTTTTCCACTTCTTCCTCCGAATTATATGCCTACGTGTACTTCACGACTTCATCGACCGTCGTGTACCCGTCCAAAACGCTCTTAACACCATCGTGGCGCATTGTGTTCATGCCCTGTTCCACGGCTTTCTCGCGGATCACCAGTGTCGGACTTCTCAGGTTTATCAGCTCGCGAACAGCGTCTGTAACGCTGAGGTACTCGAAGATCCCTTTGCGGCCGTGGTAGCCCGTCTCGTTACAGAACGAGCAACCCGAACCGTAATAGAAATCCCGGTCACCCACTTCCTGGCGGGTCAGCTCCAGTCGCTCGATAATATCATCGTCGGGTTTGTACGCCGTCTTGCAGTGCTCGCATATAGTACGCACAAGCCGCTGGCCCAGTACCGCTTCCAGTGTTGATGAAAGAAGGAAAGGCTCCACATCCATATCGATCAATCTCGTTACCGCACCGGCAGAATCGTTGGTATGCAGCGTGCTGAACACGAGGTGGCCCGTGAGTGATGCCTGGACCGCGATCTGCGCGGTTTCAAGATCCCTGATTTCACCGACCATCATCACGTCGGGGTCCTGGCGAAGAAAAGCACGCAACGCCTTACCGAAAGTGTTGCCGGCAATCTCGTTGATCGGAACCTGTATGATGCCGTCAATATCGTATTCCACCGGTTCCTCGGCCGTGAGAATCTTCGTTTCGAGAGTATTAATACGCCGTAAGCCCGAATACAGGGTGGTTGTTTTTCCTGATCCCGTAGGGCCGGTCACGATAATAATGCCGTGGGGCTTCTTTATGTCATAGTTGAACTGTTCGTATATCTCCGTGGGCATTCCAAGGTTCTCGATCTCCAGTGAGACTACACTTCTGTCAAGGACACGCAGCACGACACTCTCACCGAACTGAGTGGGAAGGGTCGAGACACGAAGATCGATGGGGCGTCCGCCGATCGAGAGCTGAATTCGGCCGTCCTGGGGGACGCGCCTTTCGGCGATATTCAAGCCCGCCATGACCTTCACCCTGGATATGACCGGAAGAGCAAGCCGTTTGGGTGGTGGCTGCATTTCGTAAAGCGCTCCGTCCACCCGGTAACGGATCTTGAACTCTTTCTCAAAAGGTTCGAAGTGGATATCCGAGGCCCTGTCGTTCACGGCCTGGTAAAGCACGAGATTCACAAAGCGAATGACCGGAGTCGACCCGGCCGCTTCCTCGATACCTTTCTCATCCTCGGAGTCGCCAAGCGAGAGGGTGTCGCCCGCGTTTTCAAACTCCGACTCCAAGGCCGAAAGCATATCGTTGACCGATGCACTTTCATCACCGTAGAACTGGTTTATATATGTTCGGATATCTTCTTCACGTGCGAGGACGAAAGAAACATCCCGTGTAAGGACAAACATGAGTTCATCCATTATCTGCGGACTTATCAGGTCGGAAACCGCAAGGCACACCGAGCTTGTATCCGATGAAGTGGGCACCACGCTATACATCCTGGCCACACTCGCGGGAACGCTGTGGATAATGTCCGGCGCTATATCCGTGGCCGGCAGATTGATAACCCTTGTACCGAGGTACGCGGCGATGACCTCCAGCAACTGGTCCTCGCCCAGGTACTCGGCGTCCACGAGAATAGCCCTGATCGGTTTACCCGTTTCCTCGTGCTCCAGGTGTATTTCCCCCGCCTGATCGTGCTCCACGATCCCCTGGTTCACAACCAGTTGCAGCAGTGGGTCCATGAATTCGATTTCGACCATTGTGCTACTTCTTCTTTCCGCCCATTTCCTTAAGCTTCTCGACAATTGTATCCGGATCCTGCGCCTTGGTGATCAGATCTTCGTAGTGGATTCTCCCAGCCTGGTAGAGAGCCATAAGGTGAGAATCCAGCGTGATCATGCCGAATTTCGCTCCGGTCTGGATATCCGACGTGATGCGGTATGTCTTGTTGTCGCGGATCAACGCCTGGATCGACGGGGTTGAGATCATGACCTCGAAGGCCGCAGCCCGGCCGGGCTGGTCCGCTCGCACCAGCAGAAGCTGCGAGATCACGGCAACAATACCTACGGACAGCTGGGTTCTGATCTGAGCCTGTTGATTCGTCGGAAATGCGTCCACGATACGATCTACCGTCCGGGCGGCACCGGTCGTGTGGAGCGTGGCAAACACGAGGTGGCCGGTTTCAGCCGCGGTAATCGCTGCTTCCATCGTTTCCAGGTCGCGCATTTCACCCACGAGTATCACGTCGGGGTCCTGTCTCAGGGCGCGCCTCAATGCTTCCTTGAAGGAGGGAACATCCACACCGATCTCACGCTGCGTGACTATCGATTTTTTATGCTCGTGGTAGTACTCGATCGGATCTTCGATCGTGATTATATGAACGTCCCGCTGCATGTTGATCAGGTTCAGCATACTTGCAAGGGTGGTGGTTTTGCCGGAGCCCGTCGGCCCCGTGACCAGCACCAGTCCGCGCGGCCGGAACAGCAGTTCTTTCACCTGGGGAGGAAGACCTATTTCGTCCAGCGACATGAGAGTCGATGGAATCTGGCGCAGTACAATGCCAACGTTTCCCTTAGCCTTAAGCACGCTGACCCTGAACCGGGCCTTGTCACCGAAGCCGAAACCGAAGTCTGTACCGCCCTGTTCGCGCACCTTCTGCTGGTGATCGGGAGAGGTGATACTTTTCATCAGCCGTTCGGTGTCGTCCGGCTTCAACGTCGCCGCGTCTATGGCGTGGAGCGATCCGTGAATACGTAGAATAGGAGCCTGGCCAACCGTAAGGTGCAAGTCCGACGCACCTTCGTCGACGCAGAGCTGAAGAAGTTCGTTCATCTCGATATCTGCACCATGTAGCTCACTCATCAGTCAATATCTCCCATAGTCACGCGCAGAACTTCCGACACTGTAGTCCAACCGGCCGCAACCTTTCGCAGGCCGTCTTCGCGAAGGGTCCGCATGCCGGTTTCTCTCGCGGCAATTCGTATTTCAGAAGCCGGCGCTTTCTCGAATATCATTCGCCGTATCTCGTCGTTCACCGTAAAGATCTCGAAGATGCCTTGCCTGCCGGAATACCCTGTCAGCGAGCATTTGCTGCAACCGTGGCCGGCATAGAGTGTTGTGTCGGCCATCTGTTCCGCCGCGGGACCCAATGCCCGGAGCTCGGCTTCGTCCGTGGGGTGCTCTTCCTTGCATCCGTCACAGATGGTACGCACGAGACGTTGCGCCATCACGGCCCTGATGGACGATGCAACGAGAAAGGGTTTCACGCCGATGTCAAGCAGTCGGGTAATGGCACTGGGCGCGTCGTTTGTGTGAAGTGTACTGAAAACAAGGTGACCGGTCAGGGATGCCTCGGTAGCGATATTGGCCGTTTCCCGGTCACGAATTTCACCGATCATAACAACATTTGGCGCCTGGCGCAGAATCGAACGCAGTGCCGAGGAGAACGTCAGGCCGACCTCTTCGCGAACCTGCACCTGGTTTATGCCCGACATCTGGTACTCAACCGGGTTCTCGACCGTGATGATTTTGCGGTCGGGACGATTGATATGCCCCAGGCAGGCATATAGCGTCGTTGTCTTGCCCGAGCCCGTGGGCCCGGTGACAAGAATGATTCCGTCGGGCAGGCCGATAAGGCGCTCGAAGACCTGCTGGTCATCCGCGAAAAAGCCAAGCTTGGGCAGGCCCAGCGCAAGGTTCTGCTTGTCGAGAATACGCATGACCACGCTCTCACCGTGATTAGAAGGTATCGTCGACACGCGAAGATCCAGCTCCCGTCCGTATACATGCACCTGGATTCGACCGTCCTGCGGAATACGTTTCTCGGAAATCTTCATCGCCGCCATGATCTTCACGCGACTGATTATGGCCGACTGCAGCCGTTTCGGCGGGCTGTCGACTTCGTGGAGTACGCCGTCAATCCTGTACCTGACCCTGAGGCGCTTCTCGAGAGGCTCAATGTGAATATCCGAAGCCCTGTGCCTGTATGCTTCCAGGATAATCACGCTCACCAACTTGATGATGGGGGCGTCGGCTTCGGAAACGTCTCCCGCATCCTGTATAACGTGCTGCGCACCGACAGCATCAACGTTGACGTCCTCGTCGCTGATCTGGTTGAGCATGGCCTCCATTGTGGACTCAACGGAGTAATACCGGTCCAGGGTAACCCGCAGTTCATCGCGCGTAACTACTACACCCTCGACATTGCACTTGAGAACGTATCGCAGGCTGTCGAGCGTATCGAAGTCCAGCGGATCACAGAGAGCAACCGTAAGATTATCTTCGTTCTTGAAGACCGGGACAACCTTGTAGCGGCGGGCGGTGTCGACCGGGATCATATCCCTGAGCTCAGGCGGAATATCAACTCCCTGGAGGCTTATCATCTCCATCCCGAACTGGCCTGCAAGAACGCCAAGCACATCAGGCTCGGAGATCACGTTGTCTTCAACCATGACATCCAGAACCGTCCTGCCGTCCTGGACCATGTTCTCACGACTCGCCTCGATCTGCTCAGGCGTTATCGCACTATGCTCGAGGAGAATATCCAGCACATAATCGTCGTTAGACGTCAAAATCGCTTCCCCATTTAACTTTCGAGAGCCTCCCTCAATCCATCTCGCGATTATGGCAGAAAGAACTTCACGAGGCAACGAGCGTTTTGCACAGTTGTGAGTCCTGGAGAAAACAACCACCCGAGACCAGCGCTGGAGCTCCCGAGGTCACGTAGGATAGAGGTAATGAGGGGACGCTGCTTCCGGGAAGCGCCATGAATTTGACGATGGTTTCATTGTGACTCTCATGTTGCCTGAAGTTTGCCACAATAACGGCGAAACCATCATCAAATTCATGCCGCGTTTGCCTCTTGAGAGAGAGTGCAGACGAAGGATGAGGGGTGAAACCTGAGACCTGAAGCCTTTGTTTCCTTCCTGCTTCTTAAGCTTTTGGTTTCAAGTTTCAGATTTCATCTTTCGGGCAAAGGGGCTCTCATCTTTCTCAAATGGCAAACGTTGCATGAATCCGGATTGAGGAATGAAGGGGAGCGGGGAGCATTCCGCCGGATTCATGCAACTTCCCCGGAGCCCAAGTCCCCTCATCCCCTCTAACCTCCGTGTCCTCGGGAGCTCCAGCACGGGGGCGCGGGTGGTTGAATTTCCCTTCTGGCATCTTGAACGACCAAGCCCGAGGATCGGGGTTTCAAGTCAGTTTATCCCTGAGCAACTGGGCTACCATCTGGGGGTTGGCTTTGCCGCGGCTCATGCGCATCACCTGGCCTACAAGGAACTGTATTGCAGCCTCCTTGCCGCTATTGAAGTCGGCAACCGACTTGGGATTCTCCGCGATGGCCTGGGCCACGAAACCGTCGATAACCCCGGAGTCGCTGACCTGGGTGAGGCCCTTTTTCTCCACTATGACCTTCGGATCCCCGCCCTCTTCGAACAGAATCCCGAGAACTTCCTTGGCCGTATTGGAGTTCAGCGTCTTGGCGTCCAGTAGCCCTACGAGGCCGGCAAGGGCCTCGGGCGTGATGGGCACATCCGCCAGTTCCTTCTCCGATTCGGAAAGCAGCCGCAGCACCTCCGTCATGATCAAATTCGATACGGCTTTCGCATTGCCGCACTTTCTGGCCGCCGCCTCAAAGAAATCCGCAATTGACTTATCCGCCACCAGCACCCCTGCGTCATACCCGGGCAATCCGTACTCTTCGACAAGCCGTACCCGCCTTCCGCGAGGCGACTCCGGCAAAGCCGCGCGCCATTCCGATACCTGGTCTATCGAAAGAACCACGGGCATAAGATCGGGTTCCGGAAAATAGCGGTAGTCGTGGGCGTCTTCTTTCGTCCGCATGGAAGACGTTACATTCCGGTCCGGGTCCCAACGCCGCGTTTCCTGCACGATCTCGCCCCCGGATTCGATCTCGTCGATCTGCCGGGCAATTTCGTACTTCAGGGCGTTCAATACCCCCTTGAACGTGTTCATGTTCTTGATTTCCGCCTTGGTTCCCAGGGTACTTGAACCGGCAGGAGCAACACTCACGTTCACATCGCAGCGCATATTTCCTTCTTCGAGGTTGCAGTCGCTCACGCCCGCGTAGAGAACGCTCTGCCTGAGAGCCTGGAGGTAGGCGTATGCTTCCTCTGGAGAATGCATGTCCGGATCAGAGACAACTTCCATGAGAGGGACACCGGCCCGGTTGAAGTCAACTCCGCTTGAATCATGGAAATGCATGTTCTTGGCTACGTCTTCTTCCAGGTGGATTCGGGTAAGTCCGATGCTTCTGGTTTCGCCGTCGATGTCTATGTCGACCGTGCCGCCATCACATAGCGGCTTATCGTATTGAGAAATCTGGTAGTTCTTGGGCATATCGGGGTAGAAATAGCTCTTGCGGTCGAACTTGCTGTATTCACTGATCTCGCAGCCGAGCATCAGGCCGGTAATAACTGTGAGCTTGATGGCTTCGCCGTTCATGACGGGCATTGCACCCGGATACCCGAGGCAGACAGGGCAGACATGCGTATTGGGCTCGGCCCCAAATCCCGTACTGCAACCACAGAACATCTTGGACCGCGTCTTCAACTGCACGTGGACTTCGAGACCAATTGTGGCTTCATATTGCATGTATGACTTATAGTTTATGGTTGTTTGGGAGTTTCAACCGCAGATGGGCGCGGATGGGCACGGATATGAGAATCTGAGAGGTCTGCTGTGTGTGCTACTCGTTTCCACTTGAGTTGCGCATATTTGAAATTTATGAGCAGGGCCACATTCAATCCTGTCTTCGCTAAATACCCGATCATCTGTGCCATGTGGTTCTCATTGAACGCCGTCACGACCTTGGGGTCGACCACAATCAACTCATCCACAATCATATCAGGAACAAGCGTCCCTATAAGATGCCCCTTGAAATGCACGGGTAGTCTTTTCTGTTGTTCTATTCCATGCCCGCGTTCTCGAAGCTCAATAACCAAGGCATTCTCGTAGAGTTTCTCATCTAAACCAGGCTTAAGAATGTTCAGGACATCCATCGCAGCTCCAATGACATCCCGACTCAGTTCCTCGTGCATGAGGTTCCCCATAGCAACCCTCTCATATCCTCGTCACTCGCACCAACAATCCAAAACATCCGTGCCCATCCGCGCCCATCCGCGGTCAGAACTCCCAAACAACCCAAACAATCCGTGCCCATCCGCGCCCATCCGCGGTTAAAACTCCCCATCAACCCTCCGTCGCTCTCCGAGCTATGTAGGGCAAGCCATTTGTTCGTAAGCGGATCCTACGCGCAAAATATTCTCTTCTTTAAAGGCTGGTCCCAGGACTTGGAGGCCAATTGGCAAGCCATCGCCGTCTTCACCACATGGGACCGAAAGGCCGCATATTCCGGCCAGGTTGGCCGTGACCGTGAAGATATCTCCGAGGTACATCGCGAGGGGATCTGATGTTTTCTCCCCGATTTTGTAGGCAACCGTCGGTGAGACCGGCGCCAGCAATGCATCGCACTGTTTGAACGCCTGCTCGAAGTCGCGGCGGATCAGGGTGCGGGCTTTCTGCGCTTTGAGGTAATAAGCGTCGTAATAGCCGCTGCTCAGAACATAGGTTCCCAGTATGATGCGGCGTTTCACTTCGTCTCCGAACCCGCCGGCACGTGTCTTGCCATACATGTCGATCGGGTCGCGGCCACCTTTGGCACGGAACCCGTAACGCACGCCGTCAAATCGTGCCAGG
>JASLPY010000124.1 GCA_030744755.1 Kiritimatiellia bacterium | reverse complement strand
GACATCACTCTGCGCCAGGTCGACCCCATGGATGTTGACTTCCCGCATGTTGAGACGATAATCCGTGTACGACGCGACTCCACCGCTTTCAAGGAAGACAAAGATCGCTTACCCGGCTACTACCTCAGTTCCACACCCGCCGAGAGTATGAGCCCGGAACAATGGCTTCAACGTATTCGCGGACACTGGGGCGGCATAGAGATCCGCAACCACTGGCGAAAGGACGCCTGCCTCTTGGAAGACAAAACCCGTAGCCGAAACCCAAACACCGTTGCCGCCATGGCAATGCTGCGCAACTGCCTGCTTTTCTTCCTCAGCGAAGACAAACACACCTCCAACATCAACGCCTTCACTGAAGAGATCGCCGCCGACTCTGACAAAGCCCTCGACATGGTCATGCGAAGGTTCTGAACCAAACTGACTTTCCGCTCACAGCTCCCCAATCATACTCGCACTCTCTCTGTCACCGTTCCTGCCGGAGGCGGCTCCGCCGGATAGGCGCCCCGGAGAGTGCGAGTAGGATGGGTGTTGAGTGTTGGCTGAGCGTTCAGATCCCGAAAATCACCGGCCAAAGGGAAAGACCATGAGTGAGTTTCGTAGCGTATGTATCGGGGACAAACCTAGGTTGAAATCTCTTACAGCGCGAATCCTCCTTCCCGAAAGCTGTGGAGTGATTCTAGGATATTGTGGTAGAGTTTGCGCTTTAGAAAGGAGCCGATTGATGAAAAGAGTTGTAACCATTGTCGCAGTAACCGCAGCCATCGTCACGTCAACCCCCTATGCAGGAGCCGCCGATTGGGACGATCTTCCGCCGGTCAAGGTGGACAAGAACGATTGGCCATGGTGGCGCGGGCCCACGCATGATGGTAAAGCTCATCCGGCCCAGAAGCCGCCTGTCAAATGGAGTAAGACCGAGAGTATCGTCTGGCAGTCCAAGGTGCCGGGCAGGGGCCACGGTTCACCCGCTATCTGGGGTGAGCGCATATTTCTTGCCACTGCGCTGAAGGAAACTGAAGAGCAGGTAATGCTCTGCTATGACCGGACAACGGGCAAGAAGCTCTGGCAGAAAACCGTGCACAAGGGCGGCTTCATGAAGATGCACAAGAAGAACAGCCAGGCATCGGGAACGCCCGCGTGTGATGGCGAGCGCGTGTTCATATCGTTCATGTGCAAGGACGCCACGTGGATGACGGCTCTTAGTCTTTCCGGCAATACCGTATGGCAGGAGCGGCTTGGCGATTTCAAGAGTATTCATGGGTATGTGGGTTCTCCAATAATCTACAAATCGTCTGTTATCATCAACTGTGATACCCCTACGGGCTCCTTCATTACATGCCGCCATCGCAAGACGGGCAAGGAGATCTGGCGTGCGAAGAGAGCTGAGCATCACAGTTTCTCAAGTCCGGCAATTGGTAACTGTTGTGGACGAGACCAGCTTGTGGTTGTTGGTGCGAACAAAGTCGAAAGCTATGATCCCATGACAGGCAAGCATCTGTGGTCCTGTGACGGTCCCAGCGATGTTGGTGCCACGACTGCGACGATAAGCGATGACATGATCTTCGCAGCAGGCGGTTATCCTAAACGCGCGCTATTGGCTATCAAGGGTGACGGCAAAGGCGATGTCACAGGCTCTCACCTGGCATGGAAAGTGACGAAGGAAGCTGCTTATGTCACTTCGCTGCTTCTGCATGACGGGTTGCTCCACATGATTCATGACAACAGCGGAACGCTACGCGTCTTCGAGCCCAAGACCGGCAAGGAAGTCCTGAACCAGAAGTTGAGCGGTGAATGCAGTTCGTCCCCGATGCTTGCGGGCGGCAATATCTACCAGGTTGATGAAAAGGGTGTGATGAATGTCTTCAAGCCTGGTGCAAAGTATGTCGAAGTTGCACGAAATGATCTTGGAAATGGAGGCTTTGCATCACCTGCGTTCTGCGACAACAGGATCTACCTTCGCACGCTGAATAATCTCTATTGTATTGGGGATAAGTAGGTTTCTCGCATGTAGCGGGTTCCGTGAGGATTCCGAGGGGCGAAGGGGGTGTGAGCTTCTGGCGAGTCTGAATTCTAACGAATTCAGCTACGGGAGATTGAACAGGGGCTGGCGAGGGACATCTCAATCGGCGGCGGTGATGTTGTGTTTGGATAGACAATGATCGAGACAACGATCGTGACTATGATGAAGATCGGCGACGATCAAGACGAGGATCGCGACAATGATCGAGACGACGATTTTGGGAGGTGGAGGCGTGCCGTTGGCGATGCAAAGCGTCGTGCAGGCGTGAAGGTAGATGCGGTCTAGTTTTCCGAGTATCGTTGTCACGATCCTCGTCTTGATCGTCGCCGATCTTCATCGTTGTCTCGATCTTTGTCCCGATCGTCGTCGGTCTGTTCATAATAGGAGAAACCATAGTGAAAAAACGTTTGTCTACAGTAGTTGCAATCCTCGCAGTCATTCTCATCGCCATTCATTCCCCGGCGGCCGATGTCTTGAAGAGCTCCGGCGTGCAGGGCGGCCTGGTGGTTGTTCTCGGCTGTGATGATATCGACGAGATCGCCGGTAGCGCGGGCGATCGCTATATCGTGCAAGCCCTCGGCAAGAGTGCGGCAGAAGTGTCGAAGGCCCGTGAACAGATCAGGGCCATGGGGAAATACGGGAAGGTGTCTGTTGTACAGTGGGACGGCGCGGCGCTTCCGTACGTGGATAACCTCGTCAACCTGCTGGTTGACAAGAACGGCCAGATCTCAAAAGAGGAGGCAACACGGGTACTGGCGCCGCGTGGCGTGGCGTTGATCAAGGGGCAGAAGACGGTCAAGCCCGTCCCGGCTGACATCGATTCATGGACGCACTACCTGCATGGACCGGATAACAACGCCGTGGCTAATGATCTCAAGGTGGGGCCGCCAAAGCACATGCAATGGCTTGCCGGGCCAAGGTGGACGCGAACCCACCACAAGCTCAACAGCATCAGCTCGATTGCAACGGAGAATGGTAGACTGTTCTACATAGTTGACACCGCCACGTCGGCAAGCATGTCCGTGCCGGGCAAGTGGCGCATCATTGCCCGCGACGCATTCAATGGCGTCGAGCTGTGGCGAAAGAAGATCGAGTCATGGGTTCCGCATACGATCGGATTCCGTTCCGGTCCTCCCCACGTCACCAGGTTGCTGGTGGCATCGAACGACCGGATTTACGCCCCGCTGGCCAAAGGTGCGCCGATCAGTGCGATTGACGCGGCTACGGGTGAAACGCTCAAAGCTTATGAATGCACCGCCGGCACCAGGGAAATGATACTTGCCGGGGATGTGTTGCTGACTCAACTGGCAGGATCCATCGTCGCCGCGAATGTCGATAGTGGTTCGAAGCTATGGGAGTGGTCCTCCCCGTCAACGCTGATGCCTGAAACCATGGCATCGGACGGCAAACAGGTCTATGTCCAGGTCAACCAAAGCGTGATATGTCTCGATCTTAACTCGGGCAAAGAAGCGTGGCGATTCGGAGACCCGGTCACGAAGAAGTCGGCGCTGAGAGGATTCGGAAAGTACGTGCTCGTGGTGTCTGACGGCGTGGTGCTCTGCAACCTCAGCCAGAAGCTGACCGCGATTTCTGCCAAGGACGGAGAGAAAATCTGGGAAACAAAAGGGGGGGGAGGTTTTCATGCGCCCATGGATGTCTTCGTGATAGATGGCGTTGCGTGGACGGGGGATCATCCGCGCGACTCCGTGGCGCCGCCACCTGTGAACGATTTCAGCCGGGGATACTCCCTGCAGACCGGCGCCGTGATTGGCGAGAACACTGTCATGGTGGATCTCCAGACGGCCGGACATCACCACCGCTGCTACCGCGAGAAGGCAACAAGCCGATACATCATCGGCGGCAAGCGCGGCTTCGAAATGATGGACCTGAAAGACGACAATCACGCGCGTGCAAACTGGGTCAGAGGCACCTGCCAGTACGGGATGCTGCCAGCCAACGGCTTGACGTATGCTCCTTCCCATTCGTGCGGTTGCTACCCCGAATCCAAACTATGGGGCTTCTACGCTCTCAACAGCGAACAACCTTCGATCGAGAAAACCATCTCCGGCATCGAACCATCGGCCAGGCTGCAAAAGGGCAACGCATACGGAAAACTGACCTCCGGTCTCCGATCTCCGGCCTCCGCCTCCTGGCCCCAGATGCGCCATGACGCTTTGCGCAGCGGAGTCAGTGCAACTACCGTTCCGGCATCACTAAAGCAGCGCTGGAAGATTGAGACGGGCGAAAAAGTGACCCAGCCGGTTGTCGGGGAAGGAAGAGTCGTTTTTGCCGCGATCGACGAGAATACGATTTACGCTGCAGACGAGAAGACCGGCAAGTTTGTGTGGCAGAGGACTGTCGGCGGGCGTGTGGACTCGCCGCCGGCCATCTACAAGGGAACGGTTCTCTTCGGCTGCGCGGACGGCCGGGTGTACTGTCTCCGGCTCAGTGACGGAGAGCTCGCCTGGAGCTTCCTTGCCGCCCCCGCAGACATCAGGACAGTTGCCCTGGAACAGGTCGAATCACTATGGCCGGTTCACGGCAGTGTGCTTGTTCTCAACGATGTTCTTTACTGCGCCGCCGGCAGGTCAACGTGGCTTGACAAGGGCATAGAAATGTACGGTCTGGATCCGGCAACCGGAAAGGTGATCCATAACTACCATTACGAAAGCAGGCATCCGAAGCTGAACGAAGGCAAGAACGAGGCCAAACCTGAACACAACAAAGGGAAATCCCAGACCAGGACTGACTACAGGACATTCCTTCAGCCCGACAAGGCCGACTCTTTCTCCATGGCGGGAGGTTCCATAAGGGACGTGCTGGTCAGTGACGGCCGGAACGTGTTCATGCACCATGCCACGTTCAACGCGCAGCTCAAGCCGCAGAAGAAGATGGCCCGCCATTTCTTTTCGACGTCCGGACTGCTCGATGGTGCGGAGAATCACAGGTCGCATTGGGTCATGGGCAGCGGCGATTTCAGCATGGTGAGCGTGGCCTACTCCTGGATTGTGAATGGCGGTGGCTGGGGCGGAGCTTCCGCCCAGTTCGGCCTTATGATGGCCTATGACGACAAGAATCTATGGGTAGTTCGCAGGAAAGGCTATTCCTTGTTCAAGAAGCCGAACAAGCCGTTTTCAGACGAGGAAGAGTCCGTCAATGATTTCGCAAAGCGGAAGAAAGGCAATCAGAAGGGCTCGGCAAGCAAGGATTATTCCTGGAATGTCAAGCTGGGTGCCAGGCCAAGGGCACTCATCAAGGCCGGCGACAACCTGTTCCTCGGAACGATACCTTCGGCAAAGGGCGACGATCCGCATGCAGCGTACGAGGGACGCGTGAATGGAATGATTACCGTTGTTTCGGACAAGGACGGGCAAAAGGTAGCCGAGCACAAGCTGGACGCGCCCGTCAAGTGGGACGGCATGGCCGCCGCCAATGGAAAACTATTCGTCGCCCTGGAAAACGGTAACGTTGAGTGTTGGGCGGGGGAGTGAGGCAGCAGGCCCTATTTATCCACCTTGAGCATCTCCTCCGCCTTCCTGGGGTCGGTCGTGGGGGCCTGGCAGGCGAAATTGGTGCAGATGTAAGCGGTGGTTTTTCTGTCTATGGCTTTGTAGTCGCGTGTAAAGGGGGCTAACTTGGCCAGGGCCTTGGCATTGGAAGTGGTTTTCAGATGCAGGTAGACGTTCTGGCTGCTCGCAGCGCGAAAAGGCTCGCGCATGGCCGCTGCGTCTTTGGCATCACCGGGACTGACAACTACAACCTCGAAGCTTTTTGCCTTCTGCTCTTCCATGGCCATGGTGGATATGGTCCGTCGGTCAATTGAACGTGGCAGGCTCAGGGCGAAGAGGACGTCCAGTTCCTGACGCTCCTTCTCATATTTCTCCAGGCCGGTATAACGTGCAAGTGCGGTTAAAACCAGCAGGGCAACCGAGTTGCCGGATGGTAGAGCCATGTCACTGAAGTTGGACGGTTTGAAGAGGAGTTTTTCAGCGTGCTTCGACGTCATGTTGAATCCACCGTCGTCAGCCTGGAAATCATCGATGACGCTATCCATAAGCGAACAGGCATGATCGAGGTACTGAACGTCCTGTGTGCAGCGATAGAGTTCTATCGCGCCCCAGGCCAGGAAAGTATGGTCGGACAGCATTCCGGGAATGGCCGCATCGCCGTCCCTCCAACGGTGCAGCAAACGCCGGTCCTGGTAGAGCTTGGCTGCAATGAACGAGTAGGCTTTTCGCGCGGCCTCAACCAGCGCGGCGTCCGCAAGGAGCCTGCCCGACTCGGCCATTGATGCGATCATGAGACCGTTCCAGTCGGCCAGCACCTTGTCGTCCAGCAGCGGCCGCGGCCTTTTTGCTCGAATCTCAAGCAGACGCTTGCGAATGGTTTCCATAGTGGCCGTCTGTTCAGGGGGCAGCTCACCGAGCACCTTCTGTCCTTCGGGCAGGATTCGCAGAATGTTGTTCGGCTGCCGTTCGTTGCTGGTACGGTCGATCCAGTTGCCTTCCTTTTCCACTGCGAAGACGGAGGAAAACAGTTTGAATTCTTCAGGCGAGAGATGTTTCTGCAGTTCATCGTAGGTCCACAGGTAGAACAAGCCTTCTTCGCCTTCGCTGTCGGCATCTTCCGCAGAATAGAAAGCTCCCTCGGGTGATGTCAGATCGCGCAGCACGTAGCGATAGATTTCCTCGGCCATGGCTCGCATCTTCTTGTCGCCGGTCAGGGCGTAGTAACGTGCCGCGGCAAGTGCGACCTGGGCCTGGTTGTACAGCATCTTTTCGAAGTGGGGCACGAACCACACCCCGTCCACGGTGTACCGGTGAATCCCAAAACCGATTTGGTCGTATATGCCACCGTGGCGTATGTTGTCCAGTGTGAGCTTGACCGCTGCCAGGGCGGCCTTGTTACCGGTTCGTCGCGCATGCTCCAGCATGTAGAGTAACTGGTGTGAGCGAGGAAACTTCATTCCGCGTCCGGTTCCTCCGCTAAACGGATCCACCATGCCGACCATAACGGAGCAGGTTTCATCCAGGTCGACCTCGATCTCACCCGGGTCAGGTAGTTTCATGGCCGGCCGCGGTGCCAGGCGGCGTTCAACCCGGGCGATGGCCTCGTCGGTAATGCTGCTGCTGTAGCGAACCTGCCGATAGATCCGGGGCAGAACGGTCATCAACCCTTCGATTCCGTACTTACGATGTTTGGGGAAGAAGGTGCCGGCGAAGTATGGCTTGCCATCGGGGGTCATTACTACAGTCAGCGGCCATCCGTTGCCGCCGCCCAGGTAGCCGGCGACGCGCATATAGACGGCATCAAGATCGGGGCGCTCCTCCCGGTCTACCTTGATGCTTACAAAATAGCGGTTCAACAGTGCGCCGACTTCCTCGTCCTTGAAACATTCTTCCTCCATTACATGGCACCAGTGACAGGTGGCATAGCCGACGGAAAGAAAGATCGGCTTGCCTTCCTTCTTGGCCTTGGCGAATGCTTCCTCACCCCAGGGAAACCAGTTAACGGGGTTATGGGCATGCTGCAGCAGGTAAGGACTTTTCTCTTTGGCCAGCAGATTGGTGTGGCTGTGACTGACATTGGGTTCAGCCACGCCCACGAGCGGCATGGCAAGACACGCGTACAGCAGCAGCTTCTTGGAAAGATGTTTCATATGTTACCTCATCCTGGATTTGTCGCTCTTATGTAACAGCGAACACTGAAGGGGAGGGATGTTTTGAGTCAAGCAGAGATTCAACCACCCGCGCCCCCGCGCTGGAGCTCCCGAGGACCACGCCCATGGCGTGGCCAGCACGGAGGTTAGAGGGGAGGAGGAGCTGCTTCCGGGGAGCGTCATGAATTGGATGATGGTTTCATTGTTGCCGTATTGTGACTTGTGCTTGACCAGTTGTAGCAAACCATCATCAAATTCATGCCGCGTTTGCCTTTGGAGGGGGAGGGGGAGGAGAGAGGGGTTCAACGCCCAATCATCAACTTGGGATGATCAGCTCTGGAGAGCCGATCTACAGGGAAGAGTGATTTGCTTACACATAGCATCTTTCTCTTCTCTCTCAAATGGCAAACGTTGCACGAATCTGGGTTGAGGAATGAGGGGGAGAGGGGAGCATTCCGCCAGATTCATGCAACATCTCCAGAGCCCAAGTCTCCTCCTCCCATCTAACCTCCGTGTCCTCGGGAGCTCCAGCGCGGGGGCGCGGGTGGTTGAATCTTTCCTTAACCAGATGGAGAGTTAACGTCAGTTATTCGTCACGCCCTCCTTGCTTCCCATGCTGTGCTTCACTACTATTCGCATATCGTGCAGCAGCGCAATCTTGGAAGACCTTACCAGCAGACCACGCGGAGGTTTTATGAAGAAACCTATGATATCCAGAAGGAGTTTTGTGAAGACCGGCGCGGCGATGGCAAGTGCTCCGTATATTATCCCCGCTTCGGTACTGGGTAAGGAGCCGGGCAAAGAGGCTGCGAGTGAGCGTGTGGCCATAGCGGCAGTCGGTGTTGGCGGAAGAGGTAACCATAACCTGTCCCGATTGAAGAACTACGGGGCAGAAATCGTAGCCTTGTGTGATGTGAACAAGCGGCACCTGGAAACGACCCAGAGAAGGTATGGTGTTGATAGCAAAGCTGTCAGTGGGGATTTTCGTGAGATCGTAACAAGAGAAGATGTTGATGCTGTTATGGTTGCCACCAACGATCACTGGCATGTTCTCGTGGGTCTCGAAGCCTTGAAGGCCGGCAAAGATGTCTACATTGAAAAGCCGCTTGGTAAGAACATAGGAGAGGGAAGAGCTCTTGTTAATGCGGTAAGAAAGTACAAGCGGCTGTTCATGCATGGAACGGAGCAGCGTTCGTTTAATAGCGTACGGCGCGTGTGCGAGCTGGTTCGCAATGGAAGAGTCGGTAAGGTCGAGAAGGTAATAATCAAGTGTCCCGGTGGAGTAAGGTCCGGGCCGCCGAAAACGGAACCTGTCCCTGAATGGCTGGACTACAAGATGTACCAGGGTCCTGCGCCCGACAATCCGTATGATTCACGCAGGGCCCACACGCATTACCATTTTCACATCTCGGATTACTGTTCGAGCGGGTTCATGGCGGGGTGGGGAGTTCACCACCATGACATTTTTCACTGGGCGATGGACCTGGATGACACCGGTCCGCTGGAGATTGAGGGAAAGGCGGAGTTCCCGCCTGCCGGCGACCTGTGTGACTCTCCTCTTACATGGAATGTTGACTACACTTATGCCGGTGGTTTGAAGATGGAGTTCGTTCCTGGGCCGGACGGTGTCCGGTTCGAGGGAAGTGACGGCTGGATACATATGAAGTACGGGGGCGGTGTCCACGCGAGCAGGCCTGAGATACTTGCGTCAAAGATAGGTGAAAACGAGATTCACCTGCATGATGACGGCAAGGGTGACGACAACGCGACTTTTGTGCAGTGCGTCAAGTCAAGGGAAAGGACCTGTTCTCCCGAAGAGCCCGCTCAGAGATCGTCGACCGTTGGATTCCTGGGCGTAATAGCCTGCCGGCTGGGCCGCAAACTCAAGTGGGACCCGGTCAAAGAGCAGTTCAAGGACGATGACGAGGCCAACACGTTTGTAAACCCACCCATGCGTGCACCTTGGAAGCTGGAGGTCTGAATCCTCACGGATTCAGCTACAGGAGAGAACTCCGTATCCCGTAGCTGGATTCGTTAGAATTCAGAGGACAGTGCAGCTAGCCGTTCGGCTCGACAGTTAGATGACTCACAGAAAGATGGATCCATGCTTAATTGGCTTGATGTCAGCGTTTTTGTTCTCTTCTTCGCCGTGGTTGTCAGCGTCAGTATGTTCAAAAGCCGCAGGGAGAAGGGGCATGAAAAGGGCAGCGAAGACTACTTCCTTGGCGGGCGCGGGTTGATCTGGCCGCTGATTGGAATTTCCATCGTGGCGGCTAACATCTCTACCGAACAGTTTGTCGGCATGGCCGGACAGGGAGCCGGAGCGGTGGGACTGGCTGTTAGCAACTGGCAGCTCTTTGGATCTATCGGCATTGTGCTGATATCGTTTACCCTGCTTCCCCGCTTTCTCAAGGCGGGCATTTACACCATGCCCGAATATCTTGAGTATCGCTACAACAAGGCGGCGCGCTCGATCATGGCGGTCATCACCCTGGTGATCTATGTGGTGGTGCTGCTGACGGCAGTCTTGTACTCAGGCGGCCTGACCTTGAGCACCATCTTCGGTTTGGATATACGGCTGGCGGTATGGGTGATCGGGATTATTGCCGCGCTCTACACGGCCTGGGGAGGGCTCAAGGCCGTGGCCTGGGCCGATCTGTTCCAGGGGGTTGGTCTTCTGCTTGGCGGGTTGTTCACATTCTATCTCGGGCTCAAGGCCTGCGGCGGGTGGGAGGCGTTTGCCTCCAGCAACGCAGATAGCCTGCATATGATTCTTCCCGCCGATCACCCTGACCTGCCCTGGACCGGTGTGATACTCGGCATGCCTATCGTGCTGATCTACTACTGTGGGTTGAACCAGTTTATCGTTCAGCGAAACCTGGCCGCCAGGACCCTTCGCGACGGGCAACTCGGCATGATCCTGGCCGGTGCCCTGTGGTTGCTGGTTCCCTTTGCAATCGTGATGCCAGGGATAATGTCCGTCCAGTTGTTCGGGGACCAGATCACCAACTCCGACCAGGCCTTTCCCACCTTGATTCGAGAGTTGATTCCGCTCGGGGTCAGGGGCTTCATCTTCGCCGCGCTCGCCGGTGCGGTAGTCAGTTCGCTTGCCTCGATGCTCAACTCGGCGGCCACGATTTTTACCATGGATGTCTACAAGCCGTTGAATCCGGACGCCCCCCAGGACCGGCTCGTGTTGATAGGACGCTTACTTACCCTGGTCTTCGTGGTGATCGGGTGCCTTATGGCTCCGCAGTTGGACAATCCCGAGTTCAAGGGGGTGTTCAATTTTATACAGAACTTCCAGGGCTACATCTGGCCGGGAGTTGTCGCCGCTTTCGTCGTGGGCATGCTGCTCAAGAGGGCGCCTGAGATTTCCGGTGCGGTCGTTCTCGTGGCGGGCCCGGCAATCTACTACCTATTCCAGACTTTTACCGGGATACATTTCCTTGTGCAGGTGGCCATCACCTTTCTCATCCTCTGTATGATCATGCTGGTCATGACCCTGGTAAAACCCATGCCCGCAGCCAAAACATTACCGGTACGCGAGGACATGGACCTGCGCACGGAACGCGTCGTCTACGTGACGGGCACCCTGGTTATAGCAGCCGTTGCTCTTTTCTACATTGTGTTCTGGTGAGACGCCGGCGGTAAAACGCCGTGGCTTGCACTGGTGCTGAGAGCCTCGAGAACCGAAGAGCCTGCTCCTGTCGCTGCATGGCTCAATCCCAACTTGTCCGCCGCAGTCCTGCGCCTGCGGGACGGAGGAGGATCATCTTCAATCATCCCAAATCCTGTCAAAAAACTCCTCAGCGCAGAATGCCCCGAGCCATCTGCGTTGTGAAACAGATCAGCGGGGGCAGGGTGAAACGGGGGTACGAGGTTTTCTTTACCCCACAGCACAAGGGGTTAGGCGCTAGGCGTTAGTAGC
>JASLPY010000123.1 GCA_030744755.1 Kiritimatiellia bacterium | reverse complement strand
CGTCAGGCGCGCCTTCCGAGGCGTCGCCTGGAAGCATTGGTTCGACAATCTGTCTTTGTCCTGATCGTTGTCTGGATCCTTGTCGTTCGCTATCGTCATCTCGATCGTCGTCCCGATCATTGTCGAGGAAGATCAAGACAACGATCGAGACAATGATGAGAAGCGACGACGATCACGACAACGATCGCGACGACGATTACCCCGGTCCGGATTGCCTCATTTCATCATTTCTTCTTGTCGAACCAAGGGAAGGGATCGTCAGGGGCCTGAACAGGGTAGACTCCCCGTTCTTTTCACTGGCATGCCTGAACCGAATCATCTAAACTCGCGTTAAAGTACATTGTGACTTAATCTTTTTGCCGTGAGGCTAATCTTCAGAGAAAAAGGAGAACAAGAATGACGACAAGCAACCAGCAGGCAGTCAAACAGTACATCTCGGCCCTTGCATTTCTGATCATCATCTACTCTTCGGCGTCGACCGCACAGGAAGAAGCCGCTCCTGCCGCGACACCAGCGCCAAAACCAATGCCAACAATCACCGTGGGCGGGAGAATAATGATGGATGCCGCGGCGTACGACAGTGATGACGCCGACCTCAGCTCCGGAACCGAATTCCGGCGCCTGCGACTTTTTGCGAAAGGCGAGGTCGCTGAAGACTGGGGCTACAAGGTCCAGTACGATTTCACAGGCGATGGCGCCGAGGGTATTCGCGATGCGTACATCAAATACACGGGTCTGTCTGACATTGCCGTTCTGCGAATAGGGAACTCCTCATTGCCTGGATCGATGGAAGACTATGGCAGTTCGAAGTACATGACATTCATGGAGCGGGGGTTGCCGGTTCTCGCTTTCGGCCCTTCGCCACGGCGCATCGGGGTGGCCGCCGATTCTTCTGGTGACAGCTGGTCAGCCGTAGCGGGTGTATATGGTGAGGATCCAGCCACGGACGAAACCGAAGACGACTCAAACACTGTAGCTCTCCGCCTGACCTGCGCTCCAGTAAACGGCGAGGCAAGCGCCCTGCATTTCGGAGTGCACGGCCAATACCGGGAAATGGGTGGCCGGGAAGAGGCCCGTTTCCGGGCAAGACCCGAGGCACATGTCGACGACACCCGACTCATAGACTCGGGAACCATAAGTAATGTAAACGGGTATGCTACCTATGGCGTAGAGGTGGCCTGGGTAGGCGGACCCTTCTCCCTGCAGGGAGAGTACATTGGCGTCAATGTGGATCGTGACACTGATTGTTCCATCAACATGGACGGCTTCTACATCTACGGCAGCGTATTTCTTACCGGCGAGTCGCGCAACTACGACGCGTCCAGCGGCCTGTTCGGCAGGGTAAGACCAAAGAACAGCCTTGGCGACGGCGGCAAAGGTGCATGGGAAATAGGTGCAAGGTTCAGCACCGTCGACATGAACGATGAGGTGGGCAGGGGCGAAGCTGAAGACGTGACCCTGGGTTTGAACTGGTATGCCACGTCCCGTGTGCGCTTCATGGTCAACTACGTCAATGCCGATCTCGACGGCAACGACGCGGTACCCGACATGGACGCCGACATTGTCCAGCTCCGCGCGCAGGTGGATTTCTAACGAGAAGCCAGTGGAGGGGAGTACAATGAGATTGTGTGAGTTGGCGGCATGGCAGGCATTGATCTACCGGGTGGCTATCACGGGTCTTCTCCTCTCGATCCCCCGCACGTCCCCCGCCCGCGACAAGCTCCTTTTGGCAGTAGAAGACTACCCGCCGTTCGAGTACATGGAAGCAGGCGAACCCAGGGGCATTAATATAGAGGTGACAGACCGTATAATGAAGAAGCTGGGAATCCCCTACCAGGTCCGCTTCTACCCGTTCAGCAGGGGATGGATGATGTTCAAAAAGGGTAGCGCGGATTTCGCGCCCAGCATCTCGTATAAGCCCCAGCGGGAACCTCACATCTATTACACTCAGGAACAACGTGAGTTCCCCGAAACCCGTCGCGTGCCACGGGATTACCTCTGGATGACCGAGTACGTGTTTTTCATCAACAAGCGCTTCAGCGACAGCCTGAAGTATGAATCTCTCGAGCAATTGAAGAAGGACAAGTATCGCGTTGCTGTTTTATCTGAATACACATATGAGCCTGATTTCCAGGCGGCCGATCTCGACAAACACATGTTCGTCAATCCCATCGATGCCTTCCGAGCTCTCATCAAGGGTGCCGTGGATGTGGTCCCCTTTGACAGAACAGTGGGCACGTGGCTTCTCGAGAACAACGGAATTGGCGCTTCAATATCTACTCTGCCTAAACCACTGTTCTACAAGCCGTACCTGATGTGCTTCTCAAAAGCATCCCGAAACCCTGACATCGAGAGCATTTCGAAAGCTTTTTACCGGGAACTCGCCGCAATGCGTTTGAACGGCGAATACGATGAGATCTACGCAAAGTACATACCGCCTTCAAGTACCGTTCAACCGCCCCGGCCACTGCTCTTCGTGTGCGAGGAATGGGCGCCTTTCGAATACTTCGGTGAAAACGGGAAGCTTACCGGGATCGACGTGGAAGTGGTTGCCAGGATCATGAAGCAACTCAACATCCCCTACTCCATCCGCATCTACCCCTGGAGCCGTGCCTGGATGATGGTGCAAAAGGGCGGCGCCGACGCGGTACTCTCTATCTCCTACAAAGAATCCAGGGAAGACGTTCTGTACTATACGGAAGGTCAACGCGCATTCGCCACCACGGGCGAGATACCACAGGACTTCCTCTGGAAGTCCCAGTATGTCTTTTTCGTTAAGAAGAAGAACGTAAGCAGGTTCCAATTCGAATCCTTTGAGCAGATCAAAAAGGATGGATACCGCATCGGCACAAACAAGGACTACTCTTACAACCCCGCTTTCCTTGCCGCCCAATTGGGCGACGTTACATACAACGACACCAAGGCAGGGTTGCTTGGCCTTGTTAGCGAAGAGGTAGACCTGTACCCCATGGATAGAACCGTGGGGCTCGCGGCTCTCAGCGAGCTGGGACTGACGGACAGCGTAACTTTCTTGCCCAAACCGATATTCTCGAAACCCTACCTGGCGCCTTTCTGCCGCAGGTCCTCCTATCCGGCCATTGAAGAGGTAATGAAGAGTTTTAATGTTGAGCTGCTGAGAATGCGAAACAACAATGACTACAGCAAGATATGCGATAAGTACTTTGACGCGCTCAAGCCGGCGAAATAGCAAGTTTCGGGACGCTGATCAATGCCGTTTCCATGGAAAGCAAGAACAATAGCAGGTGACCTCATCCTCTGGCTTTCTGCCACGTTGATCGTGGTGGTGATCCTGACAGGAATCTGTTACTACTTTCTCTCCACCGAACCAATGGAAGAAGAACTGGAACTTCGCTCCGGTGAGATAGCAGTCAAGTTCTCCGATGCCCTTGAGCCCCATTTGTGGAATATCGATGAGGCTGCCATACGGAAACTGATCACTGACGCTCCTGTGCCCAACGAACTATCTATGATCCGCGTGTTAACCGAACATGGGGATCCCGTGTTCGAACGGAAGTTCGGCGATACAGCCGACTTGGTAATGGACAGCAGGGATGTCTATCACGAGGGCGAGCTTATCGGCTCCATTGAAGTTGGATTGAACAAGGACTACCTGAATGCTACACGGCTGACAATAGCACAATACTCGTTCGCAACCGTCGTAGTTACCATAGCCGTCGTGGTTGCCTTATCTATCATGCTCCTCCGCCTGAGGCTCGCACGCCCACTTCGCGATCTCGCTACCAGCATGCAAAACATTGCCCAGGGAGACTATGGCAAGCGACTGCCTGCCTCCCGCTTTGCCGAAATAAACTGGATAAACGACGAAGTCAACACCATGGCGCGACAGATAGCTGATCGACGCAGACAACTGCGAGAGGAGATATCGGATAGAACGCTAGCGGAAGACAAGCTCAAAGATCTCAGCGAACACTTGGAAGAAATAGTGGAATCACGGACAAACGAGCTAATACGCTCCAACCTGCGCCTACATGAAGAAATTTCAGAAAAGAGACGCGCACAGGACGAAATCCTGCAGATCAGCAGCCGCGAACAGCAACGGATTGGAAAAGACCTCCACGACACGTTGGGCCAGCTGCTCGCAGGAGCATCCTTGCTGTCCGGATCGCTGGCTAAGAGTCTTCGAAACAGCGGAGCATCCGGTGTTGAAACTGCGGAGAATCTGACATCCGTCCTTGGGGAGGCGATGCGAAAAACTCGCAACATTGCCCGTGGACTGGACCCCTTGGAAATGGAAGCCGAAGGCCTGCTGCCGGCACTGCAAAGTCTTTGTGAAAACACAGTCAGAGTGTTTAAAGTCGACTGCAAGCTGTCTCAGCCCGCAGATGGAACAATCCACGACAGTATCGTGGCAACCCATCTCTACCGGATCGCGAACGAAGCCGTCCACAACGCCATTCGCCATGCTGGAGCAGCACACATAAACATTGAACTGCACGCGGACAATCGGGACGGCAGACTCCTGATCCAGGACGACGGCCGGGGAATGCCTGACGAGCAGAGCAGATCCCATGGAATGGGAATTCGGATTATGCGGTACAGGTCCGAGGCCATAGGCGGAAAGCTCGACATAACTTCAAACGACTTCGGCGGCGTAACCGTAATCTCCAGCTTCGACAACACCCTATCACAGAAGAAGTGATCACTGCTCAGTATTCAGTGATCAAAGGCGCTTTCCGTTCGTTGGACGTTGCCCCCCCCTACTCCCCCTCAATCTCCTCAACCTCAAACAACACGTTCTGCTCAGCATTCAGTTGTCCAAAAACGGCAATCACCGCCGTAGCATTCCCCAGCTTTTTCTGCAACTGACCTGCCTTGGAACCGATCCAGACCGTATCGGGATATAGCATCGCCCTCGATTTCGAATCGGGACCCGGATCCGGAGACACCGTGACGGCGCGCAGGTGATAGGAGATGACGTATACCCTTGCCCTGACCACCTGGCCAACATACTTTGACGGGTCACTTATTACATTCGCAAGGGCGTCATCCCGGATTCTCCCGCTCTTGTAGAGCGCCCTCAGATGCTTCACGGCGGCCACGTATCCCTCCATGGTATCAACCTTGGGAAAGGATGCGGGATCAGCCACTGGATCTTCGGGGGGAACAGAGGACGCCGGCAGCTCTATGCCCAGCATCCTGTAGTACGAACGCGTTACCAGGGGCTTTGAAAGAATGTGCCCTCTACCGTCACAGGCAGCACAGGTAGTCGATTCAGATCCCATCCCACTACAGGCGCCGCATGCTGAAGTAATGCTCGAATCCGAGAGATACTCCGTGTCAGGATCTGCAGAGAATTTCTTTAGAAGATACGCCCGTACCGCCTCGCCGGCCTCCGTATCGCCAACTTCCATACACCCCAGGGCATAAATCGTCATGCAGTTCACGCGGTCCGATTGGTTTGTAAGCCGCGGCACCACGCTTCTTAGTTCTGCAAGCAAATTCCTGTTACCCGGATCGGCCGCAAGCTTCTCCCGTACCGCCCGCGAAGGATCATCCGGCCCTGCCATCACCGCCCCGGAAAACACAAACAGCAAAGCCACTCTTACAATAAAGCCCAACATCCATCCCCTCACCGCAAACTGCTGAAACACAAACCAAGAATGCGAGGGAGATTACCACATCCCACCACTCGTTCCAAGTGTGCGGAAAAAACATTGCCTCTGTCTTGACGCCGCCGGAGCTGGAAGCTCCTGCCAGTTCGGGATTGAGCGGTAATGGCACGTTCCTTCCAGCACGGTCGGCGAGGCCGCCGACCCTCCCATGTAGCCACCCAGGACGTCCGGGGCGGATGTGCAACTGCAGTTCGTCACATGGTGCAATCCAAGTCCACCGGAGGGAGGGGCAGCGGCCTCGCTGCCCGTCGTGGCTTTGAGTACGACGGAAACGCCAGAACTCGTCCTTCTGTCTCTGTAGTCGTCGGCAAAAGAGAAGCCACAGCCCTACATGAGTTTCACCGCCAGCTCAACGTCTTCGCCCACTTGACCATGTCGGCTTGGAGTTCGGAGAGAGATTTGCCCGTGACTCGCTCGAGCGTCTTTCTTCCGGACGGATCCCTGTCCTGTGCCTTCCTGAACTCGCGGTAGAATTTGGACAGGAGTTTCTTCTCCTGGAGGTAGAAGGCAAGGTACCTTGATTGCGCGTAAAGCAGTCCCCGTTTCTCCCCGTCGAAATCGAAGCGATTCGCTTTCACCAGGTCGGCCAGCGGAATCAGCCCTCCGTCGTCAATTGCCTTACGCAGTTCAGGGTAGCGCCAGTTGACCAATCCCCTGATATCGCCGCCGGCGAGAGAGCATTGCTCGAATAGAGATCTCATTGCCTCGTCGAACCACACGGGGCAGTCCGGAAAATCGGGCTCCATCAAGGCATGCGTCAACTCGTGCACAAGCGTTCCACCACCCGTGGCAATATTCATCAACATTGTGCGGTCGGATGGCCGAAAGTATCCAAAGTGACTCACGTCATCGTCGCCGTACAACTCCTTGGCGTTATGACGGTATGATCTTTCCCCGTTGAACAGAAGTATCCGGACTGGCTTAGACGGCTTTTTGTCAAAGAACTTCTTCCAGAGGGCCTGCGAGGCAGCCTTGACAGTATGATCTTGGTATCGCTTGAGTCCAGCCCGGGAAAGATCCCCCGCCAGAACAAAAGGCGGATCGGACACAACAATAAACCCGTCCCCCAGTTCCTTCTCCGTCTTCTCCGCCCACTCCCGGCATCCGGCCTCAACGGCCCCATCCCCCAGCACCGGCAACCCAGCACAAAACATCCCCCACGCAAGCAGCCACAAGCATAATCGCCATTCCCAACTTGGATGTTGGTTGTTGGACGTTGGTTGTTGGTTGTTGAAATCTCCCATCCCTACTTCACCTTCACTTCAACCTTCACCGGATTCGCCCAACTCTTGAACTCGTCCGTGTAGTAAAGATACGCACGGCTCGCGGGCCCAGTGTATGTTCCGGGTATGGCTGCAACCAGGCTCAGGGGAACTTCAGCTTTCTCTTCAGCCTTCATCGAACGCCAGTACAGCACGACCTCCCGCCCGATCACTTCGTAGGCGGCGATCTTTTCGGCTTTTACCAGCTCCTTCAGCTGATCGTGCCTTACTTCCAGGCCGCCGGGTATTCCGATGATCGCTATGGGCGTCGGAATTATCTCATCCTCGGCCTTGTTCCAAACCGTTACATTGGCCTCCGTTACTTTCCCTTCGGCCAGGACCCTATCTGACAGCGCCACCTTGACGCCAACCTTGCACTCGTCACTGGAATCTGGCTTGTCGTTAGCATAGGTGATCGCCATTGCACAAGGCATCTCTGATCCGCCGGCCATCGTTATCTCGATCGTGTGCTGACCCGGTTCAAGCAGTTCGGCTATGTCCGTCAGTTCGATGGCACCATGCGTCTCCTTGTCAAACTTCACGGTGGTCCCGGCCTTCCTGCCGTCGATTTTGAGCTCGATCGATCCGGGAGCCTTGGGCTTGGAACGTGCGGCGTCATAAGCCAGGATGGCGCGCAGCGCCAGTACGGTTGACTGCGTCGAGCCATAGCGTCCGCCCTCGCAGATATCGGCCAGCCACTTGATTCCGCGCTCGACGTTGCCAGCGTATGCATCATCTTCAAGCCACGCCAGGACCGCAAGGGCCGTCGTCTCGACCTGCAGCGACACACCGCCGCTGCCTACTATCGTCGTCGTGCCACCTTCAACCAGGCCGTCCTTGTTCTGCAGCCCGGCCAGCTTGCCTGTGAGAGCATTGCCCGTTGCCTTGTCGCCTGCCAGCCACGCAACGTTCGCTCCAAGGGCAACAACGTAGCTGTTCTCGCTCTTCATGGCCGCCTCGGTCACCGTCTTGATCTCGTCCTTCAGTGAATCCGGCGATTCCCCGCTGGTAAGCAGCGCCCAAACGATATAGCCATTGGAACAGTCCTTGTCGGCAATCCAAGTGTGCAACGCACGCCGTTCGCGCTTGAACCCGCCCTTTCCATCCCTCTTCCCGAGCAGCCACTCGCGGGTGCGTTCAATCATCTTGGGGTCAACACTGTGGACCTTCGCCATGTCCGTGAACTCAAGGAGCCCGTATGCAGTCAGCGCCTCGTGCCCCGGATCGGCTCCGAACCACTCGTAGCCATTCCCTTTGCACTCGAATCCTATCAGGCGATCGTGCCCCCTCTTCAACATTTCACGGCTTCGTTCAATCAGTTTCGGGTCCACTCCCTGGTGCGACAGGAAGTACTGCTGCGCCATGACCAGCGGGTACGTGGTCGAAGACGTCTGCTCGAAACATCCTGACGGTGCGCGAATCAGACGTTCCAGCGCGCCGGTCAGGTTCGCCAGTGGTGTTGGATAAACGGCGATCTCACTCGTTACGCTTCCCTGAACGCGTGTAGCCGGAATCGTTATCTTGAAAGCCATAGTGGAATCGGGCTTAAGCATTCCGCCCTCCGCGATCTCAACAGGGAATCCTCTCGGCACGATTCGCAGCTTCCGGGTGACACGGTCGCTGTAAGCCCCGGCGCTGGCGCTGAGCGTGACGTCTGTCTCGCCCTTGATGTCACCAACGAGTAGCTCAACTGTCCGGCGTTCGCGCGCATCCGCGGCCAGCTTGAAAGGCAGGATGTTGCCAACGTCGATTCCCTTTGCGGCCGCAATCTCGATCAGCGTGGCACTGAATGCATCCGTCGTGCCGTTCACGACACCCACCGGCAGCATAATCCGGTCACCCATGGTTACCTCCAGCGGAAGCTTGGGCTCAACGTAGAAAGGCTGAACGGATTCCATCACAATGCTCTCACTGCCAAGCGCGCCTTCTCCCGTAAACGCGTCCGAGAAGACCCTGAAACTTGTGACCGAATCGTTCAGACCGAAAGAGACAGTGGCTTTGCCCGTCTTCTTGTCCGTCTTTATACCGGCATGCCAATAAAGTGTTTCCGTGAAATCCATACGGTCGGCCGGTTTGCGGTTCGGACGTACCTTGTGGGCATATTCTCGGACAGTAACGTAAGCCGCTCTTTTCCGTCGCTTGCCGGCTATATCTTCATCCCGCGCAAGGAAATCGTTTGCGTCCCGCTCCCTCTGGGCCATTTCAAGCACTTCCCTGAGCTCCTTTTCGACCTCTACCGCTGGACCCGGCTCGCCTACGGCGACAGGTCTGTCAGCCGGTTTCTTATCCTCGCCCGGAACCCGCGGCGCCTCAGCGACCGGTGCAGCCACCATCGGCACCACCGCTGCCTCTTCCACGGCCATTTCGGCCCCTTCGGCAAAGGCTAAGTCCATGACCGCCTCAAAACGCCTTCTTCCTCCTCTTGCGCTCTTAAGCGCATTGGTCTTCTCGAGCCTCGTTACAACACGCATCGCGAGAACCCGGCGCGCATCGTCACCGTGCTTCCCCAGAAAGTCCTTCACGGTAACGAAAGCAAAACGGCGCCATCCCTGCGTACCCAGCAACAGGTCCATAGCCTGCGGGGCAGTCGGATTCTCGGCGTCCAGGTATACGTGGGCATCCGCGAGCTCCTTGACTTCCTCTTCAAGCAACACCATCACCGGCAGGCGAGGCGCGTGCTCTCTCTTCTCGATCATCTCCAGGACGCTGTCATCGGTAACGGTGACTCCGACCACACCCTCTACCGGCTCACCGTCTTCGTCCGTCGTCGTCACTGTCAGCTTCACGCTTCCACCAGGGATATACCTTTCCTGGTCGGCTTCGATGCTTACCTTTACGGCCTTCATCGGCTCGCGGTAGATCAGCCGTTCGGCAAGGGCTCTGCCGTCCGACCCCCAGACCGTCGCAACCAGCACGCCGTCAGCTGAAGACGGAGGCGTTAGTGTAATATCGGCAGTGACCTCTTCGCCTGCCTTGTCGCCGCCCTCAATAGAAAGAGAACCGATTTCTGATTCACGTTTTCTCAGCGATACCGTAAACGGTCCCTTTTCTGTGCTCAGGACTCTTAGCGAAACGGGTTTGCCTTTCTCGTAAATGTCGCCCAGTGACTGGATGACCGTGCCGATCGGCCGAACTGCAGGCAGGGGAAACGCCTTATCGATTCCTGACGGTTCGGAGATTCTGAGACTGTAGGTCTCGTTCTTCTTCGGCATGAACACGAAGCGGCCACGCCCTTCGTGTTCGGTTTTAAATGACCCAACCTGGGTGCCCTTGGAGTCCAGCACAACACCCGCAATATCCGCTGGCTTCTTGGCGGGTGTCTTTGCCTCGATGTAAACCCGGCACGGCAGCTCTGCTATGAGATCCCCGCCTTCGGGATAGATTGACAGGTCAACCGTTTGCAGCAGTATGGGAATCGTTTTCGAAGCCGTCTCAACCGCACCGCCGTCGTTGATAATAAATGCCAGCGTCCCTTCGCCTCTTTCAATCTTGGCCGGCAGTCTGAACATGGCAGTGCAGTTTCCCTTGCCGTCCACCGTCGCGGAGGAACTGTGAACCTCTGAGCCATCTACCCTGGCAACGATTTTCACCTTCGCGTTCGCGGGCACTCCACCCTCCGCACGAATCGCCTCCAGCGAGGCCCCCACGGTATCACCCGGACCGTAACCGTCTCTGAAGAACTTGATCTGCGTTTTGATCCTGGGAGCCCTGTACGCCCGGATATCGAATTTGCGTTCCGCCGGCGGAATGCCGAGCTGCTGGTGACTTACCGTAACAGTGTATTCTCCGCCTGGCTGGCCCTCGGAGATCTCCCACGCGAAACCACTCACGCTGTCCTCGGTTGTCGCGAACCCCGAAGCCACCTTGCTTCCCTTCGGGCTCTTGATCTCGAAGAACGCCTGCGTCCTGGATTCTATCGGCGTGTGGTCGTTTGCCTGGAGAATGACGCTACGCACGTAGACTTTTTCGCCTGTACGGTAAACAGGCTTATCGGTGCTAACGTGAGCAAGGTACCGGTCCTTCCCTCCCAGGTCGGCACTGGTGGCCGGTTTGGCCGGCTTTCCTTTCTCAGCATTTGTCCAGCTCCATGCCCCGATCATCAACGCCGTCGCCACGAGTGTCATCCATGTTTTAGCGATTCTGCCGGTTTTCATCTCTCAATCCCCTACTGGTCAACATTGACCCAAAAAGTGTGCGTTTCTTGCCTCTAATCACCTCTTAAACGCCTATCGCGGGGCGTTTCTTCAAGAAATCCACGCTACACTGTCTATTTCTTCACTTTGGCAGAACATTGGCTTGCGAACTGTCTGCCGATGCGGATAATGGCCGGATCATGATAAAGATGACTGCGAACATAAACAACCACGCCGGCATTCACTGCCGCCCGTCAGCCGTGATAGTGAAAGCCATGCTCGAGTACGAAGGCCTGATCACTGTTAGCAACGAGCTGGGCGAGGCCAATCTGAAATCCGTCATGGGACTCATGACATTGGCCCTCAGGCAAGGCAACAATATTTCTATCTCTGTAGATGGCCCGAACGAAAAAGAGATTTGTGAGAAACTCGTAGAGCTTTTCGAAACGCATTTCGATTTCCCCCCACGCGAAAATGGAACCCTTTCCAACGTCCAACGCCCAACGCCCAACATCCAAGTTGAGAAATGGCCAACTCCCCACTTGGATGTTGAATGTTGGACGTTGGACGTTGGAAGTTGACTCCCCTCTAGTGTAGTGATTGATTAATACGCGCAATAAATAGCTTTACGAATGAGGTCATTGTTGTAGACTCTCTCTTGTCTT
>JASLPY010000122.1 GCA_030744755.1 Kiritimatiellia bacterium | reverse complement strand
CTGGGCTGAATTAGGCGCGGACAGGGTTTTAGGGACAACATAGTATCTTTACATCAAGCGAGTTTAATTGTTAATTGAGGGTTGTGTGAATGACAAGCTGGAAAGCAAATTCCTATCAGCTAGATACCTGTTTTGAAAGGAGCAGCCATGAGTAAAGAGACGGTTCTCAGCAGGCGAGCGTTCATTACGAAAGGGTGTGCAGCGGCCGGTGCGGCGCTGGCCATGCCCACCATCCTCTCGTCATCGGCGTGGGGGAAGGACGGGGTCGTGGCGCCCAGCGAACGGATCGTTCTGGGCGCCATCGGCATTGGCGGCCGTGGTTCGTCCGTCTTCAGGGCGATGCTCGACCAGCCGGACATAACCTGCGCGGCGGTCTGTGACCTGAAGACGCCACGGCTCGCGGCGGCGAAGAAGGCGGCGGACAAGCGGAACGGCGACAGCAAGTGCGCGACCTACAAGGACTTCCGCGAGCTGCTGGCCCGCAAAGACATTGACGCGATCCTCATCGCCACCGGTCCGAACTGGCATGGAACGATGTCGATGATGGCGGCCCAGGCGGGCAAGGACGTCTACTGCGAAAAGCCCTGCACCAAGAACATCGCGGAGAGCCTGGACCTGATGAAGGTCTTCGAGCGGACCGGCCGCGTCTTCCAGGTGGGCACGCAACGGCGCAGTGTCGCCAATTTCAACTACTGCGCGATGGTCGCCCAGACCGGTCGCCTCGGCAAACTCACGGAGTTGCACTACAAGCCGGCCGGAAGCGGGGGGAAGGTGGGCATGACCGGTTGGCAACCGGAACAGCCTTTGCCCAAGGACCCGCAGTTCGACTGGCACCTCTACCTCGGTCCCGCAGCCTGGCGTCCGTTCAACGGCAGTTACCTGCGCGGCAACGTGTTCGAGAAGGGCGGCGGTTTGCTTGGTTACGGCGTTATGGAGTGGGGCTCCCACTCCGTGGACCAGTGCCAGCGGGCCAACAGCGCCGACAACACCGTTCCGGTCACGTACCATCCACAGGCCAAAGACGGGACAATCACAGCCGTTTACGCGAACGGCGTGAAGATGATCTGTCGCCACGGTGGCTGGGATCCGCGCCTGGCCACGTGCCCAGTTCGGTTCGTGGGTGAGAAGGGATGGGTCGAGACAGGCGACGAGGGTGCTGTCCAAGCCAGTTCTCCGGACCTGATCGCAGACCGCCGCCGGGGAATCCGCGGCACGAATCCCTCCAATCACGTCCGGGACTTCTTCAACTGCGTGAAGACGCGCGGCCTGCCGAACGCGAACCATATCGTGGCCGCTCACTCGCACATCGCTTGTTCGAACACCGCCACGGCACTGGTACTGAAACGGACGCTCACCTACGACCCGGTGAAGCATGAGTTCCCCGGTGACGATGAAGCCAATCGGTTCCGCTCAGAAGCCCGTCGTGAGCCCTGGAGAGTATAGGGTCAGACCATACCGTTTCGGAGGTTATTCAAGATGAGACAGAAAGCCTATTCCATACTTACAGTCTTGCTCGCAGCAAGCGTTCTCTTCCCCTTTGCTCCCGCTCACGCAGCGCCGAGCGAAGCCGAGTTGATCGCCATCCTCAAATCCGACGCGCCCAAGGCCCAAAGGGCCATGACCTGCAAACAGCTCGCGGTCTGGGGCGGGAAGGAGTCGGTCCCGGCCCTGGTGCCGCTGCTGAACGATGAGCAGTTGGCCTCGTGGGCGCGCATCGCGCTGGAGCAGATCCCGGACCCAGCCTGCAAGAAGGCACTGCGTGACGCCGTTCCCGGTCTGAGAGGCCGGTTGTTGGTCGGTGTTATCAACTCGCTTGCCGTTCTCCGTGATGCCGAGGCCGTCCCGATGTTGATCGCGAAAACAGCAGATGCCGATCCGGACGTGGCCGGCGCGGCCGTGGCGGCCCTGGGTCGTATCGGCGGGGACAAGGCTTCAGAAGCCCTGGTCAAGCTCCTGACACATGAGAATATGGAACTGAGGTCGACGGCGGCCCACGCATGCAACTTGTGCGCGGAGATGCTCATGAAGGCTGGGAACGGCGCCAAGGCTGTTGCGCTCTATGAAGAGGTCGCTGCCGCAGAGGTCCCCAAGCAGCGCGTCCGCGAGGCGACCCGGGGCGGCGTGCTCGCCCGGGGCGATGCAGGGCATGCCATGGTCCCCAAACTCCTGGCGTCGGAAGACAAGGACATGTTCCAGGTCGCGCTGCGACTCCTGCGCCAAATCCCTGACTTGAACATCAGCGACAGCATGCGGACAACCCTGAAGGCGCTTCCGCCCGCGCGACAGGATACGGCTTTGGTCGCGCTCGCGAACTCGGGGAACGCCCAGGCCCTGCCCGTTCTGATCGACCTTTGTGGGAGTGTCAGCACAGAAGGGCAACGAGCGGTCCTTGCCAGCATGGCGAAGATCGGGGACGCGTCCTGCGTGCCCTTGCTGGCCAAGCACGTCGGAGGCGAGGAGCCCAAGTTGGCCGAAACAGCGTTGATCAGCCTGGTCATCATGCGCGGCGACGGGATTGAGGGACGCATCGTCAGTGAACTCAAGAACGCACCGCCGCGGCGATGCTGTGCCCTGCTGAAGGTCATCGACTACCGGGACATCAAGGCCGGTCTCCCGCTCGCCGCCAAGTACGTACACCACGAGGACGAGGCCTTGGCGGGCGCGGCCGCCGCGACCTTGGCGAGGCTCGGCTCTGAGGAGCACATATCGGAACTGGTGGGGCTGGTCGAGAAGAAGGGCCCCAACCCCGCCCTGATAAAAGCGCTTCGGGCCATTTGCTCGAGGAACGGCGCGGGATCGCTTACCGCCCTCAAGCCCTTGCTGAGCAGTTCCAGGACCGACATCCGGAAGGGCACTCTCCCCTGTCTGGCCTCCGCCGGGGGGAGCGAGGCGCTGGCTACGCTCGTTGCCGCCGTCGAAGACAAAGATCCCGCCGTCTCCATCCAGGCCGTCCGCACGCTCTCGACCTGGCCGAACATGTGGCCGGACGATCCGGCCGCAGCCGCGCCGCTCCTGAAGATGGCGAAGAGTGGCGACTCGCAAGTCCACAAGGTGCTCGCGCTCCGTGGCTATGCCGAGTACGTGCGGACCTCGAAGAAGATGCCCCCGGCCGACAAACTGGCGGCCGCCAAGGACATCATACAACTGGCCGGCGGCAAGGCCGAGGCGATGCAGGCGCTGGCGGTGCTGGGCACGATCAAGAGCGCCGACGCGCTGAAGCTCCTCATGCAGAACACCAAATCCAAGCACAAGGAAGAGGCGTTCGCCGCGATCCTGCAACTGGTGGAATCGGGTGCGGGCGGCATCCCGACAGATCTGCGCCGTCAGGCGCTACAGCAGATTGTCAAAGGCACGAAGAACCGGAGCCTCAAGAGACAGGCCACTCGCTCGCTCGGCCGGATCAGATAGCACAGACCAAGTCAGCGTGAAGGCGATCAGGGCCGGCCTCTGTCCCTGATCATATCAAATGGTCATTACCTATTAGATTACCCCGTAGGGTCAAAAAACTCATCGAGGCCCATTTCTATTGAGTAGGCGGCGAAATCCGCTAATCTCCTCCGCTCACTGAAATAACAGCCAAGGAGGACTGAAGTATGCCATGGAAGAGGATGTTGGCCCTTGTTACGGGTCAGGTAGATGAATCGCTGTTGCATAAGCTTGAGTATGTATACACCATCGGCAAGGATTTGCCAAATGATGTCGGCGACCAGAAGCATGATGTGGTAGTTTTTGTCTTCTTAGCCTTGATATTTTTCCACTGCGTGTCTGATATTTCTGCATTAAGCAAGTTTAACGGCTAATTGAGGGCAATGTGAGACATGTATTTCTCCGGTTAGGGCTTACGAGTTATTAAGTCGACTATACTAGTCCGACATTTCCCATTTAAATGTGATATTCCAGTTGGCGGAGGTGGCAGTACCAACTGTTTATTAAGTAAGTCAAATATGAGAACAATAATAAGCCAGTAGTAATGCCGGCAGGATATGAAAATGCATATATCTATATCGCTGCAGGCAGCCCGCGATAAGGCTAATTGACAATCGAAGTGCTGCTGGCTAGCCTAAGCACAATGAATTTATCCAACCTGGACCGTAATATTATCATGATGAAATCCTTCATTTCCTTTATTTGTGTTCTGACTCTGATCAGCGCGACTGCTTTCGCCGCCGACAAACCGAATGTGGTAATCATCTACGGCGACGACGTGGGCTACGCCGATGTCGGCGTCTACGGGTCGAAGAAGATCCCGACGCCGAACATCGACAAGCTCGCGAGCGAAGGCCTGGTCTTCACCGACGGGCACTGCACGTCAGCGACCTGCTCGCCCTCTCGCTTTTCGCTGCTCACCGGGCAACAGGGTTTCCGCAACAAGGTGCGCATTCTCGGGCCGACGGCGCGCATGTGCATTGATGTTAAGACCTACACCCTGCCCCGGGTCTTCAAGGACGCGGGCTACAAGACGGCGGTGGTCGGCAAGTGGCATCTCGGCCTGGGCGCCAAGGGCGAGAACGTCGACTGGAACGGGGAAGTGAAGCCAGGCCCGCTGGAGCTCGGCTTCGATTATTCATTCCTGCTGCCCAACACCAATGACCGCGTGCCCTGTGTGTACCTGGAGAATTATAAGGTGGTCAACCTCGATCCGAAGGATCCAATCTTCATCGGCAACCTGAAGGACGCCGATCCCAAGAGCACGGTCTACCCGAACGGCAGAAAGGATCGCGCGGCCATGACCTATTACCAGAGCTCCCACGGCCACAACAACAGTGTGATTAACGGCATCGGGCGCATCGGCTTCATGGCCGGCGGCAAGGCGGCGCTGTGGGACGATGAGACCATGGCCGACGTATTCGTGGAGAAAGCGAACGCTTTTATCGCGAAGAATAAGGACAAGCCTTTCTTCCTGTATTTCTCGAGTCAGGACATTCACGTGCCGCGCACGCCGCACCCACGCTTCAAGGGCAAGAGCGAGCTTGGCTACCGCGGCGACGCCATGGTGCAGTTCGACTGGAGCACCGGCGAGATCATGAAGACCCTGAAGAAGCACGGGCTCAAGGATAATACCATCGTCATATTCTCAAGCGACAACGGCCCGGTCTACGACGACGGCTACAAGGACGGCACGACCGTTAAGCCGCGCGGCGGCGAGATCGATCGCGGCCACGACGGCTCGGGCCCCTACCGCGGCGGGAAGTACCAGATCTACGAGGGCGGCACGCGCGTGCCCTTCATTGTGCGCTGGCCCGCGACAATTAAGCCCGGTAAGAGCGCGGCGCTCGTGAGCCAGGTCGATTTCCTCGCGTCCTTCGCCGCCCTGCTCGAGGTCAAGCTGCCCGAGGGCTCGGCCATGGACAGCCAGAACAGCCTGAAAGCGCTGCTCGGCCAGGATAAGGTCGGGGATAAGTTTATTATCGAAGAAGCCAGCGGCGTCGCGCTGCGCATGGGCAAGTGGAAGATGCTGCCCAAGGGGAAGAAAGGTGGCGAGCAGCTCTTCGATCTTGAAACGGATATAGGCGAGAAGACCAATGTCGCGGATAAAAATCCCGAGGTGGTCAAGACCATGATCGATTTCCTGGCGGGCGCCAAGAAAAAAGGCATGCGGCATCATAAGTGAGGTTTGCGACCTGTCCTCCGAAGCCTTGGCGAAGGAGGTTTGCCGGTTGCTTGTGCGCGAAGCCAAGGAAGGTTGTTGAAAAACAGGAAGTCCTGACATGGATGCCCGAAGAGATTTTGCGCCAGTGTGAAGCAGGACTTAAAACGGTAGAGCGTCGCCAGCCAAGCTTCCTGAATCTGACGTCATCGGATATCAAGGATACTGCAGAACGAGTGAACTTCATTTTCGATTTCTTTAAACATGAACGATATAACAATCGAAGATTTGGAGAACTTTACAGATTCACCTTACGGAATCGGTAAGCGGGTTAAGCACGCGAGGTATTTGAAAGCGTTCTGGTCCTTTGTAGAGGGCAAGCACATCTTCGTTGACTCCATGAGGGATTTGCGTTTGATTTCTCACATGCTTGTGAAAAGCAAATTCCTATTCTTAAACCAAACGGAATGCGAACCATCTACTGGACCGAATCTGAAATCTTTCGGTGATGCCTCCAGGTCCAGGACCGGTCGGCAGGACGTTGTACGGTACTGTCAAAACTCTAATGAAAACGAATGAAAACGGGGAACGGTTGACGCGTACGGCGACGCGTACGGATTACGATTCGCCTTCGGGCTACGGAGCGACATGGGAGAAACTCTCCCCATCGTCCACCGTAAGCGTCGCCGTACGCGTCAACCGAAAGGCAGGAAAACGGGGGAGCAGGCAGAAATGCTCCTAACTCCCTACACGAAAGAGAATTAGACAAGAACACGTACTGTCACCTTTGACAGAACCCGTTGTACTCTCAGGAGAAAGAAAATGAAGAAATTATCAGCTGTGATTCTGACCCTTGCTGTCCTCGATTATACGGCCAGGGCAGATTCCGTGGAATTCAAAATGAAGCGGGTTGGGACGTTCCGAAGCGAGGCCTGTGGAGTCGGTGATTTCAACAATGACGGGAAGCTGGATATTGTGGCCGGGCCTTACTGGTATGAAGCCCCGGACTGGAAAGCTCACAAGTACCGGAAGCTGCGCGGAAAGGTAGACAAGAAAGGCAAGGGGTACTGGGATGACTTTATGAATGTCCCGATGGATGTGGACGGTGACGGGAAGCTTGACGTGGTCACCTGTTGCTGGTTCGCGAAGCAGATCGACTGGTACCGGAATACAGGGGGCCAGACTCCGTGGCCCATGACAGTGATTGACAAGGCAGGGAACCACGAGTGCGGTGACCTCTGGGATATCGATGGGGATGGCAAGGCTCTTGAGATCCTTCCGGTCACCAGGAACACGCACTGGTATGAACAGGGTATCAAGGACGGCAAGGCGGGCTTGATCAGGCATGAGGTTTCATCGAAAAAATCGGTTTGGGGTATGGGCTGCGGTGATATCAATGGCGACGGGCGACCGGACATCATCCGCCCGGATACATGGTTCGAGGCACCCGAAGACCCCCGGAAGGGCGAGTGGAAGGCGCATCCGATTGCACTGGGTACGCTTGGAGAGAAAACGCCAAAGCACACGCCTCAGATCTGGGTGTATGATGTCAATGCCGATGGCAAGAACGATATCATCACCAGTGTCGCACACGGCTATGGCCTGTTCTGGTACGAACAGAAGACTGATGGCGGCAAGCTTTCCTGGGAACAGCATGTCATAGACAAGTCGTGGTCGCAGGTTCACAGTATAGCGCTGGCGGATCTTGATGGTGACGGCGACTTGGACTTGGTTGCCGGGAAACGGTTTTACGCTCACAACGGTAAGGACCCAGGTGCAAAAGAGCCGCTTGGGGTCTACTGGTATGAACTCACTACAGGAAAGCAGCCCAAATGGGAGAAGCATGTCCTGAGCCACGGTAAGGGGATCGGTTCCGGACTGAGCATCCCGGTGGTGGACCTCGACGGTGACGGCGACCTGGACATCGTTGTTACCGGTAAATGGGGCGGTCCGGTCATCTTCGAGAACCAGATGAAATAGGTGTAACCGTATTCATTTCTCGCACCTTGAAATTGCATTTTGGGAAGAAGACACTACACAACAAGTCGGATGCAGGCGACGGAGCACATGACAACAGATGAACATGCAGGAATTGCAAACAAGGGATCTGTCCTACGCACACCCGAGATGGAGATTTATTTAGTGCCTGTTTCTTGTCCGATCATTCGACCGATAGTCTTATTACTAATAATTCTAGTTCTGTTCTGTCTGCCATTCTCCATAATGGCCAAACCTAATATTCTGGTGTTTTTAATTGATGATATGGGTTGGGCAGATCTCACATGCTATGGGAGCACTTTCTATGAAACCCCAAATATAGATGGCTTGGCCGAAGATGGGATACTCTTTACAAGTGGATATGCTGCTCATCCTGTCTGCAGTCCTACTCGGGCTGCATTAATGACCGGCAAGAATCCGTGCCGTAAAGCAGTAAGCATTACAAATTGGATTCCTGGGCCACAGCCTGAAAATGAAATATTTCAGGGTCCTAAGATTAATAATAGTCTCCCTTTGTCAGAATTAACAATTGCCGAAACCCTGAAGAAGAATGGTTATCAGACTTGGTTTTTGGGTAAGTGGCATTTGGGAAAACGGGAAACCCATGGGCCGAAAGTACAGGGCTTTGATGTTAACGTAGCAGGTGGTCATCAGGGTAGTCCTCCAGGTGGTTATTACAGTCCCTGGAGAAGTAAAACACTTAAGAATGGTCCTAAGGGCGAATACCTTACTGATCGACTAACAAGTGAAGCAATTTCACTTATTGAAAAGCGCGATAAGGATAAACCATTTTTCATGTATATGGCTTATTACAATATTCACACGCCTGTACAGGGGTATAAACCCTTTGATGATAAATTTGCCGATAAAGCCAAAAAGTTGTTTGAGGGAAAAACACCTACAAAACGAGAAGGTCGTGGAAAAACCCGGATGCGTCAGGATAATGCCAAACTTGCCGCCATGGTCAGTGCTGTAGATCTTAATGTTGGACGGATTCTAAAGGCTCTGAAGGACCATAACGTGGATGAAGAAACGATTATCTTTTTTACTAGTGATAATGGTGGCTTATCAACGAAGAAAAGAATTACCGGACCAGGTTGTGTTTTGCCTTTGCGTGGCAGTAAAGGCTGGGCCTATGAAGGTGGTATTCGTGTACCGTTTATTGTTCGTAAACCCAAAGCAAAGGGTAATGGTAAGAAATGTGACAGTGTAGTTATTTCGCAGGATCTTTATCCGACTATTTTGGAATTATGTGATATCCCATTGATGCCTGAGCAGCATAAGGATGGTATGAGCTTTAAGGCATTGCTTGATAAACCTGATAAGGAATTTAAGCGTAATGCGCCATTGGTCTGGCATTATCCACATTATCATGGCAGTGGTTGGACACCAGGCAGTGCTATACGCATTGGTAATTGGAAATTGATCGATTTTACGCACGATGGTCGACTTGAACTTTACAATCTTAAAGACGATCTTAGTGAGAAGAAAGACTTGGCCAAGGCCTATCCTGAAAAGCTGAAAGAATTAAAAGGCATGCTAGATGATTATCTTAAAGCAACTGATGCAGGCCTGGCAAAACGAAACGGAGAAAGGGACTATGAATAAACTATTTGTTGTCCTTTGCCATTGTCAGCACCAGGGCCTCTATCTCCGCGGTGATTGGCGGTCGTCCGTGCTTCTTGCGGTTCCTTGTTCCATCGAATTTCTTTGCTACCAATCTTCTGTGCCACTTCAGGATCGTTTCGGGCCTGACGATGGTTACGGTGTCAGCCATCAGCTTGCCCAGGGCAACGGCTTTCTCGGCGAGGATCCTGCGTTCGGCGTCGGTGAGCAGAATGCGTTTCTCGATCTGGTTGCGTAGAACACGGTTCTCCTCGATAAGATATTCGATCCTCAGAAGCAGGGTCTCGTTGACTTCTCCGGTCACATACGCAGGATCTTCCAGACGGTACGAATATTTCTCTTTCGATAAAACGAAGTTTTAGTGCGAACAATCTGAAGACTCTCAGAAATCTTAAAGGAGAGGGCGCTTCCGGGATTAGCGGGGGATTTTCTAATGATGAAGAGCGCTATGCCTGAAAGCAGGGAGGGAAGGGCGGAGTAGGAAGCACACACTTAAGCGTACACAGCGTCACTTACTTGGATACGCTTACTCGACCGACTTAAACGGTCTTCGGAGTGTCTGAGTGCATATAGACCAATGAAAAAACACCCGCAAAACCCGGAAGCGCCTTTTTCTTTTTATTTCTTCTCCAGAATAGAGGACTCTCATTTGCTGAGGGCAATGGCTCCGATCCACCTGGTTTTAACCGATGCAGGAAGCTTCCAGACAACTTCTTTATCCTTTGTAACTTCGAATAGCGGTGCCCCTTTCCCCTCCTGCTTATGCCCCAGCCAATTAGTCTGGATTATATTGCCGTTAGATTTGAGGTATATCCCGGCAAGTAATTTTACATTGATTTCTTTGATATCATCCGGAACAAGCTTCCAGACGACTTTGCCTTCCTTGTCTACCTCCATCAGGCCGTGCTCCCCCGATATCATCAAACCGCCTTTACCCAGCGGCATCACGCCAAACACCTTCCAGGGACACTTGATCTCCCTTAAAACTTTTCCTTTTTCATCATACTCGCGAACAACCTTATCAGATCGATGCGCCGCCACATAAGTACCTTCCAGGGTCTTACGTACCCAGAAAACACAGCCGTGTCCGCCCTGTTTGAATGTCAACTTGATGGTTTTTGACACTTTGCCATCCTTATCCACTTCGACAATCTTTCCATTGGTGCATTCACCAACCAGTGTCTTGCCATCGTCCAGCCGCTGACAAGAGAACACCTCTCCCGATGTTTTATATTCAAATATCACTTTACCGTCGACATTGATTTCCCTGACAAAACTCTTTTTCTTGGCGCTGTCCGCGTACAGGATGTTTCCATTCGCCAGACGGTGAACATCATAACAGTATATACCCTTTTTCTCCCAGGCAACCGTACCGTCCGCATTCAAGCATATCAGTTTCCGGTTCCCACTGTCGGCAATCACCATCTGGTCCATATTGCTCTTTTCTTCTCCCAATACCACAAAGCTCATAAGAAACAACACGCCAACAACAAACAACATACATTTTCTCATATCCACTCCTTGTTTTTAGGGTCAAACCTTTAGTTAAAAGTTAACCATCCTATCTGTTCGTTCAACGTGTTATTCTGTTTCAAATAACACACTAAACGCAGCTAGCGGGCAGCGTTTCGTTCTTTAAGTCTTTCCAAGAAACTCCTTTAGTAGCGGGCCGACAGTTTCCCATTCTTCTACAAGTCCATAACACACAACGAAGAACATAGTTCCCAGCAATAGTATCCGCGGCATAGTAATAGTTATAAGTGATGCAACAATCCGAGAAATAATGTTGAGTTGTGCAGGAGGTTCGGGAGGAAAGGGGTTGACTACTGTACTGCCAACTGCGAAATCTCCCAGTGATTCTTAACGTATTTCGAGGCGTCCTTATCGCCGGAAAGCTTGCTCCAGTCCACAAGGAGCTTGCGATGCTCAGCCAGTACGCTCTTCAATTTAGGGTCGTCAACAAGGTTGCGCATTTCGCCGGGGTCTTTCTCCATGTCAACGAGCGACTCTTTGCTGTCAGTATCCGCGAAGGCACAGTACTTGTATCGCTCACTTCGAATCATTCGACAGCCACCGTTTTCAGAAGCCACATAAGACCGCCAGTTATCAACAGATTTGCCTTCGGCCAGTTGGCGCAGGCTCTCGCCCAGACAATGATCAGGCTTTGTGACGCCCGCGTAATCGCAGATGGTGGGAAGGATATCAAGCCCCGTGGAGGCCAAGCTCTTCTCATCAACACGGCCGGCTGGAATTCTGCCTTTGAATGACAGGATAAGGGGAACGCCCACTGATTCCTCATAGAAGAACCCCTTTGACGCCAACTGGTGACTGGCATCCATATTCCCATGATCGCTGGTGAAGATGACAAGTGTGTTGTCTTCGAGACCGGCTTCCTTCAGGCCATCAAGAATCTTGCCGATGTTGGCATCGACTTGTTCCGTGAGGCGGTGGTAGATCCAACGATAGATACGCCATGCTTTCTCGTCGTATTCCTTCCGCATGGTTCCCGGCGGGGTAGTGGCTTTGGTGCTTAAGTGATCAGCAATCCCCCCAGGCTCGTTCTCCTGAATAGCATAGTTGTCGGGAAGCGGCGGCAACTCATCCAAGGGAAGATTCGATGCCTTCTTGTGAAGCTCCAGCACACCGT
>JASLPY010000121.1 GCA_030744755.1 Kiritimatiellia bacterium | reverse complement strand
GACAACATATGGGGGCGTAATGTACGGCAAGAATACCGCCTGGCTGCATGAATATGAAAATCCATGACCTGCACCCTCGCAGAATCCTCGAACGGAAAGAAGCTTTCGTATGCGGAGCGGCCCATGGTATCATCCTGCCTTAAGTCCGCCCGGAGAGGGTCTCTGGGCCTTGGCGAACACGTGAAACGTGCCGAACGGATCGGCCAGGTGGTGAAGATGGCGGATGCGGAGCGTCAAGCGAGTCGGTTTCGTCGCATCGTGTTTCGGCTTTTGTCCGCCATTTTTGGGCTCCTGGTCGGGCTGGGCGTCGCCGAATTGGCGATGTGGGCCGCGGATGTCGAACCGACTCGGCGATTCGCCAAGCGGTATCTGCTCGATAATCGTTCATCTCCGTCGGTGCCTTACCATTGCTACCCTTCAAACCCCAACGGCGAATTGCGCCGCGTGCCGGATGACGTCGGGGACGGCTGGGAGCTGTTCGACTCTCATATCCCCAAACGAAAGTTGCCCCTGGCCCGCCTGGACGAATCGCCGTGGTGTATGGACTATCGCATTTCGTCGCAGGGTCTTCGCGATCGGGTCTATGGGCCAAAGCCGCCGGCCGGCAAGCGGCGAATCGTGTGCGTTGGCGATTCGTTCGTCTTCGGTGTGGGGGTGCCGCCGGAGTTGACGATGGTCCGCAGTTTGGAACAGAAACTCGGCCCATCGGTCGAGATTGTCAATGCGGGTCGACCCGGCATGAATTTCACCAGGGAGCTGGCCGCCGTGCCGGAACTTCTTGGCCAACTCGGCGCTTCGCGACTGATCATGGTCTTCATCGCCAACGACATTTCGTTCGGTCCGGAATTGTCTCGCCAGGAGCTGGAAGTCTACGACCTGATCAACATTCGCGATACGTACCTCAGCGAAGATTATATGGATCGAAACTGGCTGAGTTACTCGCGATTGTACAACTGGATATCCGCTCGCAGGCAGCTTGCGCGGATAGGGCGGGAGACAGTCGACTGGTACAAACGATGTTACGACCCGAAACATAATGCCGAACACCTCGACTTACTTCAGAAGCAGCTGGCCAAGGCGGCGAGTTTGCCCGGTTGCCGCTCGATGTTGGTCTTGTACCCTTTGATGGAAGGATTGGGGCCGGATTACCCGCTCAAGGCGGTCCATGCTCGCGTCTCGGAGATGGCCCGCAAGGCCGGACTGCCCGTGCTGGATCTCGCCGGGGCGTTCGAGGGACAGACGACTTCGGAAATGTGGGTCCACTCGTGTGATCATCACCCCAACGGCCGCGCACACGCGATCGCCGCAGAAGCAATCGCCAAATGGCTGAAATCCAACGATGCCGCACTGCTGCAATTAAGCGAGAACGGCAAACCGTAGTAGCGCACCACCTGGAAGCTGCCGAATTCCTTTTCCCCGGCACTCTTATGACCGGATATCAACGCATGGCGTTACAGGGGGGGAAACACAATATGGGATCAGTTGAATATTGCACCTGTACCGCAGGGCAATGTATTCTCTTGCCCATGCTTGAATCTCTGCGTATCAGGAACCTGGCGATCGCCGAAGATATCAGCGTCGAGTTTGCTCCGGGTCTGAACGTGATAACCGGGGAGACAGGCGCCGGTAAGTCTCTTCTCGCTGCTGCCCTCAACCTCGTGCTTGGAGAACGGGCCGACAAATCCATGATCCGGGCCGGGGAAGACAAGTGCGTTGTTGAGGCCGCGTTTCACCTTGCCGAACCGGGCGGAGTTGATGCCATCCTCACGGATCTCGGATTAGACCCCTGTGATGATAAGCGTCTTATCATTCGCCGGGTCGTATCGTCTTCCGGTTCCGGCCGGAATCTTGTGAATGACTGCTCAACCACTCTCCAGGCCCTGAAGGAGATTGGAAACCTGCTGGTGGATCAACACGGACCACATGATCACCAGTCGCTTCTGGAACAGGGATTTCAGCTGGAAGTCCTGGACGCTTTCGGCCACACGGAAGATGCCCTCGCTGCCTACCGGGAATTGTATCAACAGATACAGGAACTCAACAGGCGACGGCTCGATCTCGAGGGCGATGACCAGGAGGTGGCCCAGCAAATCGACATGCTCTCCTTCCAGGTCAAGGAAATCGACGATGCCGCACTCACCCGGGACGAGGATGATCTCCTTGAACAGGAGCTCACGGTCGTGGCCAATGCGGCGCGCATCCTCGAACTGGCCGGACAGGTCACTAATGGACTGACCGAGGATGAGGCCTCTGTCTTCAGCAGCCTTGTAACGGTCCAGAACGCCGCGTCCGAACTTGCGGGTATCATGGGAGAAGAGGCCAAAGTATGGCTGAAGGATGCCGAATCCCTGGCCATTGGCACACAGGAACTCTCCGCGAGTATAACATCCTCCATCCAGAACGTTGAAGGAGATCCGGGCAGGCTGCAGTGGCTGGAAGACCGCATGGCGCTGATCCACAAGTTGAAGCGCAAATACGGCGCTACGACCGAAGAGATTCTCCAGTTCCGGGAGAAGGCTTTCAGCCGTCTCGGCGAGCTTGAATCAAGGGGCGAACGCCTTGCCACAATTGATGCCGAGATGAAGAAACTCAACAAGAAGCTCATGTCCGCAGGAAAGAAGCTTCGTGAACTGAGAACGAAGGCATCCGCCAAGCTGGCAACCAGGATCACCGGTGAACTCAGTGACCTTGGGTTCCCCCATGGTGCATTCGATGTCTCTCTTGTGGAAGCGGAACCGAATCCATCCGGCCTTGATGAAGTCGACTTTGGGTTCGCCCCTAACGTAGGCGAACCGATGCGGCCCCTTCGGGCAATAGCATCGAGCGGGGAGATCTCGCGCGTAATGCTGGCAACGAAATCCGTGCTGGCTTCGCACGACAGGATTCCCGTCCTGGTTTTTGACGAGGTCGATGCCAACGTCGGGGGCGAGATGGGTCATGCCATCGGCACGAAACTCAGCCGCGTGGCGGAAGATCACCAGGTTCTGTGTATCACCCACCTCCCTCAGGTTGCGGTGCACGGGAAGACGCACTTCGTGGTGGCCAAGGAAGTGCGCGACGATCGTACGCGAACTTCGATCGCGGCAGTTGAGAAAACCGAACGTGAGGAAGAAGTGGCGCGGATGCTCGGAGGACTGAAGAAGACCAGCGTAACGCTCCAGCACGCCAGGGAAATGCTCGCCGCCGTGTAAGCCGACTCTATGGAGCCCCTGCCGTCCTCGCTTCCCGCTGAAGCGCTTCGAGGTGGATCTCGACGTAACCGATGCCTCCACCGGGTGTGAGAGCCCGAATGTCGCACCTTGCCAATCGCCATGGCGGCCGGCGGGATTCGACACCATTTATGAACATCATCACCGTTCTGATATCTGCCTTGGTGAAAGAGCATGTCTTCCTTACGACGGTCCATCCCTCTGCGAGCTCTTTCCTGGTTTCCCGGATATCCTGGGGTACAAGGCCCGTGGGAAGACGCGAGAATGGCTCGCCGGGAGAGAAACTGCCATCCCCTGCCATTGCGTTGAATTTACCAAGCGCCAACTCGTAGGGAACGAGACGGTTCCGCATGCCTCTAAGTTTCTCAAGGCCGGCGAGCTTGTTCTCCAGGCGGGTGTTCACTCCCCGGGCCATCTGTACCGTTCTCACCGACAACACGATTCCGAAAACCAGGACTATGCCCGCAAAAACCCAGGTGCTCCACAGCAAGATGCGCCTACTCATGACCACCCTCCGCAACTACGCCAAATGGAATCCTGCCTTCGTTATTGGCATCCTGTCGGTCCAATCGTGCATGACTGCCGGTGTTCTCAAGTAGAGTCACAAGGACATTTGCCCCGCTCCAGGTTTCTGAATCGCCCGAAATCTTTGCGTTGCCCGCAGTCATCGACAGCTCCGAATATCGCAGTTTGTTATTCTTGCCGCATTGCATGACAGCAAGAAGCCGACGGCTCAGAGCTGTATCGAACGCTGTTACAAAAGGATCCAGCATGACCTGTCGTGATTTGACGGACTCTTCCGCCAAGTCGCATGCGTGCTGCCCCTTCGCAGCTACATGGTAACCGGCGAGCTCATCTGCCAGCCTGCTGAACTCTTCATCTATACTGGTCTCGCGACTGGTAGCCTTGCCGCGCCATGCCAGGTTGATTCCGCACAGGGCAACGCCGGCAAGCAAGGTGGCAACGGCCGCAACAATACCGCTCCGGTAATGCCGTGCCATCAGTCCACCGTGCATCAGGGCACCTGACCTCAGGTTGCATGAAGCCGTTGCCCCGGACAGAGCCCGCGTGCATATTGCACGGGCAAGGAACGAATCCGGATCATCCACGGTAACGGACGTTCCCGGCCAGTCGGCAAGCCGCTCCCGGATCGGCAATACGGAGTCGTCGTTACCTGCATCCCGTCCCGACCAGATCCATTGGATTCCGGTGCCCTGGTCGAATCGTGCGCGGAGAAGGCGAAAAGCATGGCTGGCCGCGTCTGCCACGGTCAAAGCATGTATGCCGATGAGCCTGCTGCCTTTCCCTATGACAAGAGTGGCGTTGTCTTTCTCCAGATGGAGATGTGCTCTGACGCCATCCCCCTCCGGCGGAACTTCGGTCAGGCCCTGGCTCCATATAGCCAGTCCCTCCTGGTCCATCACCATCGGATCGCAATCATGCCGGCGGTAACCATCTAGCCTGCCATCCATATCGGACACTCGGGCCGCCACCGAAAGAATCTCCTTCTTGCCTTCTTCATCAGTAAGCTCGTCCAGAAAGGCGTACGTGCAATCACTGAGGGGGAATGGAAGTTCAATGTCCAGCAGCGTGGGGAGAACTCTCTTTGTTTTCGCCGCACTTGTAAAAGGCGCCTCGAGCCATCGTACGAAGCTACCCTTTGCCGGTACGCAGCCTATGCACGGAACCCCCTTTTCCAGATCAGATCGGAATGCCGCGTCGTCGGAAGAAACCTGGGTACAACGCACACCGCTCCTGGTCCGTTCAGCCCGCACAACCACGAGACAGTCTTCCTGCAGGTCAGCGCCGTAGCAGGTCCTGGCCCAATCAAGCGATGCCCTCGCGTTTTTCATACGGCGGATCCACCTTCTGTCTGCGAACTGCGAGCCTCCCTGCGCCTCCGCACGGCCCTCTTGCGTCTCTGCTTTAACCAGTTCAGCGCTTCGCGTATGCAGAAGAAGAGGACAGACAGGACCACGTATGCAACGGCCATGCGCTGCAGGAAAGAGTTTCCAGACCGCTGGCCCATTGCACCCAACACAACCGCAAGTGTCAGTGAGAGAATACCGAGCGACAGCAGAACCGTTCGCAGTTGCTTCGAACTCCGACTCTTCCTGTGGCCACGACGGCCGGATCTATGGGATGACTTAGACACGGCTTCCCTTTTACTTGAATCCAGGGACCGTTGGAAGATGAAAATGCCGCTGAGCAGTCGCGAAGCTTCTTCTGCGACTTCTTTATCAACCATCAACCATCAACCATTAACCATTGAAATCTGCGCCAACAGCGCAGATTCCAATACAAACTCCTACCTTGATAACCCGGGGCTTTCGCGGCTACACTCCACACATCATGCGATTAACACACTTATCTTTAGCGGTCTGTGCATTCACCGCCAGCCTTGCCTGGTCGGCACCCGCGGACGCTGACAGGCTTCCTGCAGGGGTGCAGTTCAGGAATGCCTACCAGGCTATCATCCTGGCCGATGAAGCCAGAGATGAAGACGATTTCATCGGGGCCATGAAACTTTACGAGACGGCTCTCAACCTGTACGCGAAACTGGCACGCGGGTATCCTGACTGGCAACCCTCGATAACAAAGTTCCGGATGTCTTATTGCAAGGATCAGCTCGAAGGCGTCCTCAAGCATATCATGGACAATGAGACACTTGCTAAACGCAAGCCTTCTGCCCCGGAAATCCGGAATCCCGCTATGCCTCCAGCCACAAAGATTCGGACGAAACACTACGCTGCGTGCGAGCTTCTCAAAAGCGGCAGACCCATTGAAGCCAGGAAGCTTCTCATGGATGAGCTTCTGAAGAACCCGGATGATGTAACGGTGCGACTCCTCATGGGCATCGCCCGCTGCCAGGAAGGCAAGTTCGCTGATGCGCTGTATCTCCTTGAGCCGGTTATCGCGGAAGCGCCGCAGAATCCGGATGCACACGTGGCCCTTGGCGCGGCGTATTTCGGGCTCTCCAGGATGGCGGATGCCAGGAAGGTCGTGTCCCGGGCCATCAAGCTGAATCCGCACAGCTCGGAAGCATGCTACAACATGACGCAGATTCTGATGGCTGAAGATCCCCCCGACATTCGTGCGGCAAAGACCTATTACAGATTGAGTCTCGAATCCGGTGGAAAAAGTGATTCAGACCTCGAGAAACTTCTTGGCATGTAACCCGGAACCCGAACCCTGACCCCCGATCCTCCCGCGCTTGAGTTTCGGCTTCAACCGGCTACTGTGCTGTCCCAACTTTAGCTGGGGCTCAATCTCCGCCCCGAAGGGTCAAGGGGTCTCCTCGCGCACTCTGACTTCATCCGTTACGTCTTCCGCCAGCTCTGCCTGTTCCTCTTCCGGCCACCGTATCTTGTCCGTCAGGAACAGTTGATCGTGACCGTCGGGAGGCAGGGAGATGCCGTGTCTGAGAGGAAATCCATCGGGCACGCGCCGGTTGACCACAGGCCACCACGATTGATACAGGCCATCGGCAAGGGATCCCGCGTAGGAGTTGCCCGATGTCTCAGTCGTGATGTAGAGCCCGCTGAAATTATGCCATTCTGCATGCAACAAGATGAACTCATCGGTGGTTGAAGGCAGCAGTACGGAAGAACGGTTCCCGTACCATGCGGTTGCCCACGGAATATCGGAACACATTACCTCATCGTCTTCGAGCATGGAGCTTGTGTAGGAAACGAAAGGCGGATAGTACGGCGGATATGGACTTTGCGCCGGCAGGGCAAACCCATTGACAACTGCCGGCAGTGCCACGATAAAGACGAACAGACCGGAGAATACGGTTTTCCATTCGTCTTCGATAAATATTCGATCAGTTGTAGCCACGAAGAACGCCGCACCGTAAATCACGACAAACGGAAGAAACACGGACAGTCTTGCTGCCATATCGCGGTCGCCCATCGCCACGGCGATTGTCGTCATTACAAGTCCCAGTCCTATACACCACCTGAGTGCGTTGACTTCCCGCCTGTCGAAGACATGGAAGAACGAGACCAGGAAGAAGCATATTGCCAGCCCGCTGCCGAGAGCCTGCAGGTCGTTTTCCCAGACATTTACTAGCCTCGAAGCCAGTTTCGCTTTAAGCGCACGAGAAATGAGAACGTTGCCCGGCTCAGCCTGTATGCTCCTGTCGACGGCATCTCCCTCGTACAGGATGGTGTCGTGCAGCGCCGCGTATGGGGCCGATCCGAACATCGAACCTGTCAGCTTGTGATTACGCAGGCACCACGGCGCCACAACTGCCAGAGAAATGCAGGCAAAAAGCATCCATGCAAAGATCCTGCCGCGAACGAATGACAGGCTCACGAAGGTGGCTAGCACGGGAACGAAGACGAGCATCGTGTAGCCGGTGAGAACACCCAGTCCTGCCAGTCCCGCCGATGCCGCGAAGGGTATTAACCATCGCAAAAAGGACACCCCCTCCACCTTGGTCTGCACAGAAACCACGGCGAAGTACACCGATGCGGAGGCAATGGCCGCCAGCAGGGAAACCGGTCGCCCGGAAACACTGTTAGCCAGGACAGCATCGGTACAGACGTACGCAAAGACAGAGATAAAGGCAATGCTGCCACCAAACAGACGTCTGGCGGTAAGGTAAACCAGCAAGGCCGTCAACATGGACAGGATGATCCCCGTCGGGACGATAACCTTGAGCTCGGGGCCGAAAATCTTGAACGGTTCCGGGCTTTCCGTTTCCATCCCGGCAAGACGGAATCCTCCGGCCAGCAACGCTGCATACGCGGGCGCATTTCTTATATCCGGCATGGCATCGGCTGATGGCGCGCCTCCAGAGTGTTTTTCGATGCACCTTATATCCAATGGCCGAATGCACCTGGTTGTGAACCCGGCGCCGGATGCAAGGTTTCTTCCAAGCTGGGCATACTCCATTGCCTCCGGCTTATCCAGTCCCCTGAAACGGGAGTACGCGTAACCCCCGAAAATCCCGGCCACCAGGCAGGTGAAGAGAATCGCCCGGAGGATCGTGAGACCAAGACCATCATCGAGGCTGTTTACGAAACGCTGTGTTGCTTCTTCAAACGATGACATCTTCAACCCCGGATATGATAAGTGAGACAGACACTCCTGCGCACGATTGCTACCTACTGTTGGCGTCCGTTTCGCTCGTGTCAACAAGGTTCTCCTGCTCCGCAGATTCATCCTTGTACGTTTTGAGCTTGCGATGGAGCGTTCTGCGACTGATCCCCAGGTCCTTTGACGCCTGAGTGATGTTGTTCTTGTTTCTGGCCAACGCGGCTTGAATGAGATGCTTTTCCGCATCGGCCAGCGAATCCGTGCCGGCCGACCCCTGTCTGCCTGCTCTTATTGCAAGGTTGTATCCGCCCTCTTTTACTGCCTCCCGGATGTTCGCCGGAATATCCCTCGGTGTCAGCCTGGTGCCCCTTGCCAATACAACCATCTTCTCAATAGTGTTGCGCAGCTCCCGCACGTTTCCTGGCCACGAGTATGCCGAAAGCACATTGCAGGCTTCGCCTGTAATGCCCTGAATCTCTTTTGCGTTCTTTTCGTTGAACTCTTTCAGGAAACGGTTGCACAGGAGTGGAATGTCATCGGTCCGATCACGGAGAGGTGGAAGCTCGATATTCACGACGTCCAGCCGGAAATACAGATCCTCGCGGAATTTGCCGTCGTTAACCAGCTCACGCAAGTTCTGGTTGGTGGCCGTGACAATCCGGATATCGACTTCGATAGTTTCATCGCCACCCACCCGCTCAAAAGTACGTTCCTCGAGGACACGGAGCAACTTCACCTGCACTGACGGCTCGACCTCGGAAATCTCGTCAAGAAACAGGGTTCCCCCATCGGCTGTCTCGAAACGCCCCCGGCGGCGGGAAACGGCACTGGTGAATGCCCCCTTCTCGTGACCAAAAAGTTCACTCTCAAGAAGGTTGGCCGCCAAGGCGGCACAATGAACAGCAACAAACGGACCGCGGGAACGGGTGCTCAGCCTGTGAATAGCATGGGCAACGAGCTCCTTACCCGTACCTGTCTCACCCGTGATCAGCACCGTAGCCTGGGTTGGTGCGGTTTGCCTAATGGTTTCGAACATGCTCAGCATCGAAGAAGAATTGCCCACGATGTTCTCCATGCCGAACTTCGTATCAAGCTGCTCGTGGAGGTTCATGTTCTCGGATTCCACGTCCCGCGAGTGCAACGCACGTTGAAGAAGGATGTCGAGATGATCGAGATTGACGGGTTTCATCAGGAAGTCGTAAGCGCCCTGCTTCATGGCCGTGACAGCAATCTCAACGTTGCCGTATGCAGTGAGAAGGATGCATATGAGATCAGGGCTGTGGGCGATGGCCCGCTGCAAGAGGGCAAGGCCGTCCATTCCCGGCATCCTGACATCACTGAGGAGAATCTCGATCCTATGTTCAGCCAGGATCTCCAACGCCCGAACGGCATTCTCCGCCACGTAAACGTCATATGTACGTTTGAGCGCACGTTCCAGCCCATCACGGGTATTCTTGTCGTCGTCGACCACAAGTACAGACGGTTTGTTGTCACTGTTCATATGGTTGGCTCCCGAGAATTCCCGTTTTCTTTAGACCGTTATTGCGCATCCTTTGGCGATCTGAGCAGTCGTGCTTTCCTGTCCACCAGCGGCAACAGAATAGTTATGACCGTTCCCTTTTCAGGCTTGCTCAACACTTCAATTTGCCCACCGTGATCCTGTACAATACGTTGTACAATCATCAATCCCAGTCCGGATCCATCGGGTTTGGTGGTGTGATAAGGCTCAAAAATGCTGCCCAGGTCCTCGGGTTCTATGCCTGTTCCCGTATCCCTGAACGAGATGGCAACGAACCGGTCGGATGTCGATATCGATATCGTGAGAGACCCGCCATCGGGCATCGCCTGAAATGCGTTTCTTATAATATTGAAAAAGGCCTGCTTGATCTGATCCTTGTCTACGGGAATCACGGGAACGGTCTCGGGAATCACCAGCTCAACGGACACATCTCGATTACCGATTTCCTGCTTGAGAAGAGCAAGAGTCTGTTTAAGCAAATCATCCGGCTTCACTTTGACCAGGGTTGGCTTGGATGGCCTGATCGCCCTCAGGAACTGGGTAATGATCAGGTCCAACCTGGATACTTCTTCACTGGCTACTCCTACAAGCTCCCTCAACTCCCGGGATGAATCTTCGGGAAGCGCCCCTATCTCGCGCTCCAGAAGCTGCAGGTGAATGTTCAGTGCATTCAGGGGGTTCCCAATCTCGTGCGCGACACCGGCAGCAAGTAGCTTAACAGCGTTGAGACGCTCTGACTCCAGTACCGTGGCTTCCTGCTCACGGTCTCCCGTAATGTCCCTGAGCATCATCACCGCGCCCTGCTGTTCTTCGTCTTCATCAGCGGGTAGCGGTACAAGGTAAAAACTCAGAAAACGGTGCTGCGGGTATGTGATTTCAATCTCCCGACTGACGAGCTTGGACCACTCTCCAGCATCAAACTGCAAGATGCGATCCCAGTCTATGTCATGGAAGAAGCTGGAAACCGGCCTGCCCTTTGCCATGGATGCGGAGAAGCCCATTAGTTTCTCTGCGGCCCTGTTGGCGTAGGTCATACGACCCTCTCCGTCTATGACGATAACGCCTTCCTGTATGGTCTGGAAAATCGTCTCCAGCAACCCCCTTTCACGGGCAAGGCGCAGGAATTGCGCCTGGATACTCTGGGAATCCAGTCGGTCTATTCTCTCTATCAGTTTGTCTAGAAAAGGAGATTTCAAAAGCAAAACCCTTGAATAGTGAGACAATGTGGCACAACAATACTCCTGTGAATGATTGGGGACAAGAGGAAAACTGCGACACGCTGACAGCTTCTATTGGGAGCGTTACCTGGACTCTTCGGGTCGGTCAACCTGTTCCAATAACTGACCGCGGGCGAATCCGGAGCCCGTAAAGACTTCTGCAACCGCAAGCTTCTCGCTCACATCTATAACACGCAGAACTCCCAACCTGCGTCCAGGCATAACATGAAGAACGTCCCCGGTTGCCGGATCTGTTATGACCTTTCCTTCGCCGCGAACCTGGTAGTATCGGCCTTTTCTGAATCCGCGCCTCAACCCACCGTTCAGAATGATCCGGTTTCCTTCCATGACTTCGGCAATCATTGGCCGCCACATGACCCGGGGCATTTTCTTAACAATACCCCGAATCCCGCGCCGGATCGTATTGCTTGTTGCGATCCCCAGGGGTGTTTTGAAGAAGGCATCTCCGCCGAAATTCACATTCTTGTACGTGGCGCTGGCATAGGCACTTCTTGCCCGGGCGATTCCCGAACATTGTACGGAGTCGATGATCTCCCCCGATTCGATATCCACGATCGTCAGGGTCATTGCCACGCGCGCTTTGAAACCTCTTCCGCCGAAGAAAAGCCGCCTTACCGCTACAAAGAAGGATGTGCCGCCCACCTGCGAGAAATCGTTTATAACACCACGAATCATGTAACGGGCGTTCTTCAACCTGCCTTGGTCTACCCTGCCTTCCCGGCGAAACCGCTTGTCGCTTTGCCTATCGATCTCATCGACGACCACGTCCAGGTTAGCCCTTTCCACAACGATGAAATTCTGGGAGGCAACCAGCTCGGAGATCAGCAGGTCAGCCATTCCATCGCCCAACCTCCAGGGGCCATCGAAACTGGTTCTGTTCTCGAAGGAACTTACCGCCACGACCTGACGCACAGCGTTGGAAGGAAGCGGCCTTGCCGGACTTACCATGGGGGTCGCGCAGCCAAGCAGGGTGCAGACCAGGCAGGCCAGAACAGGGAGACGCACCTTCTGTGACAGGTTGCTTGTCATGCTTGGAATCCTAGCAGCCCGACAGGACCTCTTCAAGGATTGAACCTTCCGAGGACTTTCCTCAGTGAGCTATTTCGACTTGGGATGAGCGCGCCCCGCAGTGGCGGGATGCAAGCAGATGGTCACGGATATCGGGAGTGTTTTGACAGGATCTACAGAATCTGCAGGATGGGAGGTGTCATGAACTTCGCACTGGTTTCAGATGCGCTATAGTTCACCCTTCTTATGGCATCTTTGCGCGAAACCAGCACCAAGTTCCTGCCACGGCTGGCAATGGATAGGAGAAGATCAGAGCATTTCCTTCCCCATCC
>JASLPY010000120.1 GCA_030744755.1 Kiritimatiellia bacterium | reverse complement strand
GTGCTGTGGGGTAAACAAAATCTCGTACCCCCGTTTCACCCTGCCACCGTTGAGCTGTTTCACAACGCAGATGGCTCAGCGACAAGAAGGGGCACACCTGGAAGGCATCTTGGCGGGTCCCCGATCACGGATCGGCCCGGCGAACCGAAGGGGCAAGATATACCTGGTGCGGAAGATCTCGCTAGAGAAACCGTGCACCCTTTTTGCCTCTTCGTGTGATATACATATGGATAACGTCATGAAACGGCACACACTGGAAACACTGGTTCGGCGTCACCAGGCCGAGATCTACAGGTACATGCGCTACATGGGCGCAAGTCCGGCGGATGCGGCCGATCTTGTCCAGGAGGCTTTTCTTGCTGCGTTCAGGGGGAAGACGGAGCCGGACCTTTCGGATGATCGCGGATGTGCGGCGTGGTTGAGAGGCATAGCCCGCAACATGTTTCTGCGTCACTGGAGAAGGGGCAAGCGAAATCGCGTCGTGGTGAACAGCGAACTGGTCGAGGCAGCCGAGAACACATGGTCCGACTGGTTCCTTCGTGACGGCGATGGGTTCGAAACCGTCGAAGCGCTTGAACGTTGTCTCGAAAAGTTGCCCGACAAACAGCGGTCGGCCCTGGACATGAGGTATCGCGACAGGGAATCCCGCAGTGAAATGAGTGAACTGCTTAAGATGACCGAAAATGGCGTCAAGTCGCTACTGCGACGAATCCGAGCTGGACTCGCCGAATGCATTGAACAGCGGCTGGCGAAAGGACTTTCGCCATGAATCCGGATGCCGAAAACACGGACCGAATTATGGAACGCATGCTGGACGAGGTGCTGGGACAGGAGCAGCCACCCGATCTTTTTGAGTCGATCATGGCCCGTACCGTCGCCATCCATTGGTGGTTCCGTCTTCGTGTTCCCGCCGTGGCGGCCGCCCTGGTTCTCGCAGCGGTGGGGGTGGGACTCTGGCGAGTTTCCCGGCCAACTGTCGAAACAGGCATCCACGGCATTGCGTCGGGGCATGTACTGCGCCGCGGCGAACTCGTCATGAGCTTGACGGACGGAGACTGGTTTGAGACCGGCGAGGAGGGTGCGGAACTGATTCTTGATGACGGGTCGGAACTGGCATTCCTGCCGGACAGCGAGGTCATAATACATGGCCCGTCCGGAGACGTTCGTCAGACAATTGAACTCCTCAGCGGGGAAGGCGCGTTCAGGGTCAAGAAAGGTGACCGGACGTTTGAGGTGGCGACGAGGATCGGGAGAGTAACCGTGGTGGGCACGGAGTTCACTGTCGGATTACGGGTACAACAGAAACAGAAAGGGGAAGAAAGAATGAATGTAAAGCTGGTACCTGCAATGGTGGTGGCGGTGGCGCTGGGTAGCGTCGAAGTGGATGTTGGCAACAGAACATACTTGCTGTCGGCGGGCCAGAACCAGGCTTTTGCCGAAGAAGAAGGGGCGCCACGTATCAAGAAACCACGGGTCTCGGAAAAAGAACGCGGTGAGAGAAAAGTGAGAAAACGGCGTGTTTCAGGCACCGTCGAATCACGGGACGGCAATACTCTGACGATTGTTCAAAAGGGTGACAGTGGAAGCAAAACGCACACGTTCGACCTGGGAAATGCCCCGGTTCTCCTGGAGACCGATGAATACGAGACGGTAACAGGAGGAGAAGACGGTAAGCGCAAGCAGCGTAAGTTCGCCAAGGGTAACCCATACAATATTGAGAGAGGCCAACGGGTAACCGTGACAAGCATGGACACTGCTATCAGCGAGGTCCGTGTGTACCTTCCGAAGAAGAAGCGCGAAGGCGGTGAAGGAGACAGAGAGCAGCCTGCCGGGAAGCCGCGGGTCTCGGAAAAAGAACGCGGTGAGAAGAAAGTGATAAAACAACGTGTTTCAGGCGACATCGAGTCTTGTAATGGTGATGCCCTGAGGGTTGTCCAAAGGGGTGACAGTGGAAGCAAGACGCACACTTTTAACCTGTCGAACGCTCCGGTTCTTGTCGAAACCGATAGATACGAAACGGTGACAGGGGGAGAAGGTGATAAGCGCAAACGGCAGAAGTTTGTCGAAGGTAACCGAACCGACCTAGAACCCGGCCGACGGGTTATCGTGACAACCATTAACGGCACGATCAGCAAAGTCCTCGTTTACCGTCCGAAAAAGAAACGGGAAGGTGGAGAAGGAGAGAGGTAGCTTGCTACGCGTAGGCTGGTGCCTGGGGCGGGACTCGAACCCGCACGGGAGAAACTCCCACGAGATTTTAAGTCTCGAGTGTCTGCCAATTCCACCACCCAGGCATTGAGATTCCACGTGGTAAAGTAACCGGATCAAGATAGTGGACCAGCAGAGAGCAGTTCAACCACAAAAGACCTCAGAGATCACAGAGGCCCAGACACCTGCGAAGAGTGTGCGAAGATGCAGCGGAGGCCCGCGGCGCTCCATGCGGGTGCTGTCTTGTGGAGGGCGGCGGGCCTCCGCCGCTAAGGGGCAATGGGGAGTACTCTCAGACCAGGGTGAATCGGTGCTCTCGTCGCAATGCAATGTTACGAGGTGAGGCCGGCGATGGCTGCTCCGATTATTGGTGCATTCTCCACAAAGACCAGATCGTAGTATACGCCGGCATCCAGAAGCTGTGTTCTCAGGTAGGCCTCAACCCTGCTTTCGAACCAGTTTGTCTTGTAGAATGTAGAGCCGTCGATGTTTATACATACCGGATTCAGGCAGTTTCTTCCCTGCCCGCTCTTGAGAACGGCCGCACTTATATTGACGGCCGACAGCATGGCTGCCCTCGCGACAACACCCGAGAAAAGGTGTACCAGCATTTCCCTGTCATCCTGGTCAATACTCGGGTCCGCAAAAGGGCTGTCCGGCAGGAAAGGGTTGCCCAGGAAATCATCCATGTCTTTTGTGCTGAGTGTGTCCCACGTCATGGCCAGGTCTATCAGTCGCGAAGAGAGAATGCCATCCTCTACGGCCGTCTTAAGAAGCTCCAGGCAAAGAGGCCCGAGATAGGCACCCGAAATCATCTTCTCGAACGCATAGCATCCGGGGTCGTTCGTTGTGCTGTCGAAACGAAGGTCAATCTCTCCCCGGGCAAACTTCGAGAAGTTGCCCGATTCGGTGTTGATAATCTGATGACCATCGTGCGGCAGATCCGTACGTTTCGTAATGCTGGAGTTGAGTTCCACGTAAGCGGTGTTCGTGCCAGTTCCCAGTATGTAGCCGATGTAGCTGGAACACTTCCGCTTTTCGCCCTCCGTCTTCCCCGCAAGCAGGGTTGCCACGGTATCATTCAAAATAACGACCTGCTTCCCCGCGTGCCCTCTCTGGGCAAGTGCCGACAGCAGCCCTTCGCCGATCAGGGTCCCGACCACTTCGGGAACATCGACCTCCTTGGTCCACTGCAAAAGCTTGCCATCCCGTGACGGAAGGATTTCCACCGGATACGAGAAGCAGAAGCCTATGCGATCCGAACAATTCACGAGCGGCAAAATGAAATCGCAGAGCTCCGCGTAGAACTGCTCGGCCGACAGCTGCCCGTCTATTCCCGGCATACGGCGTTTCGCGAAGTTCTCGGTGACGACATTACTTTTCTCGTCGATCACGACAGAACAGGCGCGGAGATTCGTTCCCCCGGCGTCGATCACAATCACGGGCTCGTTCTTTGGCACCATCTGGTCAGAGTCAATGAACGTGGGGATCATAGCCAGTGAGCTGTCTTCACCGGTCAGTCCCTTCTCCATTTCTGATATGAAGTTCTCCACAAGCAGGTCGGAATCCAGGCACGAGACGTGTATGCCGTACTCCTTGAGAAATGCCTCGGCGCGTTTTCTGGAATGATTCATGGTCAGTTCACTTCCTCCTTATCCGGACCTACAGGGAACGTAGTTCCGGCAGACTTAATCCGGCACAGAAGCGGCAATCACGCCACGGTGATTACCATCCGTGGCGCAGGGCGTCCTTGCCACCAAGATTAGCGGGTACTTCGTTCGCCTGGAACCCCGAATTGGCGACTATGTGCTCCAGGTTCTTGAAGGAGGTCTTGAAACTGTCGTATGTGACAGATGCGATACGGGCGTCCCGGTCTATGACAACGTTCTTGTTGTCCTTTCCCTTGACCGCGCGTGCTATTGCCGCAATGACAATGTTGGCGGAACGCTTGTCCTTCATGTCAGGAACCCTGACACTGACAACGTGGCGGTCACGCCAGTTGCCGTTTGGCTGGTGTTTGGCCGTAACACCTTCGACCGCGAGGCCAACCTTCTGGATCCCTGCCTTTATCCTGTCCTGTACGGGTTGAGATGCCAGGACAGCTCTGCCCGTGTGCGTGGCAACTCCGGTCTTGATATTTGCACCGAAGTTCTGATCATCACGCCGGAGCTCGAGTTCCAGGGCATTGCGCACGATGGTGGCGACCCTGTCATTGGACATCTCTGGAACGCGAATCCTGACAACGCGAACATCTTTCTTTCTGCATGAACATACGCAGCACACAAGCAGCAGCGCGCAGCATGCAAACCCCATCTTCAATACTGACCGTGAATTTAGCGAGATCATGTGACTCCTCACCGGATTAATCATCAGGCGAAAGCTATCATGCCGCGGGGCGGTAGACAAGCATTAGAGAGCGTTCTGCGCTGCGCGCGCAGAACGCAGTGGCTAGGGGTTAGGCGTTAGCGGGAAAGGTCCGCCGTCCGCGGAGCCATGCCTGCCTCGTAACCCATTGAAAACCGTGGGGGCGATTTGCGCTGTCCAGAGTTCTAGCTACTAACGCCTTGCGCTGTGGGGTAAACAGAATCTCATGCGATCGAATCACGCTGGCAGTGTTGACCGAAATCAGAGCGCAATTGGCTCATTAGAGGGATTTCCTCCGGGGGAGGAAATCCCCATGGTTGATGTGTGATGGTTGATGTGGAAGCGATGGAAAAGAGCCTGGCGGGATGATTCCTCGCCATGGCGCGCCGGCGAAGAGTTCTCACGAGAAAGAGCAACTGGGCCGGCCACAAAGAGAATCAGTGGCGGTGGTACTGCCGTCTGAAGTCTTTTGGCGGCATACCGACAATTTTCTTGAACGCTTTTGAAAGGTGGAAACCGCTGGAGAAGCCCAGCTCCCTGGCGATGATCTCCACTGAGGCGAAGCATTGCCATGGATAGAATCATATATAGATGGGACGTTTCTGTCCACATGGTAAATGTCTTGAGTTATGCAACTGCATGAACTAGCCTTCGCTCTTTACCTGGGGGGAGCGAGTGCTTCATAGAAATGGCCTGCAAGGCCGGTGGGGCTCCGTTATGGCAACCGATATGAAAACAGTGAACATGACCCATGACAATAGATCCGTAACCAAGGTTCTAGTCCTCAACCCTCCTTTTCTTGATAAGTTCTCCAGGCCGCAAAGAAGTCCGGCCGTAACTAAGAGCGGGACACTTTACTTCCCCATATGGCTGGCATTCTGCGTGGGGGTTCTGGAAGATGCCGGCCACGAAGTGCGATTCATTGATGCCCCGGCCAGCGATACAAGCCTGGACTCCGTTTTAAGGGAAGCAGAATCCTTCGCTCCCAGCCTGATCGTCATGGACACGAGTACTCCCAGCATCGAGAACGATATACGCGTTGCCGGTGAACTGAAGAAGGTTGTACCGTCCTCTTTCGTCGTCCTGGTAGGCACCCACGTCTCAGCAGTGCCGGAAGAGACGCTTCGCCTCGGTGCTTCAGTTGATGCAGTAGCCAGGCGCGAATACGAGTACACCGTCAGGGAGTTGGCTGATCTAATTGCCGTTTCCGGGATGGAAGACAAGCCTACGGGGGAAGATCTTAAAGGTATTGCCGGCCTGTCGGTCAAGACTGACGGCGATATCGTCCATAATGGTGAACGGCCGTTCATTGAGGATCTGGATGCTCTCCCGTGGGTCAGCAAAGTGTATAAGAAGCACCTGGACATACGAAACTACTTCAACCCTAACGCGCTCTTCCCCATGGTTACCCTCATAACGAGCCGCGGTTGTCCCTTTAAGTGCAGTTTCTGCGTGTATCCGCAGACATTCACCGGTCACAAGTATCGCCACCGCAGCATTGCCGATGTGATGGATGAGATCGAGTATGTGACGCGGGAGATCCCCGAGGCGAAGTCGATATTCCTCGAGGATGACACCCTTACGGTGAACAAGACGCGGTGCGGAGAGTTTGCCGATGCCCTGGTCTCGCGTGGCATCAGCATCCCATGGGTTGCCAACTCGCGCGTCGGGTTGGACCTGGAGACCATGCAGAAGATGAAGGCTTCGGGATGCCTGCAACTCTGCGTGGGTTTTGAAAGTGGCGACAACGATGTTCTCAAGACGATGCGAAAAGGGATCACGACGGAAAGAATGTTTCAGTTCCGTAACGACGCCAGGAAGGCCGGAATCGTGATTCATGGCTGCTTTATGGTGGGTTTTCCAGGCGAGACACCGGAACAGATGAACAAGACGATTGCCTTGTCTAAGAAGTTGGATCCGGACACGGTTCAGTTTTACCCGGTAATGGTATACCCGGGAACGCACGCTTACGAACAGTACAGGGCAGAGGGATGGATCACGGCCGAGAACTACAGGGCGTGGCTCACCGAAGACGGACTTCACAATTGCGTGATACAAAACGAGTATTGTGACTCAAAGGAACTGGTCCGCATCTGCGACTCCGCACGTCGGCAATTCTACCTCCGGCCACGCTACTTGATCTACAAGGCATTCCGGACCCTGCGCCATCCCAGCGAGTTTGTCCGGACTGCGAAGGCCGCGAGAGTTTTTCTCAAGCACCTGATCTTCGGGTCGCACGTTTAGGCATGAACTCTACTCAATAGGCACCGCGACCAAACAGCACGGCAGGGACTGTCCTCATCAGGATGGTGAAGTCAAGAAGCAGTGACTGGTTCTTAATGTAGTAGAAATCGTATTCAATGCTCTCATGCAGGGGCAAATCCTTGCGCCCCATGATCTGCCACAGGCCTGTTATCCCCGGCTTGGCAGTCAGCCGTTTTCGCTGCCAGGGCTTGTACTGCACCACCATGAAAGGCATCTCGGGTCTTGGCCCGACAACACTCATATCACCGCGGAACACGTTGAGAAACTGTGGAAACTCATCCAGGCTTGTCTTTCGGAGGAGGCGTCCCACCCTGGTGATTCTCGAATCTCCCGGGGCCGAGGGAGCGATCTCGAATTCGGGCGTATCGGAGAACATGGTCCGGAATTTATATACGCGGAAAAGCCTGCCGTCCTTGCCAACACGGTCTTGTGTGAATATCGCGGGACCTTCGGTCTCCATCCTGATCGCCACCATTATCATGAGCCATGCAGGCAGAGTCACGAGTATGATGAGGGCCGAGAAAAGAATATCAAACATGCGCTTCGCGATGAGATACAGTACCTTCACATTATCATTGCTGAAGTATGCGATCGGGATGCTGTTGCTTTCGGCAATATCCAGCTCCGCGGAAACCAGGTCAAAGAGATTTGATATCATGTGAAACTGCACGCCCAGAGTACTGTTGGCATCCACAATCGCCATCGCGTCCTCCTGGGGCAGCATCGGCATGCACATGAATACTTCGTCGATCTTGTAATGCTCAATAATGCTGCCAAGTTTGCTCAGGTCACCAAGAACTGTGTAGCCCTCCAGTTTTTCCCCTTCATGACCTTCATCATTATGAATGAAGCCTGTGACATCAGAACCAAGCCCGGAGGTAACCTTAAGCTTGCGGCAGACGAGACGGGCCGTTTCTCCAGTTCCGACAATCACAACATGTGTTTTGCCGTTCCTCTTTTTTTCGTTCTCGTGGAGACGCAGAAGTGCCCGGGTTATGGCCCGGAACACCGACACGGATACGAGGGCAAAGAACACTGCGATCACAAAAGCCGATCTTGAGAACGGCGACCCTGCAATATAGAACATGGCCAGCGCCAGAACGGCAATCGTGGCCAGAACTTTGAACAGAAGCACAAACTCATTGACCTGTGAGATACCTTTGTAAGGCCTGTAGAGCCCGGACAGGAAGAAAATGGCCACCATGAACAGTGCCGAAGGGAGTATCAACGGCAGGTAGGCCCCGAGCGGAATGAAGTGTTCGCCCAGAACCGTCACCAGCATTCGTCGACGTACAAATACACCGGCAACACCAGAAAGTGACAAGGCGCCGATGTCCGACATTAAAAGCAGGAAAATGTGCGAGAACCTGCCCTGCCTGCCGATTCGATGCCCCTGTAATCCCCACAGAACACCCATCCCCATCACAACACCCCTGAGCGCAAGCATGACAATGGAAAGCACCGCCATCACGGGCCTCCTGGTTGCCAGCCAATTGATAGAGCAACGGATGCATCTCACAGGTGACGACATCCATATTGCCCTCCAGCACCGTGCGCCGAACCGACCGGCACGCTTGATCGCTTTTCCCGTAAGAACTATGAGCTTCGCCAGGGATTTCACCGCCCTGAAGATCAGGTCACGAACCAGAAAGACTGCAACTCGCGATATACACTTACATGTGATCTTAAGCGCGCAGAACCCTATTAGCTTCCCAGTCGTTAACGCTATGCCTCCCGCAAGCCCTTCTACGAGTCCAACAACAATCCTGCCCCGGGTCCGGGCAGGAGCGTCACTGCCAGGTTTCTTATCCTTCTCAACGGTCTCATCCTTCTCAACAGTCTCATCCTGCGGTTCTTCGTCGTCACGTTCTGACGGAGCCGTCAGACTCGTCAGCCCCAGAACCCCAACCAGGAAGGGAATAGTGCTCAGGAAGAACAGGATCGCCAGCGCAGCGGAGACATACCTGAGCGGTGTTACAAACGGGGCTCCGCTGATACAGAATGCCAGAAGAAACATGAGAAGAATCTGAAGCTTGAGCGTTTGAGGTGTATATGAATCTCGCCCCATCTTCCCCGGGAAAGCGTGGTATACGGCAACCCGCCAGTAAGCTCGACCGAACTTCAGCCTCAGATATTGAAGAAGTGTTTCGGAATGGGTGTGATACACAATGGCATCTGGGTTGAAGACCATCCTGTGACCATGACCCGCCATTCGATAAGAGAACTCCACGTCCTCGTTGTTCGCCACCGGGAATCCCGTGTCGAACCCCCTGAGTGCAAGAAATACATCCCTCTTGAACCCGGCTGAATACGTGTCAACGAAATCGATATATTTCCTGCGACTCAGCTTTCGGAACCGGTTCTCGAACTCGGCCTGCGCGAACCTGGCCACAAACCCTTTCTGTTCCGTTCGGTACGCTCCTTTGACCGCAACAACCTGGTCTTCCGCGTTGCTGAATGGTTTGTACATCTCGGAGATCCAGTTCTTCTGTGGCACACAATCATCATCCGTGAACAGCAGAACATCACCGGTCGCGAGTGTTGCACCGTGATTCCGGGCAGAAGCCGGGCCGGCATTGTCCTGGTGCAGGTAACGGATGGATGGAATGGAATCCGTGAATTTGAGGACACACTCTTTGGTGTCGTCGTAAGATCCGTCATCGACAACTACGACTTCGAAATCACTTGCCGGAAAATCCTGGGATGCGAGTGCATTGAGACACACAGCCAGAATGTCGGCGTGATTGAAGGTGGGAATCACGACAGATACAAGAAGTCCGGCACGATCTCCGCTTCCCGAACCGGGCAGTGGTACCCGGCTGTTCGCAGTGGAGGATCTACCGCCATGCTGTTCAAGAACTTCCATCTTACCCCAATCGCCCATAAACGTTCTTGCGACGCCCACCACGCCTGCAACTTGACTGATTCATATGATAATACTGAATTTGACCCAGCCGTTTCAAGTTTTGAAATCTTCGAAATATCTCCCCACCATGGCAGGAAACCAGCTGGAGCAGAAAACTCTTTCTGTCTGCCTTGACGAACAAAACTGCCTGATTCTGGTAGCATCTGAGTACGCGGTTATGATACACACAGCAGGAAATGAATGTTTTGCTAGTATATCCTATACCGCCTCCGAACTTCGAAACGTTCGGGATTCAGCAGGGAATTGCGATGGTCTCCGCGGTTCTCAAGGAAGGTGGTCATGATACGCGACTCTATACGGACTGCAGTCTGAAACCGTCTGATCTCGACAGGGTTGTTGAGGACTTCCGGCCGGGACTCGTTGGAGTACACGTCACCTATCCCCAGGCAGGTCTTGCGCAGGAGATGGCGTCTTATCTTTGCACGAAGCACAACCTTCCCGTGGTATATGGGGGGGGTTTGGCCTACTACAATGCCCGAGAAGGCCATAGAAATCCCGGACATCATCGGGTTGGCTCGGGGCGAGGCCGAGTACGCGATGCTGGACCTTGTCAATGCCATGGAGAACGGAAAACCGTACATGGACCTGGAAGGTTTCTGGTTTCGCAGGAACGGTGAAATTGTAAAGAATCCTCCACGGTCATACATCATGGAACTGGACGACATGCCGTTCCCTGACCGCACCATCTTTGAGGATCAGCCTTATATGAATCGGCTGCCCTTCCGGGAATTCATTGGTTCGCGAGGGTGTCCTTTCCAATGCAGCAACTGCTTTCATCACTCATGGCGCAATCACCTTACCGGCAACAAGAATTATGTACGGTTCAAGAGCCCGGATCGTCTCATTGCCGAGATAAAGGACACTCTTGATAGATATCCTATGAAAGGGGAGCCTTGCATCGGTTTTCACGATGCAACATTCACCCTCAACCGCAAATGGACTCTTGAAACTTGTGAACTGTTGAAGAAAGAGATCGACATCCCCTGGTGGTGCAATACTCGCGCATCCAACATGGATGAGGAACTGGCTGACGCGTTGAAGGCTGGTGGATGTTTCGAAGTACACGTAGGAATCGAGTCCGGCGACCCGAAGATCCGCAACGAAGTTCTCAGGAAGAAGGTTGACAACGAACAGATCGTCAACGCTTTCAAGATGCTGAAAGAGCGCGACATGTATACCTTCGGGTTCAACATGCTGGGGCTTCCCTACGAGACGGAAGAGGCCATTCTAAGAACGGTTGAAATCAATCGCCAAGTCCAGCCGGATACAATATTCTGTTCTGTCTTCAATCCTTTTCCGGGAACGGATCTGTACGATCTCGTAATTGAGAAGGGCTGGCTCTCGGACCGTCAGGTTGAGAGCTACTTCAACCACAATTCGGTGCTGGATCAGCCCTCCATAGATCACGAGCTTGTGGCGCATTACCACAAATTCTTCAAATTGATGGTTAAGAAGCCATGGTTGGCGGCGCTGCTGCGGCCACTGGACAGGGTCCGCATAGGCAATCGTACGCTCTACGACTACATCGACGATCAATTCGGAGGTGTCGGGGTGTGGAGAAAAAGGCTATCCCGGACTCTTCCGCGTCCTATCAAGCAGCTCCTCAAACGTGTTCTGAAGCTCTGACCTGAAATGGAGTCTTCAGAGAAAGCAACGGGGCTCTGCTTCTTGGGGGCGAGAGGCATGTCAAGAGCCGATCGCAAATGTCCCTTCAATTACGAAGGCATTTGATAATCGAAGTGTTTCAGCTCGAAAGCATAGAGATCCTCGACTAATTCAGTTGTTTCCTTGTCGTAGAAATCCTTAAGCGGCAACTGTTTGTTGCGTGAACCGCTCTTCAGCTTGGGCATATTTCCGGGCTCAAAGGGCACGTCGAGAACATCGCATACATGTTTCACACCATCAGCCAGGTCTTCAAACCTGATGAAATAGTCGACGCAGATATCACCATCAATAAAATACCTGTCCCGGTCGACAATTGCTCCGCCGTTGTGGATCCAACTTCTGAACCTGTCAACCGGGTTATTCCCGCTGATGAGGCTCAGTGCGTTGCCTTTCCCCCTGATGTTCCTCACCAGTTTCCTCAGTCGTTCTTTGAGCGGCCGGTTTTTCTCGCGTTTGTCTATATAAGAGAATGCCGAGACCAGTTTCGAAAAGGGGTTTCGTATGATTGTAAATTTGAAATAGCTATTCCATACTTCGTCGCCGATGTTCTGCTTGATGGCTGCTGCAGACATGTGGTTGTGCCATGTTCTCCTTGCAGCCTGTGGGCCCCTGTATCCAACGATACCGGTCTCACTGACGTATTCGTCGCGAGAGTGCGAGAACTCCCATGTTCCTTCCGGCATGCAGTATTTCTCAAAGTACGACTCTACGGAAGTCCCCGCGGTCTTGTCTGTCTTGGTGAAAATGAACCGTTTCCTGTGGCTGATGAGCATGCTTTTCCCTCCTCATGCAAAGCGTAGAATCTTCGTTATTCGATGACGAGACATTTTTACTGTGCCACAGCAGTCCGCTACAGAGCCATCTGCGTTGTGAAACATATCAACGGGGGCAGGGTGAAACGGGGGTACGAGGTTTTGTTTACCCCACAGCAC
>JASLPY010000011.1:96788-99391 GCA_030744755.1 Kiritimatiellia bacterium | reverse complement strand
TGACTCCGTCGTCCGGGCCCCAGTAGATGGTCACCTGTGTGGGAGCTCCGCCAGTGGAGACTACGTTACCGGAGAGCGTGGCAAAGCCTGCCTCGGGAATGTAGCCGGCGTTCTCGACCACAGGCGCCGCCGGTAGCGCGTTGGCAAAAAGCAATCCCAGCGTGAGGCTGAGGGTTAGGAGGGGGAGGGGGGAGGGGGAGTTAGCCCTCTGTGGTAATCTCGTCTTTGTCATGCCATGCCTCGTGTGTTGCTGTTTTCAAATCGCTGGTCGCTGGTTGATGCGGCTTATGTGTCTCGTTCCCGCAGGAAAATATATAACCACGGGACTCTAAGGATCTTATTGGATAACAGGGGAAATAGTCCAGATTGAAAACCGGAAGCGGTAACCTGATTGGGGCGAAGACATGCCTCTCGGAGATAGGCATGTACTAGGAAAGTAGAGACCTATCTCCGAGAGGTCTCTCCCCGTGGCGATTGACGAGGGGAGGGGGCAAGGTGCAGTTGCATCAAGCTGGTAATGCGCGAAGGTGGCCCGACTTGGCATATGCGAGGATTGCCCGGTCAGCCGTCACGAGTGTACCTCCAACTGAACGCGTTGTGGCAACGATAATGCGGTCCGCAGGGTCGCCGTGAAAGTCGCCTGGTAGCCGCGTGCTGGCCACCGCCACGTCCGGTGTAAACAGAGCCAGCGAGAATCCCGGGGCCGTTAGAGCATTCTTGATCCAGATGTTGCAGTCCTCGTCGAAGGTGATCCTGTTCTTCGCCTCCAGCATGGCGATCTCCCAGACGGAAATCACGGATACGCGCAGAGCACCATCTGGAACAGCCGCCTCAATGTGTTTTCTGACGGACGATTTCAGTTCGTCCGCTCCCTCCATGAGCCAGAGCCATACATGCGTGTCCAGTACCAGTGTGCGAACAGGTTCAGGCATCGGCGTCCCAGCTTTCTCCCGTAGGCCCCACAATATCGCCCCTGATCTGGACATGCCCCTTCAGAAACCCGAAGACGGGTGTTGGTTCGTCGTCGAGTGGAACCAATTGCGCCACAGGTTTACCACGCTTGGTGATAACAAACCGACGATGCTGGTTTTTTACCTGCTCCATAAGGCTAAGGCAATGAGCTTTGAATTCCCCCGCTGCGATTTCCATAGCGTTCTCCTTGTAGTAACCATGGTCATATAACCATAGTCATCTATTTGTTGCAAGAAAAAAGAGCATGTGTGCCGCAGTGGCAACTGGCAACTGGCGACCGACTAAGCTGGTGGATTAAGTGTAACAGAGTAAGGGTGGGGATTAAGAGTGGAGATTAAGGGTTGGATTGCACGCTGTTGGTGCGAGCGGTTGGGCGAAGACATGCCTCTCGGAGATAGGCATGTACTGGGAAAGTAGAGACCTGTCTCCGAGAGGTCTCTCCCCGTAGCGATTGACGATTGACGAGTTACGATTGGGAGACTGGGGATTCGTAAATCGTCAATCCCACAATCACTAATCGTCAATCAATCCGAATGCACTCGCATGAGCTCCTGCTCTCAAGGCGCAATTATAGCCACAACGGGCAGCGAGGCCGCTGCCCCTCCCGCCGATGGACGTGGATTGCGCATGGGAGGGTCGGCGCCTGCCCGGCACCGTGCTTGCTCTGGTGCTGGGGCCTCGCCGACCGTGCGAAAATGATCGTGACAGTATTGCGCAATCCCAATCCCATCGAAGGTCCGAGTGTACGAGTACGTGAGCGGGGGTGTTCCGCCAGGGAGGGGTGATGGGGTGCCGAGTGTAGATGGGACAGGCTATTCCTCTTGGAGTCCAAGAGCTTTCCTGATCTCAATGCGATATATCTTCATCGCGCGAAGCGCCCGGCCTGCGTCTTCCCGCGTAGCACACTCGCCTGGATAGCGAAACATGACAGCAAATCGGGAGAGCATTTTCATGTCATCTTCCCACGGCGCCCAGAGTGGATTATGGCGTGAGCAGGCCTTCAGCAGTACCGCAAGATCGTGTGTCTTGTCGAATTCCGTTGAATTGGACTGCAAAGTGCCCTTCAGATATTTCTCAATACACTGCTGAGCGTGAAAACGGGCTGCGTCGTAGTTTGGATGTTTGCGTGCCCTGTATTCGCGACCCGCGGAGAAGTAATCGCCTTCGGCCTTATCAATCCATTCCTTAATGACCTCGTTCATAGAGTACTCTGCCATCCTTCACAATGGATTTGGTGAATACGTCCTTTAGCGCAAGTCTTCTGCGTATCTCTGCGGGGGTCCTGACTATTAAGTCCAGGGGGAAAGCCCGGTCGATCTTACAGTCGATTTCCAGGGCCTGTTCTACATTTCTACCCTCGTGCTGCATTATCACGAGCACGTCTACATCGCTGTCGTCTGACGGGGTACCATTGGCGTAGGACCCGAAAAGAATGATCTTCTCGGGCGAGAATTCTTCAGCAACTTTCGCTGCATAGCCAGTAATGTCTTTTCTCTTAACCATACACAAACAGTAGCGCACAACCTGTGGCGATTCAATATAGAAAGAAAGGGCGAGCGTTCTGCGCTGCGCGCGCAGAACGCAGTGGCTAGGGGTTAGGCGCTAGGGGTTAGCGGGAAAGGTCCGCCGTC
>JASLPY010000011.1:0-96778 GCA_030744755.1 Kiritimatiellia bacterium | reverse complement strand
AGATCGGCGCATGTCCAGATAGATCCACGATCCACCGGATGCTGCGAAACAGCCGCCTGAAGCCGCATCTTTCCATCTACTTTCTCCAAATTACCGATCCGGATTTCTTCCCGAAAATGGAACATCTTCTCGCGTTGTACAGAGATCCTCCCTCCAATCTATACTTCTTTGATGAATGCCCCGGCATCCAGATCCTCAGACGGCTTGCGCCCGACCTGCAAACGAATGAAATGAAGAAACGTATTGAGGAATTCGAGTACATAAGAAACGGGACCATGGATGTTCTCGCGTTCCTGAATCACGCCGATGGAAAGGTCTACGCCGAGTGCCACTCGAACCATGAAACGTCCACTTTTCTCGGTGTGTTCAGACGGCATATCGCCCGTGCGCCAGACTCCGAACCACTCCACTACGTCATGGACAACCTTGCCTGCCATCGAGGCTATCCATTCTGTGAACTCGTCGCCGAACTCAGCGATGTGCAATGCCCGTCGAAGAAGGATCTCAATACGGTGGACAAAAGGGTCGCATGGCTACAGTCACAAGACAAACGCATCATCATTCACTACACGCCGTATCACGGCTCCTGGCTCAACATGGTTGAAATCTGGTTCGGCATAATGGGGCGTAAGGTCCTTGGCGAGTCATTCGGCAGTGCCGATGAGCTGAAAGCTGCACTCGAAGCGTTCGTGGAGCAGCACTGGAACGGCTTGCTTGCACACCCTTTCCGCTGGGGCTACGGCGGCAACGGCCTGCATGAGAAGGCCGTCAAACGGTTTACAAGAATGCTCGCCGACTCCGCCGAAAAGTTCGAGGTGCGGATACTCGTCAAAATGCTCGCGCTCATGACAAACCTATTCACCGACTACTTCCACGAAGTCTCGGAATCGACGTGGAACCAACTCGCCGACGCCGCCACGCTGAACGACGAGGTCATTGCCGATCTTATAGAACGGGATGACCGACCCAAACGAAAAGCGAAAGCGGAGAAGGCTTTAGCAGCATTCAGAACTTCCATTCGTCAGTGCACCGGACAGGAGCGTAAAGCCGCAGCATGATGAACATGAATTGCCGGAATAGATAGCAGAACTCATGCGATGGACTACTAGAGAGCGTTCTGCGCTGCGCGCGCAGAACGCAGTGGCTAGGGGTTAGGCGCTAGGGGTTAGCGGGAAAGGTCCGCCGTCCGCGGAGCCATGCCTGCCTCGTAACCCGTTGAAAACCGTGGGGTCGATTTGCGCTGTCCAGAGTCCTAGCTACTAACGCCTAGCGCCTAACGCCTTGCGCTGTGGGGTAAACAGAATCTTATGCGATCGAATCACGCTGGCAGTGTTGACCGAAATCACAGCGCAATTGGCTCTCTAGAGGACGAAGGAAGGATCCATGGTTCTCGCAGGTTCGAATACGAAACACACACGAACCATCGGGGAACTCACGGATTGATAGTCATGCCTTTTTCGATCTTGGCGGCACCGTCAAGCGGCTTACAGTAGGAAAGTTTCTCTTTGACCTGCGTGACTTCGATCTTGCCGGCCTTGGTCATCTCCGTGTCCAGGACTTCACCCGTGTCCGGGTCAACGATTTCCTCCACGCTGCCAACTTTGAAAACCATGCCTTCAGACACGCCCTCCCGTGAGCCACGGTTGATTATGATCTTATCCGGTTTTGCGAATACGATAGAGCCTTCCCATGGGATGCTATCGAGTTGTTTGGCGAGAAACTCGACGCCCTGACCAACAGCATCCTGGCAGGCCTTGCCCACGTTGTCTTTGGTGAACCCGGCCAGGTCGCCCCTGAGCCCGCCCAGTTTAGATCCGTGATAGCCGAGGGAAAGGCCCCGCTTGCCCGATTTGCCGACCACCTTGGTGGATGCCGTTACCTGGCCGGTTTCGGAGTCCACGAGGTACATGGTGATGTTCACTTCTCCCTTGCCGCCCTTGCCCCCGATACGGATGCCCTTGAAACTGAGTCCGCCGCCGCCGCCTGCCGTGGCGCTCTCAACATGGGTGATTGATCCGCGCACGAGCAACTGTGCAGGTGTCATACGTCCTATCTTCGGTGCCTTCTTCCCTCCGGCCATTCGCCCCGTTGCGGCCAGGTCCTGTTCCCTGAGCGCCTCTCCTCTCATTTCGGTGTCGCCGAGAACGATGAATTTTCCTGATTGCTGCAGGGCATCGGTCAACATGGTGGCAAAACCGTCGCCAACGTTCCAGCGTCCGTGCCAGCTCGCCTCGTTTTTGAATTTACTGACCGTAATCGAGTAGCGCAGATTCCCGCCGCTGTCTTTTGCCTGTGCTACCGCAACGGCCAGTGTTGCTATTGCGAGAATTGTCCAGCCGAGTGTTCGTATTTGCCGTCTCATCTTCTTCTCCCCTCGTATCTGCGTTTCTCCATGGGCGAGTATCGTGATTGCCCCCGCTTTCCCAGAGTACGACGCGGAGCGGTATTGGTCAAGCCGCGGTCCGCAGGAAATCTGCACCCCCTGCAGATGCTCTCCTCACTCCCGCCTTTCTTTCTTATTCCGGAGCTGTTACTTTCGTGTCATCTGTGTTCGGGCGGCATTTGGGTGGAATTACCTTTTGCGGGCGGCTCTTGAAGGCGGAATGATTCAGTACGGTGGTTTATGGATAGCGAACATCTTAACCTGTTGTGTGACGTTGACGAACTAACCGCGCTTATGGCGGAAAGTCCCGATGTTCCCAGCTTCCTTCATCGCGTTGTCACCACCGTGGGGGGCCGGCTTGAGACCAACGTGTGTTCGATATACCTGTTTGATGAGAAAACAGAAGATCTGGTTCTCCGGGCAACCATCGGCCTTAAACCGTCTGCCGTTAACAATGTTCGCATGGAAGAAGGAGAGGGCCTGGTCGGCACGGCCATGAAGGAACTGCGCCCCATCCTTGATAACCATGCCAGCAGAAACCCGAGATTCAGGTCGGTCTCCGATATTGGTGAGGAGGAATACGATTGTTTCCTTGCGATTCCCATAAGGCGCGGAATTGAGAAGATTGGCGTTCTGACGGCCCAGAGAGCAGAGCACAAGCCTTTCGAGGAAAACGACATTGTTGCCCTCACGGCAGTTGCCTCACAGCTTGCCGGTACGTTTGAGAATGCCCAGTTCCTGCTGGCACTTCATGCGGGTGGCGATTCCGTGTTCGACAGGGCTGCAGAGCAGATGGAGCTGATTTCAGGCACCCCGGCATCTCCCGGGATGGCGATAGGCCCGGCCTGGTGCTTCGGGAAGGAGCGCGCACAGCTGTCTGCATCGGCCGAACTCCTGAGCGCAGAGCTTGGGCTTGATGATTTTCGCCGTGCCGTCGAATCCACGGCAACACAGATCCAGGAGATCCAGGCTCGAATTGCGGTTGCCCTTCCCGAGGCCGCCTCCATGATTTTTGATGCCCACCTCATGATGCTCAGGGACGAATCTTTCTCCGGAACCATGTCAAAGATGATCGAGGAAGGGCTGGCAGTTGGCGACGTTGTGGTGAGTGTTGCGGAAACGCATATCGCCCGCCTGTCGGAGAGCAGTCACGCGTACATGAGGGATAAGGCCGCGGATGTGGAGGACTTGGCAACGCGCCTGATTGAGAACCTGCAGTTACGAGCCGGCGCTCCGGTGGATTCGGTAACCGGCAGTATCATGGTGGTAGCACACCTGTTGCCGTCGGACATTGCCGTCCTGGCTGCGGAGGGGATAAGCGGGATGGTTCTTGTTGGTGGCGGGATAGCGAGTCATGTGGCAATCCTGGCTCGCGCGTTAGGGATTCCCGTGGTCATTGTCGACCGCACGGAACTTCTGAAGCTTACCGGTCACGTTACACTGCTTGTGGATGGCGATACCGGTAATCTCTACATTGATCCCACACCGCAAGTCATCGATGAGTATCATGCCACGAACCACGAGACCACAGTAGAAGTTCCCGAAGATGACATGCCGGCGGAACCTGCGCGGACAAGGGAAGGTGCAGAGGTACACCTGCTGGCGAATATCAACTTGCTCAGGGAGGTCCCTTTTGCCCGCAAGCTGGGTGCAGAAGGTGTCGGACTGTATAGGACAGAGTTCCCGTTTCTGGTGCGATCGTCGTTTCCGTCAGAAGCAGAGCAATGCATTGTTTACAGCAAGGCGCTTGAGCAGATGAATGGGCGCGATGTTACCTTCCGCACGCTTGATGTGGGGGGCGAGAAAGGGCTGGCCTACTACGACTACGGGAAGCAACCGAACCCCGTATTGGGTCTGATGTCAATCCGTTTTTGCCTGAAACATCCGGACATATTGACAGACCAGGTAAGGGCAATTCTGCGTGCCGGTGCCGATGCCGAGAGATTGCGAATAATGTTCCCTATGATTTCGTCGCTGGATGAGTTCAGGAAAGCAAGGGGAATAGTGGAAGCCTGCCTCGAGAACCTGGCGGAGCAATCCATTCCGCACAAGGCGGATCCGGAACTCGGCATGATGATCGAAACGCCCTCCGCTCTTCTTCTGCTGGACGTATACGCTCAGCACGTTGACTTCTTCTCTATAGGGACGAATGACTTCACGCAGTACATGCTCGCGGTGGACCGTAGCAACAGCGATGTGGCAGAGTACTACTGCCCGCATCATCCGGCAGTGCTGCGGGGTGTAGCGCAGATCGCCTCAACTGCCCGGGAGCACGGAAGAGATTTAGCGATTTGCGGCGAAATGGCTCATCACCGGGAATACCTGCCGTTTCTTCTCGGCATAGGGATTCGTTCTTTGAGCGTGGACCCTCACTACATTCCGGATCTCCGCACATGGATTGCTGAAATATCTGTTTCCGAGGCTGAGAAGCATGCCGCGCGCCTGCTCGAACAGCCCAGTGTGGCAGAAGTGGAGAGCGTGCTCTTCTGAGGGGGCGGAAATGGCAACTTATACAGGTAGCGGGGACGATCTTGAAACGGGGCTCCTGAGTGGAGAAAGGGTCAGAAAAGACGATCCGCGGATTTCTGCTCTCGGCGCGCTTGACGAACTCAGTTCTTCAATCGGGCTCGTTGCAGCTCTCCTGCCGGAAACTTGTTCCGACATCCCACCGGAGCTCCTGCGCACACAATCCAAACTCTTCCGAATCGGGATGTGGATAGCAACCACGGTGGACTCTCCCGCGCGTAAGAAACTGGTGTCTGAAGGAATCCCCGGTACCGCGGAGATAGAGGCCTGGATCGATCGAATAGACACCCGGTTGCCGTCACTCCGCGAACTTATTCTTCCCGCCGGCGACAAAAGTGCAGCCGCGGCCCATATGGCGCGGGCAATATGCCGAAGAACCGAAAGGAACCTGGTGATCCTGATGTCTGATCCGATCTGCGGAGGGGATGAAGCGTTCGGTGAAATCCAGGTCTACTTAAACCGCCTCTCGGACTACCTGTTCAGCGTGGCGCGTTACTGCAACAAGCAGGCGGGGATTGAAGAAGAAGTGTGGGCCGGATTAACTGAGTAGACTTGCCGTCATGCTTTTGGAGGGACCTCTCGGAGATAGGTCCCTACTTCTCCAGTACATGCCTATCTCCGAGAGGCATGATCCCCATTGAATATCCAGTGGATATTGGGTGATCAGATCGTCCTTCTGGCAGAATCAGGGTTCAATCCCACGAAAACAGGTTTCCCCTGTTCAGCCGTCCATCGGGGTCAAAGATTCTCTTCAGTTCCCGCATTTCGGAGATCCCGTTTGCCCCGTACATGATCTCGAGCATACGGATCTTGAGTTTTCCGATCCCGTGCTCCGCGGAGACGCTGCCCCCCATGGCAACAACCTTGCCGGCCCATCGCAGATACAGATCCTTGCCTTTTTCGTATTCATCCATGTTGCGTGGGATAATGTTTACATGAACGTGGTTGTTCCCAATATGGCCAAAACTCACAGACTCGAGGCCCAGGTCCGCCAGGTCATGGCGGTACATCTCCATCACCGGCTGCAGGCAATCATCCGGCACTGACAGATCCGTTCCCAGCTTGGTAAGCCGGGAATCCGCTTTTCGCCGTTCATCAATCAGTAAGTTGACGGATTCAGGAATCGCGTGACGAAATGCCTTGAAACGCGTGATATCTTTCTCGTTCGAGGCCAGCCATGTGGTATCCGGATCACCATTGCAGGTTTCGAGTACTTCCGACAACGCCTCCACTGAAGCGATGACATCGTCCTCTTTGCCGTGATACTCCACGTAGACACCCGTGTGCCAGTCATCCTCCACCGAGGGGATATCCTTGAATGCCGGATTATCAGCCTTCTGGTGCCTGAGAAGATTAAGTGCGCCGGAACTGACAAACTCAATCGCCGCCGGCCTTGTTTCTGCCCGTGCCGATTCAACGAGGCGCAAGGCGGAATCTTCATCGGGAAGGAATGCCGTTATCCCCCATATGACCGGGGGCGCAGGGATTAGAACGATGTCGATCTCGGAGAATACCGCAAGAGTTCCGTCGGAACCTATCAGAACATCCACAAGATCCATGTCATCCTCTGCAAAATAACCGGCCGCATTCTTGACGGCCGGCATTTCGTAACCGGGGACCCGGCCCTTAAGAATTCTCCCACCTGCGAGTGGCAGTTCGAAAGTGCGCCCCGTGGTCTTATGTTTACCGCGCTCCAGATCGATTGCGGTACCATCGGCGAGAAACCCCCTGACGCGCGCAACGTGAGCCCTTGTCGCACCGTAGCGGAAAGAACGTGCGCCGGAACCGTTACAGGCAACCAGGCCGCCAATAGACGCACTGACTTCGGTAAGATCGGGAGCAAACATGTAGCCACCGGGCATCGCGGCAAGTTCATCAAGAGTCTGGAGAGACTCCTCCGACCATCCTGAAGCAGCGAACCGCTTCTTCGCCACGCCTTGTTGAACATCGGACAGCAGAACCCCGGGTTGAACTGTCAGAATGAAATGCTCCCCGCCTGGCACATGCTTGAGACCGAGGATACTATTCATGCGGGAAAGATTGAGGACATGGCCGCCATTCGGGGTAGCTCCCCCCGCAATGCCTGTGCGGGCTCCCTGGGTTGTGACCATCACCCGTTTCTCCGCCAGCCAGAGTAACTGCTCCCTGAGTTCATCTTCAGAACGCGGAAACGATATGGAATCAGCACAACCAACGCGCCTGGACTCATCGCGCAAGTAGTCTGGGTACTCCTCTACGACGTTTGTCCGTATGTTCAACGCTGTCATGATCTGAGAAGCATACCAGAAGCAGTGAGCGATTGAACTACGAAAGCCGCGAAACACACGAAAGGAATGAAATAATACATGGATAAAAGCAGATACAGCATTTCCTGTGAAATCTGTTCAATACCATGCTTCCCGAGCTTTTCGTGTGTTTCGTAGTTTCCCTGCTGCTGAATGCAGGCTGAAAAAAGTTGTCCCCCGCAAGGAGCAACATAGGGATGCTCCCCACGGAGGACTGTGGGGTGGGTGTGTTTTAAGTTGTTCTGTCGAAAAACCTCAATCAAGCAGCGTTAACATTTGCACTTGTTTCCCCGGAATCTGAATCGCTGTATCCCAGGGCGGTGAGCGGCATGGTGAGCAGTTTATGCTCGAGCTCGCTCCAAGTCTCTTTCCGGACCGTCTTCCGGGAAGTTTCCTTTCCGTAGACTTCCCGTCCGCCAATGCGGTCCCACTTGGCCTCGACGCGCAGCCTCAGGGCCTTCAAGCCCTGGGCGCAAACCTGTCTGCAGCGTTCTTTGGAGACGCCGAAAATCTTGGATAGATCTGCAAAGGTAGTGCGTTCCGGATCGAGATACATCATGGTGACCATTCTCTGCGTCCGCTCGGGAAGATGTTGGATTTCTTTCTCAAGGTACCCTCGCAGATCTGAACGCTCGACCTCGCTGCGTGGATTCATGCAGTTCTTGTCTTCCATGAAATCGGACCATGCGCCGCCACTTTCCTGTGGCAGATCGTCAAGAAGAGCGGTGGCACTGTTCTGGCTCTGCTTGAGCATTCCCAGCTTGGCCGCGCCGACACCCAGGTCCTTCTGGAGCATATCGTTGGTAAGCGTTTCGCCGTGCTCTTCTTCCATGGCCTTTATCTTGCCCCAGTAGCTGAAATGGTGCTCAGGGATATGGATGAAGCGGGAAAGCTTAAGGGCGCGTCTCATCGCGTTCTTTATGCTCTTGCAGGCGTAGGTGCTGAAGCGGATCCGTGAGGTCCTTTTCTCGGCATCCTCGCTACCGTGCCGCGCGTCGAAATTGCGGGCAGCCTTCATGAGGCCAATATTGCCTTCGGCAATCAAATCCATATGTGTAATTCTTGCACCCGGAGACTCCAGGTACTTGGAAAAATCCTTCAGACAATGAACCACAAGCAGCAGGTTTGCCTGGACTAGTTCGTTAACGGCCTTTTCAATACGCTTATGACTGCGGCTGGTCAGAATTGTCTTTGACAGCTCCTGTTCTCTTTTCGGCGTAATCCGCTCAAAATGAACGATGTCATTCATATACCGATCGTAAAGCAGGTCTTCTTCAAACATAAGATAGATCCGTTCTTTGATTCAGTTGGCGAGAACTACTGCCTTGCGACGCCACACACAGCAACTCGTGCCAAATCAGTATGCTGGAACTGTGCCAAATAGGATGTGATTTGGAAGCGATCAGCATAAGTGCTGTGGCATCAGGTAGTTACAATATGCATGGTCGGCAATGGGCAGGACGGGACTATCTGAAAAGTGTGCACGGCTGTATGCATGTGACAACAGAACGCACTTACAACTGTGCTGGATCGTAAACAGCTTGTCTGTACCGATCCCCATGGGTACCATAGTTGGGTTCTGTTTAGACCCTGAAACAGTTCCAGCAGATATGGTGAAATATGGGAGTGTTCCTCAAAGCTGACGGGATAAACAAGAGTTTTGGAGGCGTTCAGGCGCTGAAGAACGTATCTTTCGCGCTGGAGCCGGGCGAAGTACATGCCCTCATAGGGGAGAACGGTGCTGGAAAGAGCACCCTTGGCAAGATAATTGCCGGTGTTTTGCGTCCGGATAGCGGCCAAATAGTGCTTGATGGCCATGAGACTTCCATCCAGCGCCCAACAGATGCTCAGAAACTGGGGATCAGCATCATTTTCCAGGAATTGGACCTCTTTCCTAACCTGACCGTGGCGGAGAATATCGCCATAGGGAACCTGAAACTTGAGAAATCGCCTTTTGTCAGCTTTCGGCAGCTAGCTCTTCATTGCCGCCCGTTCCTGGACCAGGTTGGCCTTGATTGTACTGCCGATACCGTTCTGAAGGAGCTGTCGATAGGTCAGATGCAGTTAGTGGCGATAGCGAGGTCCCTCAGCATGGATGCCCGGGTAATCGTGATGGACGAGGCAACCAGCTCGTTAACCGAGGATGCCGTCGGCAACCTGTTCGACGTTATTGGTCAACTAAAGGGGAAAGGGGTTTCCATTGTCTACGTGTCGCACAAGATGGACGAAATCTTCCGCATTGCAGACCGCATAACCGTCTTGCGCGACGGTTCATACATCGGAACGAGGCCCTCACGGGAAGCGGATGCAGATGAACTGATACAAATGATGGTAGGGCGCGAACTTTCGGGCAAGGGGAGGGCGGAGGGTCACGCCACAACAAGCAGAATCCTGGAAATCGCGGATCTTTCGACCGATAGACTGGAAGAAGTATCGTTCACGCTTCACCGCGGGGAAGTGCTTGGAATCGCGGGCTTGGTCGGGTCCGGCCGTAGCGAGATCGGGGCGGCGTTGTTTGGCCTGGACAAAATCAGCGGCGGCACAATTTCGCTGAAAAACTCCCCCTATTCACCCAGTTCGCCCCGCGACGCCGTCAGAAAAGGAATTGGCCTGCTGCCGGAAGACCGGAAACTCATGGGGCTCATCGCCCAGATGTCGGTTAAGCAGAATATGTCACTGGCATCCCTTGACGGCTGCAGCAGCGGCGGTTGGGTTGAGGAAGCGCAGGAGTCATCCAAGTACCTTGCCGCGGCGAAGCAGACCCGGCTTAAAACGGCCGGACCGGACGTGGAAGTGACCTCATTGAGTGGCGGGAACCAGCAGAAGGTTCTCGTTGGGCGGTGGCTGATGGTAAGTCCGGACGTCTATTTCCTTGATGATCCGACGCGGGGGGTAGACGTTGGAGCCAAGGAAGACATATACGCCATTATCGAAGAACTTGCCGCGGCGGGCAAGGGCATCCTCTTCGTGAGTTCTGAACTTCCTGAGCTTCTGAGGTGTTGTGACCGGATAATGGTGATGCACAACGGCAGAATGACAGGTATTATGGATGCAATGTCGGCAACACAGGAAGGTATCATGTCTCTCGCAATGGCAATGGAGGGTGCGGCGGAATGAAAGACAGATTTCTTGCTGTTTTGAAGACCTACAAAGGGCCATTGGTTCTCGTGGGAATCTTCCTGGTGGCGGTATTGATCAGCCCAAGAACTACTCGCGGAGAGATAATATTCCTGGGACTGGGCAACCTGACGGACATGCTGAGGGCTATTACCCCAATAGCAATCATGTCGCTGTCCATGACCTTCGTTATTCTCACCGCTGGAATCGACCTTAGTGTAGGCAGCATGCTTGCCCTGTCGGGCGTGGTGACAGGTACACTTCTGGTTGAATGGGATCCGGGATTGCTTCCTTCCGTCCAAATCGGCACTGCGATCATCTCGGCAATCGTGGCCTGTGGACTGGTGGGGATGCTTAATGGCGTGTTGATAGCGACTTTGGGGATTCAGCCCTTTATCGTGACGCTGGCGGCAATGATCGGCGTTCGGGGCCTGGCCCTGTGGTTCTCAAATAACGAGCGGATCGGCCTGGGCGTAGGGAGCGACGTGGCCGGCAGTTTCGGGGACATGTTTTCGGGCAAGTGGCTGATGATTGGAACATTCCTGGTGCTTGCCACGGTTTTCGCGGTGGTTCTGAGACGGACGGTCTTCGGGCGGTATGTCAGGGCCGTGGGAGACAACGCGCTTGCCTCGCGGTACGCCGGGCTGCCCTTACGCCGGGTGCAAATCGCGGTTTACACCATGAGCGGACTGCTTGCGGGAATCGCGGGCGTGCTGCTTTGCGCGCGTACGACAACTGGAGATCCCAATGCCGGAATCACCTCGGAACTGGACGCCATTGCGGTGGTGGTTATAGGCGGAACAAGCCTGGCAGGGGGGAAGGGCAGCATTATAGGAACTATCAATGGTGCCTTGATCATTGGTATCCTTACGAATATCCTTGGTCTCAGGAACGTTGATTTCAACATGCAGCTCATGTTGAAGGCTCTTATCATAATTGTGGCGGTTGCCCTGCAGCGAAAGAAGGTTTCTAACTAATATGAAGAAAACAATTCAACTACTGAGTGTAATCCTTATCTCCGGCGTGATCCTCTCCTTTCTGGCAGGTTGCGGAGGAAAGGGCGATACCGAGGCGGAGAAGTTCCTGGTGGTTTTCAGTCAATGCAACAACGCCGAACCCTACAGGGCTACTCAAAACAAACGCATGAATGAGCTGTTTTCGAAGCAACCCGATGTCGATTTGGCGATCTACGATGGCCAGGCTGACGCGGGAAAACAGATCAGCCAGATCGAGAACGCTATCCGTCAGAAACCACACCTCCTGATTGTCGCACCACTTCAGCGCGACTCGCTCACCAAGGTAATGGGTGAAGCCGTGGCCGCCGGGATTCCGACTATCTGCCTGGAGAGGGATATACTGGAGCCCAATTACACCACGTTCATCAGGAGTGACAACTTCAAGATCGGGAGGCTGGCGGGACAGTGGATTGTGGATCATCTGACAAAGAAGCATGGCGAACCGAAAGGAAACATGGTTGAGCTTCACGGGTCGAAGGGTGTGGAGGGCGCCATAAATCGTCACGGCGGCTGTGCTGACGTTCTGAAAGAACATCCGAACATAAAGGTTGTTCACTCTGCGACGGCCAACTGGTTTCAGCCCGAAGCAATGGATCGCATGACCGAAGCGCTGAATGCCAATCCATCAGGCATCGACGTGGTTTACGCACATAACGATCCAATGGCATATGGCGCTTACCTGTCGGCAAAGGAAAAGGGCAGGGAGAAGGAAATGGTGTTTGTCGGCGTAGACGGTCTGACGCACGAAGGCGTCAAGTACGTGCATGAAGGTGTTCTCGGGGTAACCTTTGTGTACCCGCTATGCGTAGACAAGGCGGTCGAGATAGGCACGAAGATGCTCCGCGATCCGAGTTTCACGCCGGAAAAGGAATACAGCATTGAATCATCCATGATCCTCCCCGAAAACGCCGCGAAGATTCTGGGTGAGGCAGCCGAGTAGAGTTCTACCCGTCGGGGTAAAGACCAGGAGAGACAACCCGTGGAAGTGCACATCCCGACCCGTGACGAAGCGCTCGCATTGCTGAAGGAATTCAACAGGAGCGAGTCGCTCGTCAACCATGCCCTGGCCGTTGAGGCGGCGATGCGGTTCAGCGCCCAAAAACACGGCGAGGACGAAGACAAGTGGGGCATTATCGGACTGATACATGACCTCGACTACGAGAAGTACCCCGAGGAGCATTGCCTGAAGACCGAGGAGATCCTGCGCGAACGCGGATGGCCGGAGGAATACATCCGTGCAGCAATCTCTCATGGTTGGGGCGTCTGCGTGGACGTGGAGCCGCAATCTCTCATGGAGAAGGCCCTGTACGCCGTGGACGAGCTGACCGGCCTGGTTACCGCATGTGCCCTGGTCCGCCCATCGAAGAGTGTCATGGACCTCAAACCGAAATCGGTGCGCAAGAAATGGAAGCAGAAGGGGTTCGCTGCCGGAGTAGATCGTGAAGTGATTGAAAAGGGCGCCCAAATGCTTGGTATCGAAAACAGCGAACTGATTTCGGACGTTATCATGGGCATGCGCCAGGTTGCCGCGGAGATCGGGCTGGCGTGATCCTGTTCGGTTTTACCGCCACAGTGCGAGGCTACGGGGGATCTCGCGCAGGCTCAAGGATTCGAAACCGGCATGTAATCCACCACAATCCCGTTGATGAGCATCCTGGTGCCATGGCGGGTGATCTTTCCCCCTGTGGGAGCCACTGTGAGCAGGATGGCAGTGTCGGCAGGGATTGTAAACGCAACCCTGGCATCGACGTTCTTCTTCAGAAATGAACCAGAAGCGGCGTCGTACAGGTCGCTGGAGCGAGGCCCCACATCAATCACCACTTCTTTTTCTGTCTCAAACGGGTTGTAATAGAGGTATGTTGGATAGGCTTTGGCGTGGAAATAGTCTGTTGCCAGGCAATTCAGCTGCAGGATGCCTTTGACGTTCGTGGTCCTTATGATACCTCCGAAAATGCCGACGAAGGACGAACCGTACAGCCCGAGATTTGTGCGCGCCCACCCGTTGGCCTTGGCGTCTCCCGTGGCGAAGGGACTCTTGTTGATGGTTGAAACGATCCAGGCATCGTCTACGGAGAAGGAATCCAACGCGTCATTGCCTGCGTCCTGATCGGCGTCCGTGACCTTCAGGTAGATGGGTCTGCTACCCTTGACCGTGAGTTTCCCTCCCCTGCCTTTGGACTCCCTGGAATCAAAAACGCACACTTGAGTAAACGGTCCCTCGGGGCGCGATGCATAGGATACGGCAAACGCTTCCCGCCCACTGACCTTTGCCACCATATTGAGATTGTGGCTGTCGGCTTCCGGCAACATAACTTTCCAGATGTGTTCCAACCGGTCACCGTCACCCACCCTTACTTCTTCGAACGTCTGATAGCGTTCATCCGTGAATTCAGTGTGCTTCAGCTTGCCTTGCTTCACGCGACCGAAGCGCGTCAGGAAGTTGCTGTCCAGACGACCGATCATGGATTGCACGCGACGGATACCCTCATATGCCAGGCAGGAATCAGGATCATGATTAGCGGCCCATGCGTAATCCGTCTGCTGGTCCGGAGGAAGACCGTTGGAATAGAAGAGCCGCATACTGTTGGCCGCATTCAGCATCCACTTGCCAATGGCCCGTGCGAAGCGGGGGTCATAGCGCACTAGAGGAACGAGCGAATTCGCCTTGTTGAAGGTGTTCATCGCGAACGCATACGTTCCTTCACGCGTCTTATTGATGCTGCAGCTGACACCCGAGAAATCGTGTTCTCCCCACTTTCCTATCGATGTGCCCCAGCCCCTCGGGTTGCTTCCGTCGAAGCACCAGTTCACCAGTTTGCGGACGTCGTAGTCTGTGCCCTTCTCGGCGTTCATTCGGGCAGCGATGACTGCCCCGTGCGGGAGTAGTATCTCGTAGTAGGGACTTCGTTGTGCAGCTTCCAGGTAATCCAATCCCCACCTGGCGGCCGACAGGTACTTCGCCTCTCCCGTTCTCACGTAGGCCATGTATTCCAACCAGGCAATTGCTCCCGCGCTACCGTCCTCATACCAGCGGCCGTTGTCAACTGGTCTTCCCGACCGGAAGTCAAAGGATGTATGACGGAAGTTAGGGACAACCCGCGGATCCGTGTGGCCACCCATACCGACGCACGCCTCAAACCACCTGTCGGCGACGGTCGTAAACTGCCCCGCCATCCCCGGCGTACCCGGATAATGATGAAAGAGCCGGTAGAACAGGATGTTTGGAAACAGCTCGTACCAGAAGGAGTTTCCGGTTCTGCCGTTGGGGTTGTTGAGATAGAGGTCGATGCCCGGTGTGGCATTGAAGTAGTTCGCGCAGAGCCGCACCCAGTTTTGACCATCCTGGCGGCTCTTGTCTATGCCGGCTACAGCGGCGCCATTAACCGCACCCAGACAGGTGATCGTCTCGTAGGCGTGATTGCCCCACCCAACGAACGAGTTAATGGCAAAAACCCTGTTCGTCGAAGCTCCGGGCGCTTGGCTCCATTTGATCAGCGGCAGATGCTCGCCCTGCTTGTCCAGATCAAAGGCGAAAGCGTCATAGTCCCTCGCCACCTTTGCCCAGTCACGCATCTGGTAAGGGGAGGGCATGTTGGGCATCTGCTCGATGCGGGAGATGGCGATTTGAGGCGCTGCCGCATGGAGATCGGCCGCGGAACCGCAGAGCAGCAAAGCCACAAGCACACGTCGAAATGAAGCAGTGAAAGTCATGTAACGCATTTCCTCGATTCAGTCATGATATGGCATCATCGCTCTGGTCTGCCTGTGACTTTTTGCGTCTTCTTCCCTCGCCGTTCTTAATCGGTGTTATTCGAAGCCTTCTTGGAGAAGAACATGCCCTCGACTACCTTACGCGGCGGCTACGAAGAGGGAGTCAGACTCCAACCGGCCAGGGGACAGCCGCTTAGGTTGCGCGCGAGCTGTTGAAGGCTACGCAGTCGTTGTAGCGGATCAGGGTTCCGCCAAATATGTCCAGGGCGCTTCCTATTGTCAAATCGACGTTACCGTTGCTGAGCGCCTCTATTCTTTCCAGGTCACTGAGACTTCTTGCCCCACCGGCATAAGTCACGGGCCGCTTTCCCCAGGAGCCGAGCATTTCGACGAGTTTCTCGTCAATACCTTCGCATCGGCCTTCCACGTCGGCCGCGTGAACGAGGAATTCAGCACAGGAATCAGCCAGCAGGTCCATCGTTTCAGGGGTCACGGCTAAATCCGTCAAGTCCTGCCAGCGGTTCATTGCGACAGTCCATCCGTCTCCTGTCGAACGGCAGCTTAGATCCAGAACCAAACGCTCAGCGCCCACGGCCTTCACCATTTCTTCCAGCCTGTCCTTTTCGAAGCGTGCCTTGGGGAAGAGATAAGAAGTTACGATGACATGGCTTGCATTCGCATCGAGGTAATCCGCCGCATTGGAGGAGTTGATTCCGCCGCCAACCTGCAGTCCTCGGGGGTAGGCGCCAAGCGCCTCGATGGCGGCCTCGCGGTTGCCGGGGCCGAGAAGAATAACGTGGCCACCAGCCAGCCCGTCCTTCCTGTAGAGTTCGGCATAGTAGGCCGATGAGCGCGTGCTGACGAAGTTGGTTTCCAGCGTGGCTTGCTCCCCGGTCAGAGTGCCGCCCACAATCTGTTTAACCTTGCCCTCGTGCAGATCAATACATGGCCGAAACATGGTCATACCATCAGCTCCTTTACGTGCAGCCATGGTAAGGATGCTCGACGGGGAAATTCAATACATTAGTTGTGCCGTCAATGATTACAATATTCAGCCTTCGGTTGCACCTGCAGTGCTTTGGGCGTGGTGCACTTTGCCAACTCCCCGTATTGGCGTGACCCTCACCAAGCACTATACTAACTTCTCGGGGTGTATTCTGTCTTGTGGACACAGGGGTACTGGTTTGACAATAGATGACATAGGCATGTTGAGAAGCATACGGGCTGCTCTTTTTGCGGCCCTGTATGTTCCGGCTGCGCTTGCCGCAGAGACCTCCGCGGTTCCGGCGGTCGTCGAAGCCGCGCCGCCGCCGAAACCGCCCCATGTTCTAGTATCCGGCTACGCGGTCCCTAATCATCCCGGGAATCTCTACTACTCTGTAAAATGGCGCGTTAAGGAGGGCCTCAATATCGGCCTGACCAATGCGAAAACCGGCGAATCAATATTGATCAGTTTTGATGGCCAGAAAGCGATTATGGGGGAGGGATCGCAAAAGGGCCGTTCTCGATCCGTGCGGGACAGTTTTCAGCGCGACCTGTCTGCGCTGCCAACGGTAGATAAAGACAAAGTTGAACTGACAATCAAGTTCCGGCCGGAAACATGGCGTGTCTACCTGGACAACCGCCCCCTCTGTTCTCTCAGGCCTCCCTTTCCGCTGTCGGTGACCGTGTCACATCCTGAAGGCGATCTTTTGGCCGATGGAGAATCCGATCCCTTCTTCCAGAAGACAGCCGGTTTCGTCTTCGAGGATAACTTCCTCGCCGAGGCGGACGCGGAGAACCGGTTGGGTGCCTGGCAGATCGAATCCGGTGCCTGGAAACTGCACAGTGTTCTCGACTCCCTGACGGAGCGTGACGAGGTGCCGGACCGGAGCGAGATCATGCCGCAGGCGGAGTTGAGCCCCAATTTCTATAGCCTGAAAGGATCAGGCGAGAAGGCGCTTATAACCTCCGGATATGATTTCTACGATTCCTACAGTGTCAAAGCCGCGATGCAGACTGCTGCCGCGGAAATGGGTGTGGTCTTCATGTTTGAGGACGCGGGCCGATATTTCTCTTTCACCCTGGATATGCGGAAAGACTCCCACAACGCCGTGCTGCGTCTCAAACGTCACGTTGGGGACGACAAGGCGCCCGAAACCATGGCCGCCGCACGCACGAGCCTGACGTATGACCAGTGGGTGAAGCTCCGGGTTATCGTGGGGCAGGACCGTGTCCGATGTTTCATGGACCAATCACTGGTGTTCGATGTCGAAACCCAACTACCGGGGGGTGGCCGTTTTGGACTGTTTGTAGAATCCAACACCGGCGTGCGCTTCGACGATGTCAGCGTGACCACTCACAAGGATCTCGATCTTCGAAACATGTCCGACCTCCGAGGGTATGTGGTCACGGAGCTTGGCAACTTCCTGCCCACAAAGCTGCCTTCGCAACAGGAAGGCTCTCCCGATGGTCCGATAGTTCTGAAGCTGCGTGCGAAAAACGAAGCCCAACAGCTTGTTGTCGGGGCAGTCTCGCACAAGCCGCACGTTTTTAGTGCCCGGTTCAAACCTTCATCGCCCAGCTCCACGGCCGGCTTGCTGGTAGGATACTCTAGTGAAAGTGCGCCCTACTATCGTTTTACAAGCAGTCAGTCCGAAACAAACACCCTGGTGGCAGTCGAGAAGGTAATGACCGGCAGCATTGAAACTGTCGAAACGTTCCGGTACCCGGCCGGACAGGACGGAAACAAGCCGTTCACCCTCATGGCGGATGCATGTTCCGGCGGTGGTCTTCGCCTGTACAGGAACGATGAGCTCGTAGTTGTCCTGCCTGATTTCGCTTCTGCGGATGGGGCGTCGGGATTGTACGTGGCACCGGGATCGAGTCTTGAGATTTCAGATCTCGCGTACCGGTTCAAACGCGATGACATCTATCGTAACGTATTTGAGAAAAACCGCACTTTCCTGGCGGATCCTTACATGCGCCACTGGTCTTCGCCGGAAGGGGAATGGATTACGGGCAAAGACGGGCTTACCTGGTTCAAGGGTGACTTCTTTGGCCGGTTCTCCGTTCGGCTGCCTTTTGCCGTCGGCTCTGAAGTCAATTTCGGGGTCAGTGAGAACAGCACAACCGGCATGATTCGCCTTGCCGTCGACGAAAACGCTGTTCATGTCTTCGCCGACGAAAAAGGAAAAGCCTCGACCAGTCCGACGGGGCATGTGCTGAAGGAAGGCCTGTCAGCCGTCCAGATGGGCACTTATTCTGCGGCATGTTATACCTTGCATCACGAAGACTACTGGGTCTGGATTACCAGCGGCGGGAAAGTACTCTTCAAGCATCGGCTGCGGGAACCCCTGAAAGGCAGGCGGCTGAGAATCGCCGGCTTCGGGGCGTACCAGCTGAAGTTCAGCAGCGTAGACCGCTACCAGGTGAAAGACTGCCTTTTTACCCAGTCGTTGCATGACTGGACTGTTAACGGCGGTGCCTGGGAAGTAGTGAATCGCTTCGAGTGCCAGCCCAGGTGGTCGCACATGATAGGCCAGTCGCGCGATACCATTGCGGCGCTATGGGCCAAGTACATGTTCGAGGGAGATTTCTGCGTCGAGATGTACGCAGGTTTGAGGCACGGCTGGTACGAGCGGATCGGCGATCTGAACATGACAGTTCTGAACGACGGCACTTCGCCCAGCAAGGGTTACACCGTTACCTGTTCCGGCTGGGACAGAAATCACTCACAGCTTTATACAAGGCTGTTCCGCAACGGAAAGGAAATCGCCCGTAGCGACAAGTACACCGTGCCGCGCACGAGAGAGGGAAGCGAAAGGCGTGGGTACAACCCGATGGTACCCAGCGGCCGCCCTGTTCACGGTGCCTGGTATTTCATTAAGTTCCGGCGTGTAGGGAAGAGGCTGGAATACTACTTCGACAATGAGCTCGTGTTTTCGACTGAAGACCCCAACCCTCTTTCCGGGGGTTCACTGGGCATATGGACGTTCATGAACTCCATGGTGGTTGCCCGGGTGAAGATCGCCGCAGAAGGAATCCGTCACAAAACCGCGTCATTCACGCCGCTGGCCCTGCGCGTTGCTGAAGCCGGTGGCCCGGCACCGGCCAAAAGTCCATGGAGCACCCTGACCCTGCTTAAGGGCTATCGGCCCTGGTTCTGGACGTGGCCCGGGAACTGGGAGGTTGATGATCCGGTGGGCCGCGGGACGCTTTCCTGGGAAAGAGACAAGGACGGCATGCCTTATTTCGTTATGGAGAACACCCTGGGCAGCGGTTCAATGTTCACCCGCTGCAAAACAATACCTTCCAGGATCAACTATGTCGCCGGTTGGCGGTTCTTCATCAAGCGCACGCCTGAAACCGAAGTCAACTTCCACTTCTCGGTGGGCAGCGGCAAGGGCAACGACACTTACGTGCCGCGAAGCCGTTTCTTCCATCGTATCTCGGGTGATGATTTCTCGGAAGCTAAACTGACAATGGTGGGCGCGACGGATGTGCCGGCAACGAAAACGAAAAGCCGCGGCTGGCACGCCGAAGGCGAATGGATACCTGTCGATGTCTGGCTGCCTGCCGAGGCCTCTTCCAAGGGCGCGACGCATGTAAAAGTCGAAGGCTTCGGCAATGCTCAGCCGAGCGATGTTATCCAGGGGCTGAGCGGAAATGGTCCCGGTGAAGGCTACGCCGTTAAGGGGTTTGCCGAGATAAGCTACGATGGGCCGACACTTTCTCTTCCGGCCGATGCACCCCCACTGAAACAGGTCACACTGAGGGATGCTGCAAGCCGTAAACCACTGGTCTCCTGCAAAAGCATGGAAGAACTGAACAAGGCCATTGGTGGCCTGGCAACAACCGGTTACATACGAACAGTGCTGGAAGTCCAAACTGAATCGGTTTCGGCTGCCCGCGAGCTCAATTGGGTCATGCTTCCAGGGCAACCGTCGCTGACATGTTTCTGGCATGATGAGAGGCCGGGGCAATTCGTCATAACGCGTGAGGGGGAGTTCCCTGATCCACGTATGCGCTGGGAATCTGTACGGGTGAATGGTGAATACGCGGAGGTGATAGAGGAATCCACAAGTTCTATCACCGCGATCCTGCCGTCGAAGTTCGCCTTCGGGCCTCAGAATCCAGACATCATGAACCTGGTTCTGTCCACAGGGAAAGAAGAATACGATCTTGTTTTGAAACGTCAGGACACAACTCCGAACATTCCTCCCGTGCTGCTCGGTATCGACGGGCTCACACCTTTCTTCAGGAATTTTGAATACGATATCCCGGAGGAACAAAGAAGGGAAAGCCGTTCATGGCACCCGGATGAGCGTGTTCTCCACAGGCGCGGTCATTCGGAACGAGGCGGATATTTCGAGGTTATCAATCGAGGTGAGCAAGAGCGCCTTATGTTGGATTTCGATACTTCCTTCTCGCTGGCAAAGTACCCGATTCTCCAGATGACCTATCTTGGTGATCCGATGGCCAACATATCCATTGCATTCGGGGTCAATAACTGTGCCCGCTTCTCCGAAAAGGGCTCTCCCGGCAGATTCGTCAGGGGTGTCGAGCCCATAACGATGAACAACACCTGGCAGGTGTGGCGTGGTCTCGTGTCGGATGTCATGATTGGTTCAACTGAGAACAAGTTCTCGATGCAGGCCGGAGAAATAAAGATCGGGTCCTTAAGCCGTGAGGCAGATCAGACGGGGCTCTTCTCAAAGATTCTTCTCGATGACCTCGTTTTGGGGCCTGCGGTTTCGGATTCCGCACAGTTGACCTTTACCCCGTGGTTCCATGATGCCGACGGGATTGCGGCAGTGGAACTTGCCGTATGCACAGGGCCTGGCGACGTCGCTCAACTGATATCTCCCGGCGAACCAATATGGCAGGATTATCCTCCGGGAAAGGCGATTACCCCCCAGATCGGTTCCCTGCCGGACGGCCTGTGCCGTATCCTTCTCAGGGCGAGGGACAGCAAGGGCGCTCATTCCAGGGTGACTGAAATACCCGTTCTCCTGGACAGGGAAAGAGTGAAGGGCACCTGTACTCTGACGGCAACCGAAGGCATTAAGGACAACGGATCGCGGCTGCAGGCTACGTTTGCCACGGGAGCGGGTTCCCCGCTGGATGCAGATAGTCTTGAGATGAGGTTAAACGGGGAGCCTTTCAAGGTAACGGCCGGAACGGGACGCCGTATGGTAATGGAAGAAGACAAGGTGCACCTATCGCTCAATTGGCCCCTCGTTTTCAAGAAGACAATTGACCGGATGAACGACGGTGATACGGCCACGGTGACTTTCACCGGAATACGTGATGGTGCTGGCAACGAATCACCACCCGTCTCTACTCCCATCACGATGAACCATGCCGCCGACAAGAAGGGGCCGACTTTGCTGGAACCCAGTTATCCCGATAGCGTGTTCTGGGCGTCAAACTGGGATGATGCGCGCGTCGATGATGCGGGAATGAGAGACCCTGAGTCGCCCTATACGAGCATTTCGCTTGTGAGAGATGCGGAGGAGGGAACCTACTGCAAGATCGAAATGCCGAAAGGCCGCGGCAGGTTGAAGAAAGAATTCGGGGAGAAAGAGTGGATGGCGGATAAGTTCCCCTTCGTGGGGTTCAGGGTACGGCGCAAAACCATGGAAAAGGAAGAAACTCCTTATTTCTCCATGAGCATTTATCTGAGTAACGGGCAAAAACTGAGTTATCGGCTTGGATACAACTCATATGCGGAGAAACGCAGGTTATATGCGGAAAAATATGGGTCGAAGGGGAAGAGTCGCAAATCATACAGGGTGAAACGCGATGATTCTCCAGCATGGTTGCCGGGTGAGTGGAAATCGGTCATCCTCGATATGAATGAACTCAAGACATCTTCCAGGAGCGAAAAACTCCTTTCGGATAGCGCGATACTGGACGGAACGTGGGTCAAGATGATTGCATTTGGAGCGGCAGCGTATAATAGCAAGCCGGTGGAAATGCATCTTCAGAGTCTTTTCGCCTTCTCCACCTGGGGAAAAGAGGATGAGATCAGCATGAGGGCATACGATGCCAGCGGCATTGGCGAGTATGTCAGCAGCTTGGACAGAGCCGAAGTCCAGGATGATTCCCCGCCTGTGGATCTACTTGCCGGGCAGGGGCTGGGCAAATGGCTTACGATGCGGGCACGTGACAAGGCCGGCAATCTCTCTCCGCCAGTGCGAATTCCATGCGTGGGGTACCCGGAACCGGAGCCGCAGCCTGCCGCAAAACCGGAACCTGCCGTGAAGAAGCCGGAGCCGCAGCCTGCCGCAAATCCGGAATCTGCCGTGAAGAAACCGGAACCCCAACCAGCCGTGAACCCGGAACCTGTCGTAAAGAAACCGGAACTCCAACCTACCGCGAAGCCGGAACCAGCCGTGAAGAATCCGAAACCCCCTGTTGCCGTGAAGCCGGAACCGGTGGTCAAGGAACCCGGAAAATGAGGACGGATAACCGTGGCACTTGAATTCCAGCTGCCAAAGATCAGCGCCAACGTTGAGAGTGAAACCCTGACGGCATGGTTGAAGAATGAAGGCGATCATGTCAAAGCGGGCGAGCCGCTTGTGGAAGTAACCACCGAGAAAGCGTGCGTTGAAGTTGAATCGCCGTGTTCGGGAGTTCTCCGCAGAATACTGGCGCCAGAAAAGAGCATTCTTCCGGTCGGCTACATAATTGCGATTATCTGCGATGACGCCGGTGAACCGCTGCCGGACGTGTCGGCAGAGAACGAAGCACTTATGGAGAAGCTGCGGGCATCCTCGGGCAGGAAGAGGAGGAAGCGCGCTGGGCGCTCCGCTGGGCGGGAAGGGAGGGTCCGTGCAACTCCAGCCGCAAGGAGAAGGGCTCGCGAACTGGGAATTGATCTATCCAGGCTAAAGAACGAAGATGTAGAAGTTGTAACCGAGACGATGGTTGAAGAATTCCATGCAGCGAATTCGTCCTGAGTATTAACTACGAAATGCGCGAAATGCGCGAAAATGTGTTATCTTTCGCGGTTTTCGTGTGTTTCGTAGTTGATGAATGGATCAGGTTGGACCGGAATATGGATCTGGAAGGCAAGAACGCACTTGTGACCGGAGGGTCACGTGGTATTGGCCGGGCGATTGCCCTGGCATTGGCCCGTGCCGGCGCTGGTGTGGCAGTGAACTACGTTTCTAAGCGCGAAGCCGCTGATAGCGTGGTGGGTGAGATTGAAGCCTGTGGCGTCAAGGCCCTGGCCGTGCAGGCTGACGTTCGCAATATAGACGAAGTGCGAAGCATGCACAAAGTGGCAAAAGAAGCTCTGGGGGCTGTAGATATCCTGGTTAACAACGCCGGGATTCTTAAGGACAACCTCGTTACCTTCATGAAAGACGACGAATGGTCCGACGTTATTGATGTGGACCTCAAGGGGCCGTTCCATTGTATCAAGGTAATCGGCCGTGACATGGTGCGAAGGAAGTCGGGGAAGATTATAAACATATCTTCTGATGCGGGCCTTATGGGCGACCTGATGCGGGCGAACTATTCCGCGGCGAAAGCGGGACTGATCGGACTCACGAAGACGGTTGCAAGGGAGTTCTCACCTTCGGGCGTGAACGTGAATGCCGTGGCGCCAGGAATTATACAGACTGGTATGACGGAAGACATGGGATCGTCCAGGGAGCAGAAACAGCTGGCATCGATTCCAATGTCACGCTTCGGGTCTGCGGAAGAAGTGGCCGCGGCCGTTCTTTTTCTTGCTTCAAGTGATGCCGACTATATTACCGGGCAGGTGCTCTGTGTCGACGGGGGAATGCACACGTGAGGATAGCGGTAACAGGCATGGGCGTTGTATCACCGCTTGGAGCAGGTGTTTCAACTGCCTGGGAGGCCATGTGCCGTGGACAATCCGGTATCTCCGAGATAGCCAGTTTCGATACGGAAGGATTCAGATTCACACGCGGAGGCGAGATTCGTGATGAAGCCCTGGCGGCGGCCGGTGCCGGCAATACCGGCGGCGAGGACCGGGCTACAGGGTTTATGATTGTCGCCGCACGGGAAGCCGTTGATTCCTCCGGCCTGGCGGAAAGCAGCGAATTTCTGGATCACACGTCTATCATTGTTTCAACCAATTTCGGAGCCATACAGGCGGGAGAAAGGCTACTCACCAGCATAGCCGCGAATGAAGAAGCAAGAGCATCCGATTTTCTGGACTACGGATTCCAAGGTTGCGCCGACACCATTGCCGGTCTCTGGGGGCTGCGGGGGGCAAGGGCGGTTCTCTCTCTATCATGTTCATCCGGCACCGCCGCCATTGTGCAGGGCGTTGAACTTATTCGTGCGGGACGCGCGAAGGCAGTGGTGACGGGAGGATACGATGCACTGTCCCGGTTTGCATGGAGTGGCCTCAGCGCGCTACGGACTATGACCAAAGACGAGCTGCGTCCGTTCGACAAGAATCGCGGAGGAACGATCTTCAGTGAAGGTGCGGCGGCAATTGTCATTGAGAACATGGACCACGCCCTGTCCCGTGGCGCCCCGGTCCTTGCCGAGGTCCTGGGTGGAGCAACAAACAACAACGCACACCACATGACCGCACCGTCAAAAGAGGGAGAGGGTTCGGCCCTGGTCATGCGTGCGGCATTACAGGATGCCGGGATTCAACCTTCGGAAGTGGATCACATCAACACGCACGGGACAGGCACCAAGTACAACGATCTTACCGAGACCCAGGCGATAAAAACGGTGTTCTGCGACAGCGCCTATCGAATACCCATAACATCCGTAAAGTCGATGACGGGACACATGATGGGAGCCGCCGGCAGTATAGAAGCCATGGCAGCCGTTATGACCCTTCGTGATGGAATCATCCCGCCGACAATCAACTTCAATGAACCTGACCCGGAATGCGACCTTGACTGTGTTGTCAACAGGTCGAGGAACGCGGCTGTCCGCACTGTTCTATCCAACTCAGCGGGAATCGGCGGCTGCAATGCCGCCGTGGTATTCAGGAAACTCGAATCATGAACCAGGATCGCCAGGTAGTCATTACGGGGATTGGACCGGTCACTGCCGTGGGCACGGGCTGGGAAGAGTTCCGCGAGGGCTTGATTGCGGGAGAAAGCGGAATCCGCGAAATCTCCACGTTCGAACCAGGCGATACCGGACGCAAACTCGCAGCCGAGATAGAGGAGTTTGATGTTGAGGAATTCCTGGAGACACCGAAGGCATACCTTGATCCGTCGGCAGAGCTTGCTTTCGGTGCGATGAGCCTTGCATTGGAGAACTCGGGCATCGATCCCGGTTCGCTTCCGCCGGGGCAGGTCGGGCTGGCATTAGGCTCCGCGTACGGAAGCATCGAGACCACGGCCACGTTTTTCCAGGACCTGTTGGATAAGGGCCCGCGATTTGTAAAGCCATTCCTGTTTCCTCACACGTACTCAAATACTCCGGCCGGCCTTATTTCAATCGAGTACAGCTTGACGGGTCGGCATTCCAACTTCGCTTCGGGGGCCGTCTCATCGATTCTGCCGATGGTGGAGGCGTTCGATCGTATTCGGCAGGGGAAGGAAAGCCTGTGCTTTGTCGGCGGGTACGAGTCCCTTGGCGAAATCCTGTTCAAGGGCGCCGGCCAGGCCGGCCTGCTTTCGCCTCTCGATGACGGCGCTGAACATTGTTCACCTTTCGGAGCAACCCGAAACGGATTCATACTTGGCGAGGGAGCAGGCATCATAGTGATGGAAGAGCTTTCCCATGCCGAGGCTCGCGGAGCTCACGTATATGCGCGCGTAGCGGGGGCGGGAATTGTCAGTGACGGCAGGTTGGGAGTCGACAAGTGCGATGATGGTTCTGCCCTGGCTTCTGCCATGCAGTTGGCACTGCAAACTTCGTCCGTAGGGGCAAAAGACGTGGATGCAGTGTGCGCGTCCGCAAACGGCAGCGTCATTATGGATTACAACGAGGCAAAAGCCATCGAGCGTGTGTTTGGGACGGGGAACCCGGATTTGCCGGTTTCGACGCCAAAAGGATCAATCGGTGAAACTCTTGGCGCATGTGGCGTGCTGCAGGCGGCGGCATCACTGGCTTGGATGGAGGCGGGTTCAGTTTCTCCGATTATGGGATTGCAGGAGCCGGAAGAAGGTTTCAATCTGAACCTGGTCAAGGGACAGGCCATACCGGCCAAGGTGAATCGCGTCTTGCTTAACGCGGCCGACCCCGGTGGTTGTGTTGTTAGTATGGTACTTGAGCGTGTTGAAGAGGCGTCCATCTCGTAGCGGTGGACGTACCAAGAAGTAGAAGTAGGTCCACCGCTACGAGGTGGACCAAGCGAGTTGGTCTGTAAGCCTCCTGCAGCAAAACTGAATGTCCGGGTAGAAGGAATAGAGATGGCAATTGCCGAAAAGCAGCTACTGAAACACTACAAAACGATGCTTGTCATTCGCCTCTTTGAGGAGAGAGTGGAAGAGCTTTTCGGGAAGGGTGTTATCAGGGGCACGGCTCACCTTGCAATTGGCCAGGAAGCCATCGCCGTCGGTGTGGCCTCGGCGCTGAAAGAACACGACTATATTACCAGCACACATCGTGGGCACGGCCATTTCATAGCCCGTGGGGCCGACCCCAACAGGGTCATGGCGGAAATCTACGGCAAGAAGACGGGTTACTCCGGCGGCCGGGGAGGCAGCCAGTTCATGGCCGATCTTTCGCTTGGGTTCATTGGCGCCAACGGAATTACAGGCGGGAGCATTCCCGTTGCCACGGGGGCTGCGCTATCGGCAAAGCTCAAAGAGTCGGGCAAGGTGGCGATCTGTCTGTTCGGTGACGGGGCTTCAAACCAGGGAACTTTTCATGAGTCTCTCAACATGGCGGCAACCTGGCAATTGCCGGTTGTGTACGTCTGCGAGAACAACCTGTATGCGATGTCGACACATGTAAAAGACGCGATGGCTATAGAGAACATCGCCGGCCGGGCGATAGCTTATGGGATGCCCGGGAAGGTGGTTGATGGAAACGATCTCTTTGCTGTCCATGACGCGGTGTCCGATGCATGTGTCCGGGCCAGGGGTGGAGAGGGGCCGATGCTTCTGGAATGCAAGACGTACAGGCTGTCCGGTCATTCGCGCGGGGACCAGTGTAACTACCGCGATGTGGAAGAGGTGCAGGAATGGGGCAAGAGCGATCCAATCGTTCGCCTGCAAACCGCGCTGCTCGAACGCGGGCTCCTGACAGGGGAACGTGACGCGGAGATTCGCGAAAGCGTGGCGGCAGTTGTCGATCAGGCCGTGGCATTTGCCGAAGAGAGTGAGTACCCGGATGTCTCCACTCTTGAGGAAGGAGTGTTCGCGTGAACGAGTACTCGTACATGGAAGCGCTTCGATCGGCCTTGAGGGACGAGATGCTCCGCGATCAGGACGTCTTTGTAATGGGCGAAGATATCGGGATATATGGCGGTGCGTTCGGTGTAACGCAGGGGTTGCTGGAAAGATTTGGCAAAGATCGCGTGATTAATACTCCCATATCAGAGGGAGGCTTCACCGGTGTGGCCGTAGGAGCAGCACTCACAGGGTCACGGCCGGTTGTTGAAATAATGTTCATGGATTTCGTGGGGCTGATCATGGATCAGCTTGTAAACCAGGCGTCCAAGCTCCGGTATGTCCTCGGTCCGCAGGCCAAATGCCCGCTCGTGGTGAGAGTCGCATGTGGAGCTGGTCGATGTTATGGCCCGACGCATTCACAGACCCTGGAATCATGGCTGGCGCATATCCCGGGGCTGAAAGTCGTCGCACCGTCAACGCCATCGGATGCCGACGGACTCCTGAGGGCCGCGATAAGGGACGACAACCCGGTTGTCTTCATCGAACACAAGCTGCTCTACGGAGAAAAGGGCCCCGTGGCGTCACCCGGTGGAGAACCGATGCCGCTTGGCGAGGCTCGCGTTGTCCAGGAGGGTGACGACGTGACGGTGGTTGCATGGTCGTGGATGCTGGCGGAAGCGGAAAAGGCCGCGGCCGAACTGGAAGAACAGGACATTAGTGTCGACCTGGTGGACCTGCGGAGCCTTTCGCCGATTGACCACGAGACCGTCGTTGACTCTGTCAAACATACCGGTCGACTTCTCATCGTAGAAGAAGGCTACCGTACGGCGGGAATGAGCGGTGAGATTGCGATGCGAGTCTTCGAGCAGGCCTTCGACTACCTCGAAGCCCCTCCCCGCCGCCTGGCAACCCCCGACATACCCATCCCCGCCAGTCCCATTCTCGAAAAGGCCGCGGTTCCCAATACGGCTGCAATCGTCGCGAGCGTCAAAGATCTCATGGCCTACCAGGGCTGAAGGAGTTGTATGGCCACTCCCGTCTCCGTAGTTACTCTGACCCACAACAAGCTGGCATGTACCAGGATGTGTTTGGGATCGCTTCTCAAGACATCCGATTGTCCGTGGGAGCTTGTTGTTGTGGACAATGGGTCTGATGACGGGACACGAGAGTGGCTCGAGGGGTTCCGCGGGACGGCTGCAGCGGCTGGAGTTGATGTCAGACTTGTCCTGAACGATGGAAACATTGGTTGTTCGACTGCCCGCAACCAGGGGTTCGCCGAATCTTCGGGAGAGTATGTTGTCTTTATGGACAACGATGTTGCGTTGCGCAGCGGGAAGTGGTTGTCGGGCATGAGAAAGATCATGGACGATGACGCCACCATCGCTATCGTGGGGCCAAAACTGGTCTACCCACAGCCGCCATATGACATTCAGTGCGCGGGCGTTGCCATTTCGAAGACCGGGCGGCCCAAGTTCCTTGGGCGCGGAGACAACCGCGATGATCCACGTTTCAACGAGTTTTTGGACATGCAGTGTCTAACGAGTGCATGTTTCATGGTGCGCCGCAGCGTCATGGATGACGTTGGCGGATTCGATGAGGCTTTCAATCCCGTAGAGTACGAAGATTTTGACCTGTGCTACAGGGCGCGAAGTAATGGGAATCGCGTTGTTTACCTTCCATCCGTTGAGATGTACCATTTCGAAAACGTGACAACGTGCGGAACGCCTCGGCTGCCCAACACGTACCTGATTATTAAGCACGGGCTGCTTTTTAAGAAACGGTGGCGGCACATGTTTGAAACAGAGGGCGGCCCGCCGGATTCGGAAACAAAATGGCGTGCCATCGAACCTTGCAGGATTGAAGATGTTCACACATTGCCGATAATCGACTGAAGAAACTGTCGACAATTTCGGGGAGAATGGAACTAACCGCGGATCCATCCTTCGCCGAAGGCTTCGGAGGACAGGTTGGGCACGGATGGGCGCGGATATTTGGGAAGGAGACATGATGTCGGAAGAGAGCATAGAGAGCAGACTGAAGAAGATGATTGTTGAACGTTTGTTTATGAAGATTTCGCCAGACGAGATTGAGGATGAGAAATCCCTGATTAATGTCTATGGTGTAGACTCGGTAAGTCTCCTTGAGCTGGTGGTCGGAATCGAAGAGGAATTCGGCATCGAGGTTGAGGACGAGGATTTCGACGTCAGATCATTTGAGACTGTGGCGGCCTTGTCGGCTTTTGTTCAGAGGAAGATGGGGTAATCGTCTGGAATGGAGCGAACTTGGGCCATATTCCACGAGGGCGGCGGAGGCCCGCCGCGCTCCAGTAAAAGCGGGAACCATGGAGGGCGGCGGGCCTCCGCCGCATGGGTCGCGCTCGGCCTCTAGCTTACCATGTCAACGGAGCAACAGTTCTTTATCGATGATACAGGGCCGGCCCTGTGTGCGACGCTTTACTTTCCCGACGGCGACGTTTCCGGCGCGATTCTTTTCTGCAATCCCATGTTCGAGGAATTGAAGGCTTCAACCCGGCTTATGGTTGAGGCCGCGAGGGCTTTCTGCGCTGCGGGCTTCGCGGTATTGCGTTTCGACTACCGGGGATGCGGCGACAGCGAGGGTGAATTTGCTGATATGTCGGTGGGCGATTGGCTGGACGACATTGGGCGCGCATTGAGATTTCTCAACAATCACTGTCCGACGGCAGACTCTCCGGTGATCCTTGGTGTACGTTTAGGTGGCACGCTGGCCTTACAGGCACTGCGCGGCAATGAAGAAGTGCGGCGCGTGGTTTTGTGGGAACCTGTGCCGGACTGCAGGAGCTACATCGGCCAGGAGCTGCGGAAGAAGCTCACGAAGGAAATGATGACCTTTGGCAGCAACCGGGCTACCCGCGATTCACTCTTGGCTGAACTGGCCGCCGGTGGAAATGTCGATCTCGACGGATATTGCTTGTCCGCACGTCTTTACAGTGACCTCTGCAATCTGGACAGTGCCGGCATGGCTGGTGATGGACGAGAGGTACTGTTGTTAAACGTGTCTCACCAGACCAGCGTTTCACGGTCCTATGTGAAATACCGGGATCGGCTTGAAGAAAGTAGCTTCAGCTCAACCGTAGACGCAGTCAGATTGCAGCCTTTCTGGAACCTGGTTGGTTACGTTGATGGCCAGCCACTTATAGACCGGACGCGGGAGTGGTTGGCAACGGCGGTGGAAAGTTGAAGACTGTAGCCATAGTGAATCACTCTGCTTACGGCGGTGGAGCCGAGCAGGGCATGGTCGATATTGCATCGTGCCTGGACCCAGAGGAATACCGGGTTCTGGCCGTGCTTCCTGAGCGCGGAGACCTTGCCGAACGGCTCGAAGGCACCGGGGCTGAAGTCATCACAGTCCCATTGAAACGCCTGAAAAAGACAGCCAACCCGTTTACATTGGCGGGGTATCTATACACATTTGGTCGCGTTGTGCCGAGGCTTGCGAGAATCTTCCGTGAACGTGAAATCGACATTGTTCATGCCAACAGCAATACGGCCCAGTTGTACGCGGGACCGGCGGCGAAGGTCGCCGGTAAGCCTTGCGTATGGCACTCGAGAGACCTGGTTAATCTTGGCCCCTTGGGCCCATTGCTGGCAAGGACCTCGGATCTTACCATCTGTATCTCAGACGCGGTCTTGAAGCATGTGTCCTCGTTCAGTAGTAATCAACAGAAGCTGGTGAGGATCTATAACGGGATTGATGTCGAGAAGTACAGGACAACGGGACAGGGAGAGCTCGTCGTAAGAGAAATGAAGATAGGCGCCGAGAGATTTGTTGTGGCAAGTGTGGGTCAACTCGTGCCCTGGAAAAAACACCGGCTTTTTCTTGATAGCGCCCTGTTGATCGCCGGCGATGTACCGGAAGCTCTTTTCCTGGTTGTTGGGGACGACATGTTTGGTGATCACCAGGGTTACATTAAGGAACTCAAGGGCTACGCGGCGGAACTTGGAATCGCTGAACGGGTGGTATTCACCGGTAACCGGGAAGACATGGGCGCGATATACGACTGCACGGATGTTCTTGCGCATACGGCATCAGCAGAGCCATTCGGACGAGTAGTTGCAGAGGCGATGGCTGCCGGGAAACCCGTGGTTGCGGCGGGGTCCTGCGGTCCGTCCGAGATTATCCGGGATGGCGAAGACGGCGTGCTCGTGGAGCCCGATGATCCTGCCGCTGTGGCAGCTGCAGTGACCGAACTCGCCCATGACCGGGACCTTGCGGTGAGGCTGGGAACGGCCGCCCGCGAGAGGATTGCCCGGGATTTCGGCCTCGGCGCGTTTTCCGAAGCGATCCGGGAAGCCTACAGGCGCGTTTGGGAAGAGAAGGGAAGTTAGCTATAACGGAAACATATGCCGGTTGCCATTCCTGTGGCCCGATCACACGGAGACGGGACAGACGTGTTTTCGGCCAGCCGGCGGGTTGAGACCTAAAGAGAGGGTAGGTGAAATGAAAAGCAAAAAGCGGGCCTCCCGGTCATTGGCGGCATACCTGGGTGTCTATGGGCCGGCACTGGTGTTGGCCGTCGTTGGCTTCGTAGTGGCGTACCAGTTTGCCGGGCCGCCACCGCCTAAAACCATCACGATGGCGACTGGTTCGGAGCAAGGCGCTTACTACCACTTTGGCCTCAAATACGCCACGTGGTTGGAACGGCACAATATCGAGTTGCGGGTAATCAAGACCCCGGGCTCCACTGAGAATATCAAGCTCCTTGCGAACGATGCTTCGGGTGTGGAGGCGGCCTTTGTTCAGGGCGGTACGGGTGATGGCCAGGCGGGACTGTTGTCGCTGGGAAGTCTCTACTATGAGCCACTGTGGGTCTTTCACCGCAAGGAAAGCCCGGTTCGGTTTCTATCCGATCTGAAAGGCCGGAAGATCGCGCTGGGCTCTGAATCCAGCGGGACGCGCGCCATTGCGGCGAGGTTGGTGAAGGAGAACGGGGTTAATCTGGACGCTAATCCCGCCACCAGCGGTTTGTCGGGCATGGAAGCCGTAACGGCTCTCAAAGCCGGTAAGGTTGAAGCCGCTTTCTTTGTGGCCTCCCCCGAAGCACCACTGGTAAAAGGCCTGCTCGCGGACTCGGACCTGTTGCTCTTGAGCATGACACGAGCAGAAGCCTATACGCGTCGGAACGCCTTTCTTTCCCCTGTCCATGTCTCGGAAGGAATGCTCGACTTGGAGCTGAATATCCCGTCAAGTCGCGTTCAACTGATAAGTCCCACTGCTAACCTTGTTATACGCGAGGACCTGCATCCCGCGCTTATTGACCTGCTATTGCAGGCTGCCAGGTCGGTTCATGGCGGCGGCGGCATGTTTGAACGTCCCGGAGAGTTTCCAGCCCCAAAGCAGTTGGCGTTCCCGTTGAGCCCGGAAGCGGAGCGATTCTATGAGTACGGACCGCCCTTCCTGCAACGATTTTTCCCATTCTGGATCGCCACGCTTGTTGACCGCCTCAAAGTATTGATGCTGCCCCTCATCGTGCTCCTTATACCTCTCCTTAAGATTGTGCCACCGACCTTGAGGTGGAAGATCAGGCGAAAAATCATTCGCTGGTACAGGGAGATCCAGGCCTTGGATGTGGCGCTGAATGAAGAGAGTGCGGGGTCGCGCCTGGAAGAGTTTGCCTCGGAGATTGACCGCATCGAGCGCGAGGTAACCCGTGTCCATGTCCCCCTGGGCTATGCCGATCAACTATACAACCTCCGACTGCACATAGGGTTGGTAAGGAGCAAGATCGTTAAATGTGGAAGCAAGGCATGACATGAATCTCTCCAATGTAGGCGACCCACAGGGATGGCCCGTTTTCCAGCTGGACGGCGGGGTGGCCCGCCCACATATGCCTGAGAAGAAAAAGAGGACTTGAGCCGGCGGATTCAGATCTTTTATTGCTGGTAGGAGGGCAGTTGCTGTAATACAGTCTGCCACGATAGCCGACGGTGCCACCGGGTAACATGGTGATACCGATTGGCGGTTCATATCTGGGAGACTTGTGAAATGACAAGGGTGCTGCTTTTCTGCACAAGTGATTCGTCACGAAGCCATATGGCCGAGGGTTTTGCCCGGGCAAGGAACGAGCCCAATACCGAGGTGTTGAGTGCCGGAACCCATGCGGGCAGGATCCACCCGATAGCGGTGAAGGTGATGTCGGAAGTCGGCATAGACATCTCGCAGCAACAGTCGCGGCAACTTTCGGATTTGGAAAACCAGGACATCGACCTGGTCATCACAATGTGCAGAGAATCAAACCGGGACTGCCCTATCCTCGCCGGGAACCCCATAAAGGTGAACTGGAATCTCGAGGACCCCGCTTCCCAGGTGTCATACCATGGACCCATGAGTGGAGACATTGACGAGAAGGATCTGGCCGTATTTCGGCGCACGCGCGACGAAATAGCGCGTCTCGTGGAAGACCTGTTCGCGCGCGGCTATGCCCACGCGCTTGCGGGGGCCAAATGCCAGGCGGATATGATTGTCGACAACATCAGCGACGGCATCATCGCGCACGACATGGACAGGCGGATATTCTATTTCAACTCGGCGGCCGAGGAAATCACGGGGTACTCTCGTGATGAGGTCATAAACCATGATTGCCACGACGCGTTTCCCGGGAATTTCTGCGGCGGAAAATGCCAGTTCTGTGAGGTAAGCGAATCAGTGTCGGAGGTCTCCGGCCAGGAAATGAATATCGTCACCAAGGCCGGCGAGAAGCGCGTAGTAACCATGTCCGTCAAAAAGATGATCGATAACGACGGTACGGAGACAGGCATTCTCGCCACGTTCCAGGATGTCACGAGAGAGCGCCGAATGGCGCGCAGGCTCGGCAACGTACACAGTTTCTCTGGAATAATTGGCCGAAACGACAAGATGCTCGAGGTATTCGATCTGATTCGTGACCTTGCCGACTCCAATGCCCCGGTCCTGGTGCAGGGCGAAAGCGGAACGGGGAAGGAACTCGTTGCTGCAGCGATTCATAACGAAGGCCTGCGCGCGAACAAGCTTTTTGTTCCCGTTAACTGTGGTGCGCTTCCCGAGTCTCTGCTGGAGAGCGAGCTGTTTGGTCATGTGAAAGGGGCCTTTACGGGGGCGATAAGAGACAAAAAGGGGCGCTTTGAGCTGGCTGGCGGCGGAACGATATTCCTGGATGAAGTGGGTGATATATCTCCGGCTATGCAGGTACGGCTACTGAGAGTTCTGCAGGATGGCACGTTTGAACGTGTCGGCAGCGAGACCACCGTAAAGGTAGACGTCAGGGTTATCAGTGCCACGAACAAGGATATAGGGAAAGAACTTGAGGCGGGGAGATTCCGTGAAGACCTCTACTACCGCCTGAGTGTTGTTCCTCTATGGCTCCCTCCCCTGAGAGAGAAAAGAAACGATATCCCGCTTCTTGTCGATCACATCCTGAAGAGAGCCTGCGAAGATACCGGTCGCGAAGGAGTAACCGTGGCTCCGGAGACACTGGATTTGATGCTGGGATACGAATGGCCGGGGAACATCCGCGAGCTGCAGAACTGGATTCAGTTCGCCATGATAAAGTGCAAGGATAACGTTATCAGGCCCGAACACCTTCCTCCCCCACGACGCGGCATCGACATGCACGCTGCAGCGCCCATCAAGCGACGCAAGCGGAAGCTGGATGTCGCATCCGTCCGGGCCGCACTGGACGAAACTAACGGCAACAAAGTCGAGGCCGCACAGCTACTGGGAGTATCCAGGGCCACGTTGTACCGCTTTCTTGATGACATTGAAGTCGATGGCTGAGCCAAGCTGGATTCAACCGGTCTCTCCCATTTCCCCTCAACGGGCCGGCGCCCGCGGCTACATGGAGAAGATAGATCTCTACCTGGCGTCCAAGGCCCCAATTCCGATCTCTGACCTCTGTCCTCCGACCTCCGAATTCGTGTCTCATTGTCCCGACTGACACCACCTAAGTGATACATAGACGGGTTTCTCGAGGCGCTCCGGCCGCCATAACCGACTTATTCCCAGTATATTACAGCGCCTGAAGGTCAGAGCCCCGCCAAGTTGGCACGACTCTAGCATCAGACCTACGGCAGAATTGTGGGGAGTAAACTACAATGGCTATGGAGACAACCACTTTGAATAATACAAGGTCAAAAAATGTAGCGACTGATCGAGCCGTTAGAGTGTGTAACGAAAACATCCGAAAAACTCTGGACCTGGCCAGGGAGCTCACTATCCTTGCAGATGAAGGAGAAGCTGCGAGTAAGGATGACGGATGCGCTGTATTGTACGGCGTGGTAAGGGATTGCGCATATAAGATGAGGGCGCAGGCAAAGAAGGAAAAGATGTCGCACCAGGCCTCGGGCCTGTGGTTCTAAGCAGAAGCTGGAACTGCCCGGCGAAAAACGAGGGATTGGCCGGGTCGAAGAAAGCACTACGGTAAAAAGGAGGAGGAAAGACCAATGAGGAAAGCGTTTTTAATAGCAGTGGCTGGATTACTTATTGTGGGTTGTCAGACCGAGACCGAGACCGAGACCGAGACCAAGGCCGAAGTCGAAACCAAGCCTGAGGCCGAAACCAAGACCGAAGTCGAAACCAAGCCTGAGGCCGAAACCAAGACCGAAATCTCGGCGGACGAGGGTTGGTCTACAGATTTTGAAGGAGCAAAAAAACGGTCTGCCGAGAAGAATATTCCCATCCTTGCAGATTTCTCCGGATCCGACTGGTGTGGCTGGTGCATCAAACTGGACAACGAGGTATTTTCGAAGAAGGAATTTCAGGAATATGCTAAATCAAATCTCGTACTGTTTCTTGCCGACTTCCCGGCGAGAAAGAAGCTTGCCGATAATGTTGTAAAGCAGAACGCGGAGTTGGCGGAAAAGTACGGGATCAGGGGATACCCCACCGTGCTGTTACTTGATAAAGATGGCAAAGTTCTGGCCCGCACCGGATATCAGGCCGGTGGACCCGAGGCCTACGTTAAACATATCAAGAGTCTTGTGAAAGGTGGGAAAGAATGAGAACTACGGCGCGAAAAAGAGCCCGTAACAAGGGCCTCAGAGAGATAGTCACAAGGAACCATACTCATGTCGGATGGAGAACCGAAAGGGCACCGAAGAACTTGCGACGAGAGCGAGTGAAATAAGGGACAAACAGGAGCGGCAGAGGTGCTTTGCAGGGGAGGGTCCGCGGCCTCGCGGACCGTGTGACTGGACGGCAGAATCAATGCCAATTGATAGCGCACAGCATTGAATCTGTAGCCGATCATCCGGTTTCGGGCACAAGAGGCGGGAAGTTGAAAGTGAAGAGGGGCGGGGCCATGCGGTCTCGCCCGGTTTTCGTTGAACAGATCGGAGGATAGTTTTGTGTGCAGATTCACCATACTACTGGCCGGAATCGGAATGGCGGCTATCGTGACGTCGTGTGCTGAGTCAACAGTTGTCAGCCCGGGAGAAGGGCACGGCAAATCGGATAGGCGTCCAAATCATCTGATAGGAGAGACCAGTCCGTACTTGCTACAGCATGCGTACAATCCGGTGCAATGGTATCCGTGGGGAAGTGAAGCATTCGAAAAGGCGCAAAAAGAGAACAAGCCGATCTTTCTTTCCATAGGATACTCGTCCTGCCACTGGTGTCACGTGATGGAACGTGAATCGTTTGAGAGTGACGAGATTGCGGCTATCCTGAACAACAAGTTCATTTCAATCAAGGTGGATCGTGAAGAGCGCCCCGGTGTAGACGCGATATACATGAAAGCCGTCCAGATGCTCACGGGCTCCGGAGGGTGGCCCTTATCGGTCTTCCTGACGCCCGATCTCAGACCGTTTTTCGGTGGTACCTATTTCCCTCCCGAGGACATGTACGGTCGACCGGGCTTCAAGTCGCTTCTCACGCAGGTCGCCAAGGTGTGGGAAGAACAGAATGCGGATGTTCTAAAGGACGCAACTCGGCTTACCGAGGCGTTAAAGCAGCGCGAAGAGGTTCCGCCAGGCAGCGGGAGCCTTAACGAATCAGCATTGAAGGACGCAGTATCCGGACTTGAGACGCAATTCGACCCGGTCTGGGGTGGTTTCGGAAGGGCTCCGAAGTTTCCCCCGAGTGCGGGAATCGGTCTGTTGCTGCGAGATTTCCGGGGCACCGGCAATGCAAAGATTCTCGAAATGGTCACCCACACGCTCGACAAGATGGCCCAGGGAGGAATGTACGATCAGCTTGGTGGAGGTTTTCATCGTTACTCGGTGGACCATGAATGGCTGGTTCCCCATTTCGAGAAGATGCTCTATGACAACGCACTCCTGAGCTCGTCGTATACCGACGCCTACCTTGTTACCGGTGATGACTGGTATCGCCGGATAGCAAGAGAAGTGATGGACTACGTTCTGAACGAGATGCGCGACAACACCGGGGGATTTCATTCCGCCGAAGATGCTGACAGCGAAGGCGTAGAGGGCAAGTACTACGTATGGTCCAAGGGCGAAATAGACAAGACCCTGGGCGCCGGTGATTCAAAACTGTTCTGCGAGTACTTCGGGGTCTCGGAAGAAGGAAACTTCGAGGAACACAACATCCTCAACATTCCCGTGTCGGCCGCCAGATTCGCAGAAGAGCACAAGCTGAAGCAGGGCGAACTGCTGAAACGTATCGACTTGCTGCGTGAGAAACTCGTTCCCGAGCGTGCGAAGAGGATAGCCCCGGGCCGGGATGACAAAATACTGGTTTCGTGGAATGCGCTGATGATCTCGAGCCTGGCGCGGGGCTACCAGGTGTTCGGGGAGAAGCGCTTTCTCGAAGGTGCCGAAAAGGCGGCACAACACATACTGACCAGGATGATGAATGGAAGCCAGCTTCGTCATACATTCCGGGGCGACAAGGCAAGTGTGGACGGATACCTGGATGACTACGGGAATCTGATCAATGCGCTTATTGACCTGTACGAGGCCGACTTTAACCCCGACAGAATTGCCGTAGCGGAGAAACTGGTGGAACAAATGAAGGACCTGTTCTGGGATGGAACGTCCGGGGGCTTCTTCTTTACCTCGGGGAAGCATGACAACCTGCTCGTTCGCACCAAACCCTACTTCGACGGATCAACTCCTTCCGGTAATGCCGTGGCGGCAAAGGCATGCCTGAGGTTGGGAAGGGTCACTGGAAAGAAGGAGTATGTGGAGTTGGCCGAAAAGACGCTGGAGGTCTTCAGCACGGTCATAAACAGTTACCCTTCGGCATGTCACAATCTCGTCGCAGTTGCCGATGCATACCTGTCGCCTTCCACCGAGATCGTAGTAGTTGGCAAGAAAGGCGCCAAGGATACCGAAGAAATGCTGCGGGCCGTAAGGGGCACGTATAACCCGAACCGCGTTGTGGCGTTGCTTGATACCGCGTCTGACGGGCGTATGGATACACCACTGTTTGAAGGCAGAAATAGTGTTGGCGGGGTTGCAACGGCCTACGTGTGCGAGAACTATGCGTGCAAAAAACCTATGACCGACGCGGCTGAACTTGCTACATTCCTCCGCGAGAAGAAGTTCCGCGGACAACCCGACGGGTAGTCCCGGGCGCTCAACCTAGAGTCGGTGTTGTCAAGCATACTTGGAGAACTGGATAAAAAATGAGAACTAGTCTTGTAGAAGGAATTGACTGGGTTGGTCATATTGACTGGACTGTACGTGACTTTCACGGTTATGCAACGGAGCGCGGGTCCTCGTACAATGCCTACCTGATAAGGGATGAGAAGATTGCATTGATCGATTCCGTTAAGGATCGATTTGCCGCTCAACTCCTGGCGCACATCTCTGATTTTGTTGAGCCGGAGAAGATCTCTTACGTGGTGTGCAATCACGCGGAGCCCGATCACTCAGGGGCCCTGCCGGAGGTAATGAAGATTTGTCCGGATGCCGAGCTGGTCTGTAATGCGAAATGCCGTGATTCGCTTGCCAAGCATTTCGATACGGCGTCATGGAAATTCAAGATTGTCACCGATGGAGATACCCTGTCCCTCGGCAAGAGGACACTGAGCTTTATGAATACTCCCATGGTGCACTGGCCTGAATCCATGTTCACGTATGTTCAGGAAGATCACATCCTGTTTTCCATGGACGCTTTTGGTCAGCACCTGGCTTCTGCCTACAGGTTTGACTACCAGGAGCCGCTGGATACCGTGATGGAAGAGGCGAAGAAGTACTTCGCCAACATCGTGATGCTTTACACGCGTCCGATTGCCCGTGTGCTTGAGAGAGCAGCCGAGATGCAGATCGAGATGATCGCGCCCAGCCACGGGGTGATCTGGCAGAAGAATATCGGCGACATTATTACGGCCTACGAGGATTGGGTGGCCCACAAGAACCGAGCAAAGGTGCTGGTGATCTACGACACAATGTGGAAAAGCACAGAGAAGATGGCCATTGCCGTGCTGAGGGGCGCACAGGAGAGAGAAATCGATGCAAGGCTTATCCACGTGCGCGCCACGAACATAACCAACATTGCAACGGAAGTTCTCGATTCCGCGGCGGTTGCCTTCGGATCTCCAACCTTGAACCAGACCCTGATGCCGGAGATGGCCGCCGCACTGACGTATCTCAAGGGCCTGAGACCATCGGACAAATCCTGTGTTGTATTCGGGTCATATGGATGGTCGAAGGGAGCCGCAAAAGACATCGAGACTTACCTGAACGATATGAAGTTCAATATCATCAGGGAGCCGATACAGTCCCAGTTCGCTCCGACTCAAGAGATATTGGAAGAATGCAGGGTTGCCGGCAGGGAGCTTGCGGACATTGCGGCGAAAGGTGACGATGGCTGAGACGATACATCGCGAAACCACACTTGAAGGCCTGGCGCTCAGCAAGGGTTGCGCCGTGGGCAAAGTGTGCATGTTCAACGAGAACCGCCACAGAACCATGCCCATGTACAAGGTTGAAGGGACGGGTATCGATCTCGAGATAGTCAGGGTGAAGCGGGCCATGGAGATTTCCCGCGGGCAGCTCGAGGAAATCAGGGGTAAAGTGGAGAAGAACATCGGACCTGCGGAAGCTGAGATCTTCGTAGCGCACAAGATGATCCTTGAGGATCCACAACTTCTGGATGACATCATCAAGGCGGTGAACGAGGAAGGCGTGAACGCCGAGTTTGCGATCGCCCATGTCCTCGACACGTATGAGTCGAAGCTGATGGCGCTGGATGACGAGTACATCAAGGCCAGGGCGAGCGATTTCGGAGAGATAAGGCGTCGTCTTCTTGATGTCATGGGTGATATTCGTCCGACCCTGAAGTGTGATAGTGGTCAGTGCCGGCGGGGGCGCAATCGCGTCATTGTTGCGGGAGAGCTTACTCCGAGCCTGACCGTGGACGTAGACCCCAATCTTACCATCGCGTTTGTGACGGAACACGGTGGAGTCAACTCGCACGCGGCGATCCTGGCGCGCTCTCTTGGCATTCCTGCCGTCAGCGGATTGCACGGAATTCGTGACATGGTGGGTTGTGGCACGGAGCTCCTGGTGGACGGTGAATCCGGCGAAGTCGTGATCTGGCCGAGCGACGATACCATGTCGAACGCGAGGGCCGAGGATCTGCAGAAACGCGGGGTTCCCGAAGCCGTCGCGCCGGTGGATGATTTCAAGGTACAGGCCAACATCAACTGGGCCTCCGATATTGAGGCATGTGTTGAAATGCAGGCCGAGGGGATAGGCCTCTACCGGACGGAATTTGAGATCATTGCCGCCGGTCAACTCCTGACAGAAGACGAGCTTTTAGATAGGTACCTCACCGTAGCCAGTGCTATGGCAGGGAAGATGGTTGTCTTCAGACTGTTCGACTTCGGCAGCGATAAAAAGCTCCCGTTTATGGGCATTCCGGAAGAAGAGAATCCGTCACTGGGGTGGCGTGGTTCACGTTTTCTGCTGGGGAAGAAGGACATCCTGAGAACCCAGGCCAGGGCGCTCGCAAGAACCTCGATTGGTGGTCGAGTGCACGTGATGTATCCCATGATCGTGGATGCGCGTCAGTTTCTCGACATGAAACAGGCGTTTATGGATTCGATCTGCGATATTCCTTTCGGAGTTATACGGCATGGAGCCATGTTCGAGGTTCCGTCGGCCTGCCTGCAGGCAGATGAAATCATGATGCACGCAGATTTTGCCAGCATCGGGACGAACGATCTCACCCAGTACCTATTCGCGGTAGACCGCGAAAACGATCTGGTTTCCTACGACTACAACCCGGACCGTCCGGTATTCTGGAACCTGATTCGCACCATTTCCATTGCGGCGGAGGAGGCGGGCAAGCCACTTTCCGTGTGTGGGGAACTGGCAGGTTACCCCCGATTCATCGACCGGCTGGTAAGCGCGGGGATAAACCGGGTCAGCGTCAGCCCCAGAAGAATCCCGGATGTAAGACACGCTATCGCCGAGCTCAAAGGCATCGAAATCCCAGGCTCCCCCGTCACATTCTCGATCTAGCCCGAACATCTCATAAACAGAGAGTTTAACCGCGGATGGGCGCGGATGAACGCGGATGGGAATGGATTGTTGGGTTCTGGGACCAAGTAACTTGTCGGGAAGTGCATATGCGCACCTCTGCATAAGCATCGTCTATTCCGTGCCGGACCAGCGCGGAGAATAAGATCATGCCGATTCCGGAACAAGGTCTGGCGTGGGTTTCACGTGGATCCAGTCTAGAATGCCGAGGTTCCGAACCGCTTCCGCCACGTCAACTTCATCAAGAGGTGGACGATGACGCTTTTTCCACTCCATAACAACTTCCAGGACCTCACGTTCAGACACATCCTGGCTGGAGCAACTATCTGCGACGAGTTCCGTAAGGCACTACTGTGCCTGTGCGAGGAACAGTACGATCTTGGTGCCTCGGAGCTCTATGAGTATTCCCGAGCGCAGTAGCTCACACGCTTGGGATGTCACGCTGCAACGGGTGTGGGCAACACAGATCGCAAGCAACCGGTGAGATGATGAAGTATGCCAACGGTTGACGCGCAGGCGATTTCCTGGCTGCTTATAATCCGGGAGAATCTGGAAACCAACCGCCGCGTTAGCCGTCCGCAAGAAGCGGCAAATCGATCCAGAGAAAACAGACAAATCTCTTGTTTGGTCGTTCTCCGCGTATAGTATCCGGAAGAATATGGAAACTGTGAACACCTTTTCGATCAAGAACGAGGCACAATACAATGTTCCCATTATGGAAAAACATATGATGACTGTTATGTTTCTCTATGAGAGCATTACACGCGGATGGTCGTCCGGAGTATGTTGCGGGCGTTTTGGGAGAAACATCCGGATGTAGAGGTGGTGTAATGAACTCGAAAGTTATTCTCACGGAAGATGAACAATGACGCGGTGAGACGTTATGCCCACAGTTAACCCACAAACATTCTTTCGATTTGCGGCGGATCACCATGCGTTGCTGACGGAACTGTATTACAAGCGCGAGGGATTGCTGGAGGCCGAGTTGCTTGCGCTTATCCGGCGGTATGGTGATCTGCAGTCACCGAGTGCGGTCTATATGCGTGACCGGTTGGTCGAATTGGGTATTCTGGAGCACTCCCCGCAGGCGACAGCGCAATTCGAAATGACGCGGCCCGTGGCATCGCTGGTTGGTTACCTCCTTCAGGAGTTCTGCTTCACAAGCGTAAAGGTTATCCAGTCCTATTTCCAAGCCATCGACACTCTTGCCTCCGACCTCGCTGCTGCTTCCGATAGCGGAAACAGCGAACTGCTCGTACTCGTCAACGGCGAGCTGGAAGACCACGTTGAACAGATGCGCCACAACTCACGGAACAATCGCGAGAAAGTCATATCCGACGTCATCCGGATTAAGACCAACCACGAACATATGCCGCCACGGCAGAGATATGAAGTAATAAACCGCTTGTGGACGCGGTACATCATCCCGCTTCGTGACATCATCGATACTCAAAAGGCGATGGATGGCGCGCTCGATCGCTTGGACCGAATCTACGCTGATGCCCAACTTCAGTTTGCCGACGATGGCACGGTGCAACAGGTTGTGAGCAGCGGTGACGCACGACTCCGGCGCTTACGCAGGGATGTGCTTGATGATTTCCACGAAACCATCCGTGAAGTGACACCTCTGTATGAAGAACTGCGCCAGGAGACGGCCATGGCGCGGGGCGCATCTCATGCGCTGGAACAGATAGGGAAGAATGGTCTAACCAGTCTGAACCTGCCCCGTACCATGGGCGTGTGCAATTGGCAGCAGCGCGGCTTGTTCAGTGACTTGGCACTGGAGGCCTATCTGTTTGACCTCCGGGGGTATGAACCCCGCCCACCAGAACCTTTGGCCCATCACGAGGGCACGGCATCACAGTCACACATTGACGCAGATGCATTCGAAGCCGGCGTTAAGGCTTCCCTTCCCATCGAAGATGCTTTGGCATGGCTGATTGACTCGTACCCCGATACGTCACCCGTTGTCACGCTACGCCTGTACGGGCGCTTGCATACCGGCCGATACGGGGCGACTTCGTTTGCGGATAGAAAACGTGATTATCGCGCGAGGGATCTGGTATTGTCAGCGCATCCCATGGCTGTCGCTGGAGAAACTGACCATGACGACGATGGCAATGGGGTTGCTGAGGAGCATAACGAATGACAACGCAGGAAAAGGACCAGCTTGTGGATCTGCCAAACTTGGCTGCCGTGTTTGAAACACTGCGGCGTGGTCGTCATATCTGCATGTCCGATGGCATTCTGTATGCGGCCCTCAAGTCGCACGCGGAAGAGTTTCGCGTATTGTTCTTGCAACTGGGGTTTGAACTGCAGCATCACCCGCGCGACTTTTTCTACTTTGTGGACCGGGGGAATTTTACTGAGCTGTCGGCACGCATGTCTGTCTTCATGTTCATTTTGATCGAGGACTTGGCGGATCGCGGTGACGCGATCGAGGAAACGCTTATGTCCCGCCATTTTCGTTGTTCCGAATTGCCGCACCTGGTGGGAGATCGTTATCGCAGGCTCATGCGCGAGGCAGGCGTTACGGACCAAGTCGAGATCGAGCATCTCATCCGTACAATGGAGCGCTTTGGATTCCTTGAAAGACTACAGGACGAGAGTTTCTCGTTCCGTTCTCCCTCTTACCGCTTTCTTGATCTTTGTCTGCAAATGGCTGCTGACAATGGCAACGGCGACGATGAAGACACTGCAGAACAACCAGAGGATACCGACTGACACATGGGCAAAACCAGCCATAGCTTTGTTGCGGACGTCGGCCCGTCCAAAGTGCTTCTGCTCAATTGCGGGAAGTTTGATTTCGCTGAGGTAGAACTGGCCGCTCCCCTGCACCTGATTGGTCCCAACAATGTTGGCAAGACGTCTCTCATTGCTCTGCTTCAATTACTCTACATCGACGATCAGCGGCAGATGCATTTCTCCCGCGCTCTTGCGGAAACACGCAAGTACTACTTCCCCAACATATACAGCTATGCGCTTTTTGAATGCCTGACGCCCACCGGGTTTCAAGTTCTCGGCATTCATGGTCTCGGCCCCGTGAAGCAGTATGACTTTGAGCGCTTCGCCTACACCGGGCGCCTTGAAGCGTCCGACTATCTTGATGCTGACCGGCGTGTGCGTGCACATGAAGAAATCTTTCGAGAGCTATCCGCGCGAAACTTCACTCGCCTGACTCCGGGACAGTTACGAGCCGCGCTTACCGGAGTTGGGGACAACCGCGGTGTGGATCTTCGCCTTGTGCCTGCGCGCCATGGGGCCACGTATAAGCGCTTTCGGAAGGTGTTTAACAATATCCTGCGTTTGTCACACCTGAAACAGGACGAACTGAAACAGCTCATCCTGGATATCTTTGAAGGTGAATTTCAGCAGAGGAGCATAGACCTTGCGGAAACGTACGCACAGGGTTTCGATAAGGTCCAACGGGACTCACGCGAGGTCCAGGAGCTCAAGCAACTGCAGGGCGAGATTGAGGCACTTCTGAAACATATTGAGCGTCGCGATGAATGTCGACGTATGTTGCCCGCATTGTGGCAGGCGCTCGGACGTGCAAGAGCAGAAGCTTTGGCTGCGCTGGCCCAGGAAGAGAAGGACATCGGCGTCCGCCTGAAAGCCGGTGAGATGCAGCGTCAAGATCTCTCGCAACGGATTGACACCATGGGAAAGACGATGCGTGATATCGCTGCAACGCTCGGCAAAGTGACCGCTGACCTGCAACGTCTTGACCAGGAAGCAGAACGGTTCGCCGAGTTCATTCCTGATTGGGCTGAGCAGAGGCAAAAAGATGTACGAGCACAGATCGACAAACTGGCTTTCCAGCTCGGGCAATCCGAACGCACGCCTGAAGCACAGGTTCGAGCACGGCTCCAGAGGGTTGAGCGGGATATTCAAGAGCGCCGCCGCCGCTTGAAGGGGCTGGCTGATGCAGCCGTGCAATGGTTGCATGGCAGGTTCAGTGATGAAGACATGGCCGACATGTTCCGCATCCTCAATCCTGCGCTTCTCGATGTGCCGATCAGTGGTGAGCATGCACGGGGCAGTGTCCATGATGATGAACGAGCCGAAGTGCTGCTCCGTGCATTGCTGGCATGGCGTGATAAGCAAGTCCTGCATGCGCCCGGGGTTGACATTGACCTTGGCGCTCTCGAATCCCCGGATATGGCGCGCTATGTCAACCAGGCCGTAATTCAGGAAGAGCTGACCGCCCTGGAGCATCAACAACAGGAGTACAAGGAGATCCTCCAGGCAGCACGTGATGCCGAGCGTCTCCGCACGGAGAAACGGGCGCTCGAGCTGGAGCTGGATGGGCTCATACGCGAGCTGAGTGACTACGGCAGGTTTTCCGAGTTGAAGCTACGAGAGCAAGAATGGCGTACCGAGAAAAGCGCATTGGAAAAGCAGGCAGCGGACAAGGACAAAGAGTTGGCAGCCTGCAACGAGGAGCACGTTCAGATCGTCCGTGATATTGAACGCCTAAAGGATGAACTGGGCCGTGTGGAAGAGCGCAGAGGCCACCTTTCCGAAATGGTCAAAGACTTGCAGCGCCCACCGGTGGACTGGCCGCTTGTACCGGTTGAAGACCTCCCCTGCGATCTTGATGAACTTGTAGTTCGCTATCAACGCACCAACGGGGACCAACAGAATCAACAGGAGCATGTGACCGAGATCCTGGGAAGAATCGAGGCAAGAACCTATGCCCGCTACGTGGCAGATGACGAGGCGGCAACCGTTCAGGCTCTGAAAGAACAGCTCGAAAGTATTCCGGAGAAAGAGAAGGCCGTTCAACAGCTCTGGACAAGTATCGCCGTTGGAATAAAGAAGGCACTCAGCAATATCGCCCACGATCTGGAAACGCTCAAAGCATTGGTTCAGCGCCTGAACCAGCAGATCGGCAGCGTGGCTATCTCAAATCTTACGTCTCTTCGCGTGCTGATACAGGAACGACATAATTGGGTGCGCCACATCCGGGGTATTAGTCTAAACGAGGATATGCCGTTGTTCGTGGATGCACAGGCTGTAGATCAGTCTTTTGATGATCTCGGACGATTACTCTCTGAGCATCCTCGCGTGACACTGGAAGATCTGTTTGATCTGCAGTTTGAGGTCGGAACTTCTGATGACAAGATCCGAAAGCACGCACACCTTGATGCCATCGAATCCAACGGCACCACAATCACCATCAAGGTGCTTGTTAACCTGGTGCTGTTGCGCGGGCTTCTGGAGGGAGCCAGTGTGAGAATCCCATTCTACCTGGATGAATGCTCCAGTCTGGATCGCGATAACCTCGCAGGCATTGTCAACGCAGCCCGAAGCATGGGCTTCGTGGCCGTCCTGGCAAGTCCCGATGCCATGGATGCTGCTGAACAGCTCTACTTCCTCGAAGAAAGTGACAATGGTCGGGTGGTGTTGGATCCAAAATCCGCGTTGGTTCAGATCTCACGGGAAGAGGACGTCGTAAATGAGTGACGGGTTGTACCGATTGCTGGTGAGACTCGAGGCTGAGCATTCCGTCCCATACTCGACCGTCAGCGGACGTACGGAACAACGCATACGCCCCTTGCTCGATTCCGGCGCCCTGGTTCGCCGAAGACAGGGTCGCGGTATGGTGTTTGCCGTTGCAGACTCCATCGCCCTCCAAGCCTTCAAGCAACGGCATTTCCCGCACGGTGAGACTTTGCCCGTGCCCGACGATAGTGGCCCGATACCTCCACGTAGCGAAGCCATCGCACTGCATCGGGATGCAAAGCGTGCTCTCACTACCACCGGTGAGCCGGTATTGCTTCGTGCGGTATGCGATGTCACGGCATCACGCGGTGTCGACACGGTGAACTTATGCCACATGACACGCCTTACGGGTGCCGCTTGCCTGCTGATTGGTCAGGAGCCGGCATGGCATTTAGAAGAGGCCGTTGCCATCGTTGAGAATCTGGAGGCCTTTCTGCACTTCGAGAGATTGTCGCTTAAGGCAGCCGTTGCACTCTACGCTGGCGGCAGACTTTCCAGGCGCGTTCTTGATTGGCTCGCGTCTGATAGCATGAGCCGGTGCACCTTCATTCATTGTGGAGATTATGATCCCGTGGGATTGGACGAGTACCTGCGTTTGCGTACACGCCTTGACGACCGTGTCACTCTTCACGTTCCTGATAATCTCACGGAACTCTTTGAGCGCTACGGCAAACGAGAACTGCTCCGCGACTCCGAAGCCATCCTCGCGCGCCTCCGTCATGGCTCTGACCGTGCCGTTCGAACTATTGTCAATCTGATGGATACATCGGGTTGTGGGCTCGAACAGGAGGCCCTCCTGCTGCGGGAATCGGTGTGAAGGAGTTGCGTGGCTACTTATTGTGTATGGGGCATGGACTCGGAAGGGGGGTGATGGCGAGGACATCATAGGTCAGGGTGGCATCAATTCCCAGCCAGTCAAGATCGATATCAAGTTCATCGTCGCGGAGTACGATCGCGACTTCCTTCGGCTCTGTACCAAAAGGAATCAGCGGAATGCGTAGCGTTGCACCTGTCCCGAGAACTTCACACCTCAGTTCCCACTCCTCTGGCATCTGACATGTGCATTCGTCAATTACCGTCATGAACTGTTCCAGTGTAATCGAATCCGCTACCGGCACTCTTATATTTCCCGTTCCGGGCGGGAGACAGTTTGTCTCGAACGCTATGAAGGAGATTGTGCCGTCCATGCTCACAATCACGTTACTAACTGCGACGTTGGCCCCATTAGTTATGCAAATCCAGTTTGTCACGACCGGTAAGGCGAGCGGTTCGTCAGAGCTGCGCGCCCTGTAGAATCGATTTTTCTCCATGCCTGAGAGCTTCGGGAATACGATTGCAAGCTCCGCATAGTCCAGTCTGCCTGAATCCACAAGGGAGCATACCCCATTTGAAACGGTTGAGTTCCACGTGTTCTCGCTGAGGGCGAGCCAGTTCTGATTCAGATCATAAGCCATCTCTAATCCGACAAAGCGATGCTCGGTCGACACTTCACAGGTTATGTGCTCACCCTCGAATGCAATCCCTGTGATACGTGTCTCCTGCCCTGCTGATACCAAGGCCGCAAACAACACTAGACTCCAGACAACCTGTTTCACGACAGCTCCACTACGAAGTTCGATGCAATTGTAGGCAATTGACCGCGAGACATTGTCATGGTTGTGCAAAGAACTTGTGGAAATATGTTTAAAGAGTGCTTCATGCTTCGACGGGAAGACCTCTGCGGCTCAGGGGAATCCGCGGCCCGGACGGAGCCGGGCCCTCCACGAGCTGGCGCTCGCGGCTACATGGGAGTGGAGACCGGGGACAGGTAAAATGGCGGCTTATGCGCGGGAAGTGCTGGCAAGGAAACTGTCTCATTAGGTAGCCGGGAGTCTCAGGTGTCTCGTTTTGTGGTGGCATTGAGAGGCTATAAGAGACATACTGAGCACTCAACATGCGACTGTGGAGTTATTGCAAGTCTAAGGGGGCCAAGCCATTATGTTGCAGGCGCAGATAAAATACGTTGACTTGGTATGGATTTGGCTAGTAGATACGCGAGTATAAGGTGAACCAAGGTTTGTAAAAGGGTGTTCTGTGTAATCCATGCGCTCGGTCAGAGCAAGAAGGAGGAGTCTCAATGGGTCTTGAAGGAATGCAAACTGCATTCAACATGCGAGAGAATTGGTAGTAGAAAGAGGCCCTGAACTAGAATCAACAGAACAGAACGGAGGACGAAATGGCTGATACATTACAGGTATATAAGTGCGAACTCTGTGGAAACATAGTAGAAGTAGTGCATGCCGGAGATGGAGAGCTTACGTGCTGCAATCAGCCAATGGCGCTGCAGGAAGAGAAGACTGCGGATGCGGCGACTGAGAAGCACGTGCCGGTGGTGGACGCGACAGAAGGTGGCGTAAAAGTTGCCGTAGGCAGCGTTCCCCATCCCATGGAGCCGGAACACTATATTGAATGGATTGAAGTGCAGGCCAATGGTGCAGTGGAAAAGGTCTTCCTCAAGCCGGGCGAAGCGCCCGAGGCAGTTTTTGCCGGACTTTCGGCTGACGGCCTTGTTGCTCGCGAGTACTGTTCGGTTCACGGACTTTGGAAGGGGTGAATCTATGATAACTGAAGAAATGTCCGAGGCGCTGAGTCGGCAGATCAATGCCGAGTTCTATTCAGCGTATCTGTATCTGTCAATGGCATCGTACGCCAACGCCATAGCTCTCAAGGGGGCCGCAAACTGGTTCTACATCCAGGCGCAGGAGGAGATGGCCCACACCAAGAAGATGTATGACTACATCGAAAGCCAGGGATCGAGACCGGCTCTCTATGCCATTGATCAGCCGCCGTCGGATTTTAAATCTCTCCTGCATGCGTTTGAGGAAACGCTGGCTCACGAGAAGATGGTGACGGGTAGAATTGCCGATCTCGCGAACCTGGCCCACGATGAGAAGGATCATGCTACGCAGATCTTTCTACAGTGGTTCATCACTGAACAGGTTGAAGAAGAAGAAACAGCACAGGAAATAGTTGACCGACTGAAACTGGCTGGGGATACCGGACCGGGCTTGTTCATGGTTGACGGCGAGCTTGCTGCCAGAGTTTTGACAGTGCCTGCAGGCGCGGAATAGCACCGGGGAACGGAGACAGTAGTTATGGGAGTCAGGTTTAACATAGACGAGGTCCTTGCCATGGCCGCCCAAATCGAGCGCAACGGGGGAACGTTCTACAGGGCGGCGGCAGCCGGCGAATCAAGCCCCGAGGGAAAGGACCTTCTCCTGAAAATTGCGGAGCAGGAAGATTGCCACCTGGCACTCTTCGAGAGGATGCGCGAACAAGTGAGCGGCCCTGAGGTCGAGCTGACTGCGTTTGATCCCTACGGCGAAGCAGTCCTGTACCTCAAGGCCATGGCTGACGGCCATGTTTTTGACCTCCGGGGAGATGATCCGACAAAGATCCTCAAAGGGGATGAAACCCTTGAAGACATCATTCGGATTGCGCTCCAGGCGGAGAAGGACTCGATAGCCTTCTTTGTCGGCCTGAAGGATCTCATTCCCGCCAACATGGGCAACGAGAAGATCGATGATCTGATAAGAGAAGAGATGATCCACATAAGGTGGTTGAACGATCAGTTAAGCTGAGAAAGGGAAATGACTGATGCAGAGATTCGTGTGTGACGTGTGTGGATACGTTTATGATCCGTCGATTGGCGATCCCGACAGTGGCATAGTACCGGGAACGCCCTTCAGCGATATTCCGGATGACTGGGCTTGCCCGGAGTGTGGTGTGGGCAAAGAAGGTTTCTCTCCCGTGGTTTGAGCGCCAGGTTTCGGAGGGTTGTGATTCAAGGAGGAGGATTTAGGGGGCATGACATGACAGATGTTGACAATTCGGGGAGATGGAATTCGGTCGGAGAGATGCTTGACTTCGCCGTGCAAAGGGAGCAGGACGCTGTCGACTTCTACACGACCTTGAAGGAAATGAGTACAAATCCAGGCATCGTGTCGGCGCTTGACGGTTATATCAGGGAAGAAGATGGCCACAAGATGAAGTTGTCGAAACTGAAAGCCGATGGCCACCTTGAACCTGCATCGTCGAAAGTTCTTAACCTGCGGATTTCCGACTATCTCGTGGACATCGAGCCGTCTCCCGATATGAGTTACCAGGAGTTGCTGATAATTGCCATGAAGCGCGAAGACGCGGCATGCAAGCTTTACGAAGATCTTGCTGCGGCTACGGAGCAGGAAGACCTGCGCGATGCCCTGCTTGCGCTTGCGCAGGAAGAGGCCAAGCACAAATTGCGTTTCGAGACGGAATACGACGATCATGTTCTGATGGAACAGTAGAATTGCCGTCTGAGACTAAAAGGGGGTGGTGCGCCAATTGGAGGTATACAGTGAGAAGATTAGTCGTCTCAATGCTGGGCACTTTTGTGCTCGCGCACGCGGCTTTGGCGCAGATGCAGGATCCGTTCTCGGTTACGGTTGAAACTTCGGTAACTGAAGGCGACAGATCTTTATCTGTAGGCCTTATGATTCCATCGAATCACTATGTCTATGCTGACCAGGTTGTCGTGAAAGCTGATGCCGGGGACGCCCTGGTTGTCAGGCAGTCTCCGACGCCGAAGGAACAGTATGACAGTTTTTTCGACAAGGTGGTTGGGATATACGAACAGGACATTAAGTTCCTGTATGGAGTTAAGGCGGGAACGCAGCTACCCCTCAGAATCAGTGTGTCCTACCAGGGATGCAGCAAATCCCCCATGCTCTGTTTTCTGCCTTCTACGAAGACCTTTGTCATTTCCGCTGATGGCGTCAGCGAGGAAAAAGAGCCGCCGGTCGAAGAAAACGGATCTCCAGCACCTGCTACGAGCGGCACCTGGAAGGAACTGATGAAAGGCTTTACGGTTGGCGGATCGATGGTCGGTTACTCAGGGCCGGAGAAGTTCATTGCGTTCCTCGACAGTGCTGAGGCAGGGAGTGCCGCTGCGGGAGACTCGCTCGCCTCAACCCTTAAGGACCGGGGAATGTGGTTGGTTCTCGTGATAATACTTGCTGGTGGTCTGACGCTGAACCTGACGCCTTGTGTTCTCCCGATGATTCCCATCAACATTGCGATCATTGGTGCCGGAGCACAGGCCGGATCCCGCGGAAGGGGATTTGCGCTTGGAGGGACGTACGGATTGGGAATCGCCTTCGTGTATGGGGCCCTTGGCCTGGCAGTTGTCTTGACGGGGTCGACTTTCGGCGCCCTTAACACCTCTCCATGGTTCAACTTCTCGATCGCTGCGCTTTTCATTGTTATGTCCCTCGCAATGTTCGGGATTCTGAACATTGACTTCTCACGATTTCAGAAAAGCGGCACATCCGGGCAGCGCGGCGGATTTGTCACGGCATTTATCCTGGGTGCAGTAGCGGCCCTGCTGGCCGGAGCCTGCGTGGCACCTGTAGTGATCTCCGTTCTCCTTCTGTCTGCTGATATTTACTCCAAGGGCAGCGTTGCCGGATTGCTTCTTCCCTTCCTGTTGGGGGTTGGTATGGCCTTACCATGGCCATTTGCGGGGGCCGGGTTGTCCTTTCTTCCAAAGCCGGGCAAATGGATGGAGAAGGTTAAATACGGGTTTGGGGTCCTTATCCTGGTCTTTGCTATCAGGTATGCGTTGCTCGGGTCAACCCTGGTGCGTAACAGGTCCGCTTCCAGCCGGGAATCGGTTGTTGCAGCTCAGCATGCGCTTGTTGAAGCAGGGGACTGGCTCACATCCCTGGAACCGGCACTGGTCAAGGCCAGGTACACGGAGAATCCCGTCTTTCTCGATTTCTGGGCAAGCTCCTGCAAAAGCTGCCTGAAGATGGAGAAGACGACGTTCAAAAACGACGATGTGCGCGCCCGGCTCGAGCCATTCGTCAAGGTGAAGTACAGGGCAGAGAACATGAGTGATCCGGACACAAAAGCCGTGCTGGATCACTTGAAAGTAAAAGGCCTACCCACATACGTGGTGTTGTTGCCTAAAACGAAGGGGAAAGGTTGATGAGTGAAGTAGGCAGGGATCCCCTGGATTTTATCGTAATTGGCGCCTCAGGTGATCTTGCACGGCGGAAGATATATCCTGCGTTGTTCTCATTGTACTGCCAGGGCCTGCTGCCGGAGCGGTTCAGCGTATACGGGCTTGCACGGTCGGCCATGGATAACGATCAATTCAGGGAGCGAATCTCGTCGGCACTGACCTGCCGATACGTTCCGGGACATTCCTGCGGGGACTACATCAGGAAGTTTCTGGACAGGTGTCACTATCTCTCGGGGGCATACGATTCTGCTGATTCATTTCTGTCACTTTTTCAGCTCATGCGGGAGGAAGGAGGTCCCCAGCTGCCGAACATGGTTTTCTACCTGGCCATTCCTCCGGCCATATTTGTTGATGTGGCAAGGTCAATAGGGAATGCAGGACTCGTACGGTGTGGTGGAGGTGATCCCTGGTCCAGGGTTGTCATAGAGAAGCCGTTCGGGCGGGATAGACAATCGTCAGATCATCTAACCCACGAACTGGCGAACGTATTCACAGAGGAACAGACCTACCGTATCGACCACTACCTGGGAAAAGAAGTAATCCAGAACCTGATGGTGCTGCGCTTCGCAAATCTCGTATTTGAGCCGATCTGGAACCGAAAGTACATAGAAAGAGTGTGGGTGGACTGGCGTGAGAATATCGGGATCGAAGGCCGGGCCGGTTACTTCGACAACTACGGAATCATACGTGACGTAGTTCAGAATCACCTTCTGCAGATTGTTGCCATGATAGCCATGGAGAGGCCGAAGATCTCAGACGCAAGGCACATACGGGATGAGAAGGTTAAGGTACTCAAGAGTATAAACTTCGTTTCCAAGGCAGACGTTGTGCTGGGACAGTACACAGCTTCCAAATGGAAAGACAAACAACGGATCGGTTACAAAGAGGAGGACGGCGTTCCGGCCGACTCCATTACCCCAACGTTTGCCGCAACACGTCTTTACGTCGACAACGAGCGATGGAAAGGTGTACCGTTTATCATTCGGGCAGGTAAGGGGATGAATAGAAGGGAGAACGAGGTGCGGTTGCAGTTCCGGGATGTTGAGGATAACATCTTCGGTATGGGTGCGAGGCATCTTCCATCGAACGAACTTGTGATAAGAATTCAACCGGACGAAGGCGTGTTCCTGAGTATTGTAAGTAAACAGCCCGGTCTGGATGTCGTGTTGGAGAAGACGGACCTGAACCTGCGCTACCAGCTGGCTTTCGGCGCGTCCATCCCGGATGCATATGAATGTCTCCTGATGGATGTGATAGAAGGGGACAAGAGTCTGTTTATCCGTTCCGATGAACTGGAGGCCGCTTGGGATATCTTCACTCCAGTCTTGCAGCGGTTCAGTGAAGAGCGTGTAATGCCTGCAGAATATGAATTCGGTTCGCTCGGCCCGGCGATAGACAGGATTTTGTGAGTGATAGACAGGCACAGGGACAAGAATATCCCGGTGCCACAAGCAGTGACGAAGTGAAGAGGAGATAACAGCCGTGGCAGATTCAGCGTGCAAAGGGGACCATATCGGGCATCTCTGCGTTCTTGTGAGCAAGGGCAAGTTTGATGAAATTCGCGAACTCGTAAACGAGCCGAGATTCATTTGCTTCAACTGCGGCAGGGTCGCCAACTCCGATAGGAATCTCTGCAATCCAATGCCTCTAGGCAAGTAGACAGGCGGATGAAGAACCGACCATTTCAGAGGCCGCTATTTCTGTGCATTTGTATATTGCAATATCTAGATACATAGATGTATAAGAAGCCGCATGAACTCAAACCGAAATCACAATCCGGAAACCCTTCCGCCAGACTTCATGGCAAGTATGGCCGAATCACTTAAGGTGCTTGCACACCGCGACAGGCTGCGAATCGTGGAGTTGCTTGACCTGCTGGGAGAGAGCCCCGTTCGCGTGCTGATTGAGAACATAGGCCTTCCACAGGCAACCGTCTCGCATCACCTCAATCGGATGAAACGAGCCGGGCTAATTCGTTCAAATAGACGCGGCAGAGAGATCTGGTACAGCATAGCGGACGCGAATTCGCTCACTATTCTGAATTGCATGAGAAAAGGGAGAAAGAGTTTTCGAGGGGATTACACATGATTTCGATTCTATCGCTACTGACGATTCTAACAATACTGCTGATAGTTACCAGGGTGGCGACAGTCGCGCTTGTCCATACCGGACTCTCGCGCGAGATGGCAAGATTCCAGGCGCGGTCAGCGTTTACGGGCGTTGGCTTCACGACGCATGAGTCAGAGAGCATCGTGAATCATCCCGTCCGGCGCCGGGTGGTGATGGTCCTCATGCTTACCGGGAACGCGGGAATCATCTCCGCCATTGCCTCTTTGCTTCTCGCATTCCTGGACGAAGGGACGTCCCCGTATTCCTTGCCCCTGAGAATCGGATTGTTGGTAATCGGTCTCCTTGTGCTGTGGTTCATGTCCACAAGCAAAGCACTGGATCAGTGGCTGTCGCGGGTTATAACATGGGCCCTGAAGAGATGGACAGACATCGAGGTCAGGGACTACGCGAGTCTTCTGCATCTGTCCGAGAACCACCAGATCCAGGAGTTGTTCGTAGAAGAGGACAACTGGCTGGCTGGACGATCACTGGGTGACATGAGATTGTCGGACGAGGGTGTCATGGTAATCGGCATAAGACGCGCCACGGGCAGTTACATTGGCGCCCCCAAGGGCCAGACGGAAATCGGGGCGGGAGACGTGCTGCTTATGTATGGAAGGGACTCGCTCCTAAAGGAGCTTGATCAGAGATGCTGCGGTCCGCAAGGTGATGACGCTCACAAGACCGCCGTGGAAGAGCGCAAGGAAAGCCTGGCATCTACGGGTGAACACTGAGCTTAAGAGAACCAGCGATGTAGATGGCCGTCATCCCTTGCGCTTTCGCTTACATTGCACGCTTTTGGATCCGCCACAGTTCTTCTTTGCGAGGCAGGCGTCACAGCGGTTATCGCTGCACCATCCGCAGGACAGGCAGTCCGGGCAATTGTGTTTCTTCGGGCCGCTCTCTTCATCGGGAACGTAAACCAGCCCCTCGATCCCTGAAACTCTGACAAAAGGCATCCCGAACTTCTTTCTTCGGTCTATCCATGATGACAAGGCATGAAGCTTTGTGTGGGCGGGCCACGGGGTGGCCCGCCCACACAAAGGGCCCACAGACCGTTCGAACATGTTAATGCTTATGTTGTTTTATTCCGTACAGGGCAGCCAGTTTATCAACCAGCGCATGGAGCTTGGCCGCGTTGGCCGAGTCCAGGGACTGCTTCGATTTCATGCTGGCAACGATAATCTCGTGAAGCACGGTAAGCTTGTCTGAATACTCATTATAAGCCTTCTTGTCATCTTTCGAGACGGGTTTCGTACGTTGCGCAAGGAAGTACTGCGTAGCTATATGGGCAATCTTGTCCGCATGTTCCTCTTTGTTGACGACCCATCGGACAATCTGGTTGTTGTCGGGCTGCTTCTCCCCGGAGAGACTGCCGATAAGCTTCATGGATTTCTCAATGGTTGTAACATGTTCGTGAAGGATGGTTATCCTTGTTGCATCTCCATATATCCCGCACGGAATCTGACAATGGCCAAGGGCTGTTCCCGCCATCAGCATCAAGGACCACACATACAAACTTCTCACTGTCAACGCTCTACCTTCTTTCATAATCTTTCCTTTCTCTGACTTTTTGCAGTGTTCCTGCCTTTCGTGTATTTGTACTTGGTTTTTCACCCTATGCATGCACGAAACGTGCCAGTGACCCTATCCAGAATAGCCACATGTCATTCGGGTCAGACGCCATGCTGACGGCTGGAGCCTATAGAGTGGAGGATGAGAACTCGAACAAGCCGCAGGAAACGGTGACCTGCCCTGAAATTATGTCTCGTTAATAGTGCTGCATGTTTCACTGGGGTTATCGCTAGATGAGACATTACTGGCAGGAATTCTCATCTTAAGTACCTCATGAAGGGAACTTGAGGGTTTATTTGTCCTGGATGCAGCAATTGGGCGGTTCTGGCATGCCTCCTGCATATGGCCATTTGCATGTGCAATGGTGCACTCTATTAAAGACCAAACCAAAGGAGGAACTACATGAGTGTGTTGGTAACTAAAGAGGCCCCGGATTTCACTGCAGAGGCAGTGCTGCCTGACAACAGCATCGCGGAAGTGACGCTATCGTCCTACAGAGGAAAATATGTGGTGCTCTTCTTCTACCCGCTGGACTTTACGTTCGTGTGCCCTTCGGAAATCCTGGCTTTTGACAAGGCGTTATCGAAGTTCAACGCTAAGAACGCCGAAGTAGTGGGAGTATCGGTGGACTCGCAGTACACTCACTTCGCATGGCGGAACACACCGCCTGAGAAGGGAGGAATCGGACAGATTGGTTATCCTCTGGTTGCGGACCTGAGCAAGAGCATTTCGCGCGAATACGATGTACTCTTCAACGAAGCCGTAGCACTGAGGGGGCTATTCCTGATCGACAAAGAAGGAATCGTCAGGCACCAGATAGTAAACGACCTGCCACTGGGCAGAAACGTTGACGAAGCGCTGCGAATACTGGACGCATTGCAGTTCACCGAAGAACACGGCGATGTTTGCCCTGCCAATTGGAAAGATGGCGAGGAGGCGATGACGCCTACGGCGGACGGCGTAGCTGCATACCTTGCAAAGCACGCGTAATGCATATGCCGACAGTATGAACTCAGTGTCCGATACGGCACTTAATGAGTTAATGAATAGAGATGGTTGAGGAAGCCCTGAAAGGGTGAACATACAGGCCCTGAAGGAATGCGTGGGCTGTTTGTTTATCCCTTTCGGGGCTTCCATTTTTGGATTTGCAAGAGTTCTATGCCATCGATAGCATGCTGGAGAAGCGTTTCTCGAGAGGAATGATATGGAAGAAGGTAATGTTCTACTGGCATTTTCCCTTACGGCCCTCGCCGGGCTGGCAACAGGAATTGGCAGTGCGCTTGCATTTTTCACGAAACGCACAAACAAGAAATTCCTGTCTGCGGCGCTTGGCTTTTCAGCCGGAGTGATGCTCTACGTTTCTTTTGTCGAAATCCTCGTGAAAGCGCGTGACGCCTTAGTTTCGTCCATGGGAGAGGTGCAGGGCACATGGGTTGCAGTCCTGTCCTTCTTCGGCGGCATCCTTGTCATCATGGTGATAGACCTGCTCATCCCGTCGTTTGAGAACCCGCACGAGCTCCATTGCGTTGAAGAGATGTCCGAAGATCACCACGACGAACGTCTTCTGCGTATGGGAATATTTACCGCACTCGCAATTGGTATCCACAATTTCCCCGAGGGACTTGCAACGTTTGCGGCGGCACTTAAGGATCCGACAATAGGTGTTTCCATTGCCATCGCAATAGCCATCCACAATATCCCGGAAGGGATTTCTGTGTCGATACCCATCTACTTTGCCACGGGAAGCCGGAAGAAGGCCTTCTGGCTGTCGTTTCTTTCCGGTGTATCTGAGCCTATCGGAGCCATCGTGGGTTACACCGTGCTGAAATGGGTTTTCTCAGACAACACGTTCGGTATACTGTTTGCATCGGTTGGCGGGATAATGGTCTACGTTTCGCTGGATGAACTCCTGCCGGCAGCCCGGGAGTACGGTACAGGGCACATTGCAATAGTCGGCACAATCGTGGGAATGGCAGTCATGGCGTTAAGCCTGCTGTTGTTCATGTAGGATTATGAGCTGTCCGACGATTCTGATTATAGCTATGGCTTTGGGCATGGACGCATTTGCCGCTTCTATTGCCACGGGAATTGCAATCAAGACCCCCACCAGAAAGCACGCTCTCATCGTGGCCCTTTGGTTCGGTTCGTTCCAGGCGGTCATGCCGCTGATCGGGTGGCTCTGTTGCATGAAGATAATGGACCTGATCTGCGGAATCGATCATTGGCTGGCCTTTGGTCTTCTGTCCGCCGTTGGCTGCAAGATGCTTTACGAGTCGTTCAAGATTGAAGCCATTGAGAAAGTGGCCCATCCACTGAGCCCGCGCGTACTGTGCCTCTTGGCCATTGCAACGAGCATTGATGCCCTCGCGGCCGGAATAAGTTTTGCGGTATTGAATGAGCACATCCTGGTTCCCCTGATAGCGATTGGTGTCACAACCTTCGTATTATCATTCATCGGCGTCGGAATAGGCGCCAAAACGGGACACATCCTGGAAAAGAAAGTTGAAATAGCCGCAGGATTGTTGCTCATAGGAATCGGGATCAAGATTCTTGTTGATCACACCATGTGAGCCGGGTTGGCACGAGTTGTGCATTATTCTTGAGTTGGAGACAGTGGTCTTACCGAGAGACGCCGAGCAAGAGACTCGGCGAAACCAGGGGCTGAAGCCCCAATTGGGAGGGAAAGAGAATGAGCGAACTGAAAGTGGAATTATGTCCTGAGACCGGAATCTGCTCAATCATCAAAGATGACGGAAGCAAGGTTGATTTGATGCCGGATGAGGTCGTGAGTATACGCGACGCCAAGGGAGAGGATGCCGTTGCCAGGAGTGTGATATCCAGCGTTAGCGCAGACTTTGCCGACGGACTTTCCGCGGAGGAAATCTCGGAGATCTCCAGCCGTGTAGGCTAACTCAGCCCGGCCCAGACTCCTGGATGGATTCTCATGGTTTTCTGTTCCCACGAGAGGGTTCCAGAATCGGAAAGTCTCTTGATCAAGCGGCTGAATGTTTCCGGGGAAGCGCCGATCGCAGCGGCAATGTCTTTCTTTGAGAGATCCAGCTTGACAGCTTTGTCTTCGCCGTAGTGCTGTCGTATGAAAAGGAAAAAACGCTCCTCCACATCTCTCGATGTAAGATAGTGAACGCGCTCGGCCAGGTATCTCTGCTTTCTCATGAGTGAAGCCATAAACTCGTTACGGAACAGCGGCCTGTCGAGAAGCGACAGTATATCCCCCTTCGCGATGGCAATAACGACTGAGTCAATCAGTGCAACCGCTGTTACCGGGTACCGGTCCTGTTCGAAGAGTATTACCTCGGCAAAAACTTCGCCCTTCTTAATGGTCCTGATCACGACTTCACGTCCGTCAGCAGTCGTCTTCTGGAGCTGTATACATCCGCTCGCAAGAAGAAACAGTGAACCTCCTTTCGTCCCCTCGGAGAAAAGAACGTCGCGCTTCTTCAGCTCCTGCCTTCGACAGACGCCGGCTAGATCCTTAAGGGCCTCCTTTGCAAGGCCCTTGAAAAAGGGCGATCCTGAAATAGCCTGGAAGGCAACGTGATCCATGATTATTAGTCCCACTGAATGCTCTCAACAGTATCTAGTCTAAACTTGACCCGGGTCAAGGAATCAAGGTGCCGCATTGCTGCATAATTGCACGTGTAAGTTGAGAACAGGAACTGATGAATCAACAACGTAAGCGCAGAAAGAACGGAGACGGTAAAATGAAACGTGAGATCCTCTCAATCGATGAAGAACTCTGTAACGGCTGCGGAGAGTGCATCACGGGTTGCGCCGAGGGCGCGATACAACTCGTGGACGGGAAGGCCAAACTTGTCAAAGAACAGTTTTGTGACGGTTTCGGCGACTGCATAGGTACCTGTCCAACAGGCGCCCTTAAGATAGAGGAACGCGAAAGCCAGGCATTCAGTATTGAGGCGACAAAACAGCATCTCATGCAAACGCAAGGACCCGATGCCGTTGCAAGAATGGAAGCAGCCAATAAGGCACATGAAGAGGGTAAGCACCCGGAGCCTGCGACCGCCCCTCCCACCATGCCGCCCGCAGGGGGGTGTCCCGGGTCGCGGATGATGGAATCATTGAAAGAAACACCGGCCGCGGCACCCGCGGAAGGAGCGGGAATGCCCCCACGAGTCAACCAGCCGGAGCTCGATCAGTGGCCTGTACAGATTCACCTGGTATCCCCGGAAGCCCCGTACTTCAAGAACCGCGAACTCGTGGTTCTCAGTACCTGTTCCCCGATAGCCTCCGCTGACATCCATTGGCGATTCTTGCGGGGACGGTCAGTCGTGGTTGGCTGCCCCAAGCTGGACAGGACGGAAGGCTACGCGGAAAAGCTGGGTACCATTCTCAGCGATCCAAGTATTCCCAAGGTCATTATTGTACGAATGGAAGTTCCCTGTTGTGGTGGGCTCACATCTATCGTGCAAGAGGCGGCTCGCCTTAGCGGCAGGACGGACTTGGAAGTGGAAGAAGTGACAGTTCGACTAAATGGCGATATCCTGTGATGAGGGATGAATTCACGGATGAACGAAAGGCAAACCGCAATGACAGATGACTACAAAGGACAGCCGTTGGAGCTTGCGACCACCATCGAATACAGTGCCGGATCTGTCGTCAGTAAGACGCTGCTCAACAAGAAGGCCGGGACTCTGACATTGTTCGCTTTTGACGCCGGGCAGGGGTTGAGCGAGCACACGTCTCCGTACGATGCCACGGTAATGATTCTTGATGGAGAAGCGGAACTTGTTATAGGTGGCGAGATTGTTGCTGCCCGTACAGGTGAGCTCGTTATCATGCCCGCCAATGTTCCACACGACGTGAGAGCAAAAGAACGCTTCAAGATGCTCCTCATCATGATTCGCGAAAAGACCTCTTAGGCCAACTGAACAGTTGAAGAGTTGCCATGGCGTGGTAGACTTGGGCCGTGATAGTTGGGTACGGCGGGTTCTCTGGGGGAAGTGAACATGAGCGATGAAGACCAGATTGATAATGCTATAAGCAACGTAGTGGACCAGCTCCAATCCTGTAATCGCTGTCATCTGAAAAGAAGAAGCGGCAGGGGCAACTACGACCTTCCGAGCCGGAGGGCAGTCCACGACGTGCTTGATATCATCATCGGTGTACTGTTTCCCGGTTGTCATGGTCATGGGCCTGCGGCCGATGAGAATTCCGAGGCGTGTCTCAAGGAACAGCTCAGGGATACTTTCCGCGCGCTTGAGGGACAGATCTCCAAGGCTTTCGAATACCAGTGCGAGTTGGATGACTGCAACGATTGCAACGACTGCGACGAAAAAGCGAGTGCAGCGGCCAGGCAACTCGTAGAATCTCTTCCCGACATTCAATCTCAGCTGCAGGGCGACATCCAGGCAGCGTACGACGGCGACCCGGCGGCAAAGTCGCCGATGGAAGTCGTCATGAGCTACCCGGCCATCCAGGCAATAGCCACATACCGGATCGCTCACCTTCTCTATGTACAGAAGGTGCCCCTGATTCCCAGGATCATGACAGAGCTTGCCCATTCACGCACGGGAATCGACATTCACCCCGGTGCGCAGATCGGCCCGAGTTTCTTCATCGATCACGGCACGGGTGTTGTCATAGGCGAGACAACGGAAATTGGGAAGAACGTAAAGATCTACCAGGGCGTTACCCTTGGTGCACTGAGTTTTCCGAAGGGCGAAAACGGAAAACCCATAAAGGGCATCAAGCGTCATCCGGACGTGGGCGATAACGTCACCATTTATGCCGAAGCCACAATCCTGGGTGGAGATACGGTGATCGGAGAGGGTTCGGAGATAGGTGGAAACGTCTGGCTTACACATTCTGTGCCACCTCACAGCAAGGTTCACAACATCCAACCCAATACGCGTGTAACATAGCCTTGAAGTGTCGGTCCGAAAACCTTTGGATCATGAGCAACTCAAGGGACGTTGATTCATGGCAGATGAAACCACAAATCCAAACAGCATTGGCATTGTTGCCACCGAGGTCGTAGATCTTACTCTCCCGGACGGGGGGCTCAAGTTAAGGAACGGGGGCGTCCTTCGCGAAGTAAGAGTGGCCTACGAAGCCTACGGGAAGCTCTCTTCCGGGCGCGATAATGTCGTGTACATTTGCCACGCCCTGACGGGGGATGCCCATGTAGCCGGGTACCACTCTGCTGATGACGGTAAGGCGGGCTGGTGGGACGAGATGGTTGGTCCCGGCAAGGGAATCGATACGGACTACTACCACGTTATCTGCGCCAATGTCCTTGGAGGCTGCATGGGGACCACGGGGCCTTCATCGATCAACCCGGACACGGGGAAGCCTTACGGTTCATCTTTTCCCGATGTAACAGTCGCTGATATCGTTCACGTTCAGAAACTGCTGATTGACGAGTTGAATGTAAATCGTCTGGCTGCGGTTGTTGGCGGATCACTGGGAGGAATGCAGGCACTGGCATGGAGTATTCTCTACCCCGACCTCGTTGACTGCTGCATATGTGTAGCTTCGGGTGCCACGCTGTCCACGCAGGCGCTAGCCTTCGACGCGGTTGCACGGGATGCAATCGTTTCGGATCCTGCATGGGCGGGCGGGGATTACTACGAAAGTGATAACGGTCCGGATTGGGGCTTGGCCCATGCGCGCAAGATCGCCCATATCACGTATCTCTCACCCGAAAGCATGCAACAGAAGTTTGGCCGCGAGAAACGCGAGCAAGAGCCACGGAGCAAGAATCGGCACTACTTCCAGGTGGAAAGCTACCTTGACTACCAGGGGAAGAAACTGGTCAAGCGTTTTGATGCCAACTCGTATCTTCAGATAACACAGGCGGTCGGTGCTTTCGATCTAGCCGAGGAATTCGGATCTCTCGAGAAAGCTTTCGAACCCGCGAAGTGCAAGTTCTTGATCATAGGTTTGAGCACGGATTGGCTGTTTCCCGAGGAACAGTCGATCGAACTGGCCGAGGCCCTGCACAGGGCAGGCAAAGACGTCTCCCGTTGCACGCTGGAGGCCCCGCACGGGCACGATGCCTTTCTTATCGAGATCGAACACCTTGCGGAAGCCGTAAGGGCCTTCCTGCCCTGGGTGACGATTAACTCGAAGCCAGCCAAACAGGAACGTCTCGAATTGGACGAGTCGAAAGCGAAGAGCTTCAATCTCATCCTCGAAACCGTTGCAAAAGGATCAAGAGTCATCGACCTTGGTTGCGGGAATGGAACCCTGCTGTCACTTCTGAAAGAAGAAAAGGGAGTTCGCGGGTTTGGTGTGGACATAGACGTGGACCGTGTGATTACGTCTATGGACAAAGGTCATAACGTACTTCAAATGGACCTGGACGAAGGGCTGTCGAGGATTCCTGATGGAATGTACGACTATGCGATACTCGGAAGTACCCTGCAGGTAGTAAGGAAACCAAGAACGGTTCTGCGCGAGATGATGAGAGTAGCCAGGGAAGGAATAATAACTTTTCCCAACTTCGGAACCTGGAGTAATCGTGTCACACTCGCGCTGCGTGGATGCATGCCGAAGTCCGATACTCTTCCTCACGAGTGGTACGACACTCCGAACATTCACCTGACTACGCTGAAAGATTTCATTGAACTATGCTGTCTTGAAGATATCAGGATCGTAGATGTAGCTTGCCTGCCGGGGGATAAGTTCTTGAACCGGTTGTTGGTGTCCATGAACTTGTGCAATCTGGGTGCGGAGAAAGTGTTTGTGAGGGTTACGGGGAAGGGAACAATAGACCGGTCTGCCCCGAGCTGCCGCGTCTCTCGATGAGACACACAAAGGCGCTGTCACACGTTGCAGCCGCTCATGTTGTTCAGCAGCCGTTTCATCAGGTTGTTAGCCTCACCAATCCCGTTGTTCCCCTGGCGAATGTCTCCGGGGCTCTGAATGTACCGGCCCCCTATGATCTCGTCCCCGCAGTGAGTGATCAGTGAGTCAATGCTGCTGCCTGTTGACTCCAGGTGAAACTGTAGTCCCACCACGTTTTCCCTGTATTCGAACGCCTGGTTCTCACACCCTGCACTTGATGCAAGGTGAATGGAGCCGGATGGCAGGTCAAAGGTATCACCATGCCAGTGAAAAGGGGTGAAGGATTCTGGGAACACACTCACGGTGCTTGCGCTCGTGCAGTCTCCCGACATCTGAACATCGTGCCACCCTATCTCTGCATGTTCCCCCTTGCGAACTTTGCCGCCAAGAACATCTGCGATAAGCTGTGCTCCGAGGCAGATTCCAAGGATAGGTATTCGTTTATCAATAGCGTTCTCGATAAATCCTTTTTCTGCGGTAAGCCACGGAAACATTGAATCCTGGTAGATGTTCATAGGCCCCCCCATGATTACAAGCATGTCGATAGGATCCAGTTCCGGAAGGTTCTCGCCATCGTACAGTCTTGTCCTGGTGCACCGATAGCCTTGATGCGTAGCCCATGGCTCAATGCAGCCGAGTCCTTCAAAAGGAACATGCTGTATCCAATGCAACCGCCGCTCTACATCTATTGTGGTCATCCGGGAACATTATCCCACCGCACCCCGGGTCTGCAACCAAAGTGTGCCGAGCGTTCTGAGCGCAGAACGCAGTGGTTAGGGGTTAGGCGCTAGGCGTTAGCGGGGAAGGTCCGCCGTCCGCGGAGCCATGCCTGCCTCGTATCCCACTCAAAACGGTGGGGTCGATTTGCGCTGTCCCAGAATCCTAGCTACTAACACCTAGCGCCTAACCCCTTGTGCTGTGGGGTAAACAGAATCTCGTACCCCCGTTTCACCCTGCCCCCGTTGATCTGTTTCACAACGCAGATGGCTCGTGCCCGAGATTGGCCTGTGCGCAGCGAGATGTACGCCATCATCAGGCGGGAACGCATGATTAAGTGCAACTTTCTCCCCAAATAGACTTCAGGTTGAATCCCTGAAACCTGTACATTAAGAACCTATGACCGACAAGGGAAAACTGAACTCACTCTACCGTAAATACAACAAGCGGGAATACGTGCATCCCGACCCGTTGGAGTTTCTTTACGATTACAAGAATCCTTGCGACCGTGAGATTGTGGGCATAGTTGCTTCCGCGTTGGCCTATGGCCGGGTGGCCCAGATTCTCAAGAGTGTACGCAAGATTCTCGACAAAATGGGGCCATCGCCCAGCGAGTTTCTCGACAGCACCTCACCCAAGAAGCTCTCCTCGTCACTTGCGGCCTTTAAGCACCGTTTCACAACGGGTGAACACATGGCATCCCTGCTTTTGGGTGTACGGGGGGCTGTCCGTGAATACGGATCACTGAACGAGTGTTTTGTGTCGGGACTTGCGCGTTCCGACAAGACTGTCTTACCGGCGCTGGACCAGTTCGTTTCGAGCATCGCCTGCAATGCAGGGTATCTCCTTCCTTCGCCCTCAAGAGGGAGTGCCTGCAAAAGGTTGAACTTGTTCCTGAGGTGGATGGTGCGAAAAGATCGCGTGGATCCCGGCGGGTGGCAAGGCATACCAAAACGTCTGCTGGTTGTTCCGCTCGATATTCACATGGCGACAATAGGCAGGGGGTTGGGCTTCTCGGAAAGAAAGTCGGCGGATATGAAAATGGCCATCGAGATCACGCGTGCATTTGCCCGATTCTGTCCATCGGACCCGGTGAAGTACGATTTCGCGCTCACCAGGTTTGGAATACGTGACGACCTCGAGATGTCGCACCTGCTTGATGAGTAGTAATCGTTATGAGACAATAAAGGCACTGCAGAGTAGACCTGCATGGACTTAGACCGGGAGAAGAACATGAACGAACCAGCGGCGAAGAAGAAAAGAAGAGCTGCAGGCTGGATTGTTGGCCTGGTGCTCGTTCTGTTGGCATCCCTCTTCCTGGAGTTCGAAGTGGTTGCAGAGAAAGAGGCGAATATGAATTACGAAGTAACCAAGACGGAAGCTGAATGGCAGAAACAACTGACTTCCGAGCAGTATCGCGTACTGCGGCAGAAAGGTACCGAGGCGCCGCACAGCGGGAAGTACACCAAGCACCACAACCCTGGCACTTATGTCTGTGTCGGGTGCGGGACTACTCTCTTCTCGTCGGACGCGAAATACGATTCCGGTTGTGGTTGGCCCAGCTTCTGGAAAGAAGAGATAAAAGGCAACGTGGAAACGGATGCGGATCGCAGTCTCGGAATGGTGCGGACGGAAATTCTGTGCAGCAAGTGCGGCGGGCATCTTGGTCATGTTTTCAAGGACGGGCCCAAGCCCACGGGGCTGCGCTACTGTGTGAACTCCGCATCGCTGTCTTTCGTCTCTGGAAAGACGGAGACGGCTACTTTTGGTGCCGGTTGCTTCTGGTGCGGTGAGGCAGTGTTCACCCGTGCTGATGGTGTTAAGAACGTGATGGTGGGCTACACCGGGGGAGCGAAGGAAGATCCGACCTACGAGCAGGTGTGTTCGGGCAAGACCGGCCATGCCGAGGTGTTCCAGGTGGAATTCGATCCTGCGGTGATTTCCTACGACCAGCTTCTCGAATTGTTCTGGAAGATGCACGATCCCACCACGCCCAACCGACAGGGCGCTGACGTTGGAACCCAGTACCGGTCTGCAATATTCTACCATTCCGACGCGCAACGCAAGACAGCAGAAGAATCGAAGAAGGTTGTGGCCAAAGCCCTTGGGAAAACAGTCAGCACCGAGATATCCAAAGCAACGGTTTTCTACAAGGCTGAGAATTATCACCAGGACTACTTTGAGCGAAACCAGGATGCGCCCTATTGCCGGGTCAACATCACGCCCAAACTGCGCAAACTTAAGTTGCCCTGGAAGAGCAAGAAATAGGAGACGGTGCGGTGCAGTCTCGCCCTCCACGCTGGATCGCCTCAGGCGTAATGAGTCCTACATGGCAGACGTGCAGCACGAGGAAGCCTTGACCTTTGCCCTGATGAACATGTCCGTCTGGGTGTAGCGCCACCACTTGGCGTAGTAGCGAAGAGACGAACGGTACCGAGGCAAGAAGGCCTTGACAACTTCCTTGGCGATGTTCCGGAAGTCGAACGGAAGAGAAGGGTACTTGTTTACGATTATGATCTCGAAGCCCAGACGCCTCAACATGTCAACAACGATACTCTCGGATGCAAAACTGAAGTGATCGGGCAGATAGAAAGGCCTGTAGTGTTGCTTGGCCGGAAAGCAAGCCGTATCTCCTGTCTCAATGATTATCTCGCCTTCTGGATTCAGTCGTTTCTTCAGTAGTTCCAAGAAAGCCGGAGGATCTGGAAGGTGTGAATATACGTTCAACAGCGAAACGGCATCATATTTCTCTTTGTGCGACTCTATGTCGAAATAGCTGACATCCAGGCCCCTTTTGCGCGCAGATTCCTGTTTGTGTATATTCGGCTCAGTTCCTCTCACGGCAATCCGCCCGGAACCATATTCTTTAACCGCAGCAATGAATTCCCCATGACCACACCCTACGTCGAGCCATGTCGCCTTGGTACCCAGCCCTCCTTCGAACATGTCCTCCAAGACCTTGAGATACCGGGATATTTTCGCTGCATTGAACCGTCCTGTCATGTTGAGCTCTTTCAGCCCACTATGCTTCCCTTGCTTGTGAGCCTCGGCGATTTCTTTGTCATCCGGGCGTTCCTCAACATACAGGAGGCCGCATGCACTGCACCGGACCAGTGAGAAGCCGTTTTCTTCGGCGTAGAAAGCACGTCCATCCGATCCGCAATTATAGCAAGTCAGAACTCTCATTCGCAGATCTCCTCTCCTCGGGACAACGAACAATTGATGCCCTGTCTCCGAGCGGTCGAGGTTAGACCAGACAACACGTATTTATACGCCGACTCACGTGAGTGTTCTCCCATCATGCGGCAGGTGATCCGGACGTGATAGAGATCGCATTCGCGGGACAAAGCTGCCTGCAGGTATCGCACCGCACGCATCTATTTGCGTCGATCTCATGCTGCTCGTAAGGTCTCATCTGAATGGCATCGGCGGGGCAGCCCTGCGCGCAACGGGTGCAGCCTATGCACTTCTCGGTGACAACGTAAGATATCAGGGCCTTGCATCTTCCTGCCGGACATCTTCCTTCCACGTGGGCTTCGTACTCATCGCGATAGTAACGCAACGTTGTAAGAATTGGGTTTGGCGCGGTTTTGCCCAGCCCGCAGAGGCTGCCTTTGCGCGTGGTTATCGCAAGCTGCTCCAGGCTGTCGATGTCGCGTTTTGTGCCCTTGCCTTCGCAGAGCCGGTCAAGGATTTCGAGCATGCGTTTTGTGCCCAACCTGCAGTGAGTGCACTTGCCGCAAGATTCCAGTTGAGTGAAGGACATGAAGTAACGGGCGATATCGACCATGCAGTCGGAGTCATCCAGCACAACCAGCCCACCCGACCCCATAATCGCACCAACCAGCCCAAGCGCTTCGTAATCGATGGGGGTGTCGGATTGCTCGACAGGGATGCAGCCCCCCGAGGGTCCGCCAATCTGAACGGCTTTGAATTCCCTGTCCCCGGCAACTCCCCCGCCAATCTCTTCGACGATTTCCCGGATAGTGATGCCCATGGGAACTTCTATGAGCCCCCCGCGGGCAACCTTCCCCGCCAGCGAGAAGACCTTGGTGCCCTTACTTTCGCCAGTACCCAACGCGGCGAATTCTCCTGGGCCGTGCCGGAATATCCATGGCAGGCAGGAAAACGTTTCCACGTTGTTAATGAGAGTCGGTAATCCGTGAAGGCCGCTCTCCGCCGGAAACGGAGGCCTGTATCGCGGCATGCCCCTACGGCCTTCGATGGAAGCAAGAAGCCCCGTTTCCTCTCCGCACACAAATGCGCCGGCCCCCTCCATGATCCGAACGTCCAGGGAGAAGTCACTGCCCATAATGTTTGCGCCGAGGAACCCGCCGTTCTCGGCCTTCTCAATGGCTTCCCGGATTCGGCGCACGGCCAAGGGATATTCTGCCCGGATATACAGGACGGCTTCGGAAGCTCCGATGGCAAAGGCCGCGATGGCAATCCCTTCAAGAACCCGGTACGGGTAGCTTTCCAGGAGCATGCGATCCATGAATGCCCCGGGATCGCCTTCGTCTCCGTTCATGACAACATATTTGTGTTCTCCGACCACCGCCCGGACGATTGACCATTTCTTTCCTACCGGGAATCCGGCACCACCTCTTCCCCTCAACCCCGAGCGGGTTACGGTATCAACAACGCCGGCTGGATCTTTGTCATCCAGAATCTTCCGCAGGGAAACGTACCCCTCGTGGCGGCGATACTCTTCAAGGACAATAGGATCGATGATTCCGCAACTCTCAGCAGCTATGTGCTTCTGACGACCGAGGAACGCACACACCGGGGCATCGCGCACATCGATCGAATGACGAGTTATCGGATCCCATACGTCGTCGGTAAGCACGTGCTCCAGGGCGGAGGAGATGGATGTCTTGATCCTGCGCACGGGGCCTGCCGGCTTAAAGTGTTTTCGAATGATGCGTCGCGTCTCGGCCGGCGTTACCTTCGCGTACAGGGTCGAATCTCCCTGTTCGTCCACCACCTCCACCAGGGGAGTCTGGTGGCACATCCCCACGCATCCCACGGTCTTGATCTTCGTTGCGGCACCGCTATCGCCGATAGCTTTCTCAAGGGCGTGGCGCACGTTTAAACTTCCCCCGGCAATGCAGCATGACCCCAGCCCGATGCGAACTTCGGAGGGGCCGGTATAGATATCGACGTCCTTCTTGATCCGCTTGCCCTTTTCTGAGGTCCTCTTCTGCAGATCAAGGAAGTCATCCAGCATCCGTCCGACACCTGAGGGCGTGAGGTGGCCGTACGTCACATCATCGATCTGCACTGCCGGAGCCAACGTGCAGCATCCCAGGCACGAGACCGGCGCAACGGTGAAAAGGCGATCGGAATCCGTGTCCTCACCTTGCGGAATCTCAAGGTAACGGCGAACGGCGTCAACAATACGTGCTGATCCCTTAACGTGACATGCCGTTCCGACGCACACTTTCACGGTATGCTGTCCGGCCGGGGAAAGCCTGAAATGGGAGTAGAACGACGACACTCCTAGAATGTCGGCGGGTCGAATGCTTGTGATTTCGGGTATCCTGCGGAGTGCGGCTTCGGGAAGGTAGTTGAAACGGTCCTGGACCGCCCTGAGTATGGGTATCGTGGCCGCGGGGCCGGAGCCTGCGGCCTCGACGATGGCATCCACCTCGGCTATGTCAATTTCATCCGTCATCAAAATACTCTCACGCTACGGAGATTCGATTCCTATGGCTGTTCCTGCTTTTTGCCAATGCAGTACAGGCTTTCTTTTCCCCTGATGAATATCCGCTGCCCCGTGAATGCTGCCGTGCATAGGGATTCCTCCCCCAGGGCACATTTGTTGACAGGGGCGTACTCACGTTCGGCCTTGAATATGTGCATTGAGCCTTCCATATCCATCAGGTACACATTGCCGGATGAGAACACCGGGGATGAGTGGAATCCGTCGTCGAATTCCTGCTGCCAAAGCAGCTTACCGTCCAGGGAATCAAAGCACGTCACCACGCCGCCTGAATTGCCCAGGATCAGAAGTCCCTTGACCGCCAGCGGGCTGGCGATGTCGGGAAGCTCTTCGTCTGTTTCCCATATTATCTTGGCAGGAGACCCGGGCTCTATGGCCGCGAGAAGCGCGTATTCAGTTGTGACATACACTATCCCGTCAGCGTAGGCGGGAGATGGAGCAACTTCTCCCGACATACAGTCCATGGTCCATTTGACCTCGCCGTTGAGAGCGTTATAGGCCGCGGCTATAGGGCGTGCGTTGAGAACCACGTCAGCCCCGTCGTCCCTTACTACCACGATGGGCGATGCCCAGGATGCGTGAACGTCTCTTTCGACGTTCCAGTCCGTAGCCCCGGTGTCCGCGTTGAGCGCCAGGAGCTGCTGGTCTTCCTCCTGGTCATACTGCACAAGGACACGCCCGCCGTACGTGATGAGCGAGGATGCGTGTCCGTACGGGTTCTTGGGGACTCCCAGGTTTCGTGCCCACTTCCGCGTGCCGTCAAAGTCGACAGCGACAATATCGCCGGTAGCAAAAATCGCGAAGATGTAACGTCCATCGGTGGCCGCGGTGGCTGCTGCGAAGCCGGTGTCCTCCATTACCTCGGGGAGCTTTGACGGAGAACCCGGAATCCCCTCGGCCAAATGCCGCCACAGGAGTTTGCCACTTCCCGCATCAAAACAGTACACCTCCCGTGATACCTCATCAGCACCGGTAAGAAAGACCTTGTTGCCCCAGGCAACGGCCGAGTTGAACCCGTGTTTCGGGACAGGACGGTGCCAGAGAATGTTCTCTTTTGTTTCGCCATTCCAGCTCGTAGGAGAATCCGTCCCGTGAGCGATCGCCAGCCCATCGGGCCCACGGAACGAGGGCCAGTTCTTGAGAAAGTCTTCACGCGAGGACGGTGCAATGGTGACCTCTTCGGGGAGGGGTTCTTCAGACGGAGGAACCGGCGCATCATCAAGCCTTGTCTTTAGCAGGAGCATCCCTGCCGCAACGACCACGAGAATAGCGCCGGCCGCGGTCACTGCCACCCTGGACTTTCCGGCGACGGTCTCATTGTCACGATCCGGCGAAGCTCCCGGCGCCGGCACATCCACCGATGCAACCGACATTATTTTCAGGGCGGCGAAAGTGAGTATCACTCCGGCCAGCAGGAGCGCCGCCCCCGTGCGTGTAGACTTCAAACTGGAGAAGTAAGCCCTTCTTGCGACCGTATCCAGCAGGCGAACCTGCTCGCGCAACGACTCGTTGTCGGGCTGAGTTTTGAGCGAATCACGCAGCTCGATCATCTCCGGCATGTCAAGCGGGTCGGCCGTCTTCGTTTGTACAACACCGATTATCATCAATACACATATAGTCAGACAGAAGATGCTGCCGGCAATGGCAACACCTTTTGCAAGCTGGTAGGCAGTCCCTGATGTTTCAAAAGATCTGTTGGCCGGTTTCATCAGCATCCCTTCATACGCTCTTTATTGGTCAGGCCTTTCCGGCCTTCGAGTTCCTCTGGACAGTATGCGAAACACCTGCCGCAGCTCAAACACGTTCCACGGTCGGGCACATAATCCGTCCGTGACCTTCTTACCGACAGACTCACAAGTTTGCAGCCGATCACGAGGCCGAAGAAAAGGCCGAGGAAATGGCCGGTGCGCTTGAAACCAGACCTGGCATCGATAGCGTTCTTCCGCAACACCCCGACCGACTCTCCGGATGCACGGAATGTCTCCGTTTCGATCGTCTCATCGATTTTTCCGGACGCATCTTCCTCAAGTACAGATTCGGCAAGCGCCACGGTTGGGTGGAATCTGGCCAATGGCCTCCCGAGTTGACCACCGGCAAGGTAACCGAGCAATGCGATTACAGGAACAGCGGCAAGAAGAATTGAAAGGCGCCGTCGGGCAACACCTTCTGTCTCCCTGTAATGTGAATCCGTTGGCGCCAGAATAGTGTCAAACGGACAGGAATCCTCGCACAGTTTGCACTGTATACAGTCATCTGGAGTGATCGTCAGGTGTCGTCGCGACAGCTTCGATGTCCAGTTCAAAAGCACGCCGTACGGGCACACGAAACGGCAATATGGCCGGGCCACAAAGATTCCGATTACAAGAAAACTGGCTCCGAGGAATAACATCTGTGGTGTGCCGCTGAGACGGAAAAGCGGGACGAAAGGGTCATACCGGCAGATGATGAAGCCTGCACCGTTAATGACGAACAACACGGCCAGCCCGAGGTATGCATAAGCTATGACTCCAAGTGCCCTGGAGAGAGGCCTGGGGACTCTCACGGGATGCAGTATCACCATGTCCTGTATCGCGCCCAGCGGGCAGACCGCGGCACAGAATACCCGGCCGAACAGGAGAGAAAACAGAAGCGGGATGAAGAAGAAAGCGACGACGGAGATAGAAACGGCATACCCAGGGACGGAAAATGCAGCCACTATGTTCTGCGTTGACCCCACGGGGCAGATACAACCCTCACGCCAGAATCCGAAGTAGCCAAGACAGACGACTCCCAGCCAGAACATTCCGATGCGAGAACGCTTCTTAAGTGCCAGGAAAGACGCCATGGAAAGCGCTGCCACCAGGAGCAGAACATCCATGTGTTCAACCAGCATTCCTGCAGGTTCCGGACGGGTTGAGGATGGGAGTACATGACCGCTCTCAAAATCCGGTTGGGGAAACCTTGACGCACTATGGCCAAACAAGGGCATGGCGCAAAGCAGAAATACAGAAACGATCAGTATTCTGTTTGATGTCCGTACATTCATCTCATTACGTAGTCAAATGGGTTAAAGGACGCCGGTCGACTTCTAGGCCTTCTTTTCCGTTTCTTCGCCATTCCAGATGTATGGAGAGTTCGACGGCACTCGCTTGAAGGCCTCGGAAGGACAGGTACGGGCGATTGCGCACTCGTTACAGTTGAGGCAGATGTCGTGTCGAACCTGCAGGAATAGAGACCCGTTACCAAATGAGTTACAACCCTTCACGCATTTTCCGCACCCGATGCACAGATCCTCTTTGATCTCATACTGGAAATAGGGATCCTCTACAAACGTGCGGTCGATGGCTCCGGTTGGGCACAGCTGGTTCTCGGCCCCTTCGTCCAGCTTGCCGGCGCCGGGCTGAAAGTACCCGAAACAGAGCTTACAGTACCCGCACATTTTGAATTCATGGACACATTTTACCGCGGAAGGATTAACTACGCACTCAGTTGCACACCTGCCGCACTGGGTGCATTTGGTTGGATCGATCTGCCATACGGACCGACGGCTGGACATTGCGCGACTATTCCCTGTTTCGCAGGTGGAGCAACCATCCCGACCAGGGCAACCGGCACACCGGGATGGTCCGCCGCATCCCTGTCCAGATTTTACGGGTCTCACGGCAAGGAGCGTGCCCGAGACCCCAAGTCCGGCTATGGCGAGATTACGCGCACAGCTTCTGATGAATTCTCTACGATTCTGTTTCACTATTCCCCCCTTTGGGAGACTTCCGTTCAAAGATCCGTATTACTCCGGCCCCGGGATCCAATACGTACACCCGGCTCTGTGAATCTACAGCAAGATCCAAATCCGTCGTGTCCTCGTCAAAAACTTCGGGTGCCGCCACCACTCCGGCGAACTTCCCGTTCCTGTCATAGAACTTGACCCGCGGGATTCCTTTCTCGCTGGTGACGAAGTCACCGGCAGGACCGATTGCCAGGTGGCTCGGGTTACAACAGCCGCAGAAATCCTGAACCCGCATTCCGGACCGGCCCCATGCCTTGCGCGGATTCCCGTCATACGAGTAGTTCTGGATTCTCTGTTTTCCCGGGTTGACTATCCATAGTTTTCCGTTGGTCCCAATGGCAAGGTCGAAGTACGGGCTGGGTATTACGAAACTACTGCCCCCCCCAGTTTCTCTCTTGCCATCGAACTGCCCTCGTAAGGCGCCGGACGAATCAAAGCGCCACACCATGCGGTTGCCCGCATCAGCGATGAAGACCTCGTTACTGGTAACGGCGATGGAGGTGATTTCAGCCCGTTCTCCGAGCGATGTCCATGATGCCTCCTTCTCTCCCGTTAATCCGTAAACTTCTGTATGATTCTTCATTCCCACGAAAAGACGCGGAGAATTTCCGCCCTCCGATGCGAGACATGTGGCCGGTTCGTCGAGCGTTATCCGCCCCGTTTCCTTGCCGGTCGGATCCATGAGAACAATGGCTCTATCTCCGGCCACTGCAATCGCGTCGTTTCCGACCAGGGCTATGGCATGGAGTTTCTCCAGCGATGGATCAATCGTCGATGCCTGGACAAAAAGAATCTGGGCCTCATCGACGTCACGGTACTGTTGTACGCTGTACTGCAGGCTCTCCACCTGTTTCGACTTCTTGTGATTGTGAACTTTCCCGAGAAGCGAGTAAATCGCCCACAAAGCAGCTCCAGCCACAGAGAGCCCGATCATCATTCCCAATAATCTGCCGGACGAAGATCTCATATCACATGGTATTCCCTAAAAACCTCATTATCTCACATTGCACCACAGATGCTCAATGGCGTTCTTGGCATCCGTGGACAAACATACCGTGATCCACCGAGAGAGAGTACACTGAGCGAACGCGCGGGGCAAGGATGTCAAAACACCCGCATAGGAGAGTGCAGAAGCTCTTCCCACCCTGATAGGAATAGTCCCGATTACGGCAACGCTTAGCGATGCAGAATAAGGACATATCTCTTATTCTTAATGTAATTGTGAAACCGGACGTGGCGGCAGGGCTTGTCAGGGTTGGCAAGATCACTATATTATTTGGGTTTCCAGGTGATGAAAAGGGTTGTGTTGGGTGGTGGGGAGACAGGGATTAATCACGCTCACAACGGTCCGGTTAGATGGGTATACATCGTGATGGAGGGAAGCTGTGTCGAAGGTTGAGAATGAGAGATCGCGAGTAAGGCCAGTTGCGGGTCCCAGAAATTGGTTCAGAAGGTGGATCAAACCGGTCAGCCAATGGTGCTGCCTCGGACTCTTCATATACTGCTTTGCCCGTACCGCTTACCCCTTCGATTCCCCCTTCTCAGTTGAGCGGTTTCTGACCATGGACCCTCTGATTGCCCTTTGTACCGTGTTGACGGACTGGCGGCTTCCCCCCGGCCTTCTTGCGGCGTGTGTTCTGCTTCTGGGCACCTTCTTCCTGGGCCGGTATTTTTGCGGATACATCTGTCCGATTGGCGTGCTGATTGACGGTGTCGACGTGCTGACCCGTTCCATTCGCAAGCGAATGCCCATCCGTATTCCCCCGGCGCTCCGTGGCACCAAGTTCTTTCTCATGGCAGTCATTCTGGTATGCGCCCTGTTTGGTTCCGTGCAGTTTCTATGGCTCGACCCGCTGAGCATGGCGACACGATTTGCCACCCAATTTGCCTATACACCCGTGGCGGCGCGGCTGGCTGCGGAATCTGCGGAAGAAATGCCGGTCATTCGGTATGACGCCGTGACGTTTGCTCTATTGGTGGTGCTGCTGCTGCCGACTGTCATCCAGTCCCGCTTCTGGTGCCGCAACCTATGTCCGCTGGGTGCGCTGTTGGCCGTGGTCGGTCGCCGCGGCAGACTTCCCTGGGTGACCGATGAATGTGTCCGTTGCAGCCGCTGCGTTGAGACCTGTGCCATGGGTGCGATCGATGCGGAGAGTATCCGGGTTTCGAATGCGGAATGCCACCAGTGCATGCGTTGTTCAGTCGTCTGCCCGGTGGAGGCCGTGGACTGGGCAACGGGCATACAGCCTGTGCAGGTGCGGGCTGCTGACTCGAATGACACATGGTCGCGTCGCCGGTTCATGCGAACGATCACGTCTGCCGCAGCGGTGGCTGCGGCGACGCACCTCCCCGTGCATGCGTCCCTGCGAATGGGACGCGGGGAGACGCTGCTGCGTCCTCCGGGTGTGTCTGACGAGTCGATCTTTCTCAAGCGCTGTGTTCGTTGTGGGGAATGTATGAAGGTGTGCCCCATACGAGCGCTGCAACCGGTACGTTCGGAGAACGGTTTGGCGGGGATAGGCAGTCCTCACTTCCGCATGCGCGATGCAGGGTGTCACCCGGAGTGCAACGGCTGTGGGCTGGTGTGTCCGACGCGGGCGATACCGCCGCTACCACTGCGCAGGAAGAACCGCGCTTGCATCGGGCTGGCAGAAGTAGACCATGAAACGTGTCTCCTTTCTTCGGGAAGAATGTGCAACATCTGCCGCAATGTCTGTGTGCAGACGGGTCACGTTGCCATCCGCCTGAAACCGAGCGAAGGGTTCTTGCGCGTTGAGGTGAACAAGGATCGCTGCGTGGGATGCGGCTGGTGCGAGTTTGCCTGCCCTATCAACGGCGGTGGCCGAGAAGGCGAAGAACGTGGCCCCGCGGCGATCAAAACCGTCGCCAGGACTGATGGGGTAACACGCCACCGGGAACAGTGGTAACAGGGGCGGTTTCGAGGTGGCAACAGAGAAATCCCATCACGCGACGGGCTCCACCTTCCTACCCATCAGACCCCTTCTCAGCCACTTCCGTAACCCAGGGCTGTAGTAGCGCAAGCCGTAGTGGTAGAGATCAGCGGCATTGAGCTTGTGGGATGAATTGGGCAATGGGGGTGAGGTCGTATGGATTGTCATTATGAGATCATTTTTGGGTTTCGGCCCGTACGTCCAGGCAGACCATCCGTTTGTCGTCTCGGGCGAGTAGTCTTCCCTGGGCCAGCACCAGTGGGCCCCATGAATCCCGACCTTGAAGAATCTGTGCCCTGTCTAGCCGGCGGTATCCTGTGGGCGACACTTCCGCCATGGTAAGAAGACCCTCGTCATCCATGATGAACATCTTGTTGCCGGCAAGGAGGAAAGGGCCTAATCCGAAAAGATCTTCTTGTCCGCTGGTCCAGATCCTATTGCCGGCAAGATCGATACAGGCAAGTTGCTTCTTCATTTCTCCAGCGTCGTTGGGAAGGACCGCGAACAGGTGACCGCTATAGAGGATCGGCGTTTGCTGTTCACACCCGAACACCTTTCGATCAAGAAGGTACTCGGGGACGGCCGAATAGCTGTCGCCATCCTTACTGATTCTCAGCATCATGCTGCCCGCGCCGTAGCCCGCGGTCAGGAATACCTTGCCGCTATCCACCGGAACGGGAGAGGGTGCAAAAACCGATTGATTCCATTCTGCGCACTCCAAGAGAATCCTGCCCCTGTCTTCTCCTTCTGCCGCGACCCCCACTATGCCGCCTATGGCGCAGTATATGTACATATCCCGCCCCATCAATGATGTTCGCGTTACAGAAGAATGTGACATCTTCCAGCCCTTGGGGTTCGGAGTCTTCCAAAGGACATCCCCTGAACTGCATTCCACACCCACCAGGAGCGAATCTCCGCCGGGGGCGAGGACAGCAACGCCGTTATCGATCAACGGACACTGACCGGTGTACCAGAGGGGAACTTTTGCACCAAACTCGCGGACAAGATCAATCCCCCACAGGAAACTTCCTTCATCGCTTGTTGCGCACAGTACGTGGCACTTGGGGCCAATGGAAACCACGTAGTCATCTGTCACGGCAGGCACAGTTCTGGTTATGCCGTGGTTGCGCTTTATCCGAACATCGTACCATCGCCGCCAGATTTCCTTGCCATCATCCAGGGAAAGACACCTGAGGACATCGGCATGAATCTTTTCGTCATGATCGAGTATGTACAGTCGGCCATTGTGAACGGCGGGGGCTGCATGTCCGTCGCCTACTGCCAGTGACCATATAACCGGCGGTCCGTTCTTTCCCCATTTATCCGCAAGGGGAACGTTCTCCCGGTTTATGTTGTCGAATCTTTCACCACGAAATGCGGGCCACGAGGATCTGATGAGAGACGGAGTTCCTTCGCCACGACGGAATGAACCTTCTATATCCACTAGTACTGCGCTTGAGCCGCCTTCTGCGGTATCGAGGCCCGGGTGCACCTTGGGATCCCGCCTGCCTATGTCGTGCGAAGCCGGGACAGAGATCCACCACACGATGGCATACCCGAATGCCATTGTGGTGATCAGGAATGCCAGGCAAGCCAGTGCATAGTTTGTTTTCTTCGACATAGACACTCGTACAAATAAATCAAAAAGAGTTATGAATCGAGTAAAATGGTAGCTTTCCAGCTTAAATCATTGTGTCATATTTCCAGCAACTGGTTAAGTGCTGAAACGGTGAATATCATTGGGTAGAGCTTTTCCGAATACCACAGGCTTGCAAAGTATAAGCCGATGGGTGTCGTGGGGAAGACGCTTCCGCACTCCGTTGCCCGGGCTAGCCACGTTGCCCCACGACTGGCTACATTCGTGTCTCCGGTGACGGCGAGCGCCCGCACGGCGAGGGCGGTTTCCTCAATAGAGGATTCTCCTCCCTTGCCTCCGCCCCATCCGCCATCTTCGTTCTGGGCATCGATGATCCAGTGCCGGCCTCTCTCGAGCAGCACATCGGAGCGGGGGAGCCGTTCCGGGGAGATTGACTTGAGTGCAAACACGACCAGCGAGGTGCCGTAAACAGGATTCTCCCTTGAGGGACTGTTCTGGTTGCCGAACCAGAGCGGCAACCAGTACCCGTCTTCCGACTGTGAAGACTCGAGGTAGGCAACTGCCGCGTGCATGGAGGCATTGATGCGGACCTGCATGCGCGGAGCCATCCAGTCATACCATTCCTCGAATGCCAGCAGCGCATGAGCCGTGATATCCGGACAGCTTCTGTCGAAAGGAAGTCTGCCCCATCCGCGACAGAACGTCGGCAATCCGCCGTCCCTGTTCTGCAAGTCGATGAGCCATTGAAGGCCGCTTTCCGCCGCGCTTCGTGTCTCATCACAAGCAGGCTGCAGACCCTTCAGGGCCAATAATGCACCGGCGGTGTCATCCGCGTCCGGGACCCCCCCGGGAAGATTGGTCCATGCCCATCCTCCCGGGCTTGCACCCGTGTAGGCGTGTCTCTTCCGGTATTGCTGGGCAAGAAGCCATTCTGCGAGTGATTTCTCTTCTTCCGTCGACAGGTGCCCCTGTGCATTGCCGGACGGCAGCATGGCGTTGATTGAAAGAGTTGTAAGCCAGGTTGCCAGGTTAGTGTCTATTGGCCAGCTCCCGTCTTTACGGACGGTCAACTTTATGAAATCGACGCCCTTTCGGGTCACAGCGTTATCCCCGTAGCCGCTGGCGGCCAGGCTCATAACGACGAACGAAGTCAACGGTATAGCTTCAAGGAAGCCTCCGTCACCGGGCTGAATCCCTTTAAGAACGCTCAAGACTTCCTTTTCGGTGAGCTTGCGGAGAACGTGCACAAGGGCATTGGCATCCGGCATCTTCTTGTATCGAATCAATCCGATGGAGATGAGTGCCGGTAGTGCATAACTGACTACCGGAAGGTGCAGCCATCGGAAAAGAAAGCGGGGCAGAATGGCCAGGTCATAAGGAAGTTGAGGCACCAGCCGCCATGCCGCGGAGCCTGGGCCCAAGCGCCCGGCAAGTGCGCACATCGTGAGAATCGGAGCAGAAAAGGTGCGATCCTTCCCGTAGTAGTCAGACAATGCATGCTCGATAGATTCCGGATCAATCCCGCCGATTCTCGAGGTCAGCCATTCGGCGGCGTGCGTTTCGGCAGGGGGCCGCTCCGGGGCGCAATCGATCGTGAAGGCGGACCAGCAAAGGAGGGTCGTGCTGATGTTGCTGGGGCTGCCGGGAGAATCCCCCCACCCACCGTCCGCATTGACATTGTTGGACAGCCATTCCAACCCTTTTGTAATATCTTCACCGTGGTGACGGGGGTCGACCGTTCCGAGCGCAAATACTGCAACCGCGGTTGACAGCGCGCTGCTCGATAGTTCACCTTCCCAGTGTCCTTCGGAACAGCGTTCATTCAGCAGCGCCGCCTCAGCGTTTGCAAGCGTCTCTCGAAGTGCGGTTTCAGTTTCAGCGTCCATGCTATGGCCATTTCCCCCGGGTTCTGATCAATACGGGTATACTCCCACGGGCTGGAATAGTTTTGCATAAGGATTACGCGTTTGGCTATTGTTTGTTATAATTGCAGTTTGAGGGAAATCGAAACAAGGAGCACTTCTTGAAAGGCACGCAACGACTCGGCCCTCTGAGACGGGTTGTCCTTTGGCTTGCTACACTGCTGTTTGGTATCTGGCTGGCGCTCAATATAGGGCATCTTGTCTTAACCCAGAACGGGTTCATACGGTTCTCTCTGTGCCTGGTTTTCGCACTGCTCATATTGCTGCGTAAGAAGGAGGGAAGGGCAACCCCGTTTTTGCCGACATGGACGGTTCTGGTTTCGGCGATCGGGGGCACATGTGCAACCATCGCGGGGATTATTCTGCCGGTCGCCCAGCTGGAGTGGCTGGGCCTGATCCTCGTATTGCTGTCCTGCCTCCAATGGTCGCTGCCTGCCTCCCATTCCAGGGACTCGCTGCTGGCTCTGGCTCTTCTCTACTGGGCGCATCCCCTTCCGAGCCAGGTGTTCACACCCATGCAGTACGGCATGCAGTTTCTCTCGGTAGAGGGAACCGAATGGTTTCTGCACCTGTTCAACGTTAGGGTATGGGCCGATGGTTTTGTTCTTCACACGGGAGTCAACGTGTACGATGTGCCGCACTGGTGCAGCGGAATGCGTACGGCAACAACCGTGGTTCTCGTGGCGGCCGGACTGGGATTCATAAAGCGGCTTAGACCGCGACACTGCGTTATTCTCGTTATCGTTGCCCTGTTTCAGTCTCTCCTCCTCAACATCATCCGCCTTTCATCGATGGTTGTTTTTGCCCCCAAGGTCGGAGGCGGCTCGAACGCAGTCTTCCTTCACGACACAACGGGTATAATCTCGCTTGCCGGCGTCTTCCTTGTGTACCTGGAACTTCTGTACCTGGAATACAGGGAACGCAAGCGGATAGAACTCCAGGGGGAGCTCAATCCATTCTGGATGAAGGTGTTAACCGAACACCCGCCAATCTGGCGGATAGTCCTGGAGTACAAGTGGGTGTTTCTTTCTGTCATAGCGTTCGGCTTCCTTGCTGCAGAACTCGCCCATAGGAGCCGCATATCGCACCGCGCGGAGATGATCAAGGGCGTCGTTGAAATCTTGAGAGATACCCGTCAGCTCGAGCTTGCGCAGAAGGCGGCAGAAGACGTTCGCAGTCTCGTGCCTTACAGCGTGGACTGGGAAATGGCAATTCTTCGGCTCCTGTTAATGAGAGGTGAATACGACCGTGTTCTCAAGGGGCTTGACAGCATTCCCTCTGAAGACGAGATGCTGGTGATACAGAAGAACATATTGGCAGCCTACTGCCACATGGGCCTGGGGGATCTCAAAACGGCAGCCCGGTATGTTGGCACTCTTCCGGAGCAGACTCAGAAGAATGACCCGCGTGCCGCAATGATTCTTGCCGAGATGGCCCATTTCTCTGGTGACATCGAAGGGGTGGCCAACAACGTCACAACTGCCATGAAATGGCGCCCCAACATCAACAGGGTAAGGGCGATGTATCCCTATCTCAGGGCGGGTCGTAAATGGCGGGCCATCGCAGCAACCGATGTGAACGTGCCCTACCGGGATCCCACACTGGCCCTCTGCGCAATCGAGGCCCATATGAACCTGAATGCAGTTCCCCGTGTGGCGTCTCTGACCCTGTACATGTTGCGGATGTGGCCGAATGACCCCCGGACGCTTGAGCCGCTCTTCTTCCTGGCCTCGAAGAAGGTTGAAAGCCAGTGGGAACCTCGCTTCGCTTCGCAGTTGAGACGAAGTGCCAGGCAGGCTGAGGATGCTGACACACTCTATGTTCTGTTTCGGCGGTGCCTGCACCTGGGTAGAGCCGATCTTCTGTGGGCGCTGCACTTGCGAATCGAAGAGCTTGATCCTTCCTATCCGGGCCTGAAGATGAATGCAGTCGTAAATGCCCGTCAATGGTTCTCGTTTCGAAAACGCTATCTCGGAATGCAGGCACCAAAAGCCGTGGACAGGATCGATCTGCGCAGCTTGTATCGACTTGCCTCGGGCCTGAACGCATGGAAAGGAACATGTGCGAGAATCCCCTGTGGAGAGGATCTGTCGCCCGAAAGGACCGTGCAGATACGCAAGAGTTACCTTGATGAGGCGATTAAGGAATTCCGCAAACGTGACGCGGCGGATGCCTTGTCGCTTGTAATGAAGTACGAATACGTTAAGGCTTTGGAGATGGCCGGCGAGATTGAATGGGCCAAGCGCCAGCTGGATCACATTGCCGTGAAGTTCCCTGGACAGCGCACGAGAACCAGGATTGTCCTGTCCGAGATTCATGAACGCAGAGGTGACTGGCAACAGGTCTACGAAACCCTGCGGAAATACGTCGATGAAGATGTTCTGCATCTTGCCCCACTGCTCCGCCTTTCGCGTGCCCAGGCTCACCTGCGCCTGGGGATAGCCTCCGTGGATACCGCAAGAAAAGCATTCGCCCTGTTTCCTTCGTCAACACAGGCAATAGAAAGACTGGCATCCGCACTGAAGCGTTTCGATTCTCCCGAGGAGGCGCTGTTTCTCCTTTCGAAGCCGCGGGTAAGGCAGAGCAGGGCGCTTGATGTTCTGGAAGCCCAAACCCTGCACGCGAGTCAGAGATTTGAGGAGTTGGACAGGTTCTGCCGCGCTTCTTTCATTTCCCCCCCGGATATGTCCCCGGGAACGGTTCAGCGGCCCTATCTGCCGCGTGCTGAAGTCTCCATGTTAAGGCACCGCGTGTTTATCCCGTCCGAAGACCATTTTAAATGGAACGCCGAAATGCTGGAAAGAAACAGGGATGACACGACCAGTCCGTTTATACGTAACTTGACAGATCTATGGCTTGCGCATTACAGGAGGCGGGACAGAGATGCTCCGGTTGATATTGAGAAGTGGGTCGAAGGAGGCCGGGACAACCAGGAAAAAGCTATCCTCCTGAACCAGCTGACTGTATTGCTTTGCCGGGAATACCGTTATTCGCAAGCGCGGGAAGTGGCGATCCGCGCCGTAAAGATCTTTCCGGAATCCCCGCAGGTTTGGCGGTTCGCGGCAAGCCTTTGCGGTCCGGACCTTGCCCTGATTCGTGCTGCCAGGGATGCCTGTCCCAGTGATTCCGATCTCTGGTTGGCTGACCTGGTCGTTACCACTCAGATCGCCAAGGGAATTGCGACTCCGGTCAACGTGTTTTCTGGTGATTCAGACGGCCCGGACGCGTCCTCAACAACCAACGGCCAGCACAGTACGACTGTCGACTTGCCCGGCAACATGGAGCAGTGGGTTCTCGGTGCAGTAAAGGATGCAGAAGCGTCGCAGGCCTTTTCGCCTGCCGCTATGACTCGTGCCGGTGATTACCTGTTCAGAGGTGGGTTTACAAAGGCGGCCTGCGTTGTCGCACGGGATGCCGATGCCAAGGCAAGAAGCTTGCTTCCCGCGTACGTTCTCGCCATCCGTTGTGCTATCGTGGAGAAAGACAAGGATTGGGCACTTGATTGTACAGAGCGCGCAATAGCATCCGCCCTGCGCCCTCCGACCGTCTTCTACGAGAGATTCGTTCGCCTGAAGAGCGACACAGAGCCGATCGATATCGATAACGAGATGGTAGAAGCGCTGAAAGTCCTTCGGCGGGATGATTCCGAGAATCCATTGTGGGCTCAGATTCTGGGTTATGTCCGGTTTCAACGTGGAGGTTGGGAAGTGATCGATGCTCTCCAACAGATGACCACGGCCATCGAGTACGGTGCAACAAACCGTACACCTTATGTTATCGCGGCCGAATCCGCGAGGCTTCTGGACGGGTTGGATCGAGCCACTGAACTTTTGCGCGAGGGGCTTTCCAGGTACCCCAATGATATGGGCATGATGAATAACCTGGTCTTTACCCTTTCCCTCGCACCGGAAGGCATTGAGGAAGCCCTGGATCGCCTGCCGGCCCTGATGCAGCAAGCGCGGAACAGCCTGCAGGTTTTGGATACGGCATCGGTTGTTTACACGCGCTCGGGTCTCCTCGACGATGCCGAGACAATTCTGAAACAGATCCTTCTGAAGGTCGAGGAAGGCAGCCGCTCCTGGTTCCGTGCCAGCACCAGGTCTGCGGAGGTTAAGCTTCTGCGGGGAGATGCGAAAGCGGCCCTGAAAGATCTCCATACCCTGATTCATCATTCCGCAGGTATGCCCGATGACGACGTGCTGGTTCTGACGCGCCTTATCGATGAGGCCGAACTTGCAAAGGCCGAACAGGAACTGAGGGATAGCGGAACGTAGCCTTTCGTTATCCCTTCTCCAGGCGTTTCTTCTTCTTTCGCATAGACATTGCAGACGCAATGAAAGCAGAGGCCAACATGAATATCTCGGCAGGTTCAGGAATCGTCAGCTTGAAGTTATCGAGCCCGTATGTCTGCTCGTCCGGGCCGTCGCGGTAAATATAGATACCTATCCAATCCACCGTCGACAGATCCGAGAGATACTGATCCTCAGTGGAACCCGGGTACATCCAGTCTTCCCAGTCCGACAGCGACAGCTCGTAAGTCGTCCACTCCTGGGTTGACGAAGGCGGCGTGATAACCATGGCCCAGACCTCGCTATTCGTGTCGGAAGACCACTGCACCTGGAGAGCACCCGGTGTCTCGTCTTCCGCCCAGAAGTCAAATTCTATGAAACTGTCAGTGGTCCAGGTTCCCGCGAAAAGATCTTCGGCCTGAACGTAGATCACGTCAGACCATTCATCCTGCCCCGATTCAGGTTCGACGGTTGTGGGGAAAGTAATAGCCAACCAGTCCTGGGATACGCCGTCATCCAGCGTTGTGTAGCTGCTCGACCAGCCCTCAGCACCCGAGTCCCAGTCCATTTCGCCAAGGATAACGCCGGCCATAGAACACAGGGGGAATGCAAAGATACAGACTGCCAGGACATACAGCAGTCTTCCGGCCACTGCCCTTGTTCCCATGTTTGACAACATTCTCATAAAACATTTCCTACGGAGCAGCATATCACAGCGTGCAGTTTTTTTCAAAACCGTTCTTACTCTCCTGGAACTTCAACCTCTACCATGTAGTACTTTGGTAGCCCGTTAGTTGCCGTCACGTCTTCATATACATTCGTGTATGGCGTGGCGGGCAGGCCCGAAACCAGTGTCACAAAACCAGAATCAAGGCTTGGTGTACTCCACACCGCGTATGTTCTGTCGGGGATCGAATCCCAAAGCAAGATGACACCTTTATCGCCTGAAAGGTGGTTTGTCACGCCTATTTCCACCTCGAACACCGAAGCCGCGTTCAATGGATGCGTTCCTGCCCAGTATTCGGCGAAGCCGTTCATTCCGTCCTGATCGTCGTCTGCCAACGCATCTCCGGCGTTGAGAGGATCGAGTCCGTAAGTCATTTCCCACGCATTCGGAATGCGGTCGCCATCGACGTCGGAGTAGTAGATTCCCTGCATCCGGAAGTCGTCTATGGCATAGTTCTGCTTGGCAGTGTCCCCGTGCCGCCTGACATATATACCGACCCAGTCAATCAATTGGACGTCCTGGTCAAACTCCACGGCGGTGCTGTTGGGCCCCATTCCCCATAACGCGTCCTCGAAATCAACCGCGACGTCGTAGGATTTCTCCTCTCCGGTGTCGGGAGGTGCCAGGGGAGAGTACCAGAGATTGCTGCTCTGGGCCGCGTGGAGATAAAGCCTGACTGCACTGGGGAACACATTATCAGCCTTGAATCTGAACGAAACGTTTGTCAGGCGAATACCGGGGTCAATAGCAACTCGCACTATATCGGACTCGACGGCGGGCATTCCCTGCTTGAGGTGAGCCATGTTCAAGTAGTCGGAAGGATTCGAAACGGCTACCTGGCTGGAGTTGTTTGTCCAGCCGGCCGTGGTGCCACTGTTCCAGGTCTCAGAGGTATCCACCGGATCCTGGGCAAAGGCCAGAACGGCACATGCCATCACGGTTACCGCGATCTGTAGTTTCATGATCATCTGTTAAACCCAACCTATATCAACGATCCTTCTCATCGACTCGGAACGGTATGCTCTGAATCCTCACGGATTCAGCTACATTCTTCCTCCCGTAGCTGGATTCGTTAGAATTCAGCTCTCCTGCCGAGTGCTCGCATTTCCCGATTGCCCTTCTGAATCCTCGCGGATTCAGCTACGTGAGTAATTCAGCCTAGGGGATCTCGGGCGTCCATGTGAAGTTGGTTCCTCCGGAATTCGTCGAATGCCTATAGTAATATCCTCCACCCGGTTCAAACTGGAAGTCCGCAAGCTTCTGCTTATTGTAATTGTACCAACGGCCATTCCATCCGGGACCAATATTGTCCAGCAACATGTAGAAGTTCTTCCATGTGTTATCCTTCCAGACCCATATCTGGTCGCCGATTTCGTTGGTGCGTGACGGGTTGAAATGCCCCCCCACTCCAAGCGAATAGAATCCCAACTGATCCGTGGCGGCATTTGTACTGCTGTGTCCCCGGGTTTCTCCCAGGGGCCAACCGAACATCGTCCATCCGCCGTAGTTCGTATTGAAAGTGAAGTTCGTTACTGTCAGATCGCTGAACGAACCTGCGGCAAAGACGGCATTGGGCCGTATCACACTCCCGCTCCCCCTCTTGATCCACAACGCCTGTCCCGCGGTGACCTGAACATCGGCCGTGGTTAGCGTGTCGGGATCATACCAGTACATACCGGAAGCATTGGTGAAGAGGTAGAACTCCTCCCATGTTCCGGTCCCGCTGAGGAATCGGAGAACGTCGGCAGCATTTGTCGTGGTGTCCGCGTGAAGGCCACGCGCAAGCTGCCGTCCAAGCGATGAATTGAGGTTGTTCTCGCTCGACGAGGAATAATCAACAGGAACCGACATGAGGAATCGTTCATTCGCAGCTCGATCCTGAACGTACATGGCCCATTCCTGGGTGTTCGTATAACTGTTTCCACCGAGAGCAACGCTCACGTTGTAGTACCTGCTGCTGTACAGGTTCACAGCGTTGGAATCAGTATAAACGTTGGTCCCGGTGCTGTTGTCCTGGACAGATCCGATTGTGTTCTTGCCAGAAGTTGAATCGTTGTTTGCCGCCCGGATGGTAAACAACCTGTTTGTGGCTGTATCTCCTGCGAACATGCTGGAAACCTGGCTGTCCCCGGCATACACCTCGATCCGGATATCCGAGGATGTTTCACTCGACAGGTCAAACGATCCTATCCGCATGTAAGAGTTCGTGTCATCAGGATCGGTTCCCGCCCACCCCTCACGTTCGTTGCTTACGCCGTCTCCATCCTCATCTCCTCCTGCCGCGTTTCCTGTGCCGCCGAGGAACTCGTCTTCCCATCGATCGGACAATCCATTGCCGTCCACATCGATAGACATTGGCATGTTTGTACCTACCGCAAAGCTGTCTATGAAGATCCTTCCTGCCGATCCAAGAGCGCTCGCATCAGTACTGAAACTGGTGACATCATCAGACCAATCGGAGCCCCCGGAGTTCTCGGCAAAGCACCTGTAGTAATAGACCTGTCCGGGAGTCAGTCCGGTAATAGTGGCAGAGAAATTGCCCCATGTTTTGACACCAAGGTTGGTAGAACCGGACCAACCCGAATTGGTCATTCCGCCATCCGCAGGCCCCCAGTAAACCGTCACGTTGGGATAGGGATAACCGCCTACAACCTGACCGCTGAGGATAGCCTGGCTCGCCGTCTCTCCAGAGGCGCCGGTATAGTTGTTTATGGTTGGAGCTTCATCTGAGGGTACAGGGATACCTTCGAGCTTCACAGAATCGACGTAGTAGAAATCGTTCGTATTGTCGTTGCCGGACGTTTCGTGGAACTGGACCTGAACGGCTATCTGCGTCTCGCTCCCGGACACGCTGAAGCTGTATGGATTGGAGCTCTCAGTTGTGGGGTTGGAGGCATTGGTTGCTCCGAAGGCCACATCTGCCTGGCTGTAACCGTCTACAAGCTTGGTGCTGCCTGCCCCTGCCCATATGCTTCCGCCATCGTAAGCAATGAACGCATGCAGATCGTCGCCCGAGTCGGGACCATCGGCCGAATACGCTATTGAGAATACAACATTGCTGGCGTCCGGGGATATGGCCGTATTGGCGAGCTGAATGTAAGGATCAACATCTTCCGCGTTGGAACCCGCAATCTTCTGAGATCTGATTCCCTGGTAAGACCTGTCGGCGGATGTTTCGACGACCGCAGTTCCGGAAGTATTAGTGGTCACGGCCCAGTTATCCCAGACAGAGCCATCAAATCCCTGAAACCGCAGTACTCGTGTTCCGTCGTCTACCTCAAGTGTTCCGTTGAGGGTCACATCATCCAGACGCCATGTCCCGTTGCCGTCGGAGGCATTGATGGCATAGATTCGGAAGTAAACTGTACCTGAAAGGTCGTAGGGTTCAGTATCATTGCCCTGCTGGGAGTGGAAGCTGCCGGCGGCACCAGAGTCACCTGCCCCGAGGGGGAGGAATGCCGTTCCGTTGGTGCTGTAGAATACACTCCAGTTCGTGGGACCGCTACCGGACCGCTGCTCCTCAAATGACAGGTCTGATACGTCAACTATGAACCCCGGGTCTATTGATACGGAGAAGCCGAAGTAGCCGTTCGTTACACTGCCGGTCCACGACCGAGAAGAATATGCATATGTTCCTGAACCTCCCGATCCCAGGACGAAATTAGTCGCCGTGCTGGGGCCGGTATAGCTGAAATCGGAAGCAGACGCGTTGGCATGCGTGCTTGCCGGAGACAGCACCTGGCCCTCGAAGCCATATTGGACCAGGATTTCGGCTCTCGACAAGGAGATGGCAGAGAGCATTAACGCTCCGGCTGTAAGCCACCTTGCGGCCAGTCTATGACAATGCGTGTTCATTTCAGTGTCTAGTTCTTTATCCTGAATCTCCGGAAATATGTGTTCGTTGATGACGATGAGAACGACAGGTTAGTGGCAAGAGCTGTTGACAGCTTGTTAGGAGTGTCGTCCGCAATATGGAGTGCCCATTTTGACGTATCATAGTTCAGGTTGACTGAGAAACGCTGCCACGTATTGGATGGCACCGTGTAATTCAGCACAACCCACGTGCTGTTGCTTACGGCCCGGATCTTTCCATCTTCATCGACAAAGAAGGCGGCTGCCACGGTTCCCGTCAGGGCCGGAGGAGTGCTGTTCGTCGGATACTCCACACGGGAATAGAAATCTACCCACACGTTGGTGGCAGAGCTGTTGGTGAAGCTGCGCCATGCAGTGGTATTCGTTGCAACCGTTCCTGCTTTTGATCCGTTGTATACAGTGGAAGTCTGGACCTGGGCGTCATTCTGTCTGTACGCCTGCCAGCTGTTCTGGTTGTGGAGTACGCCTTCACTGCGGTTCTCAAACGTCTCGACGAACGGGACATCCTGGGCCAGGGCCGCAATCACAAGCAATCCTACGCCCAGGCAGAGGGCCAACGCACGCAGGAGCGGGCGATGCCAAGATAGTTTGGTTATGTTCCCTGTCTCTTTCATTACATTACTCGAATATGAACACCGCTTTACCGGGCACATTTACTGCATTCACTTTCACCAGCACCGTGATTGAATCAGTGTTTCCATACGTGTCTTTAACCTGAACTATGAAGCTGTCCGACCCTGAAAAATAGAGAGGTGGCGTGTAGCTTACCGCCTTACTTGTTCCCGTTCCGCTAACAGTCGCGGTTCCGTGGAACGCTGCGTTCTTGATCGACCACGTGATGGTGTCACCGGGATCGGCATCTGTTGCGTGAAGAGTGAATACAGCGGTGTTCCCGTTTTCGGACATGGTGATATTCGTCGACACACCTTCCGTGATGACCGGCGCATAGCTGGCGGTTGCCTGGTTTCCATTCAGCGGCGTGTCCGTGGTGTAGTAGTTGACGCCATAGCTGGTCCCATTGTACTCGAACACCTTGAAGTAATAGGTAGTTCCGGGCGACAGGGCTGTCATCACGACACTCGTTTCGGTTCCGTTGTATATAACAAACTCTCCCGCGCCCACCGTGTGACCACTTCCGAACGCCGCGTTGTCGGTGTAGTTGGATCCATCCACCGGGTCATTGGAGACGGCGGTGCCCTGCTTGGCGACGACGATACGGTTCGTTCCGTTTCCTTTATCCCAGCAAACCTTCATCTGCACATTCGTGACAGCCTTGAAGACGAGGTTGCTGGCATGCATCGTAGGTTCGGGCGCGAATTCACCCGTTCCGTTAATCGTGAAGGTATACGGATTGGCGGCCGCGTCATTGTTGGCGATGCTCACCAGCGCTGTCCGCACACCGGCATCGGACGGAGTGAATCGTATTTTTAACGTTGTGTTCGAGTTTGGAGGGATGCTTGCAACCGGCGCTGTGACAACGGAGTAATCATCCGAGTGTACTCCGCTTATGTCTACCAGGGGGGAGCCGGAGAGGCTGAGCGTATATGTGGAATCGCGGTTTGTAATGGTGAAAGTATGTTCGGTATAAGCCGGCATGCGGACCGTTCCGAAATCAGTGCCGTCTGCGGTTGTCGCACTGTCGTCGTTGTTCGTTACAGACTGCGACACGTTGGTTCCCAGTACACCCATTTCGGCCCCGAACATTACAGAGACGCGATAATCGTCATAGAAAACCCGCCCTTCAACAGTACCGAGCCAGTTGGTCGTATTGAACACACCGCTCACGGCGCTGGCGTTCAGGCTTGTGGCCACAACGTACGTGCCTGCGGCCACGGTGGCGCCAACGTTGCTGACCGAGAGCGCGCCATCTATCTTGATGTCATCAGTAACCTGGATCGTTGCCAGATCGTCATCTACAATAGTGACCGCCAGTACGGAGTTCGTGTGAGACGAGAGTTGGAGATCGTCACCCACAGTTATAGACGGTTTTCCTCCGACAACGTGGAAGACTCCCGTGCCGCCACCGGTGGCAGTCTCGCCGATCAGCAGGTCGCTTGCGTCCCCCCCCGCGTTCATGTCGATTACGCCGTTTGTTATGGTATAGTAGCCAAACCGGTTCGTAGATCCCTGGCCGCCGATGTTAAGAGGGTTGTTTCCGTTGATGTCCAGCGTCCCGCCGGTCTGTGTTAAACGACCAGTCCCGCCGTCACCACCGCCCACGTTAAAGTCGTTCTCGGCCTGGATCGTGCCACCGGACAGGTTGACTGTCGCCTCTCCCGCCACACCCATGTAGAAAATATCCCCAACAAGTTCGCCTGACGACACGTTGACGGTTCCGTCATAGTCCACGGTGAAATTCCCTCCGCCACTGGTGGTAACCCGGCCGCCCGAAACCGTCAGCGAAGAACCGTCCCCCGCACTTGTGTCACTGACCCGGATAGTTGCGGCAGTCACGGCTCCGCCTGACACGGTGATTGTTCCAAGGCCCGCGTTTCCTACGGCCATGTTAGCACCAACCGTGACGGACCCCCCGGAAACGGAGACTGTTCCTGTCGCGGCAGCAGCGTCGCCGATCTGAAGATTATCCGCCACGGTCACTGTCCCGTTCGTGACACTCAGTTTGCCGCTAGTGAACAAGTTATTGCCAATAATAATATTGTCGCCAACGTCCAGCAAACCGCCGTGAACATTGACTGCGTTGTCATCGGAACTGCTGTCGCCGATGACCAGATCAGCAGCAGCATTTACCCTGACAGTTGATACACCGGAGATGGTCAATACGCCTTGACCCTCATAGCCGACCGTGAGTGCCGGCGTGCCGTTCGTGGCCACGTCAAGCAGGCCTCCGGTCACGTTGACCGTGCCTGTTGCGTTGGCAGAATTACCGAGGCGCAATTCGTTGTGGATAGCCAGCGATCCGCCACTGCTGATGTTCAGAGTTCCCTGTTCGCCGGTGTCATCGCCGACAAAAAGCTTGTACGCAACTTCATCGGCCTCAGAAACAACTGCCGTATAGCCGCCGCTCACGTAAGCGGTGCTGCCGGTGTCGGGCTCGGCGTCTGCCGTCCAGTTCGTGCCGTTGCTCCAGTCCGTGTCTGCCCCGCCGCCGGCGTCCCACTCGTAGGTCGCGACTTCGAAGTAGAGCAGGATACTGCTGGCATTGGTGGAAACGTAGAATGTCCCGCGCGCGGCGTCGTTGGAGAAGGAGCTCATATCGACCTGGAACTTGGTAGAATCGAATCCAACGATCGATCCACTCACAGTGGCAATCTCTCCCGTCCAGCCCTTGGTGTTGTCAAAGTTGGCGGCATCGCCCGGATTCGAACCGTTGAGGGATGCGATACGGATCGTGAACGGGTTGGCGGCAGTAGCGGAGTTGGTCAGGTCGCCGGTGATGTTAAGCTTGTCCCAACCGGGATCGGTCCCGTACGTGCCGTTGAAGTCGTTGATCTCCCAGACATACGTGCCGTTGGTCTGCCAAGTGGTATACCCGGCCTCGATAGTTCCCACGCTGGCGCCCGGGGCCACTGATCCATAGACGGCAAGCTTCCCGACAGTCCCCTGTCCGGCCACCGTCCCATCTTGATTAACGGTAAAGGTGGGGCCGATGCTCGATCCGCTATCCATCTTCAGTGTACCGGCCTCGACCGTGGTGTTGCCGTCGATCGTGTTGATCGACTGAAGCACGAGCGTACCCGTGCCGCTCTTTACCACGTTGGCCGTATTTCCACCGTCGTCAATCACGCCAGGCACCGTGAAGGTCACTCCGTTGTCGACGTTGAATGTTGACGTGTAGTCGCCGTTGATTTTCATGCCGAGGCTGGCCGGGGCCATGGTTTGCCCCACGCGCAGCGTGGCGCTGCCGTCGAACTGGATCTTGTCGCTATAGGCCGTGCCGAGTGCATTCGCGGAATTCAAGTACGCTGTGCCCGCGGACGGCCTGAGCATCCAGGACTTTCCGGAGTTATCCCCCGACAGTGTCAGTGTCCCCGCCCCCTGCTTCTTTATCTCCGAATTGCCGCTATCCGCATCGATTGTGCCACTGATCGTGGTGTCACCATCGCCCTGCACTATCAAGTCCATGTCGCCGGCGAGGACGTTCATGTCCAGCGTAGAGGTCAGTGCCAGTGTACCGCCGCTGGATGCTGTGAGGATCAGGTCCTGGTTCCTCAGGTTAATGGTCCCGCTCAGGGTGGTGGTTCCCGCTGCGGTGCAGGAGATGGTCTTCACCTCGATTCCGCCCGCATCTTCGACGTCGATCGTACGGTTGATATCCAGTCCGTCGGCGGCCAGTTCCAGGATCGTGTCATTCTGGTGAACGTTTGATCCCAAATGGAATGTGCCGCCTTGAATATCGCCGCCGGCTGCGATACGGATCGTTCCGTCGTTGAAATAGGTGTCACCGTAATTGCAGGCCCCTGTGATGATCAGTGTGCCGCCATAGCCCGTGGATTTCTGCAGTATTCCGGAACCCGTGACAGCGCCGACTGTCAAGTCGTTAAAGTTTTCGGCGTAAAGGTTGTTGGCGCCCATCGCGATGTCGCCCATGACCAACGTGCCGGTTCCGATCGTGGCGCGCAGCGAAACCGGATCTTGCATCGTCACGTCGCCGCTGAAGGTTGCTACACCAGAGGAGTTGTTTGCGACGATGAACTTCGTGCCGCTGCTGCCGCTGCGGACCGTAATGTCGTTGGCCACGGTCACGCCGCCGACGCCTATACCGAGTGTAGCCTCGTCAGAACCGTTCGTCTCGCCCAGATAGATCGTGCCGCTGTAACCCGCCCCGGGGCTGACGTTGTAACGAAGCTCACTGCCGACAACATATGTGCTTCCACTATAACCGGGCCCCGTGTTGTCCAGGGTGAGGATTCCACTGCCCTTTTTCACGAAAGAGCCTGTTCCGGTGATGGCCCCCGAGTATGTCTTGGCAACGCCCTGATTTGCGATCAGATCGGCAGACCCCAGGGCAATCGTTCCCGTTCCGTCAATGTAGGCGACCGTCTCGTTGAAGTTCGACAGGGCAAACGTAGCGCCCGATGCCACGTACAGGCCGGAGGAGTCCGAGATGCGGTCCGCCGCATCCAGGGAGAGGATTCCATCGTCGACCGAAGTCTGTCCCGAGTATGTGCTGTTTCCGGCAAGGCGCGCCTGGCCATCACCCACCTTGGTGATGCCCTGGCTGCCGCCACTCTCGCCGATCGCGCCCGAGAACACCACTACACCACCGGATGCCTGTGTCACCTGCATGAAAGAAGAGGCCAGCGTTATGTCGCCGCTGAAAGTATTTGTTGTACCGCTGCCATGCGCCGCGCCGATCACGCGGTACTGTGCGCCACCGGACTGCCGTACCGTGATGTCTTCATCCACGGCCGTGCCGCCGTTGCTGTCAACGATAAGCAGCTTTGTAGTGTCGGTCTGCTGACCCGAATTGCCCACGTAAATGCGGCCGCTGCTCAAAGAACCGCCCTGGTCAATCCGTAGCTCGCCTTCATCAATCTCGACATCCCCGGAGAAAGTCGATGATCCAGAGATTATAACTTTGCTGTACTGCTCAACTATCAGCTTCCCACCACCCGAGACTACGCCGCTGAGCGTGAGCGAGTTCTGATTGTCACCGTATACGTGAACATCGTAGCCATTGTTGTCGATATCACCGCCAATAGTCATGTCACCGACAACCGGATTGATTTCCATCCCGCCGGAGTAACCGATTCTCATCGGGAAATTGATTGTGTGATTGGCGGCTGAGTCGTTCTGAATCCTTGGAATCGTGCTTGATACAACCTGGAAACTGTTCTCGGTACTGCCGCCGATGGTGCGAGCTAAAGTGGCGTTGGAGGAGAACGTAATACGCCACATATTCGTTCCGTTGCCGGAGAAGTCATTGTTCATCGTTGTCTGGTTGTTGTTGTCGAAAGTGAGGTCCCGATAACCTTCGTAGTTGGGGTTGTGGTTGTCCCATCCTTGTGTAACGTCGTACCAGTGGGTGTCATTCCAGTCACCATCGCCGGCGTCGCTTTTCCAGGATGTTACATCTCCCCAGTTGGCCAGGGCATTCGGTGCGGTGAGAAGTAGGGAGCTTGTCAGGAGGAAGGAGAGTAGACGCGTCCTGTTCGAGACCAATGCGACGAGCTTCATTCGACGCTCGCACGTAGCCGGTGAGAGTCTCTCTACTGACATTCTCATCATGCCTTTAAAGGCGCACGTTCCAGCGGCAGCGTGCGCCTGATTAACGGAAAAATCCCAGGTAAGTGGGTATAGCCCCACCCCACACTTGTTTTTCAACTCTCTAATAATCACTAGTGTCCGGTTAAAAATCGTGAAATTGCAGTTGTTTTTGATGATTTTGGGAATTGGCATCCGAGAAAATGCAA
>JASLPY010000119.1 GCA_030744755.1 Kiritimatiellia bacterium | reverse complement strand
GGCACGCGAGGTCTGTTCCCCGATATGTTTGAGTATCTCAGCAACCTCATGTGAATCGGTGATGAAGGCGATGATCCGCATCGGCTCCCCGCACTCGCTGCAGGTCAGAGGATCGGTTTCGTAGATGTTCCGAATCCTTTCGCCCAGATTGAAGGTTACCGCGCAGCGGAACTCACCGGCACAGCCTCCACCACGATCTCATCGACCCGTTCTCAGGAATCCCGCATTCAAGAAAGGCAATCACTGCGCCCTGGACCTCCTTGCGCAAAAAACCGTAGCGCGACTCAAAGTCCTCAAACCAGTTCCGGGCAAATACCTCTAAACCCGATTCGAGAAGCCGGTAGTAATCCGAGCGTTCCTGATACCTCCGATGATAAAAACCCATTTATCATTTAGATCCACTAGTGTCCCGTTAAATAATCGAATAAATTCAGTTGGATAGATCTTTCAAGCTCTTGAGGAGTGTAATCTTCTCCGATAAGTATTTGTTTTAATGATAATTTTTCAAACAGAGATAAGCTCAAAACCATGGATGCCGGGCTGGGCATTGCGGTGGTGCCTCGCTTTGGCCAGCAGTTCCTTGGAGGCAAAACCCTGTGCTTCATTCAATTTGAACCCTCCGTAACGCTTGAAATCGGCGCACTGCTCTCCGCCAACAGGCACCAATCCATCACCGCAACCCGCTTCCTCGAAACCTTCCTCAGTTTCATGGACGCATCAGAAAATTCATAACATTTATGAAAATCTTATGAAAAAAAATCATTTTACTTCATGAACAAAAAAGCGTTTAATCCATGTGTTACCTCACAAAGAGGATGTGCGTTTTTTTCCCTTGACTCCGCGACCAATTGGTTTTTTAATTGATATGCTTTTATGGTATACCAATAGGAATTCCATGACTAGATTGAACTGAACGTGAGCAACAACAGCGGACACCCCACAGGCGCAACAGCGATGGTCCGGATGCTTCAGGCCTATGGCGTGAGGCACATTTTCGGACTGTGCGGCGACACCTCCCTTCCCTTCTACGATGCGCTCCACGGCTTGGATCACGGGATGCAGCACATTCTCACCCGCGACGAACGCTCGGCAGGCTACATGGCGGATGCCTACGCCCGCGTGACCGGCAAGGTCGGGGTCTGCGAAGGACCAAGCGGGGGCGGGGCCACCCACATCTTGCCGGGACTGGTGGAGGCCAGCGAGTCCTCCATTCCGGTGTTGGGCATCACCACGGACATCTCCACCGCCGGACGCGGGCACTACGCCCTCACCGAACTGGACCAGCAGGAGCTGTTCCGGCCCCTCACCAAGTGGAATTCGGTGATTGACCGGGCCGCGCATTTGCCGTCGCAGGTTCGGGCCGCCTTCCGTGCCATGACCACCGGACGGCCTGGAGCGGCGCACCTCGGACTGCCCTTTGACGTGCAGAAGGAAGCCGTTCCTGAATCGGATCTTTGGACACAGCCGGACTTTGGAAGCTACCCCGCCTTGTCCACGGCTCCGGACCCCGTGGGTGTGGATGCGTTGCTGGCCGCGCTGCTTTCTGCCCGCAATCCGGTCATCGTCTGTGGCGGCGGAGTCGTGATTGCCGGAGGTGAGTCCACACTTACAGAATTTGCCGCAACGCTCAATCTGCCCGTGGCCACCACCATCAGCGGTCAGGGTAGCCTGCCGGAAACGCACCCACACTGCGTGGGCGTGGTAGGGTCAAACGGGGGCATTGCCGCCACCCGCGAGGTGATTGACGGTGCCGATTTGGTCTTTTTCCTCGGTTGTCGTGCCGGGTCCGTGACCACCGAACGCTGGCGCTCACCCAAAACCGGAACCCGCATCCTGCACATGGATTCCGACCCGATGGTGATTGCGGCGAATTACCCCACCGAAGTCGGCCTAGTTTGCGATGCACGTCTGGGGCTGGATGCCCTCAACGCTGCCCTGCGGAAGCGGGGAGCAATCGACACCGACTTTCAGGGAAAGCAACGCGCCCAAGCCGCACAGCGTGCCAAGGCGGAGTTTTTCGCGGAGTTGTCCGGCTCGACTGAAACGCCAATTCGTCCGGAGCGGCTGATTGCCGAACTGCAACTGGTGTTGCCGGAAGACGCGGTGATCATCGCCGACCCCGGAACCCCCTGCCCCTACCTTTCGGCCTACTACCAGTTGCCTAAGTCCGGGCGGCATTTCATCTCCAACCGGGCGCATGGGGCGCTGGGCTACAGCCTCTCCGCCACCGTGGGCGCGGCGTTTGGCCGTCCGAATGCCAAGGTTGTAGGGGTGATGGGTGACGGTTCCTTCGGCTTCACTGCCGGAGAGTTGGAAACCATCGTGCGGTACAATGTCCCGGTCACGCTGATCGTCTGCTCGAACTCGACCTACGGTTGGATCAAGGCCGGGCAAAAGGCCGGATTCGGCGAGCGCTACTTTTCCGTTGACTTCAGCGAAACCCGACACGCCGCCGTTGCAGAAGCCTTTGGGGTGCAGGGGTTCCGTGTGGAAAACCCGGACGAATTGCAGGTGACTTTGGCGAAGGCGGTGGCCGTGGACGGCCCGACGCTGGTGGACGTGGTCTGCCAGCCGCTTAATGAGGCCCGCGCCCCCGTCAGCGAGTGGGTGGCCTGAACATGTCGGACGTCGCTACCATGCCCAAGGCCGCTCCGATTGACCGGATGACGGTCTCGATTGTGGACTTGCCGGTGGTGTCCAAGCGGAGCCACGGCATCGGCGACGTGGCGAACACCGTCCGCAACGCCATCCTGCGGCTCGAAACCAAGGACGGCCTCGTCGGCTGGGGGGAAGCCTCGCCGTGGCCCGTGTTCACTGGAAGCGTGGAAGGAACGGCAGCGGCTTTGGATGTCTATTTCCGGCCTGTGGTACTGGGGCAGAACCCAACGCACATCACTCGGTTGATGGCGGCGGCGGATGCCGCACTGGTGGGACATTTTGAAGCGAAGGCGGCACTGGAAATGGCCCTGTATGACTTGGCCGGAAAGGCGGCAGGGTTGCCCGTTGCCGAACTGCTGGGGGGGCGTTGCCGAGACCGCATTCCGCTGTCCATCTCCTTGGCCAACCCGGACTTTACGGCGGACCTCGAACTGGCCCAGCGTGTGTACGCGGACGGTCTGCGCATCCTCAAGGTCAAGACCGGATTCGCCGACCAAGCCTTTGACCTGAAGCGGCTACAAGGGTTGCGTGAGAATCTTCCGGAGGACGTGGACATTCGAGTGGATTACAACCAAGGTCTGGCTCCGTTCGATGCCTTAAGGCGGCTCCGGGACGTGGAGGCGTTTCAGCCCGGCTTCATCGAACAGCCCGTTCCGGGCAAGGAGTGGAGGGTGATGGCCGACCTGACCGCAAGGCTGGAGACTCCGGTGCTGGCCGATGAAAGCGTGTTTTCTCCCAACGATGCCTTGCGGGCGGTGGAAAGCAGCATTGCCAACGGCTTCAGCATCAAGGTGATGAAATCCGGGGGCATGCGCCGTGGGCAGGAAGTGGCCGCCGTCGCCGAAGCCGGGAGCCTCTCCTGTTACGGCGGTGACATGTTTGAGACCGGACTGGCGCACCTCGCCGGAACCCACATGATTGCGGCCTCTCCCAACATCAGCCTCGGCTGCGAGTTTTACCAAGCGAAGTACTACCTTGAGCAAGACCTGCTCGCCGACCCCTTCCCCATTGAAAACGGGGCGGTGATCGTTCCGGAAACTCCAGGTCTTGGTATTGACGTTGACCCGGCGCGTCTCAAGGAATTTACCATCGAATCTCGCGGATGAAGGCAGAAACTCAATCGATGAACCACTAAACACAAAGAGCGACATGGACCTGACGAGCTTTACACAGTATGTGCTTTCCGGACTGGTGATCGGGGTGATCTACGCACTGATGGCGGTGAGCATCACCTTTGTTCACGGGATGATGAAAATTGTCAACTGGAGCATGGGCGAGTTCTACATGATCGGCTGTTTCGTCCAGTATTTGCTGGTCACACGATTCGTCGGCCCGGATTTGTGGGTATTGGGCATTCCGGTCGCATTTTGTCTAGTGTTTCTGTTCGGGATGGGAATCCAACGTTACTTGCTGCGGCCCATGTTCATGGGAGAAGCAGAGCGCCTCGACGAGTACGCGACCATCATCACCATCACGTTGATGGTCCTCTTTCGGAATTTGGCCATTATCATCGGCGGACCTTACCAGTATTCCGTTCCGGACTACTTCCCACCAACCGACCTCGGACCACTGCCCATCAGTGGGAACCGCTTCATGGCCTTGGTCGGCACCGTGCTGATTCTTGGAGTTTTCTACTTTGTGATGAAGAAAACTTGGGCCGGACGGGCCTTGCAGGGCATGTCGCAAAACCGGATCGGCATCCAGACTGCTGGGATCAACGTACGTCGTCTCGATGAAATTGCCTTCGGCATCGGAGTCGGATTGGCTGCGGCGGCAGGGGCACTGCTGGCCCCGGTGTTCCTCGTCTGGGCGGAAAGTGGATCGGTGCCCACCATGAAGGGCTTTGAGATCATCGTCATTGGTGGGCTGGGTTCGATCCCCGGAAGCATCATCGCAGCGCTGTTGCTGGGTTTGATCGAGAGCCTCGGTTCGGTTTACATCTCTTCCGTGTACCGGGATCTCTTCGGATTCGTCTTCCTGATTCTGATTCTCGTCTTCCGTCCAAACGGTCTGTTCGGCGAGCGGGAACGACTTGCCTGACGCCTCCAAGTATTGAGCCGAATATGCCGATTCTGCAAGTGGACAACCTAAGCAAGCAATTTGACGGTCTGGTTGCCGTGAACGATTTGTCTTTTTCCATTGAATCTGGAGAAATCAGAGGTTTAATCGGGCCAAACGGTTGTGGTAAAACCACCACCATGAATATGTTAGCCGGCTTGTATCGCCCCACTCACGGTGATGTCCGTTATCACGGGAAATCCATCCTCAAACTTCCGACGCACACCCGGACAGCGCAAGGCATTATGCGCACCTTTCAAATTCCGAAACTGTTTTCTGAAATGACCGTTGGGGAAAACATGATGGTTCCGGCTTTGGCGACCTCGACAGTAAAAACTCCTGAATTTATTGAGAAACTTGAACATAAATCCTCAGAAAAATTAACTTTCTGTAAACTGGACCACGTTAGTCATTTGTTGGCGAAACAGTTGTCCGGAGGACAGCGGATGTTATTGCAAATCGCACGGGGTTTGATGGTGGAAGGGCTTGAATTGTTTTTGATGGACGAGCCGTTTGCCGGCATCAATCAAGTCACCAAAGAAACCATCATGGATGCCATTTTGGAAATGAACAAAGATCACGGCATCACTTTTTTGATTGTCAGTCACGAAATGCCTTCGGTGCGACGTTTGTGTCAAACCGTGAGTGTGATGCACGAAGGCAGCATGATTTCGGAAGGCAGTATAGAAGAAATCGCCAACAATCCTTTGGTCATTGAAGCCTATTTGGGAGGGCAAAATGCCGCATCTTAAAGTTGAAAATTTGCGGGTCGGTTATCTTCCAGGAATAGATATTCTTCAAGGAATGAGCCTTGAGGCAAAGCCCGGAAAAATCACAGGCATCATCGGTCCCAATGGAGCCGGAAAATCAACTTTGCTCAAAGCAGCCTTTGGTTTTCTCAAAGCACATGAGGGGTCAATCTTGTTTAATGGAAATCCGATACAAGACGAATCCCCCGCCGCTATCAAAAAACGCGGAATCAGCTACATTCCTCAAGGAGCCAATAATTTTCCGCAGCTTCCGGTTAAGGAAAATCTACTACTCGGTTGTTGGATTTTCCGCAAGGATAAAGAGCGGATTGAACGGGTGCTTGAAGAAACGTATGAAATGTTTTCAGTTCTGAAGAAAAAACACGGGCAGCGCGCCGGACTCTTGAGTGGGGGAGAGGCCAAAATGCTCTCGATCGCCAAGGAACTGGTGACCTCTCCTTCACTGGCTCTGGTGGATGAGCCCTCTGCGGGGCTTTCTCCTAAAATCACAGATTATGTTTATGAATTCCTAGCCAAAAAACGGGATGAAGGTTTAACAATTTTGATCGTCGATCAGAACATTCAGAAAGCCGTCGAGTATTCCGAATACCTCTACATGTTCGAGATGGGTACGGTGAAAATGGAAGGTGAGCAGAAGGTCTTTGCCGGGAGCATTCGAGAGATCATTCGTGACTCTCTTGTGGGGGCTGGGGATGAATAAATCAAGACGCCAGTTTTTCATGACAATTGGCGTGCTGGCCGTGATCGCCGCGCTACTCCCCTTAGAACTGGGGGAGTTCTATGTGCATGTGGTGGCCATCGGCTTCTTTTATGTGATGCTGGCCGTCAGTTGGAACCTGCTGGCGGGCTATGCCGGGCAACTCTCTCTCGCCCACCATGCCTTTGCCGCTGTAGGGGGCTATGGTTCGGCCCTGCTGCTGCAATACGGTTCGGAGGCGCTGAAAATAGACATCCCGTTGTGGATTTGTATCCCGTTTGGAGCCTTTGTCGCGGGACTGGTCGGCTACGGATTGGGATCGGTCTGCCTCAATATGCGGCGCATCTACCTTGCGGTCACAACGTGGGCTTTTGCGGAATCCTTCCGGCTCTGGGTGATCTCCGAGTACGAAATCACACGGGGCGATCTGGGACTTTCCACAGAACTCATCTTTGACACCTCAGACCCCACCCCCTTCTACTATGTCTTTCTGGCAGGAACCATCTTCTGCCTGTGGGTCGTCTTCGAAATCATCCGCTCCCCTGCCGGATTCTACCTGCGGGCGTTGCGAGACGATGAAGAAGCCGCGCAGGCGATGGGCGTGGACACGGTACGTTGGAAGCGTTTTGCCTTCACGGTGAGCAGCGCGATGGCCGGATTTGCCGGAACCCTCCAAGCGCACTACATCGGCCTGCTCACGCCCACGCCAATCAAGTTCAACGAAATGGCCATCATCCTCATCATGGTCATCGCCGGTGGCCTGCGCAGTTTTTGGGGGCCGGCGCTGGGGGCCATGTTCATTCAGGTCGTGTCCGAAGCCCTGCGGGACTACTCGGAGTACCGCATGGTGCTGTTTGCCGTGATGGTGATTATCATCATGCGCGTGTACCGCGAGGGGCTGTTCGGGATGCTGCGGGACGGCATGGCCAAGCTACCGAGCCTGTCCGCAAGCGGCTCAACGTAGCTAGGGCCATCAGGACTTGGACCATCAGGTCCGGGAGTGGGGCACCGTGTCGGTGTCCTCATTGCTTTCCGGAAGGAATCTACCGGAAAGTTTTTTTTCAATCATTCTTCCAATGCAAGGAGGGGTAATGAGTATCACAAAACAAGCCATGAAATTCCTTTCGGCACTGCTGCTGGGGGCGTCCGTCGCCACCCTGCCAGCCGTTGCTGAGGAAATCAAGATCGGGGTGTTGACCCCGCTGACCGCCGGGGCACACTCCCTCGGCAAGGAAGCCGTCCGTGGCGCCGAAATGGCGGCAGAGTACATCAACGCCAAAGGCGGGGTGTTGGGCAAGCAGATCAAGGTCATCATCGAAGATGATGCCGGGCAGGTCGAGAAGGCTGTTTCCGGTTTCCGCAAGCTGACCTCGCAGGACAAGGTGGTCGCCATCATTGGCCAGATCCACAGCTCAAACATGCTGGCGCTGATCAAACCTGCAGAGAAAGCGGGGATTCCGATTTTCAGCACACAGGCGTCTAATGTGAAAATCACCGCATCGAAGTCGCCCAACGTGTTCCGGACGGCGGCTATCGATCCGGACCGTGCCGAAGCCTGGGTGAGTTTCATTCAAACCAAAGGGTTCAAGAAAGTCGCGCTGGTGGCGGAGAACACGGACTATGGTGTCGGCCTGATCACCTTGATGAAGACGCTCAACAAGGAGCGCTCGCTTGGGCTGGAGTTGAAGAACTTCGTCTTCGACAAGAACTCCCGCGACCTCACCCCGCAGCTCCTGCAGATCAAGAACTGGGGAGCGGACTTGGTACTCAACATCGGTGTCGGCGACGCAGGCTACCTGATCACCAAGCAGGCGTATGACATCAAGCTCTTCCCGGAAACCCCGATGGTCGCGTCCTACGACTGGCCCAGTCAGCCGATTTTCTGGGAAAACCTCGGCAAGAAGGGCACATACCTGACCTACATCTCCTACGGGCACCCCAAGCAGAAGCTCACGGCGCTGGGAGAGTGGTTCAAGGCCGCGTATGAGAAGCGTTACAATGACGCGCCGATCTTCGGAGCCTCGAACGCCTTCGGGCAGATCGTGATTATCAGTGAGGCGATTTACCATGCAGGTTCGGCGGATCCTGCGGCAATCATGAAGGCGCTGGAGGACTACCACTACGATAATTTCAACGGCCCGGTCAAGTTCAACCGGGCAGAAGGTTCACGCTGGCACCAGTCCTCACCGCCGATCCTGATCGTGCAGCACACCGCGCAGGGCCAGTCCTTGGGCGAAGGCACGATCCTGCATCCGCCGAACCTGAAGACCGGTTCGCTCACGCAAGGTTCGCGCTAAGCTGTATGGGGAGGTCCACGCAGGGCAGAGTATGAAAATCCTGGTGCTGGGTGGCGGGGTGGTCGGAGTGGCCACCGCCTACCATCTGCTCAAGGACGGCCACGAGGTTGCCGTGATTGATCGGCAGCCTCCGGCTCAGGGTGGGGCCAGTTACGGCAATGCCGGGCTGATCTCCACCGGACACGCCTATGCGTGGGCCTCCCCCAAAGCCCTGACCACGCTGCTGCAGTCCTTCATCCACAAGGATCCCACCTTCAAGATGCGGCTGCGCCCGGACCCGCAGCTCATCCGCTGGGGGTTGAAATTTCTCCGGGAGTGCAACGATGCCGCCGTGCGTCGCAATACCCTCGCCAAGCACCAACTCAGCGTGTACTCCCAGCGAGTACAAGGAGAGATGGCTGAGGAAACCGGGGTGCAGTACCACCGCAACAACGGCGGATTGCTCTACCTTTACCGCACTCCGGAAGCCCTCGAATCCGGTGCCGCCACCATGAAAATCCTTCAGGAGGACGGCCAAAAGCTGGAGGTCGTGGACGCCAAGCGTGTTTTTGAAATCGACCCGTCGCTGGCGCACATGCAAGACCGCATCGCAGGGGCGGTGTTTTCCCCTGATGATGAATCCGGCAACTCCCGACTTTTCACGGAGGGGCTGCTGGAGATCTGCCAAAAAAAGGGCGGCACCTTCGACGGAACCACCACCATCGAACGCATCGAAGCCTCCGGGGATCGTATCGAACGGGTGATCACCAATCGCGGAGAACTCACGGCGGATGCGTATGTGCTGTGCCTGGGAAGCTGGAGTCCGCTGCTGGTGAAACGCCTTGGAGTACCGTTGTCCGTCTATCCCGTCAAGGGCTACTCGGTCACGATTCCGGTGGAGGACGACCACACCCCACCTGCCGTGGGTGGGATTGACGAGGAGCGCAAGCTTGCGTACTCCCCACTAGGCAATCAAGTGCGGTTGACGACGGTTGCCGAGTTCACGGGCTACGACACCACGCACACCCCGCAGGATTTCGAGTACCTGCTTGCCAAGGCCAGCGACCTGCTGCCGAACGCCGGGAACTACGACAAGGCCGAACAGTGGGCGGGGCTGCGCCCGATGACCCCGGACAGCCTGCCCGTGCTGGGAACCGCCCGTCACCGCAACCTCTACTTCAACACCGGGCACGGACACATGGGCTGGACGATGGCCTGCGGCACCGCACGGCTCACTGCGGACCTGGTGGCGAAGCGCACTCCGGAAATCCCCTTGGATCACCTGAAATTGCGCTGAAGCCTCCCCCTACGGTTTGCAACCGCACGAAAATCCCCTACCATATAGGTGCCAAGCTTTTCTAAACCCTTAACCCAAGCTGAATGTGGCTGAAGAAACATCTTCAAACGAGGACACAAGCCCGGTCGGCGGCTTGGAGGGCTTGCACGAGCGGCTACAGGAGATGGCCGTCGCCTACAAACTCAAGCCCGGCCAGCGGCTGAACGAGCGCGACTTGGCAAGGCAACTTGGAGTCAGCCGCACCCCGCTCCGGGAGGCGTTGAGTCGGCTCGCCGCCGAGGGATTCTTCGATTTCACACCGGGCCGGGGCTACTCCTGCCGTCCTCTGGAACCTAAGCAGGTGATGGACCTCTATGGCCTGCGGGGCGCGCTGGAGCGGGAAGCCGTGGGCTTGGCGGCAGACCATGCCCCAGAATCGGCACTCGCCGAGCTTGAGGAGTTCCTGCAACAAACCGGCTCCGCTTACGATGAGCACGACAGCAAGGAACTGCTGAAGATTGACGAGTACTTCCACGAAAAAATCGCTGAACTTGCAGGCAACGAGGAAATCCTGCGCACCCTGAAAAACGTCAACGCCCGCGTCCGCTTTGTGCGCTGGATTGACATGGACAAACGACGCTCCACCACACAAAACGAGCATCGGCAGATCCTTCAGGCGATCCGGAACCGGGATAAGGAGGCCGCACAGGATTGCATAGGACACCACATCCGCCAACGGCTGGACCAGATCAAGGCCAACCTCAAGGAAGGCTTATCCAGAATTTATTGGGGAACTGTGGAGTGATTCCGGAAAACACGACCAGCGCGACCGTCTTCCAAGGTGGCAAGACCGTCTATGGGGCGACGGTCGGTATCCTCATGCTGGAAACGAGATTCCCCCGCGTTTACGGGGACATCGGCAACGCAGCGACTTGGCCCTTTCCTGTCATGTACCGCGTGGTGCCGGGCGCGTCTCCGGATCGAGTGGTGCGCCAGCGTGGGGAAGGACTGCTGGAGGCGTTCATCACTGCGGGTCGGGACTTGGTGCGGCACGGAGCCGATGGGATCACCACCAACTGCGGGTTCCTCGCCCTCTTTCAGGAGGAGCTGTCGGAGGCGCTTGCAGTGCCCGTGGCCACGTCCTCGCTCATGCAAGTTCCCTCCGTGCAGCGTCTCCTGCCTCCGGGAAAGCAGGTCGGCTTCCTCACCATTTCTGCCGCGACGCTCACTCCGGATCACCTCAAGGGCGCGGGGGTGGACCCGGACACTCCCATCGTCGGTACCGATGCCGGGCGGCACTTCAGCCGCGCCATCTTGGAAAATGAAGCCGAACTGGACGTGGAAGCCTCGCGCCGGGACTTGCTGGAAGCCGGAGCAACCTTGCTTCGGAAACATCCGGACATCGGGGCGATTGTTCTGGAATGCACCAACATGGTGCCCTACGCCGCTGACTTGCGCCGGGCGTTCGGGCTTCCGGTGTACTCCATCTACACCCTCGTGACGTGGTTTCAGGCCGGGCTGCTGCCGCGTCGCTTCCCGCCGCAGCTCGACGACACGCGCCCATAGGCCAAGCTTGAAGAGGCTGAACCCCTCCCGCAGAATGCCGCCTTGGGGAAAATGCGGATGGGAACGGTTCTCAGGTTGGCAGGGACATCACTCCGATGGTGCAGCCGACCGCGAAGATCGGGATGGGCTGGTAACACCAGATCTCACCCTTGCTTCGGGCGCACAGTCCGGAAATGGCGATCATCGTGCGAATCTCAAAACCGCCCTGCCCGGCTTCTTGATAGATGCCCCCGTCGGTGTAAGCGAGCAGTGCCTCCCCGAAAGCCCATGCGCAGTGGAGCGGTGTGAGGGGCGGCCCCTGGCAGTTGATGTTCGCGGGGATGATCGTTAACTCCCATGCGGGCGTGAGGAAGTGCAGGGGCACGATGATGCCGTGGTCGAACTTCCACTCCTCGGCATAGGTCACGTCCACGGACTGCATCTCCTCCGTGATCAGGTGCTTGGAGAGCTTGGCACTGCCCGGAAAGCGCCCGTGCCTGATGCTCAGCCAGTTCTCGTCCTCAATCGGTCCCTCATAGTAATCCGCCATACCCATCGCAAAGGCGGCATGTTGTTCATGAAGAAGTTGCCGAAATACTCGGCGGCGACCACGACCAGCGCGTCCGAATTGGCGGTTTCCAGTGCGATTTTCATGCGCTCGAACGCAGAGTAAAACCGTTCCCACTGCTCCGGGTCAGCGAGGTTGGCCCGTCCTGTAATGCTCGGTGCGTGGCTGCAAATTCCTGCGAAAACCAGCGGCATCAGACCTCCATTCCGGATTCGTGTTGCTTGAGTCGGGCGGTGTGCACTGCGACGTCTTCGTAGCCCGTCTCGGCATACACGCCCGCCCGCACCGGCCCGTGCTTGGCCAGTCCGTCTCGCATGGCTTGCAAATACTCCGGCCACGCCAAGCCAGCCAGTGCCGCAAAGTGCATGAGGATTTGACCGTTCACCCCCAGCACATAGAGCAGGCCGAATTAATAGGAAAATCAAAGTTGGTCAAGAGAAAGTTTCAGGGTTTCAGCAGCGCATTTTGGTTCGGTCACAGGTTTGATATGTGAGGAAATCTAGATTTGGAGACGATCCGCCTTCGATCCCGGCTGTGAAAAGCGAATCCGGAGTGGTTCAATCCTCTCTGAAACGACGGACATGGCTGCTCAGCGCAAAGTACTCCATGCCGCCTTCAAAAGTCCAGCGCGGGAGGGT
>JASLPY010000118.1 GCA_030744755.1 Kiritimatiellia bacterium | reverse complement strand
CTCCTGCTTCAACTTCCAAAAACAAACAGGAATATCCGAAGTCTGCCCGCTTGACAGATTAACAGCCATATGAACGTTTAGGTTCAGGCTTTTGGTGCACTAACTCCAAATAGCCTGCAACCTGTTCTGCAGTTTCTTGTTTGTATTATTTCTCTAATTGTCGTGTTGATCCATTGTCGCCGGCGGCAAGCTTTGCTTGTTCGATGAGGAAATCAATCACTTTCTGCTGCTTGTCACCCAGCAGGTTGTTGGTTTCTTCCTGGTCGCTCTGTAGCTCGTATAGCTCCTTTGGATTGATCTGCTTCTTGAAGGCGTAGTGGTGATCAAGAAAGAGCTTCCATTTGCCTGGCCTTGGGCAGGCGTGAGAGTGGATGGCAACCCAGGCTCGCTCGTTGGCCAGCTTTTTCGACGCTTCATTGTGATCGTTGGAGAAGAGTGGGATTCGTGGGGCATATTTGTTTCCCTGCATTGCGGCCAGTTGAGAGACGCTGTCCTCAGCACCATAGGTATCGCCCTTCAGCGGCGGCAATGGCTTGCCGAGGATGTCGGCGAACGTCGCATAGACATCAGTCAACGAAAGAAGTCGGTCGCATGTACGGCCGGGGGTGTCCGCTTTGCCGTCGCCAATGCCGCCGGCTGGCCAGGTGGCGATGAACGGCACGCGGTGTCCGCCTTCATAGGTCGAGCCTTTGTTGCTTCGCAAGGGGCCGGTGAATTGTTTGTCGTTTTTCTCAGCTCCATTGTCACTGCTGAAAATGAACAGGGTATTATCGAAAAGCTTTCTGCCCGGCTGGCGCGGATCGTCGGTTGAACGGAGATACTCCATCAATCGGGCGATATGGACGTCGTTCTGATAGACGAAATCCAGACGTTTTCTAAGCTTTGCCGGTGGGCCATCAACGTTCCTGCTGGCACCGGCAATCTTGGTGCCGTGCAAACTTGCCGAGGGGGTGTACGGTCCATGGTTGGCCGGTGAGGCAAAGTAGAGAAAGAAAGGTTCTTTGTTCGCGATGGCAGGGTCAAGAAAGGCGAAGGCCTGTTCGTCGAGGACCTCGGCCAGTTTGTTGAGATGATAGCCTTTGATCTCTTTGCCGTTACCGGTCAGACCGGTGATCTCACGATTATGCATCCAGCCCGGGCCGCGGGTTTGATTGGGCCCGTTTCTTTGTTTGTCTGGTCCGGAAGTGGGGTGAGATCGTGAGATGCCATGAAAGAAATCAAAGCCGTGATCGATCGGGCCGTCGGCCAGAGGCTTGGATAGATCGGCGTCTTTCCAACCTTCGGCTACGCCGCCGTCTTCATTGTGATACTTCAAGCCCAGATGCCACTTGCCGACCATACCTGTTTGATAGCCGGCAGCGCGAAGGAACTCAGGCATCGTCAGTCGTTTTCGTTCGATCAGTGGGTCACAATGAACACCGAACAACACCCAGTGCTTCAGATGCGTTCGCCAACAGTATCGTCCCGTCAGCAGAGCGTACCGAGACGGCGAGCAGCGGCTTGAAGGCGAGTGGGCGTCGGTAAATCTGACGCCCATTTTTGCCAGACGATCCATCGCAGGCGTATGAAGCTGGGCGTTGTCGGGATTCCCGGTCCAATCCTGGTAGGCGCTGGTATCTCCCATTCCCATATCATCAGCAAGAAAAAGGATGATGTTAGGCGATTTGATTGAGTCTTCTGCCAGCGCGACATGACTGACCAACAACAAGCAGCTCGTCATCGTTACACTCATGGTTCTGACTATTCTGTATCTGTGCATGTTTGATATATCTTTTCGCAGAACGTCTGCCATGAGGTGCTGAGGGAACCGTGCCGAAGGCGCGGGTTACTCAGTCGCCGTCGATGGCCTTGTTCTGCCTGCGTTTTCTGCGAGTCCTCCGGTGTCAACGGTGCTGCAGTTTCGTGTATGCATCACCTGTTCAAGAGAACGTCCGTCTTTGATATTGACCCTACAATTCTTGAAGGAGATTGTGCTTCTCGCGTTACCGGCAGAGAGCAGGCGGCCTTTCTTCTTGTCCAGTGTGAAACGACAGTTTTCGACCCGGAGGCTGAAGGCGGCCGGAGGTGAGGCCAGAATAGCCGGGGTGGACCATGCCAGCGCGGCTACCGTGCAGTTCAGAAAAGTGCAATCGCGGACCCGTATCTCGCGCGGCATGCCACTGGAGGGCCAACTGGCTGAAGTGAAAGCATGGACACCATAGGACGTGTCTTCGAAGGTACACTCGGCAACGATGCCGGGAGGAAGCTTGGAGATGGCCGTCTTTAGCTGGGTGCCGAACTTGACCCCCTTGACTTCAGCCGGCGTGACCGGCTTAAGGTACACCCGGTCGCCCTCATTCAGGCCGACAGCATCCTGCTCGAGCGTTACCCATACTTTGCGGTAAGCAACTCTCTCTACTGCGACAACCGTGGAGAAGCCCAGGTGTTTCTTGTTGAGCGTGTCGTACAGTTCAAGTTCGTCTCCCGGTTTGATGACACAGTCGTTGTAAACGATGTCGCCATGCTGAAGCAGAACGCGTTTGCCCTCTTTTCGTTTGACGATCTCGCCTGACACCCTGACAGCAATAGAGTCGTCCATAAGCGCCTCAAAGCGACAGTTCAGGATCTTGGGCATTATGGTGAGGCACTTAAGATGGCAACCATCACTCTGTCCGGCAATCAGCCTGTCGGTTCCCGGTTTTCGCATCACCACGCAATTTCTCACAGTGATGGCCTCGGAACCGTGTGCGTTGAAGGTCATGTTTGGTGCCGCGTATGAGGTGATTCCATCAAGCACGACATCATGACAGAACCCAATATTGATGCTGCCCGAGGTCGTTGCAATGTGGCGTCCGTCCGGTGCCCGCATGATCTGTCCTTGCGGGAACAACATCTTGATGGCGATGAAGTCATTCGCAGATGTTCGTTTCAATTGACGGCCAACATGCTTAGGCCCGCCGTGAAAGCGACAGCGGAAGACTCCCGGCTCAGGTTCGGTGATCTGCGAGAGACGCAGCCATGAATGGGTGAACCTGCGATCGCTCCGAATGAACACACAATCGGAGGTCTTGAAATCACGGTAGACCGTGCTGTCCCCGAGTACAGGTGCTGCATAGCCCTCGTCCGGCTTGAATTCGATGAATCCATTTTCGGGGGAGACGACATGCATCCGCCCCTGGGTGTAGGGCAGGGGGGCGTAATCCAATGTGAAATTCAATGCCCGGATCTTCTTCGAGTCATGTATTGCAAGAATGCGGCTTGAGGGATGGCTCAAGAGGGTAGCGCCGTTGCCATCGAGCGTCAGACCCTGTGCACCGGAGACGATGAGCATGCCGAACGCGCGTTCATGGCGATCCAAACGGTAGACCTTGTCCGCCTCGAATTGGACCGTTGCACCCCTGTCCCCCGCCACTGCCGCATCGATAGCCTTCTGAATGGCAGCTCGGTCGTCTGTCCTGCCGTCCCCTGTGGCTCCGAAATCAACAACATGGAAGATCTGCTGTTCCGCCCCACCGTCTTCTTCCGCGTAGGAAGCGGAGAAGAAGTGTGTAAGCAGTGCGAGGAGCACCGCGGATATCCCGTACGTACCGAATCGAACCACTCTTCGCGTATCCTTTCCGTGGGCAGAACGTTCAGCATGACGCGCAAGAAATGCGTGCGAAGCGCGCTATTTCTTGTCTCCGTCCATGCTCTTGTTGGATTCACTTCTTGTTATGAACTACTCTTGCCCGATCATATAGCAGGCAAAGGAACGGATCCTGGGTTTGGTCAGTGATGTGGTGATTCTCAAACGCAGGGCTGATACAGTCTGTGCTTTGAATCTGTGGATCCATTTGTGGCCGATCACCTTCCCATCTGCGAGCTTAACCCATTCTTCGCCGATACGTCCCTCCAAGACGTGATCGCGCACACGTTCACCGTATACAATCTGTTCCTGCAGGATGATATGGTCGATTTCTTTTGGCTCCGGCAGCTCAAGGTTCACGATCTCACCTTCAGCATCCTTTATTGCTGCAACAGGTTTGCTGAACAGTTTGCGGAGTTTGTCGCCAAACTCCGTTAAGGCTTTTACATCTACTTCCGGAATAGTGCCGTCCGGCTTGATTACAACCCCTATGACCAGATTGGAATTGCGGCCGACAGATGTATAGTACTTCTTTATGAGAATGTCCGACGGATAGACAATATGGTCCTGGCCGGGTTTGTAAAACCAGGTGTGCCCGCGATAACCCCTGAGGGGGATATCCACCATGGCCGGTGACCAGACAGATCCGTCAGGGTCCCCTTTCCCAAGATGTCTCTTCCATGTCTTACTGCCGTGCGAAACCGCTCCCTGTTCCAGACCTGGCGTGGTCGCGTAGCACGGTATACCGGCGCGGCCAGATTCGTTTCCAACCCAACGGATATCCGACCGCTTTGTACTGGAATAGAAGATTCCGTTCGGTTGGTGCTTTTCAAAGATAGGCAACAGGTTTGCGCCGCCTTCTTCCGGCGTCCTGGTTCCCGCGTCAAACCAGATATGAAAGATCTCACCATGCTTGGTCATCAGCTCGGTAAACTGTGTCTCGGCTACTCTGTTGTAGGCTTCCTGTCTCGGCGTTCCTTTTCCTTTTCCCCAATCGACATAATGCCCCCATAGCTCCTGGTAAACATTCCTGTGGGTGCTGAAGAAGATTCCCGGAAGGATATCCGCCTTTCGGCAAGAACTAATGAAATCACCCACTACATCGCCCTGGCTGTCACGCCACGGACTCTCCTTCAATCCGTAAGGATAGGCATCACTCTGCCATTGCATGAACCCGCTGAAATGGGTTGCCGTGAAGAGTGCGTATTTCGCGTTGGCCGCCTTTGCTACGGCAAGCCATTTGTCCGTATCCAGTTTGGCGGGGTTGTATTTCGACGTATCTACGCGCTTCCGATAGGTGTTGTTCTTTGTATAGATCTCCGCCGAGATTGGATGATCAAAACAGAATAAAAGACCGATTTCACAATCCTGCCAGATCTGTTGTGCTTTCGTAGGAGTCGGCATCGCGGACATCACAGTGTCAACAGGTAGAAATAGCACAGCCAAGCATATCAGTGCGTTCTTATACATTTCTCACAGCGCCTCTCATCTTCTCAATCCAACGTCCAACATGAGCATTTTGCGCGCTAGAGCAAATATGCTCAATGTTCTTGTTCGCCCTTCCTCCCCCTGGTAATGCCTGTGGTGCAACGCGATTACTTCCCCGGCTTGGTCTTCGAATCGGGATCGCGCACCAGGACAAGACGCAGCCCTGTTGTATGCCCTTTCGCACGGTAGAAGCGGTTCGCCGAGCGGCAGTAACGCGGGCCCCAACGCCGGCCGTTGCCGCGAAGGACATGTGACTTGCCCGTCTTCGGCCCCGCGGGGTCGACCTGCTTGCCGGCAGGATACGGGCCGTACCAGTCGCTGCACCACTCCCAGGCGTTGCCACTCATGTCATAAAGTCCCCAGGCGTTTGGGTTCTTGAGCCCGACCGGGTGCGTACGATTGTTTGCATTCCCTTTGTGCCAGACGTGGGCGTCTGCCTTCGAATAGTCCGGGTCGTCACCCCAGTAGAAGCGACTGGTGGAGCCTGCACGGCAGGCGTATTCCCACTCGGCCTCTGTCGGCAAGCGAAACGTACCGTAGCCTTGCTCGGAAAGCTTACGAATAAACGTCTGGCAGTCCTCCCAGAGCACACCTGACACTGCCGCTGCCGAATCGTCACCGGCCTCTTTTGGGAGTGAGCCCATCGCCAGTTTCCACTGGGCGCAGGTGACCTCGAAGACTCCCAGGTAGAAAGGTCGGGATATGACCACTTCGTGTACCGGCTTCTCGTCCTTGTCGCTGTCCTTTTCACTTTCGGGGCTGCCCATTATAAAGCGCCCCGCAGGCAGCAACTGGAACTTCATCTCGCCGGCCCCCGGCATCACAAGCGTGACATCGTTCTCTTTCGAAGGCGTTTTCTCCGCCCGGACCGAAACCGCATCCACCGCGATCACAAATACCGCTATTATGAGGATATATACTCTCATCATCTCTCCGCCGAACGCCCGCCTTGAATTTCCGGGCCGGAAAGCTTTGACTTAAACCGGCAGCGCTAACCCCGGTAAATTCGAAGGCATTGTTAGGTTCAGCAGGCTTTGTCAAGCTTAGTGAGGAATCCCCCAGTGTGGCTTACCTGTCCTTTTCATCTGGTTACTTTCCGAATCGTACTCTGATAGATACTCTCCGATCTTGGTGACTTCGCCAGTCTTTTCGACAGAGATGTACCAATACCGGTTGTTAATGCAGCCCGATGGACAGTCTCCCCAGCCGTGGCAGAATACAATGTTCCAGCCGGTAACGCGCTCTTTGACGATGATGTCAGTCGATGAACCAATCTGTCCCTTGGTCGCTTTTGAGATACTTCTCAGTTCTGGGTATTTGATTTTTGCGGCCCTGATAGGACCGTTGTGCGTTGCGCAGCTGGTGGCGGACATGAGTATGATGACTGAAATCAGTCTAATCGCCGGTCGCATAATGGCTTCCTTATAAGTCTATTCTCTGAGAATTCGTTTTTCCCAAGTTTCATCATGAAACTTACCCCAACTTTTCATGATCGAGGAGACTTTCGTATTGGAGTAAGTCGTTCTATCTGTTTTCCAAAACCTAACGTCACGGCTGAGGCGCGGCCGATTTAGGCCGTAGCCTCCAGTCGATTGCTGGGCCGACTCTACCTCTTTCCGGCTGACGATAGCGGGCGACGATAACGGATCACGATTCCTTCCGGTCGTTTCTTTCTCTCTCCGCTCGCGAACGTTGTTGGCATTCCTCATATCTTTGACGCGACTGCTCTCGCAATGATGATCGATCCCACGACTATGGATGCGCCTACTATGATACCTGGCAGTATCTGGAGAAATTGAGCTTCCGACATTGCTGGGTCTCCTTCTCGGTTTCCACGTTCACTTCCTACGCTTCTTCTGGCTTTGCCAACGATTGCGTCACCGGCGCGCGAATAGCGCGTACGGTGGACGCGCAGGTTGGCACATCCATCTCAATGGGCGAGTTTGACTGTTGCTAGCCGGTTCAGGCTCACACCGGCTTCTGCGGCCTCGACGGTGAGCTCGCGGTGGACGTCCGGGGGAACGCGAACCATGAACTTGCCACTGAACTTGCGGGTGGCAAGTGGCTCGGGCACCGGCTCTCGTGACTTCTTCATGTCGGCCACAACGTCAGCCACGACCCTGCGGATTCCGCGAAGCGCAGCTTCGGGGGAGGTCGACAGCCAGCTTAGGCTGGGGAACTCCGCGCACAGCCCAACGTACTCCTGATCATCCTCTGACCAGGTAACGCGGTATGTATAGTGATCATTTCGAATGGCTTTCATACTCCAACCTCTCGATCGCTCTCAGGACTTGTTTCACCTGGTACGCCTTGGCTTTGCCCTTGGCGTTCTGAATGTTGACCCGTGGGTCCCCTTGCCATGGGGTCTTGTAGACCCGATGGCTGGATCCCTTCTGTCTGGGCTGTCCGAAACAGTGGTCGCAAATACGGCAGGCATCCGCGAACCGTACACCCTTCGGATTGCGCCGCATTTGAGCGACTATGTCGTCAACCTTTGCCATGGTGTGATAGTATCACTATTGGTATCTCTGTCAAGTGCCAACGAATGCCTGAGGCGCGGCCTTATGGCGTCGCCTCGAGGCCGATGTTCGGCCATCCTTCTTTGTCCTGATCATTCTCACGATCGTTGTCGTTCCTCATCGTCGTCACGATCGTAATCGACAAGGATTAAGACAAAGATCGAGACAACGATTGAGATCGACGAAGATCGCGATAAGGATCACGACGACGATTATCCGTGCCACCATTCCTTCAGCACATCTTCATCTCTTTGCCGAACGTTCTCAATCAGGCGCGGCCTTCAGGCTGTCGCCTGAATTGATTGTTGGGCAACTCGTGTAGTCATAAATGGATGCCGATATGCAGCCCGAGCATGTAATGCGACTCGTCCTTCGTCCACGAGTAGTCGACTACCGGGCCAATGTCATATTCACCGAAGGGGAACACATACGTTGCCTCGAGATGTGTTGAATATTCCGTTTCGGCATCTCCTTCGTGTTCCGCCCATTGCACGCCCGGGGAAACAGAAAGGACTAGGCCTCGCCATGGATATGCAGCAAGAGAAACCATCAAGGCGTAGTGTTCCTCGTCCGCGAAGAGATATTCGGCGCCGAGGCCAATGGCGAGGTGCCGTTGGATCCCATGATCACCAAGTCGGTGTAACAGATGCGCGTGGAGACCCAGAGCATCCTCCTCTTCTTCTTCCAGGTGCACATAGCCGGCAGAAATGCCGAGCTCGGGCCCACTAAGAGCGTGGCCGTGGTGCGCATGTGCGTGATCATCCTCGGCAAATACCACATAAGCCGCGCCCGATACTCCCACGGTCAGAATTAAGGCAAGCAAACCGATACTCTTCATCCATCTTCCTTTCTCATTTTGTCCAACGTCCTTGAGTCACGGTTTGCGCGGTACGTGCGATACCGTGCACTCAGTTGTTATACCATATTCTCCCTTTCTTCACCTGTCAACGAATAGACTTCAATCCAACCACTATCTTCTGTTGGGAAAAACCTGTTTGACCCTGTTCTCAGTTCTTCTAATCGCTTCATGCTGCACTTGGTTACGATGGACAGATTGCTGAGCAATTGTTCAAGTTGGGAATAGTTGTATTTCCTGATATGCGACAATCCACAAAGGCGTGAAATCGTGCCGAATACTTCATTTGGGATACTTATCCTGTCAGGAGCTATGTCCTCATCCTGCTTGAGAAACTCGAGGATTAGTCGGCCAGGCTTAATGACTTGAACAAGCCTTTGGATAGTGTCCGCTGGTAAATAATAACTAATCCCTTCAAGAAGCAATACTGTCGGTTCTGTAGGTTTCCAGCCATGAGCGGCAAGACTTCTATAGACGGCTGAAGTATTCAGGAGATCGACATCAATCAAAGTGATCCCTTTGCTTGACCCGTTGTTCAACTCCTCGAATATTGAGGACTTGATACTCATATTGTCTCTATCAAGCTCAAAGACCTTTACGTGAGGGTGGAACTCCATCACTTCAATACCAAGAGCATCAAAACCTGCGCCAGCAATTACTAACTGTTGGCCTGTCGTCTTCTCGGAAAAATATCCATCAATCAGGTTCATGATGCCGAATTTCCGATTCTTTATCACTTCACCATAATAAGGACATATTTCTTCACACCGTCCGTAAAGTAGTTCGCCGTCTCTCAGATCTAATAGGCTCAAATAATCCCTTGCCATTTTACTTCGATAGCACCCCTGTTTGCTCCAGAGCAAGACGAGTGCAGACGTACATGCCAATTTCGACATATTGTTTTCTCAATTGCTCTTTGTACCCAACGACCTGCGTCAGCGGCGCGGCTTGTCCGCGTCCGTCTGCACGCTATTGTTCGGCATCCGGTCTATCCTCCGATTCGCCAGTCTTTGAGACTGCTCGATTCGATCCGCCGGGCCAGTTCCCGAAGGAGTTATTCTCGATATGAACGTCGCGGAAGTCATCGAGCTTGATTGCGTACACCCCGGCAGCCATCTCCGCGGAAGGGGTGAACTCGTTTGCGACAATACGGACGTCGGACACGTCCCGCAGGAAGATCGCGTGTACCGGATGCTCGGCCAGTTCCGGCGAGCGAGACGCCAAGGGAATACGCGAGGCGGTATCCCACCGCTCGAAGTGGTTGCGCTCGATGCGGATGTTGCGGATCCCGTTCCAGTCGACTTTTTGGTCAGCGTCTTCGTCCTCACCTCGCGTCACTTCGATACGGCCATTCATACGCGCAGCAACTACTGCGAAGGGATGGGCATTCTCCGCGTGCCAGCAATCCTCGAAGCGATTGCCGACAATCTCGACATTCCTCGGAACGGCTCCGCTCTTGTTGTCGAAATAGTTGTCCGAGTTCACAAGATAGATCGCCGCGTTCTGAGAACGGACGAAGCGATTGGAGACGATTGAGCCGTCTGCCCCGGAACAAAGGACACCCCAGCGCCGGTGGTCCGTGAAGGTGTTGCCCCGAAGAACAAATCCATTGCACTGATTACTCAAGTTGTAGATCCAAAGATCGTCGTTCCTGGCGGCCGTGAGCAATGGCGGGTCGAGTGCAACATCCTTCTCCCCCCACGGCTGTTCGCTCGAAACGGAGATGACATCGTGCAGGGAAACGAGCACGCGTTTCCTCATGTCATAAACGGCAAGGCGGTCGGCCGCCAGTACCGAGAACCATCCTTTATGGGCGGCGATGCGGTAGGGGCGAGCCGGATCCTGCGACTTGCCTTGGAAGAACCCCACTGTGTTTTTGAGAACCACCGCGTCGTCGCCGATGCCCTGAAACTGGCACCCCTCGATCCAAGGGCCATTGCGTTGGTTGGTAGTGAAGATGCCGTCCGCAGTGGAGGTGAAGAGGTCGCCGCCGGTGGCGCGTGCAGTGACACCCAAATAGCATGTTCGCTCGCTGAATTGATCCGCGAAAACGGAGCTGGGCGAATGGTTGACCTCGATGTCCCGGTAGACGAGAGTGTGGCATCGAGTGGCGTAGAAAGCTCCGCGGCCATTGGTCCGGGCAAGAAGGGCCACGCGGTCACCCACCTCAACGACACGCCGCAATGGATCGTTCTCATGCGATCCATGAATGCGCCCGTGATCCATCGTGGTATGGAATCGCATTCGAAAGCGTCGGTCGCCCTGGTGGGTTGGGGAGTTCGGCCATTTGAAGCTGATCGTCGTTGGGCATCCAGGCTTCATGCCCCACGCGCCGTCCGAGTGCTGCCGCATGACGATGGCCCACTTGTGTTGGGCCGACGCGAAGCGTGGGCCATCGGGCAGTGGATAGCCCGGCTCGATCTTGACTTCGTAGATTCCCTGACCTTCGTCAACGACCCGCGTGACGACCCCCTGGCTGATATTCTTCGGATGGTACGTGAGCCGGAAATCCTTCAGGATCACGTTGCGCGCCTGAGAGATGAGGAGGAAGCGCGACCAGGAAGTGACCGTGAACGTACATCCCTGCCCGTCAATCACGAGATTCACCGGCACGGCGCCGGTCTTGGTTCTCTCGATTCTCAGCACGGTCTTCCCTTCGAGTGCTCCCACCCGGTAGTCCGCACCGGGAGCAAACTCCAACCGCACCGTGTGGTCGTCCGAGCATCGGTCGACCGCCCGATCGAGCAGTCGTTGGATGCGCTCAGTCGATGCACCCGCCGGAACCCGCAACACCGTGGTGTTCCCGATCGAGATGGTCTCAGGCGGCGAAAAACCCTCGAGCAACTCACTCTGCGCGAAAGCAAACCCAGGCAACACAGCAATCATCGCGAATAGGGACAGATGGCCTCCTTTCATTCGAGATCCAGTATCCATTGTTACTTTGCTGCCGAACGTCACTCCTTAGGCGCGGCCTTCAGGCCGTCGCCTAAGGAGATTGTTCTGCGTCCTTTTCCTTCCTAGGCCAGAGCTTCCACGCTCCCGTGCCACTCAGACCACCAACTGCAGCAAGAATGAAGAATGTGAAGATACAGGCATCCCGCACCTTAGCATGATCTTCGTCCGTAGGGAATTCCTCAAGTGAGCCATGAATCATGTACACGACGTCCAATACCGCGAAGAGAACGCAGGCAAGAAAGGCTAGTGCCGCGAGGCTCGCAAGGATGTACCGTATCGTCTTCATTCCCTTATGCAGAACGGTCTGAAGCAGGCTTTTGGGCGCGAGCCAAAATGACCTGGATTCACTTGTTCGGCGAAGCCGTCTCTTGATAGCACTACTTAACGAAACGAAATGCGATTAAGCAGCCAATGCCGCTCAAAATGCTTGCTGCGACTACGCTCGCAGTGATACGAATCAAGCCAGACTGTCCGCTTAGAACGCTTCCTACGATGTTGGACATCGTTATGCCGAAGGCAACACCAATAAATCCACAGATCATCCCTCTTTTCTGCTCCGGAGTTTGCTGAGTACGTTTGTTGTTCTCATCACTCATCTTACCTTCCCCCATTATTCATTGCGCCGAACGTCGCAAATCATGCGTTGAGAATTGCGCGCACTTTTCAATCGCATGGATTTGTCTTGTTATGCATTGTTATCCCCAGAAACAAGCATGTTTGTCTTCGTCAACCAAACTGAGGAAGTCACCAAGCTGATCAACGGTTGGCATAGGCTCGTACCGATGCCACTTGAGGTCGGCTCGCATCCAGTAAATCTTCCAGACCTCTTGGGTTTTCGAATACGTTGCTTTTGCAACGGGCGATTCCATTTTGTCCTTAGGCTTGTCCCAGCGAGGTCGGATTTCGAAAAGAAGAACGCTCTGGTTTTCGACTCTATAACCAGTATCCAACTTGTCGCGAATCTCCAGAGGTGGTCTCGTGGATTCAATGAATCGGTCGAGTTCCACCTCAAGCTTCCTGCATTCAAATTCGCTTAACGCCATTTATCTATTTCCTTATGCATAACAACGCTACATGTCAGGCGCGCCATTTGGCGTCGCCTGCATGGGATTGAATCCCCTCTAAGCCCTTTTGGAGGGGAAAGGCTCCTCCTCAATGCAATAATGCGTGGTTCGCGTTGCACGGGG
>JASLPY010000117.1 GCA_030744755.1 Kiritimatiellia bacterium | reverse complement strand
GTAGTAACCTGCGGAATCCATGCGAGGCGTGAAGTTGCGTATTGTCCACGGCTCAACAATTGCCGCAAGACCGATCAGCAGAGCAGCGCCCCCTACATTCAGCCCATAGCGTCGGATCTTTCCCCATTCCGCCGCATAGCTCTCCCTCCGAATGCCCGGTCCGATGAACTCCCTGATGGACCACAGCAGATAGATTAGTACCGCCACGCTCGCCCCCAGCAGGGCGCCTAGATAACCCAACAGCTGATATCGTCGAAGCAAGAGAAGCATCAGGACGAGGTACACAACAGGTCGGATGACAGACGACAGAATCATGTACCGGAAACGCATCAGCCCCTGCGCTGCTACCGTCAACACCGGCCGCCACAGAGACGCGACCAGCGTCGCAACCATCACCCAGTAAATACGCGAATCCTCAAACTTCATGCGATCCTGAACAAATCCCTGCCCAATCCATAGCACCACCACAGCCAACACCGAGACCCCAAGCGCCACTGCGCTCAGGTCCCGCAGCAGCGCCTTAACTTCGCCTCGCCTCTCGCCCACATGAAGGGCATTGATGAACTTCACCGCCGTCCGCGTCAGGACCCCCATGGGCAAAGCCGCAAAAAGTATGATCATCCTGAAGGGCACCACAGCCCCCAGGTCATCCCGTCCCACCAGGTCCACCATCAGAAAAGCGCCAACATACAGGTTGATCAGGTTCTCGATCTTGGAGAAGCCAAACTGCAGCGATGAATACCACCACAGCGGTCCCAGGCGAGACTTGACGCTCTCCCTGAATCTGCTCGCTCGGAGTGAATCTATCACGTGCTCTGTCCTATCTGATCCGGTCGACAGACCAGTATCATGCCCATGGCTGATCATCCTGTAAGGATCGGCCACCACAGGAGAGACACAGCCTTCTCCTGCAGAGTCTTTCCAACCTGGCCAACCAATACTCGCGCGTCTACATGCAGGCGTGTTCTGCATATGGACCGCCATATGTCAGTTACAATTGCGCACAGGAAACAGATCAAGGCCTCCCGATCTCTGCCATCGCCAGACATCTCACTTAGCGCTCAAGCGCCGCACAGCCATGTACGCCGCCGCCCCAAGCACAACCAACGCCCCGAACGCCTGGATGTAGAAACCTGTCAGACTTGGTCGGTACCGGATAACGACCTCGTGATCTCCAGCCGGCACAGGCACACCCACGCAGAGGAAGTTGCAGCGCACGACAGGTGCAGGTTTCCCGTCGACAGTCGCCTTGAAATCGGGGTCGAACCGCTGACTGATGACCATCAACTGATCACTTTGAGCCTGCGTTCTCAAACGCATGGATGAAACCGTTTCACCCAGGATCTCAACACGACCCGAAGCCTTCGCCACACCTTCCGGTGGCAGCTTATCCACAAACTCCGGCGAGATCAGCGCTTCCGCACGGGGATTGAAACTCTCCTTTGCAAGCTCTGAACACGCCGCCTCATCAGGAACGTCTCGCCACGACGGCACCAACGTATATCGATCAAGGCCTCGCTTATACCTCAAGACCAAATGCTGCGGCGTCTGACCCGCCCGCACCGACTCAACGCCCACACCCCCATTGCGAGGAAACACGTTGAACCCCATAGCCGGCTCAAAGGCGCTCTTCCACTCCGGCTGTCCCTGGATCTGCGGCCAGACCTGGACCGGCCCCAGAGCATAGCGAATACCCGCCAGCTCCCAGAGACGGAGCGGGTTCTTCCCAACGGTATCGAGCAACTCTTTGAGCCGCCAGTTGAGCCGTTCCATCGACGGCACATTAAACAGAGAAATCATCTGTCCCCGAAACAGCATAGTTATCCACTGATTGTAGAAGCCTGACTGCGAGAAAAAGAACACCCGCTGCGAGCCCAGATTCTCCTCCAGGAATGCCGTCACGGCGTTCTCACCCACAACCGAATCCCTGTCCACCGTCTTCACATAATCCCGAGAATACCACACACAATCCGCAGCCACCGCCAACAGCATCACGCAAACAGATGCAATTCCGACCCACTTCTCTATCCAGCCTCTTCCCCTCTGCGTCTTAGCGTCTTTGCGCGAGAACGCTCCCCCTCTCCCAAGAACAGCCCCCGCAACACAAACCCCGCCAAGCACCGCCATCCTTCCACCATGGACCAGTGCCCGAACCATGTTCTCAACAATCACCGAAGCAGCCTGCCCCCAGCCGTCCTCAGCAAAGCCTTGGGTCAGCGCCGCGCTGGCGCCCTTGACCACACCAGCACCAACCAGCAGCCCAACAGCCGCCAACCCAAATAGCCCCACACCACTCCAAGCAGCAATCCGCCCCCGTTTTGTCTCCGCCCATCCCCCGCGCAACAAGCCATCAATCCCTAACGCCGCCAATATCCCAACGGCGATCTGGAACATATGCAGATGCTTGTTGGGGTTACGGATCGGATGAATCATCGGCAACTGCCAGAACCAGCGATAGAACGGCGCAAACTTCCCATACGACAACAACAGAGTAATGACGGCTACGCTACCCCAAAAGATCGCATCACCCCGCCTTTCTCCATCTCCTTGCCCTATCCCGTCAATCCTGTTGATCCTGTCAGAAAAACCTCCTACCAGCGCCAGCATCAGCCCCAAAATCGCCAGCACCACAGGAATCACCCCAACATAGATCCCTTCCGTCCGCAGATTCCGCAGTCCCCGTTTCGTCTGCTCCCATCCCGCAGATTGCCCCGTCCGTCCCCAATACGGACCTGCAGGCTCACCCGACCGGATCCCGAAGAAACTGGGGGCAATCAGATCCAACGACTCCTCAACCGGCAAACTCCACTGCGTACAGAACTCCCATTTTTGCTGTTCCCCAGCGCCCTCCCCAACCGACGCCGTCTCCGTCACCTTCGTCCGATATGTCTTCCCGATGATCGGCCCCACCAGCAACAACGCCACCGCCACTACCGGCAGCAACCCAACAAAACCCTTCCCTATCCTCTTCCATCCGCGGCCACTTGTCCGCCGAAGCCTTGGCGAAGGAGGATCCGTGTCCATCTGCTTGCCCGCCGCAGCCTTGGCGGAGGCGGGTGGTGCCTTCTCTTCTCTAATCACAGCATAGACTGCATACGCCCCCAGAAAGAGCCCCATAAAGAGCGCCACGTCCTGCTGTTCCAGGAACATGCCACCCAAAGCACCACCTGCCAACACGCCCCAACTCCAACGACGCGTCAGAACAGCCTTCTCGACGCAGTACAGAACCGCAACCGCAAGGGCAACGGCACCAAACTTTTGCATATGCCCGGGATAGATCAGCGTCAGGTTGGTGCCAGTCCAAAACCCAACAAGGGAGATCACACAACTAGGCGGCGAACACCCACGAAGGTGAAGAAAAGAGAAGAGCAAGATAGAGGAGACGATCAAGCAGAACGCATAGATCCAGTTTCCGAAAAGCGGGTCAGGCAAGATCCAAAGAAGCAGATTCAGCGCCGTAAGGCTGGTGGTACCCGAATTGCCAATCAGCCCCGTTGAATGCCAGCTTCCGGCAAATGCCTCCGGCAGCCTACTCCCCTTGAACAGAGCACTGCCGAAACTGAAATCTATGGCATACAGCAAGCTTCCCGATTTGAAAAGAGGAGCAAAGACCGCAACGGATACTGCCAAGACACAGGCGAGTGATACTCCCCTTACGCCACTCCTATGCCAGACAGCCTCTCTTGGTATCAAGCGCATCATTATCCTCTGATTGAGTTCATCAAGCACAGAGAGCTTATCAACTCCAGAAGCCCCATTCAAGCCACAGCCCGCTTGCAGAATGTCAGCTTCAGAGCGATGGTCGGAGACACGGGCACTTGACTCGAATAGAACCATCTTCCTTGACACTTGACATGGTACCCACCAAGAAGGCAGCATTCTCGTCGCTAACCTATGAAAGGACAGTCTATGCTATGAGATCCCGATACGCAGTTATTGAGCCGTACGTCCGCGGGAAAAGTGTCTTGGATATCGGGAGCGTCGCCAATCTCGGCGGCCATACCTTGTGGCGCTTTCTGGACCCACTTGCTCGCGAGCTAACAGGCTTGGATCTGATTGAATCGGGAGACCCCCGCATCCACTTTGGAAATGTTGAATCTTTTTCGTTTGGCCGCAGCTTCGAGGTAATCATCTTCGGTTCGACATTGGAGCATGTGGACAATCAGGGCCAGGCTCTCGACAATATGTACAGTCACCTTCAAGATGATGGCGTCATGATCATAACTGTTCCTAATGCCAAATGGTGGACCGTTGTGTTCAAGCCTCATGTCGAGCACGTGCTTTGGCATGACAGGTACACTCTGGATGCCATACTGACACGACATGGATTCATGGGCTCGGAATTGCTTTACTACCCCGGAAGCTCATTAAGAATGTCATTCCTCCACAGGTGTCTCTATGCTCGACATGAGATCTTGGTCATCTGCAGGAAACAGCGCGTTGAAGCCTCGTTCGTGCCACACGTGAAATCACCGCCCCCTGGGTAATTCTGCTTGCCGTTCTTCTCAGGCAGACGCTACCTTGCGGAGTTATCGACCCCTCAGGCCAAGTGTCGCACTTGCAGCAAAAGAGCGTCCAGAATATCGGCGACAGAGAGATGACAGAGCAACTTGAAACCAAAGTGACTGAAGTGTTTCGCTCAGAGAAGCACTGTTTCTTTGGGTACTACGACAGATCACCATTCGATGGACAAGACAGGCGTCTAATCGGACATCAAGTCAGCTTTCACTCGGACCGCATGCCGCACAAGGAAGACACGGCTGACATCTTGCTTTGGGATCTCAGCTCCGGCAGGTCGGAACAACTCGCTCGCACGCATACATTCAATTGGCAGCAGGGCTCTATGCTCCAGTGGCTCGGTCCCGACTTCTGCCGACGCGTCCTTTTCAACGACTTTCGCGACAACTCCTACGTGTCAGTCATTCTGGACCTGGAAAAGCAGAGCGAGCGTATCATCAGTCACCCCTCCTACACTGTCTCCTCCGATGGGCAATGGGCATTGGGGGTCTGCTATGACAGACTCTTTTGGTGCCGCCCAAGCTACAGCTACGCCTGTGGGGGTGACTCGACACTGGACACACTGGTCTCGCCGCAAGATGGTATCTGGCTGATGGACCTGGAAACTGGGATCAGCAAACAGATCATCACGACACAACAGATGTTCGAGACAGGGCACCTCTCTTCCATGGAAACGGGAGCCAACTATCTGGAGCACCTGTTGATCTCCCCTTCGAATGAGAAATTTATGTTCTTCCACCGATGGCAGACACCGGACGGAGGCCTGTATACACGGGTCTATGTGGCTAATCGCGATGGTTCATGCATTCGGCTCGTATCAGAATCCGGTGATGTGTCCCACTATAACTGGCTTGACGACGACACGTTGATCCTCTTCGGAGGAACGAGCCCGCGGCTTAATCGATTGCGACGCAGCTCATGGGCAGTAAAGGCGCTTCTACAGCCGCTACGCCCCATCTTCAAAGCCATTGTTCGCCCTCACTCGCAGCTCAACAAGGTCATTCTGCCGACAGAGTATTTCCTGCTGAACATCTCCACGAGAGAGAAGACCCGACTTGGAAAGTACAACCTTACCGTCGACGGACACCCGTCGTTCAATCCTCGCCTGCCACACCTGTTACTGAGCGACACCTACGAGGACGCGAACGACCAGCGTCACCTCTACGTCCATGACTTGGATACCCATGTACACAGAGAGCTTCTCTCTGTCACATCTCCCACGTGGTCAAACGGCCAAGGCTGGCGGTGTGACCTGCACCCACGCTGGAACCGTAAAGGCACACGTGTGTGCATCGACTCCCTGCACACTGGGACCCGAAGGATTCACGTTTATGATGTGGAGAGAGTATTGGATCCCGTGCTATCCTGATGGTCGTCAAGCGCAGCAAGAAGACTCCGAACATAACATGCTTAGGCACAGTGAACTAGAGCTGGTGCACAGCCATAGCGGCATCTACTGCCTGAAGCACGTCAAGAGTGCTGAAAAATGAACCCTCCCATCATCATCCATATCGGCTTGCCAAAGACGGCAACAACAACTTTACAGAAACACCTCTTCGCGCGCCATTCGGAGATCGACTGCATTGGTCAGCCAACTAGTATAATTTCAGAGAAGAACCTACATATGCTGCATGTCATAACACGACAGGACAGCCTTAGTTTTGACGATGGATTCGACCGCTTCCTGGAAAATACAGTGAACCCGATCCTGAGAGCGTGCAAGCGCAGAGCAACAGTGCTTTCCGAGGAAAGCTTCTCTACAGGAGCATCGTTCCCCAGAAGCGTCCCGCGCAGAGAGATCGCATCTCGTCTCCTCCGGCTCTTCCCGGAAGCTCGGATTCTCATGGTGATCAGAAATCAGGTTGATTTGCTCTGTTCCTGGTACCGGCAATCACTTCGACACGTCGACGCACCGACACAATCACTTGAGGAGTGGTTCGATTCGCAATGGCAGGAAAAGCTGTACGGGAGCGTGCTGCCGCTTCTCAACTATGATCTGCTTCGGCAGCTCTACGAGGATACATTCGGGCCAGACAGAGTAAAGATCATGCTCTTCGAGTCCTTTACACAACATCAGGAGCAATTTATCGACGAACTGAGCTGCTTCAGCCGCATCAACGCTCAGGAATCCTATACGCTTCTGAATCGCCGAACAGAGAACGTCACGGTCACAGAACAGGAAATTGCACTCAGACGAGCGGCGAAACACTTACCGGCCCACAAGCTAATCAGCCGCGCTACTCCCCTGTGGGTGAAGGCCGCGCTGGTTCGGCTGGCTGCACACGGCAGACGGGTTCAGCCCACATTGCCAACGGAGTGGAACGCGAGGACAGCAGACTACTACCGCGAATCCAACCGGCAGCTGGCCACATCCACAAACCTGCCACTCGCAGAACATGAGTATCCACTCTAACGGGTCAGGAGAATCAGAACCTGTCAGCGGCTGCGATTGCATGACTCAAGAGCCTGCACAAGGCCCTCCACTTCTTTGCCATAGCTCCAATCCCCGACAATACAAAGAGATTCACGACCCATCGCCACTGCTTGCGCCCGGTCACGAATAAGCAAGCTCATGAACTCAGCAAGGCTGTCAGTATCGCCAATATCGATCCGGCGTCCATTGACTCCCTCTTCAACCAAGTCGCTTGCCGTCCCCACAACACGAGTGGTAACGATCGGCAAGCCGTAGTTCATGGCCTCATTCAACGCTTTAGGGGAGGGATCATACTCCGACAGCATTGCATACAAATCGGCCATTGTGTAGTAAGGCCCCAGCTGCCACGCGTCAACAAAACCAACCATTTTGTGGCTGACTCCCTCCTTGAGACACATGTGCTCTATGTCCGCTCGCAGCGGCCCGTCACCGACGAACAGAAGAAATGGGCGAGCGTCGCCCTGCTTCATCAACTTGGCAGCTGCTGCAACAAGGTCCAGCGGATGTTTACGATGCGTTAGACGTGCGGGAAAAATGACAACGAAATCCTGTTCCATGATGCCCGCATTCTCACGCAGCCGAGAGCGATCCGACAGGAGTCGACCGTGCTCTTTCTGAAGCTTCGCGTTGTCCACGGCACAGGGCAGTGGAAAGAGCTTCCTCTCGGGCACCCAGTGGTACTGCCAGTACGCCTGATTGCCCGAGCATGAGTGTAGCACCGCATCACACACGGAAAGCGCAGCGCCAAGCGTTAGTCGCCGCAACGTGCGCCCACACGGCGAGCATGCGCAAAGAAGCTCTGGTGTTCCTTCGCCACGGATCAGAATGCGCTTGCCGCACAACAAGGCCACCGCCCATGCAAGCCAGTAAGTCAGTCGACCGAATCCATTTATCAACACGGCATCGTACTGCCGTACGTGCCGTCCAATTCCCCAGTTGACACGCGAGAAGAAACCACCGAACCGGTGCCTCGCGTAGTTCTTCACAAAGCAGTACGGATACCCGTCAAGAATTCCCGGGAAAGGACTGACATCTGCCTCAAAAGTCTCATCGCGGAATGTTTCGGCGTGAAGGCGATCACAGTAGAGCACCGTTATGTCCATCCCCGCACCAGCGCACGCTCTATAGAAACCAACATGGTACGGAACAGGGTGTGGCGCTATGACAGCTACTCTCAACTTCTGCCCCCTACGTCGCAGGCCGTCAGGTCCCCCGACATTGATCCCAGCAAACCAAGAAAACGAGCCGTATTTGCCAGGAACGCCTGCTCACCGAATGCCTCTACCGCCCTTTCTCGAACCGTTGCAGGACTCGCGAGATGGTCAGGCAGCTGGCCGTGGATCACATTGAGGATAGCTTGGGTCACCTCCACCGGTTGTCCTGGTGTCACCATCAGCCCAAGTTGCCCGTTCATCAGAGCATCCCTTGTACCATCGACATTGCCTCCAATCACAGGGACACCTTGCATCAGCGCTTCCAGAAAGACGATGCCGAAGCCCTCCTTGCTGCTTGGCATCACAAACACGTCTGCAATCGAATAGTACGATCCAAGCTGTTCGTTAGGCACATATCCGGGCATCCGAACATGATTCCGTAGACCAAGAGCTTCTATACGCTTACGGATTCTGGGCACATCATCCCCCTCTCCGACCAGCACGTATGTCGCGGACGGGATCTTCTCGAGTATGTCAGGCATGGCTTCCAGCACCGTGTCGTACCCTTTTCGTCGCTCGGTCTTTGAGAGCCGACATACTGTGAGAATAACCGGACCGTCCTCCGCTCTCAACCGCTCCCTCAGCTCTCCCTCCGAAAGGACACACCCCATGCGAGCTTCCGTTGCTGGAGGCGGCAACAGGCAGGTTGAGGGAAGTTTCGTGACGGCATCAGCCAAACGCTCACTTGTGTAGCGGCTGATCGATGCGATTGCGGTCGCCCCTCTAAGAATAGCTCGGACCGCAGCCTTAGGGTTCCAGGCATCAATGCCGTACACGATCACGCCATAGGGAACACCAACCGCTCGACAGGTAAACCAGCATGGCTTCAACAGATCCACGTGGTTCGACAGAACGATTACAGGCCTTCTCAATAGCAGGCCATATAGATGGCGAACAAAACGAAGAATCTGCAGTACGCGGCAGGAATGACCACAGCAGAAGAAGCGGATATTCGCATCAGACGGCAACTCAACCGAAGGTGGCGTTCTATTTCTATGAAGAATAACAGAGAGCTGCTTCCCGCGATATGCGCGAGCCAGAGACACGAGAAAGGCCTTGGCATACACTTCTATACCGCCTCGATCGGACACTTCAGTGAGCAAGACGCACACAGCACCCGCAGCGCGGGACCGGCGGGCGCTTCCTCGCTGATCAGACTTGTCGCGGGGCCTCAGCGTCATTGTACATCGTTACGTGCGATATCTTCACTCTTATCTTGGCCACCAAAATCTCTGCGGGAGGCACCAATGACAACCGCATCTGCTCCGCGAACGAACCCCGAGCGTGTACTGCCGATAACATCTTTAGGCTCCACTTGTTCCCATGCAGCATGGCTCACACGACGATAGGCCCAGGCCATGCCCAACTCCGAAGCAACAGCGCTCTCCAACCGGTCGTTGTATCCGCAGGGAACGCTAACAAAGAGAGATGTGCATTGTGCCTGCAAGCGTCGCAGAGCGATAATGGAATCCTGTCCGGTACGACCTTCGGTCTCGGGAATATGCTCGAGTGTCGATATACAAATGCCGGTGTCATACATGCCAAGATTGCAGGTGACGATATCCTCGTTCCTGACTCCGCTCCCACGCTCATAAAGATCGATCACAGTCCGACGTGGAAACCCGTTGCAGTAATGAGCCAACACGTTCCCTACTTCAAGGCATGTGCCGACTTCTCCGGAATCATGAAGCCAAGCGTGGACAATGGGGATCTCGACGACACGCTCGGTGCTCCAAGCGCAATGGTACCACGAACGGCAATAATCCAGACTCCGATCACCCCATGAGAATGTCTTCGGCCAATGCCGCTTCATAGCCGGCCAGTTCGCCGCAGAAATCGCCACATCCTGTAAATACTCAAGGAATCGCATCAGTCATCTCCGAAGATAGAATTCCAAAGCCTCCGACACATACCCGCTGTCGATCCAGAAGCCGCAAGCCTATGAGACCAGCAAACTACACTGTCCCTGTTATGTCCGGGCAGCCAATAGCGAGCAACCTTGCTACACCAGCAAGATGCACTTGCACTACTATGGCAAATTGCCCTTGCGTCGGCCATCCTAGTTTCTTAGTTTGACCATAATGTATGGCAGGCATAACACTATTCCTTACCACGGAGGCAGAGATGAAGAAAGATGAAGTCACAGTCCAGGAGCTCGACCCCATCTCAATACCAGCGCGTTCTTGCGTGACCATTGAAGGGTTCTCTCTGTCAAGTTTCGAGCATAGCATCACTATTGATGCTGAAGCCGCAGGGAAGTTGCGACTAGTGGCCGACGCCGGGGACCGCCGCGGAAAAATCGAATTGATGCGCAAGCTCGATCCTAACGACGGGTCCGACGAACAACGCTATAGCGGAAACTACCCTCTAGTCTGTAGAAAGCCGACAAAGGTCTCGGTGACGTGCGAAGTAACTCCGGACAAGGGAAAGGCCAAGATTCACGTAATAAAAGCGCCAGTGCCATCCGAGCATGGAGGAGCACTCATCCTGCGCGTCGAAGACAAATACAATATCAAAGACTCTGCTAATGAACACAATGACGCCGTTGTAACTATAGTCTGGGCCAAGCTCGGCAAGAAAGAAGGCTCTGAGTCGCAACCCTTCCCCGAATGCGAATACTGAAACAGCAGGATGCAGCGGGATCTTCTACTCCCAACAACCTAGGGCAGGCTGCTCTAGACGAACGCAATGCCTGCCCCCAACTCGTACACCATTGAGGGGCGATCATGCACACCTAGGAACCAGGTCGTAACCCAGAATAGTTTTCCACCAACCGCGCCGCAACGGCTCGCGCCGAAAAGTTCTCCTTCAGTACACGACACGCCTGAGCGGCGCTCTCCCGCCATCTTTCCTGTTCACGCAGCACCAGCAGGATCGCCAACCCCACGGACGCAGGGCCCGTATCACATACCTTGATGTGTTCTAAGATCTCGGGAAAAGTTGCTAAACCAACGGCATCGGAGGCCACTACGGGAACGCCTTCGAGTAAGGCTTCCGCCACAGTATTGCCGAATCCCTCGGAGAGGGCTGGAGCAGCAACAAGCTTGGCCGATCTATATAACCGTTGAAGTCGTGTGCCCTTCTGTGTTCCGAGAAAGAACACTCTGTCAGCCACACCTTCCTGCGCCGCTAGAGCAGTCAGATCAGCTTGTAAGTTCTCAGTGTCAGGACCTACAACCGCTAGACGCACGTCGGCGTACTCTTCTCCAAGCTTTCCCATCGCTTTGATGAGGATATCGATTCCTTTCGTCCATGCGAGTCGGCCAACAGATAGGATATAGTCGGATTCTAGGAACCCCTCGGGGAGTGGGCTGCCTTCGTCCGCGTCTCCTGCGTCGGCGGCTACATGCAAGGGCTCAACCGGGTTCGGAACCACGCATGTTGCACGTTCACGGCCTTTCAACAGCGAATGCTCCTGCTCCCCCGGGGCCGTGTAGTGGATCATGTTGGCCTGTGCCAGGTTTGTGCGGTCGTAGAGCCGGATGTAAACCCACTTGGATATCCCTAGACGCTTCCGGGCGATCCGGGCGTCAGCCATGCCGCGTGGCGAAATCACATACGGAACCCCCGCTCTACGGGCCGCGCGAGCGGCATATCTTTGTGGAAAAGTCCACACTCCGTGAATATGGACGAGGTCGAATCGGCCTGCATTATGCTTAAGCCATCGTTCCATAGCAGGACTGAACGCTGAGTAGTGCCAGCCGGGGCAGCGGAAGTAGTGTACGGTAGTACCGTCAACCTCTGCCGGGCCATCCAACGGCACTTCAACAGGACCGAACGAGTCGGAATCCGTAGTGCAAACCGTGGATGAATGCCCCAGCTCACGAAGCCCGGCACACAGGTTGGCGACCGACCTGATCGGGCCACCATACCGAACCGCAGGATAGTAGGAGTGCACAACGTGCAAGATATTCATTATCACTTCCCCAGACTCACAGGGAGCAGCATGCCAGAGATATCGCCGTTGTCCAATGCCAGAGATCGTGACTTTATGAACATCAACAGATCGCAACGGCCTCGGACCGCCGTGTATATGCCAGACCAGAACCTATCTTGATCGCCCGTCCGTTCCGTGGCAACATCCGCTTCATGAATACACGAAAACCCAAGATCGCCATCCTTCACCGCTACGGCCTGGCGGGGGATATCTGTTGTGGGGGACACAATCGGCCCCGGACGATAGAGATTCTGCATGAGCGGGGGTATGAGGTCCATTTTGTTGGGCTCAAGTCAATGGATGCTTTGTCTGAGTATGCGGCGAAGTATGTAATTATGCATGAGTTGCCGTTTACGTGGGATCGGGCGAACCCTACGCATAAGTGGAGCCGGACGGCTGTGTGGCTGCTTTGGCTGCCATGGGTTGCCCTGTGGTGCCGGTTCAAGCGGATGGATGCGATCACCCACATCAACGACACGATGCCGTTGACCATTCGCGAGGCCGATGGCTCGCTGCCCGATCCGCCGCTCGACCGGCAGACGATCCTCGAGAGCATCGATTTCCAGAACCGCACGGTT
>JASLPY010000116.1 GCA_030744755.1 Kiritimatiellia bacterium | reverse complement strand
CGATCAGCAGAGCAGCGCCCCCTACATTCAGCCCATAGCGTCGGATCTTTCCCCATTCCGCCGCATAGCTCTCCCTCTGGATTCCCGGTCCAATGTACTCTCTGATGGACCACAGCAGGTAGAGAAGAGCCGCCACGCTCGCCCCCAGCAGGGCACCTAGATAACCCAACAGCTGATACCGCCGAAGCAAACAGAGCATCAGAACGAGGTACACAACAGGCCGGATGACAGAGGACAGGATTATGTGCCGGAAACGCATCAACCCCTGTGCAGCTACGCTCAGTACCGGCTTCCACAACGATACGACCAGTGTCGCCACCAGCATCCAGTATATGCGCGAGTCCTCAAATCCGATTCGGGCCTGAACGAATCGCTGTCCTGCCCCAAGCATCACAACGGCCAGCACCGATACCCCAAAAGCCACAGCACTTAGATCTCGTAAGAGCGCCTTGACTTCACCCGGTTTCTGACCCACATGAAATACGTTGATGAACTTCACCGCAGTCCGTGTCAGGAGCCCCATCGGCAAAGCCGCGAAAGCGATGATCATTCTGAAGGGCACCACAGCCCCCAGGTCATCTCGTCCCACCAGATCAACCATCAGAAAGGCGCCGACGTAGAGGTTGACCAGGTTTTCTATCTTCGAGAAGACAAACTGCAGCGTAGAATACCACCACAGAGGACCTATACGGTCCCTGATGCCGGACCGCACGCGACCACACTTCTGCAGTCCTCGCTTAAACATCTGCCGCCTTGCGCTCAGGTTCGCGCGGACCCCGGCAAGCCACCAACACCATGCTCACAGCCGCCCCCAACACCGCAAGCACTCCCGCAATCTGGATATACAGCCCCGTCAGACTTGGCTGACATCGAATAACGACGTCATGCTTGCCAGGCGGCACAGGAAGACCAAGACAGACGTAGTTACAGCGCACAACATCAGCGGGCCTACCATCGATAGTCGCCACGTAGTCAGGGGCATACCTCTGGCTGACAAGCAGCACTTGGGGAGAACCGGATTGCGTCTTCAGGTGCATAGTTCTGCCGGTCTCCTCAATGACTTCAACGGAGCCGGCGTCTATGCCTGGCCCAGAAGGGGCCGCCAGAATCCGGTTAGCGTCTTCAGGGGTGACCAACACTTCTCGCCGAGGATCAAACATGGGCGATCCCAACACTCCGCACATCGCCTCATCTGACACCACGCGTTTTCCCGGGACCATAGTATATCGATCCATTCCCTTCTTGAACCGATACACCAAGTGTTGTGGTTGCTGTCCCGGACGGGTCTTCGCCGCCACCACGCCCCCTTTACGACCGTAGACATCGAAACCCATGACCGGCTCAAACGCACCCCGCAAGTTTGGATGCGCCTGCACCTGTGGCCATACCGCCGCCGGCCCCAGGGCATAGCCTACAGATGCCAGTTCCCACATTCGAGCCGGGTTTGCCTGCCCAATTGAAAGAAAATCCCTCAGTTGACGTGGCAGTCGTTCCATGGAGGGCATGTTGAACGCAGCGATGCCCTGAGCCCTGAAGAGCATTGTCAGCCACTGATTGTAGAACCCGGCCTGAGAGAAAAGCATCACGCGCTGTTGGCCAAGATTCTCATCGAGAAACTCCGTCACATCGTTTGCTCTGACGGTCGCATGTGCGTCCATACTCTTGACGTAGTCACGCGAATAGTGAACGTAATCCAGCCCCAGCACCACGAGCAGGATGCAAGCGCAAGAGACTACAGCTCGACCAGGCCATTTCCTGTCGGACAGACCACGAAACCAGATCATCCCCGCCATGCATAGCCCGCCAACGAACGCCATGGTGGCACCATGCCGCAAAGCGCCCACCATGTTCGCCACGATCATCTCCGCGCCGCCCCCAAAACCATCCGCCGCAAAACCTCGTGTCAAGGCTCCGCGTGACGATCCGACCAGAACCATGGCAACAGCCAACGTCGCGGCCAGGCCGACAGAGGCAATCACACCAGCCCATACCACCCTACGACCACCTTTACGAGACTGCCACACCCCTCTCAGCAGAGCATCCAAACCGAACGCTGCAAGGATGCCAACTGCCACCTGAAGAATGTGCAGATGCTTGTTCGGATTACGAATCGCATTGATCATCGGTAGCTGCCAGAAGAGCCGGTATAGAGGAAAGAACCTGCCCCACGAAAGCAATAGACTCACGGAGAGCACGCCGAACCAGAAGAACGTATCAGATCTTCTGGCATCAGCTTCCACAGAGACCTTGTCGCAAGAAACAGGAGTCTCTTCGCGAGAAGGGAGTTCTGAGCGCCCCGTGCAGACAATAGCCAATGCAAGCAGACCGAGTAGCACGGGAACCACACCAACGTAGATGCCTTCGTAGCGAAGGTTCCGCAGGCCTGCCTGTTTTTCGCTCCATCCGGCCGATTGCCCGGTCCGCCCCCAGTAAGGCCCCTTGGGTTCACCCGTCCTTATCCCAAAGAAGTTCGGAACGATCAGGTCAAGAGTCTCTTCGGGCGGCAAACTCCACTGCGTGCAGAAGTCCCATTTCTGCTCTGTCCCGGCCCCCTTGCCCACCGATGTGGTATCACTGACCTTGGTGCGATATGTACTCCTGATCGTGGGACCCACCAGAAGAAGTGACACAACCAGTACAGGTCCCAGGCAGACCCCCAGCCGCTGAACGAATCTACCCCAGGTATTCCTTTTATCTCTGCTGGGATCCAGCGCTTCGCGCCATACAGCGAACAGTGCATAGGCCCCGACAAAGAGCCCCATGAAGAGTGCCACGTCCTGCTGCTCCAGGAACATCGCACCCAAAGCGCCTCCCGCCAACACGGCCCAGCGCCAGGAACACGACCGAACACTCTTCTCAAGGCAATACAGAGCCACCATGCAGAGCGCCACAACACCGAACTTCTGCATATGTCCGGCATAGACCAGTGTCAGGTTGGTGCCCGTCCAGAAGGCGGCGGAAGACACAAGACAGCTCACACGGGAACACCCGCGAAGCCTCAAAAACGCACAGAGGAAGACACTGGCAACCACGAGCCACAATGCATACATCCAGTTGCCGAGGAGTTCCTCCGGCAGCAACCAGAGGAGCAGGTTCATCGCCGTAAGGCTCGTGGACCCAGCCCCCCCGAGCAGTCCTCTTGAATGCCATGCACCAAGAAACGATTCCGGCATTCCGCTAGCTCGTTGAATGACGCTGCCATAGCTGAAGTCGATGCCCTGCAACACCGCATTGGGGCCAAGCAGAACACCGAATACCGCGGCCGCCATGGCAAGAGCACCGACACTCCAAAACCCCCAACTGCTCAGAAAACGCTGAATAGACCGCTTCAACATTCTAACCGTTCCCTTCGCTCGTTTGCCTGCATGCCCAGGCCAGAACCTACCAGCCTACCACGGTGCATTCAAGCCGCATACAGTGACTCGCCAGCTACTTGGGGCAGTCCTGGCCCGGACAGTAAGAGTGGAGTTCTCTTAACTCACGGGGGGCATCATCACAACGCCGCCCCTGCTTGAAGGACAAGAGCTCCTCCTCCTCCGCCCTCTGTACCGCCTAGCGAGACGCCAAGTCACTGATGACAAATCTCAGTTTCCCGCGGTCGTGCGGAATGGAGTCCACCGCTGTGAATCGAACAGGAACCTGCGAAGCCATTACCTCTAGCAGCCGTGACTGCACCACGCGCACGTTCTCTTCCAGAGCAGAGCTATCACCCGACGGAATATAGATAACATCAATAGAGCCGTCAGCTTGCTGATGCACCTGAAACCCTTTGACGCAATCGGGGAACTCATCGAAAATCGTCGTGAGGTACTCTCCCGTCAGAAGCGAGCCATCGGGAAGGGACACCGCCTCTGAAACCCGCCCCTTGACCGGCCCCATAAGAGGAAAGCCTATGCCGTCCTCTGCGTCTCCCGCGACCGAATGGCCTCGATCACCATTCACGTACCGGATCAGTGGAAACACGTAGTTCTCCAGGTCAGTCACGACGATGTCGCCCATCTGCCCATCGGCGCAGGGACGCCCCTCTCCATCCAGAAACTCAATGTGGCGGATGTCCTCAAGCATGAGCAGGGCCTCACGCGCAGAGCCTTGTGCCGCAAGGCGCATGATCTCACATGATCCATACTCATCGTATACAGGAGCACCAAACACCCGCTCTATGCGCTCCCGCTGGACAGCAGATATGGGCGCCGATGTTACCCATACCATTCTCGGCGACATCACATCAAGCGCATGCTCTTCGGCAAACTGCGCAAGATGATCAATGCCTCCTACATAACCATAAAGCACTGCGGGCCGCTGACGGTTGAAGCGCCTGAAGAAGCCATTCATGGCGTCTTCGGTCATCAGTGCAGCATCCAGAAGCAGTATTCGTGTTGGCCACCAGATCAGGTTCTGAAACCATGAAGACCAGCGAATCCCCGCCGGCACTCGCCAGACACGGGCATTGTCATCAGCAGGGGAAACACCCCACCACGCCATAGTGCGCCACATTGCAGGATGAATGGGCGCGCGCCTGTCGTGCAGCACCTTGAGAGGAACGCCCGTGCTGCCCCCCGTCGTAGAGACTGCCATGTGGCGGGGTTTGGCCCGGCTTGATATCAGCTCATCGAAGTTGCCCCTGATAGCCTCCTTCGTCAGGAGAGGAAGCTTCAGGAAATCATCGGGAACAGCAAGATCACCGGGTTCAAACCCAATACTCTTGAACAGCGCTCTGTAATAGGGAACCGTCTCATACGCAGAAGCGACCAACCGCTTCCTCTTCTCCCAATTCAGCTCGGCGATCCTCTCCCTGGACCAGTACTGCTGCCGGATCAGCCTCCGGTATGTGGCAATGTGACGAGGATTGAGTACCGCGATCTTGCAGAAGAAGAGAGCCCGTTTCATCCCGCGTATCACCGTCACGTCCTTATCCATGAGAAATCACCACTCCACTGGCTGCACACAGACCCCATCGTGCATGCCAACAGAAGCACTGGAAATGCATGCGCGTTGTCGTTGCGACTGACTATACACGGGCGACATTCACAAGCAAGACTATCGCGCCCAAACTCTACAGCAAACCCACGCACGCATTGACAGGGCTCAACGGTTAACCCACACTTGGGAGCACTCGTGCGAGGCATAAAACAGAAGAGAGCGGGTATGGCACCATCTACTTCATATAGAGAGAGGCTCTACGCAGACTACCAGCAGTCGCTCCGTGGCAGCACGTCTTTGACCCCATCCCAGAGAGCTGCGCATGAACGCGAATGGAAACAGCATTATCGCAAACATCTACCCGAGAACCATGATGCACGCATCCTGGACATCGGGGCAGGTCAAGGTCGACTGGTTTCGGCTATGCGGTTCTGGGGCTATCGCAACGCGATCGGCATTGATGCATCTATAGAGCAAGTACGCGTGGGCCGGGAGGCGGGATGCGAAGCTCTGTCGTTTGCAGACGCGTTTGACTGGCTGCCCAAGCACCCATCAGAATACGATTGTGTACTTGCCCTTGATGTTCTTGAGCATATCCCCAAGCATGATGCGCTGGCATTCCTTGATCGCATCAACAGCGCTATGGTTAAGGGTGGTCGTCTCGTCGTAAAGACCGTCAACTCCCTCGTCATACCTGGCTACCGCTATGGTGACTACACGCACGAAACGGCCTTCACGGCATCCAGCCTGGAGCAGGTCCTGCGTTGCAGCGGATTCGACGATATAGAAATCCGAGAATATGGCCCCAAAGCGGCTTCCATTCGCGGAGCGGCCCGCAGCATCGGGTGGTTCCTGTGCAAACAGGCCATTGCTTTCGTCTTAGCATGCATGTCAGGTTCACGGTGTGGTGGCATCTATACGCCCGCTCTCGTTGCCTCCTGCACGAAGGCACGAGAGCAGCCCCCTCAGAACGATTCAGAACAGACGCCTGCCTAAGATGAAAGCTCTTATCTTCAGCAAACTCAATGCCCTTGGCGATTCCGTTGTAGCATTGCCGGCGCTTCAACACCTCCGAACCGAATTTCCGGACACGCGGATAATAATCCTGTGCTCCGAAATCGGACGACAGGTGTTTGAGGGCACAATAGCGAACATCGAGTGCGTCGCCTCAACCCGCCAGATGTCCCATGGGTGGAGAAGCCTTGCACTGATACCGAAGTACTGGCGAAGACTCCGGGGGCAGACCCTATCCGGGGCGCTCTGCTCATCAGACGAACCGGCCTTTGTCTACATTCTCGGCATGGCCCTGGGAGTACAGCGCCGCATTGGTTTCAGTGCCGGTTTCTCATTCGGCGAAAGGCTTCTGACCGAGTGCATTCCACTGAACCGTGAGAAAAACGTGGTTGAGCTCAACCTCGACCTGGCCATGGCGTTCACGGGCAACCGGCGCACTACGCCTTGCCGAGTACCACTTGTCTACACAGCCGATGACGCTCAGCATGTATCCGAAGCCCTAAAGCCCCTAGGCATCCCGCCTGGCGCGCCATTCGTGGCCATGCACCCATGGGCAAAACTTGAACACAAAGAGTGGCCTCTTGAGCGTTTTGTGGCGCTCGGAAAACTCATCGAAAAGGACTACAGCCTGCCGGTCATCTTCATTTCAGATACTTACCGTGACACCCTCGAAGGCCTGAACGTCCTGGCCGGACTGACGATCAAGCAGTTGGCGTGCGTTCTGGAGCACACACGCCTTTTCATCGGAAACAATTCGGGCCCTCTGCACGTAGCTGCAGCCATGGGCACAGCGACCGTAAGCCTGCTGGGGCCATCCCCGCTCAACTGGAGCGTCTACTGGAGGGACGCACCACACCGCACTATAGCGCGCAACGATATGGCGTGTGCTCCCTGCATCCGGCTTGGGCAGGGAACAGCGGAGTGCGAGAACAGTGTGACACGGCATGGATGTCTTTTGGGTATTAGTGTCAAAGAAGTACTTGAGGTATGTGAGGATGTCTTCTCTAGACTAACTCCGGCAGACGGGTTTCAAGCCGAAGAGGTCGGCCCGCCGCCATGCACGGGGGATACCCGCGATGATTGAGAAGAAGATTCTCATCCTGGCTCCCCACCCTGTCAGCTATCACGCCGGACTCTACAGGGCTCTCCACAGTTCAGAGCTGAATGTCGAGATAGCCTACCTGGATATGGTTGGCATAGAGCGTGTATATGATCCCGCGTTTCAGGCCTATCGCGAAGGCGACCCGTCGCTGCTGGACGGATACGTCCATCACAGCCTGAAGAACTATGCGTCGCCGTCTCGGCGGGGGTTCTTCTCACGGGTGAACTGGGAACTTCCTTCAGTCGTCAGGAACTACGACGTGATCGTCATTCATGGCTTCGGCCTTTTCTCTTATTGGCTCGCGTTTTTCGCAGCACTCCTGATGAGAAAGAGCATCATCATTAAAGGGGAAGGTACTGTTCACCTCTATGACGGCATGCCCCGGGCAAAGGCGTTATTGCGAAGGACTCTTCTCAGTTCGGCGCTCCGAGCAAGCGATGCCGTTCTCTTCTCGTGTTCAGGAAACCGCGAGTATTGGGCTTTCCACGGCGTGCCAGAGTCCAAGCTCTTTGAGTTTCGGTGCTCCGTGGACAACGCGTGGTTTCGGGCCCGCTATCACAAACTGACAGGGACACGTGATGCCATCCGGGCATCCTTTGGCTTTAAGCAGGATGACTACGTTGTTGTTTTTGCATCCCGTTTCACGGCCAGGAAGAGGCCTATGGACCTGATAGCAGCCGCCGGGGCTCTAGAGGAGACTGCGAAGGAGAAGATTGCACTGCTCTTTGTCGGAGACGGAGAACTGAGACCGGCGATGGAGACACGGTGCCGTGAACTGGGGCTGCGAGCCGCATTCACAGGAGTACTCGAACAGGAAGCTATATGTAGGGGCTACGCCGCAGCAGATCTCTATGCCATGCTTTCCGGATACGATCCGTCTCCAAAGGTATTGAACGAAGCAATGAACTTTGGGCTACCAGTCCTTGTCTCACGTGTGACTGGTACGGCAGCAGACCTCGTCAGAGAGGGCTCCAATGGGTTCACTTTGGAACTGGGTGACTCTGAGGACATCACTCAACGGCTTTCCTATATGGCCGCACACCGCGAGGAATCAGTACGAATGGGGCAGGCCAGCCTGCATATCATTGAGCAGTGGCATTATGGGGTGACCATGCGAGGACTTGAGCTTGCGATGACCGAATTGGAGAAGACCGAACTATGACCGCTCTCGGGAGTAGACTGAAGGGCATCCGGGAAATCCTCCACTTCCGGAACGCGATCCAGATTCTGACCAATCGCCTTCTGTTCCGCGATCCTCTGTCAGTTTATAGATCCGCAAATCTCGAAGTGCTGACTGACCACCGCGCTGGAGACGCCAACGGCCTCAGAATGTGTCTTACGTCCGAGACATACAGGCTGCTGCTCGACAAGCTAAAGCTACCGGAGACCCCCATTGATGTGCTCGATATTGGCGCGAATGCCGGAGGCTTCAGCCTTCTTCTGCTGAAGCAGGGAATCGCAATGCGGAGTCTTAACGCTGTTGAGATGCACCCCCTGACATACAGCCGACTCCTGTTCAACCTCAGGCACAACTTCAAGCGCCTTAGCCCCAACACCTCATTGCACTGCACTGAAGCAGCCCTGACCGGTTCAACGGGAGACACGCGCATAGTCTTGGGCGCAGGATCCACCGGTGACTCCGTGAACACGCCATCACCCCAGGGAGAACCCATTCAGATCCGCACAATGACTTTCGATGCCTTCTTCAGGACGTGCGAGTTGTCGAATGGAACGTGTGACCTCTGCAAGATTGATATTGAGGGCTCGGAATACGAGCTGCTGGAATCAGACACGGCATGTGAGCTCATGAAATGCAAGAGTCTGATTATTGAGATCCACGGCAAAGGAGAGCGGCGCGAGAAAGCGTTGCTGGCACTCCGGCAGCTCGGCTTCAGTGTCGTCCATGACATACCCGGAAACCAAGCATCCGTATTCGCTATGGTCAACCCGTCTGTGGGCCGCTAGCTCCTCGTCACGAGGATTCTCTCACATACCCCCAGAGGCCACACAGGTCACGATCCAGCATCTGTCCAAGACGTTCCACCTCCTCACGATACCTTACCTGCAAACGCCGCCTCAGCGCTTCTGGTAGAGGCGGCCTAGGGGCCTTGGTGAACATGATTCTCTTGTAAAGGCGACGCCCGCGATCATACACGGCTGGCGGCACAGCCCGGCGCATGCGTTCAAATACAAGCTCACTCTCAAGGAGCCTCTTCAGCGCAGGCAGCCGCGTCACCTGGTTAGGGTTTACGATCTTGGTCTGAGGGGCATGGTCCGCATCCACTTCAAGGAACTGCAGAGCCATCTTACACTGCCCAACATTGTCGTTCTTGAAGTCGTCGTATATGACGATTCTGATTTGCTCTTCGGGGAAGCTCCTTCTGAACCGATCGATCTGCTCAGTGAAGCGCACTTGCTCAGAGTAGTAGAGCTCGGAAGGGTGAGCAGTACCCCTCTGTACGGTCCTCTGGGCGTTCCTCCTATCCTCCTCAGCAGCCAGAGCTTCCTCAAACACATCAATCGGCTCGCGCCCGCCTCTAACCAGCATGGAGTGATAGGAGTGGAGAAGATCAACGGGCTCTCGTACCATTATAATGATCTTTGCGCCGGGGGAATAGGCCCTGATCTCTGCCGCGGCCACCTTGGAGAAGAGGTAGTAAACAGTTGCATCCCCAACAGCCTTCTCATCGCGCACATGTGCAAAACAGCGCAAATACTCACCTTCTGTCCGGCAGAAGAAGGGCTGCAGCAACTCTCGTGGATCGTGCCATAGGTCAGGCTTTGCTGCCACGCTCTCCCGGCACAGATCCTTGCAGAAATACCGAGGTTCTCCGGGAATCGAGAACGCGACCTCCGGGTGCTGTTGCAGCATGTCGTACATCGCTGAAGTGCCACACTTCGGGAACCCGACTATAAAGAAGTTGGGTTTCTTCACAGCCCTCCAGCAATCTCATCACCTTGTGGCACAGAATACACATGCATCTGTCGGCTCCCACTGTGAACAGAATCAATGCATACGTGCCGCCCACGGCGACCCCATCGAGGATGCAAATCACACCGGAAGGCGGTATCGTTGAACTCAGGCGGTGAGTAGAATCTGCCGATGTCAATCCGGGAGTTGTTGGCTATATCAAAGACAAAGAGGTGTCGGTAGTTCTCTGAATCCTGATAGGTATCACTTACAAACACACCCGGTTGTCCCGGCATGAAGGAAGGGTGTCCGTCTGCTGCCAGGATATCAGGCGCCACCGTCCTGGACTTGCCGGACAGTGCATCAATCAACTGGTACCGAGACGGCAACACCTTCTTTTCCAAGCCTGTCCCGGGACGAACAACGACCTTGAACAAGGGTCGCAACGGCCGTAAGAGGTACTTCGTCAAGAATCTCGAGCGACGCAGCACGTTGAGGCAAGCCTTGTGACTTGCAAAGAGAAGAATGTTCTCATCACCTTGCCACGCATAATGGGAAGCATCTCCGCTATCATTAATGAGGCGAATATCGCTACCGTCCCTTTGGGCCGTATAGGCACGCGTATAGCCGTCACCATCTTCGGTGCGCCATCGGTGGAAGAAGAAGAAGCGTTCCGCATTTGGGGAGAACAGCACATGCTCAAGGTAGTTGTCTCCCGTATCCATTGAGGACAGATGATTCATCTCGACCATCTGCGAAGTCGATATGATCAGCCGGGTCTTTCCAGTCTTCAAATTGAGCAGCGTAATGCCGTCGGTATCGGAAATCTGCCTGTTCTGCTCAGGATCACCCCCGATGGCATAGCTGTACCCCAGCCGACACCAATGAAGACGCTCATAGTTCACGCACACAGCCCAGCACCCATCGTTACTAACCGAATACACAGGATATGGCAGGACCTTCTCTTCTCCAGAATCACGGCCGTGAATGACAGAAACATACCTTCCGTCGCGATAGTCGTTGAAGATGAAACGGGTGTCAAAATCGGGACCGAGCCACTGGAGTTGAGACCCCTGCTGCCAATTGAAGGTGGCCGTCGTGCTGAGGGCCCTCGACTCACCGTTTCGAACGTTCCACAAGACAATGTCAGCGCGGTCGTCAGAAGTCATCATTCGCTTGGTATCGAATGAGACCCGATGAGAGAGCAGGTAGTCCCCGCTTGAGTCGAAAGGACTCTTGTCATGATACCCAAAGAAATGATGGCCGGACTCATGAGTTCGGAACACCTCCTGAACCCCCTCAGACAATAACTGGCTCACACCGGGTTCTGCTGTCACTTGAGCAACCCTCCGTAGGCGCGGAGCCACTCCTCCCCTACCGCCTTGGGAGAAAACCGTTCAGACAGGCCATGCGCACAATTGAGCTGCGGCGGGCGGGTAGCATGCAAGGCCTTCAACTGCTCCGACCAGCGACCCAAATCCAACTCAAGCGCCCGAAAACTGTCTGTAGGCAAGTACTCAACCGCTCCGACATAGGGGGATACCAGGCTGAACGTCCCGCTGGCTACGGCTTCGATGACGGCGATGCAGAAGTTCTCGTCATGCGAAGGCAGGGCGAATACATCTCCACACGCCAACCAGCACCGCCGAGTGTGGCCGGACACAAAATCGACAAAGTGGACGCGCTCGCCGACGCCGCCCTTCTTGACAGCATCTACAAGCATCCTCTTCACCCGTTTCTCCGGGGGGCCGACAAAATGGAGATGGGAATCACGGGGGAGCTGGGCCTCAAGGAAGGCCTGCAAAAGGAACTCGGGATTCTTCTGGGATCCGAGACGCCCAAAGCAAACGACGTGGTATCCGTTCTGCGAGAGCCCGAGATGTTCTTTCGCATCGCGGCGAGGTACCGGTGTCTCGAAATCAGCGAGGTCCATGGCGTTCGGGATTTTCACAGTCTTGAGCCCACCAATTACGTGGCGGGATGTCTCGATCTCCCAATTGGATGTGACATGCAGGGCCAGCGCATCTCGAAGGTTGTACCGTTCGAAGAGGAAATACAGGAGCGGTTTGAGGGCGCGGTACCGTTTGAAGTGATACTCGCCCATGTGACTCCGAAGCGAGTAGATGTAGGGGACTCTGTTCGCTTTGGCGATGCGCGATGCAGGGAAGGTGTTCAGGTTCCAGCCCATGTTGGCGTGGATGACATCGAACTCGCTCGCCCGCTTTGCAAGCTGCCTAAATGACCCGGGGTTCACACCGAGATCCGGAGGACCGATGGTTCGACATGAGACAATCTCGCAGCCTTCGAGGTGGAACTGCTCGGGCGTCAGAGGGTACTTTGGGGAGTGTCCCGTGAAGATCGTGACGTCCTGCCCTAGGTCCGCCAAGGCACCCGCTTGGACTGCGGCGGAGCGTGGCGCCCCACCGCCCGCGCCGGAGAGCATGGCCGTAACCACCCCTATCCGGTAGGTTTTGCGTGCTTCATCGTGCAATATCGGACTCCTTCAAGACGTTCATCGGGAGCCCTTCTTTTACCCGTGATCGGTATCCTGCGCCAGTTAAATCAACCTGATCGGCCTGATCGCGCCGAAACGAGGCATGCCAACAAGCGCGTGGGCAGTCTTGATTCACGCCCCCACGCGTGCCATTATGCACCTAATGAAGACACGCAAACCGAAAATTGCCATCCTCCACCGCTACGGCCTTGCCGGGGATATCTGTTGTGGGGGACACAATCGGCCCCGGACGATCGAGATCTTGCACGAACGGGGGTATGAGGTCCATTTCGTGGGGCCGAAGTCGATGGATGCGCTTTCGGAGTATGCGGCGAAGTATGTGATTATGCATGAGCTGCC
>JASLPY010000115.1 GCA_030744755.1 Kiritimatiellia bacterium | reverse complement strand
ATCCCAGGCAAGTTGTTTACAAAAAAATGATCCCACTGAAAACAAAGGCTAAACGAGTCGCAAAGGAAAAGACCATGCTCAATGCCCCCAACCATGGCCTTGTTGGTTCAAATCCTATTCGGTATACTATCAAATTGAGGTGGTGTGTAATGCCACAAGACAGATTTGTTCGAAGCAAGATTCATACGAGGGAGGTCACTATGAAGAGGTCCATTCACAAAGCGTTGACGGTTGTAGCAGCAATGTTTATAGCCGGAAGCGCACTTGGCGAGGATCCCGCTTACTATGTCAAGAAGGGGACCTGGCAGGAGTCATTGCAGGTATCGCGTGAAGCGTTGGCTGTGCACCTGAGTAAGCCCGGTCCTAAAAAGCCCGCCGGGATACCCCAGTACGGGCCGTGGTTCGAAATCGGGCCCTACAGCGAGGGTGATACATTCAGCAAGGCATTCCTTCCGGAGACGGAGATCAATCTTTCAAAGGGCGATGGCAATCGTAAATGGAAGCAGATCAATGCCACTGACGGTACAGTCCACAATCTGGGACTCGGCGGCAATACGGCAACGTATTTCTATCGCACGATCACCGCAAGTGCCCCGGCGGCTGTCATGAGCTACTACGGTAGCGATGACTCTCTGGCCGTGTGGCTGAATGGAAAGAAGATCATTTCGAATAAAGTCGGCCGCGGTGTCCAGGCTAACCAGGACCAGGCCAAGCTCCTTCTCAAACAGGGCGAGAACCACCTTCTGATCAAGATACACAACGGTAGCGGGGCCAGCGGTTGGTATTTCTCCACATCAGCGAAGGCCGGTGGCAAGAAAGATATACAGCAGATAATGCGCGACGGGCTTTGGGACCTGGTGCAGCGCGATTTCAGTGATCCCGCGGCGCGGAAACAGATGGCCTGGGAAAAGGCAGACAATATCTGGATTGCTGACTGGAAGAAGGGGGATCTTGCCACGCTCGGCAAGCGGTACGTGGCTCCGGCCAGCGGCAGTTCGGCGGGCAAAGAGATCGAAGCGCTCGCGGCGAAGACCGCCTCTCAGAATAACCTGAAGGCAATTCGGGATCTCTACTATAACAACAAGGCTCTGCAGGATGCCCTCGCCAAGCTGGGCAGTTTCAATTTGAAGGCCTTGCACCTTGCCATAGAAGATCTTACAACGAGCTTTCCTAAAACCTATCCGGCCAAGTATCTGAAACGTCTCAAGGAAATAGAAGCTGAACTTAACGGAGCTGACAGTGAAAAGATGGCGAAGATGGCTGTCGAGCTGGTTGCCTTTCGCCAGGAAGCGCTGCTGGCGAATCCGCTGCTGGATTTTGACAAGCTCCTGCTGGTGAAGCGGCACGGCGGCCATGGCATGCCTCAGAACTGGGTTGGCAATTGTTCTAAGCGTGGACCCTTCAACAATGAGATTGCCGTACTTTCACCAGTGAGCCCCGAAGGTAAACTGACCACGCTCTATAAACCGGAAACGGGTGCGTTCGTGGGCGACGTTGACCTGCATTGGGATGCGGACAGGATGCTGCTTTCTTCCCAGTTGCCGAATAAGCGCTACGAGGTCTTCGAGATCAAGGCTGACGGTACGGGACTGCGCCAGGTTTCGAAAACAATTGATGGTGTTGACAACTACGATGCCTGCTACTTGCCCAGCGAGAAAATTATTTACGATTCAACGTCGATCTTCCAAGGGGTTCCTTGTGTCGGCGGTGGCAGCCAGGTTGCCAATCTCTACGTCATGAATCCTGACGGCAGCGCAGTTCGTCGGCTCTGCTTTGACCAGGACCACGACTGGTACCCGTCTGTCCTGAACGACGGCCGCGTCATCTTCACTCGCTGGGAATACAGCGACACTCCTCACTATTTCACGCGCATAGTGATGGTCATGAATCCTGACGGCACGAACCAGCGTTCCTACTACGGCAGTAATTCATACTGGCCGAACTCGACCTTTTACGTGCGGGCAGTTCCGAATCATCCGTCCCAGTTTACAGGTATTATATCCGGTCACCACGGTGTGGCGCGAGAGGGTGAGCTGATCCTCTTTGACCCGGCAAAAGGTCAGCACGAGGCTGACGGCGTGGTGCAGCGGATCCCCGGCTACGGGAAGAAGGTTGAACCCATCATTCGTGACGCCCTTGTCAACGGATCTTCGCCGCGTTTCCTTCATCCCTATCCACTCAGCTCAAAGTACTTCCTGACTTCCTGCAACGCCGGCGGTAACTGGGGTATTTATCTCGTCGACGTATTCGACAACATGTTGCCAATTCTCGTGGAGCCTGGTGTTTGCATGCTGGAGCCCGTTCCGTTCCGCAAAACAAAGCGCCCCCCGGTTATTCCGGAGCGAATTGATCTTAAGCGCAAGGATGCAGTCGTACATGTGTCGGACATATACACGGGCGGCGGATTGAAAGGTGTTCCGCGAGGCACGGTCAAGAGGATACGGGTGTTTGCTTTCGATTATGGCTATCACGGTCTGGCCAACCACACGTACATTGGCAAAGAAGGGCCGTGGGATGTGCACCGGATTCTGGGCACGGTTGATGTCGAGCCGGACGGGTCGTCATCGTTCCATATACCGGCCAACACCCCGATTGCCCTGCAGCCGCTGGACGAGGAGGGGAAAGCGCTCCAGCTTATGCGGAGCTGGCTCGTTGCCATGCCGGGCGAGAATCTCTCCTGTGTTGGCTGCCACGAGAGCAATAAAGACGCGCCCCCGCCGCGGCGGGTGATGGCCTCGAAAAAGAAACCGCAGCAGATGAAGGACTGGTACGGTCCGGCGCGGGGATTCAGCTTCAGGCGCGAAGTGCAGCCTGCGCTGGACAAGTTCTGCATAGGTTGTCATAACGGGCAGCCCGACAAGAAGGGTCGCAAGGCTCCAGACCTGCGTGACAACGGAGGCGGCGGCTTCAGCCCCGCATACAACCTGTTGCAGGCACACGTGCGCCGGCCGGGTCCCGAGGGCGATTACCATATGTATCCTCCCACGGAATATGACGCCGACACGAGTCCTTTGATCCAAATGCTCAAGAAGGGTCACCATGGTGTTAAACCCGATTACGAAGCCTATGAGCGCCTATACACATGGATCGACCTGAATGTTCCCTACTACGGAACATGGGGGGAGTTCCGTGCTATTCCCAACAAACAGCGCGAGCGTCGCGCTGAAATGCGCAAGCTGTATGCAGGTGTCGACGAGGATTATGAAGTCGTGCCGGAACTGGAGAAGAAGAAGGTCGAACCGATCATTCCGGAAGATCCGAAGCCGCTAAGGGTTGCTGATGTCAAAGCCACGGGCTGGCCGTTCGATGATGCCGAGGCGAAAAAGCGCCAGGGGGCCGACAGCGCGCAGAAGGTTACCATTGACGTGGGTGACGGGAAACTTGATCTCGACATGATTCGCATTCCTGCCGGCGAATTTGTGATGGGAGATATCGCCGGTGCCGCCGACGAACACCCACCATGTGAGGTGAAGATCGGCAGACCATTCTGGATTGCCAAGGGCGTTATCCTGAACAGGGAATATGCGCTGTTCGATGCCGAACACGACAGCGGCTACCTTGACCTTGGGGGCAAGGATCAGTCGAGGCGCGGCAATCCGTTGAACAAGCCTGAGCAGCGTGTGATTCGTGTTTCATGGGAACGCGCGATGGCCTTCTGTGAATGGCTCAGCAAGAAGACAGGTAAGCGATTCTCTCTGCCTACCGAGGCGCAGTGGGAATATGTTGCCCGTGCCGGGGCAACGGCCGACAAGGCCGGGTCAAGTGTATGGGGAGTGGGGCTTCCACAAGGCGGTGCCGAATGGACCCGTAGCACATATCAACCATATCCCTACAACCCAAAGGATGGCCGCGATAAGGGCGAGAATAAGGGCCGCAAGGTTGTCCGCGGAGCCAAGGGGCTCAAAGTGCCGGGTGACCGTCTTGATACGTACCGCCTGAGCTACCAGTGCTGGCAACCCGTGTGGGACGTTGGCTTCCGTGTCGTCTGCGAGGACGAGAATCTGAAGGTGGCCAGCAACTAGTCAGCGCGGCTTGAATCTGTTCTCAGTGAGACACCCCCCGGGCTGGCGGCTCCGGCCGCTCGGGGACTTGCGGTGTGCTGGATTGGTTGTCATGTTTGAGCTGTTCACGAGGAGATTCCCCTATATGTATTCACGGTGCGCGTTACCACGGATAATGGCCTTTTGTGCCGTGATCATGTTCTTGGGAAGCCCCGCTCACCCAAAGCCGCCCGAGTACAAGATCTACGGGATACTGAGCAATGCGGGATCAGCGGAACGGACTTTGAAGAGGCAGCACCTCTACTATATAGCCCACACATACAAGATGGTATACAGCGCACCCCGGAAGTTCTTTGACCAGCTACATGAATTCAATGCTGATTTCGAGAATGTCATGTACGTGAACACGGCGGAACTCGGCATAGCTGCCGTGGAAGAGAGAAACAGGCGCATGGACGTTCTCTATTACACCGGCGGCGTACTCGCCGCTCCCGTGCGCTCCGCCGACAGGACAGTCAGGATCAGGAACGGCGAACGACCATTTGACAACATACACACGATTTCCGCGAGCACAGCGACGGATGCCTGTTCGTCCGGTTGCACAAGTTTTGTCTTCTGGATACGCATTGGCAACGAGCTGATGCGTGTGAACAGGGTTACGGGTGATCCGGGTTCAAGAATGCTGCACGTCGCGCGTGGATTTGAAAAAACGGCCCCCGCTGACTACGAAGCCGGGGAGCGCGTTTTCATCCCCTGCTACAGACAGTCCGGCTACCCGGGCCAGAAAGACGGTCGAAGCCTGCTCTACTTTGCCGCGCCGGGAACAACATTGAGACGCGATGAAACCGTGAGGGCATGGGAGCAGTATGTAAAGAAAGGCCCTTTCGATGGTATCTGGCTGGATATCCTCGGGGCATCGCCCGGGGTGCGCCGCGGAAAAGCCGACGGGTCAAGCGTCAGGTGGGAAGAGATGTGGGACTTCGACCTGAAGTCCGGATACACGACAAAAAACAAGTCGGTCCAATTCCAGGTTGTTCGCTACAACTACAAGCGCCTTGCTGAGGCCGTTGATATCATACACAGAAAACACGGGGAGTACCCGGTACTCTATGCCAACAACATCTGGCCCTGGGCCTACGATGCCTCACGGATGTTCTTTGAGCCGCATAACGGACGCGCGATGCTCAAGATGTACTGCGAGGAAAGCTCGACCTCGGAGACTTCAGATGCCGCCTTCTACGAATGGCTGAAGGACCGGGCCAGGGACACGGTCTTCGGCGAGGACATTACCCTGCGCCACCTTGGCGCGAGGCAAAACAGGAGTTGGCTCGAGTACCTGGAGATCGTGAGGGAGTCTGCATATGAAGGTAACGCGATCGGGCCCATCAACGGCAAGGCCGGATGGAAATCGCAACTGGTGGAAACCCTCGACGAGAAAGAGCGAGCATCGCTGGAGACTTTTCACTATGCCAGCTATCTCCTTGCTGTCGATCCGAAGAAGAGCGCCTGGTGCGGCACTGTCACGTTGGATGCGAGATACCGCAAAGACAAGACGCGTATCCGTGTCCCCTACGTCTTTCCAGCCTGGCGCTGGCCCCTCGACAAACCCATCGATCAGCCTGCGAAGAACTTCGAGAACATCGTGGTCCACGATACGCCCCGCGTTTACGGGCGGCGGTTCGCTAACGGCTGCGTACTGGTTGCACCCGGTACAGAGGGAGAGGCAACTGTCGACCTGTCCGGGCTCGGTGGCCCCATGTTCGATCCCTTAACGGGCGAGCGGCACAAACGAATCACGCTTGCGGCCGGCAGCGCCAGCATTCTGCTGAAGGACATCGACCCTCCTGCCCTCGCCAAACACAGGGCAAAAGATGATCTCCTGCTAGTCTTCAACAGGGAGATGGACCTGGCAACTCTCAATGGCGCCGTTTCAATTAGTGACAAGGCGGGAGAGACCGTTGAAGGGCTGTGGCAGGAGGACGGCAAGAATGCATACCTGTTCAAGGCATCGACTGCCCTGGTGAAAGGTGCAGGCTACGACGTGATCGTCCCGAAGTCGATCAGCAGCCTGGAGGGCTATTCGCCCCTCAAGAGCAAGTCGTTTACATTCACGGCACAATAGGGAGCCGGAAGTTTCAATGGTAGGATGTAACACACCGAGCATCATTCAGCGCGAGAGTTTCTTGACAGGATTTACAGAATCTACGGGATGGGAGGTGACATGAACTTGACACTGGTTCCTTGGATACTCTCACTTCACGCTTCTTGCGCTATTCCTATGCGAAACCAGCATCAAGTTCCTGCCACGGTTTGCTTCGGATAGAGAAAAGAGATGGGCTTTGCGCTCCCCCATCCATATCCTGTAAATCCTGTCAAAAAAACTCCCATACCTGCGCCCATCTGCGGTAGGTGCTCTCGCTCCGGTAGGGCTTTCGTTTTCTGACCTGATGCACTACATTAGCGAACATGTATCGTAACCCCACAAGAAGGAGGCGTCTAATGAACAGGTGCGTGTTGGTATTTGCGGCAACCGTGATGGCGGCAACAGCGTTGATTGCTGCGGAGTTGCCCGATGGCTGGGTCAAGGAACCTTTTGACGGCAAGAGCCTGGCTGGCTGGGCCGTCAAGAGGCCCGCCGAGAAGTCAAAATGGGCCGTCGGAGTTGCTAGACTGCCGGCCGACAACATCAAGACCCTGGTGGCCGAAGATATCCCCGAAGGCAAAAAGGGAGCATTGGTTAATGAGGTCAGCGGCCATCGCCAGAGTGTGGACATCTTTACCAAGGCTGAATGGGCAGATTGCCATCTTGAGATTGAAGTCATGGTAGCCAAGGGTGCCAACTCCGGTATCTACATGATGGGTGAATATGAGATCCAGATTCTCGACAGCTATGGAAAGACTAAAATCGGCGCGGGCGACATGGGTGGCATTTATGGTGCATCGCCGGCCAGGGTCAATGCCGCGGGCGAGGCCGGAACATGGCAGAAGTACGTGGTTGATTTTCAGGCTCCTCGATTTGACGATACGGGCAAGAAGATCGCCAATGCAAGGTTTCTGCGTGTTGAACTCAACGGCAAGGTGATCCACGAGGATGTTGAGCTGAAAGGTTCTACGGGCGGGTCGCTGCCGGGGCCGGAACGACCCAAGGGCCCGCTCATGTTTCAGGGCGATCATGGTCCGGTTGCATACCGGAATATTGAGGTGACGCCGCTGAAAAAGTAGGCGATTTGGGAGAGAGAGAGTTTCAACGTCCAACGTCCAACAACCAACATCCAGGTGAATGGCGATTGGGGAGGGAACGAAAGGGAGAATATGATCAGAAACGGATTCTTAGGATTTGTGTGCGTGGCGGTGGCCACGCTGTCACTGGGGGGGCATGTGAAGGCGAAAGAAGCGAAGCAGCCTAACATACTGTTCATACTGGTCGATGACCTGGGGTACGGCGATCTGTCGAGTTATGGCGGGAAGGATATCAAGACGCCACATATCGACAAGCTTGTGTCTTCGGGAATGAGGTTCAGCAACGCTTACGCAAACTGTCCTGTATGTTCGCCGACACGTGCCTCCGTTCTCACAGGCCGTTTTCCTGACCTGGTTGGAGTGCCAGGCGTGATTCGAACGCGGATAAAGGATAACTGGGGGAACCTATCGGAAAATGCGGTCATGCTGCCCGAGGTCCTCAAGAAGGCCGGGTACGAGACCGCCTGTATAGGCAAATGGCATCTTGGGATGGCATCACCTGACAAGCCCAATGATCGAGGCTTTGACCATTTTCACGGTTTTCTTGGTGATATGATGGAGGACTATTGGCACCACAGGAGACACGGCATAAACTACATGCGGCTCGAGGAGAAGGAAATCGATCCAAAAGGGCACGCTACGGACCTGTTTACCCAGTGGTCGGTTGAATACCTGAAAGGGAGGGAGAAACAGGATAAACCGTTCTTTCTCTACCTTGCCTACAACGCGCCTCACACGCCGATTAACCCTCCGAAAGACTGGCACGAGAAAGTTAAGAAACGTGAACCGCAGGCCGGGCGGCGGTCTGGGCTTATCGCCCTGATCGAACACATGGACGATGGCATCGGAAGAGTCACGGCGGCGCTGGATGACGCGGGTCTGGCCGACAGCACGATAATCATCTTTGTGTCTGATAATGGCGGGCAGTTGGGGGTTGGCGCCAGCAACGGCAAACTCAGGGCAGGCAAGCAGGATATGTATGAGGGAGGGATCAGGGTTCCGGCCTGTGCGGTATGGCCTGGTAAGATCAAGCCGGGATCATCTTCTGACAGGGTTGTCCTGACGATGGATTTCTTTCCTACCCTCTGTGAACTGGCCGCGGCGAAGGTTGATCATGAGATCGATGGGAGGACGATCCTGCCCACCCTGCTTGGCAAGAAACAGCCGGAAGAGGATCGTCTCAACGTATGGGTTCGTCGTGAAGGCGGAAGGTACAAGGGCGGTATTTACTACGCCGCCCGGCGTGGCGATTGGAAACTTGTCCAGAACGCACCGAGCTTGCCTTTTGAGCTGTATAACCTGAAAGACGATCCGATGGAGAAGAAGAACATCGGTAAAGAGCACAAGATGTACAAGAAACTTCATGCGGAGCTGAACGCCCATATAGAGAAGGCAAGCCAGGTGCCCTGGAAGAGGGAGAAATAGGCAGAAGGTGGAGGGAGGAGAAAACCGCGGATTGCGCGGATTACGCGGATTGAGATGGGGAAATTGGGAAAGGATGAAGGGTGAAACCTGAGTCCTGAAGTTGGTAGGAAGGAAAATGGTGGACGGGTTCGGTTGTTATTTGGTGTGGGTAAGGAGAAGGTTAGTTATGAAGCAATGTCTATCATCGGTTCTCATCCAGTTGTTCAGTGTTGCTTTGATCGCCTCGCTTTGCTCGGCGGCAGACAAAGAGAACCCTGGAGCATCGCTCGACGGGTTTCGCTGGGAATTTCCAAGCGCAGATCCAATGGAGGCGAAACTGAAGAAGGGCGCCGTCTGCAAATCCGGCCTGGTGACTGGTGACCCGCGCAAGACCGATAATTTCACCAAGGAACGGACCTTTGGTGGCAAGAAGGGCAAGCGCTACAAGGTGACACTTCGCTTCCGCGGCGTCGTCGAGCCGATGAAGTACAAGAACGGTTCGAAGGATGGTGACCATTTCTATGTTGGCGGTGAACCCAACAACAACGGCTACAACATCTACAAACTCGCCGTGTCGTCCCCGGAATCGCATTTCTACCTCAACCGCACGGATCGAGTTGCTCACGACGTCTTCACCATCGACTATACCACGACCATTGAGATCGACGGTGGTGCCAAGTTAACCTTGTCAGGCAACGGGCAGAACGGCCTGATGATCGCGAACTTCAAGCAACTTACAGTTCCCGAGATCGCCGAAAAACCCTACAACGGCCAATTCATCCAGGTGAATGTCGTCAAGGTCGAGGAGTTGTAGAGAATACTCCCGTAGAACTGTCCCTATCTCATCTTCAATTCGGTTTGGAAATCGGTGAAAGATACGTAATCACCGCACATCCAGATCAGTTCGATTGAGTCTGAAGATTTGCCGTAGGGGACAAAGGGGCGGACGTTATTCCTGGTTGATCCGGCAGTTACGAATCTGTGCGACCAGGAGTCATCCGCATCGTTTCTCACCCATTTCTCAATCTCGAAGACACCGGAAGTTGGTTTTGACAGGTAAACGATCGAAGGGTCGTCGTGATCCAAAGCGATTCCGCCGGTATAGTATGCCCTCCCACTCAGGGAAGAATGGTAGACCAGTTCTGCCTCTGAATCGGTCAACGGCGGGTTCGATACGCTTTCTATTCTCGTTCCATCGGCCCTGAAGAATCGACCGTTTCGATAGCACGCATAGTAGATATTGCTGTTGGCATCGTATTCTGGATGATCATTGCTGAAAGCAAGGTGAATACGGTCTCTTCCCGAGGAGTAGATCTTGACGTAAGGAGCTCTTCCTCCCTTTACGAACTCCCGTGCCGGACTCCATTTGATGCCATCATCTGAAATCGTGTAACAGAATTGCCGGTTTCCTCCCCGCCAGATTAGATAGATTCTATCGTTCTCCTCCTTCAATATAATCGGATTTGGATAGCTGTTGGCTTTGCCAGGCGTATTGACGCCAATTGTCTTCTCGTCACTCCAACTGGTTATGTCCTCGGGGTTCTTCGTAGAGCGGTAGTACATATCCTTTCCCCTCTGATCGCAATAGAAGATCATTAAGCGTCCGTCAGGGCGAAACAACAGAACAGGGTTAAGGTGATCATTTCGTTTGAACGTCCGCAACGTGGCGCTGCAAACCTGCTTCGTTGCGTGATCAAAAGCACTGACGATAACGGTTCCTTCAGGCCCTGTAACGTATCCAACGTATGTCCTTTTGTGTCTTCCTTCGTGGTAGATTGCTCTTGGGTCCGCGAACCAACACCACGCTCCGTCATCGGACAGGTTGGCATAGGATTCGCCCGGCTGAGCCGGTGGGTCGCGTTCCTGTGAAACCATCTGCGTATGAGGTCGACAGCTCGACGCAAGCAGTGAGATAGATGTGATGGCGATGAGTTTATTCATGACATTGGGACGCCATTCTTTTGCCATAGAATTGAAAGAAAGGGAAGTTCGTAAAGATCTTTGTGCTAAAGCCCGGCTTTAATGTATATTACTCAGCTGCGCTATCATTACTGAGTCCGGGAAGCATGAGGGACATACTGATTTGCGCGTATGACTCGGACCGTTAAGCAAATGAAACAACTGACCACCATACTTCTAGTCGCCTGCGCCCTTACCAGTGCCGAGGCAAAGCCCCCCTTCGGCGGCACCATATTTGTCAGCCCGGACATAGTTACTGACGACGATCCTACGGCGTTCAAAAAGCTAACCAGGTCCGGTAAGGGCGTGCGACGCATGTTCGACCGGCGAATCAGGAAGTTTGCCGGCTTCGAAGCTCACCTTTTTACCGCAACATTCAAGGACGGGCAGACGATGGAAGTCCAGGTGAACCCTGAATTCTCGGCGGACGAAGCCTACCGGGAAGCGAAGAAGTACCTGCCCACTATTGGACAGCTTCCGTTCACCTTGAGGGAAAAGGCTGCAACAGTATGGATACACAAAGGGAATCACGGTTTCGGAGGAGGAAACAACAATCTCTTGATCCATACAGACATGGGTGAGGGCTACATATCCAAGGGGATATTGGCCGAAGCGTTCTTTCATGAAGCTGCACACACTTCATTGGATGGGGTCCACGCCAGGAACGAGAAGTGGATTGCCGCACAGAAGAAGGACGGAGAGTTTATCTCGGGCTATGCGAAAGGGAATCCCAAGGGCGAAGATATTGCGGAGAGCTTCCTCCTCTACTTCGCAGTGCGTTACAAGCCGGAGAGAATTGACAAGACTCTCAAGGACAAGATCAAGAAAACCATGCCCAATCGAATTGCCTACTTTGACAGCCTGCAGTACGAGATGTTCCCCGTCGAGGGCAAGCCGAAGGGAGCGGTACGTCCGGTTGTCGAAGCGAGGTGAAATGATTCGGCGCACTGATCAATGAACCCGGATCATCCCGCAGTTGCGGGATTCGCCCTCCAGGTGCCTGTTCTGCGCAGAAAGTGACAAAGTGCCGTTCTGCGCCTAATTCCCCTTCACATCATAGCAGAACAGCGTATCGTGGTATCGCAGGTACAGGCGGCCTTTCAAGAGTACCGGGTGGGCCCATGCATCCTTCTTTACGGCCTTGCCGATCGAGAATGATCCGAGTGTTTCAAACCGCTTGCCGTCCCGTCTCAGCAACATGGCCATCCCGTCGGCGGAGAGTACGAACAGCTTGCCGTCGGCCCAGACTGCCGAGGCATTGATGGGCTTGTCGGCCTTGGCCTTGATCTTTCCCGTTTCGGGATCAAGGCAGAGAAACCCTTTAAGCTCCCGCTCCCCGGCAATATAGAGGTCGCCTTCAACATGGAGCGAGCTTCCGCTGGTGGTACGCAACGGGAGGGTCCAGGCCTTTCTCGCGGTGTCGCCTTTCGGGTCCATGTTAAGAAGCGAGGATGCCTGTTCCTTGACACTGGTGTCCGTAATGAAGAGGGAGTTGCCACACAACACCGGTATCGTGCTGCAGGCAGTTTTTGTAATCGGTAGCACAACACTCCAGAGCATTTTGCCGGTTTCGGCATCGATCGCAAAAGTCCGGTAAGATGTGTTCCCTGCTATCATTCGCCGTCCACCCAGCGTAAAGAGAATCGGCGAAGCATAACCCGCCGTCTCGGTATCCTCCGGGGAAGTTTCGCATTTCCACACGGTTTCGCCCGTCTTCTTGTTCAGTGCCGCGATCAACGCCTTCTTACCCACGGGCGTAACAATGAGATTCTCACCATCGACGAGGAGACATTCGGACATGCCGAATGTAGGAACCTGTGCTTTGAAACGCTCCATGATGTCGACAACCCAGCGTTCTTTTCCCGTTTTGGCATCCAGGCAGACGACCCGGCCGTGCCCGTTCATCTGGTAGATCATTCCCTCGCTGTAGCAACAAGCGGCCCTGCTTCCGGGAAAGCTCCGCTTCCATGCTTTGCCGTTGTCAACATTCCACTTGCTGTTGCCTTCGAGGTCGAAGGCGAATATCCGTAATACATTCCCCACGTCACCACAGATGTGCAATGTCCCACCAGTTACAATGGGGGAGCACCAGCCACGGCCCAGTCCGTCCGTCTTCCAAAGAAGCTTCGGGCCGCCCTCCGGCCAGGCGTCCAGCAGACCGGTCTCGGTGCTCACGGCGTCCCGCCGTGGTCCCCGAAACTGTGGCCAACCGGATTCTCTTGAAGTAACCAGTTTCCCGGTAGCGGCGGCCCCCACGGATACGCCAAACGCAAGTCCCATCACGAGTCCAGCAATCCCCACCTTCAAAACGCGCCTTAATATCATGTTTCTCCCTTTCTTTCAGTTGGAACTAACCCGCACCAGGGTAGCCCTGCTCACTATCTCATAACCGCTTCACGCATTATTATAGAGATGCGCTTCGGTAGAAGAGAAGAGGCCCGTTGAGCGTTCTGCGCTGCGCGCGCAGAACGCAGTGGCTAGTAGTCCATCGCATGAGTTCTGCTATCTATTCCGGCAATTCATGTTCATCATGCTGCGGCTTTACGCTCCTGT
>JASLPY010000114.1 GCA_030744755.1 Kiritimatiellia bacterium | reverse complement strand
GGGGTTCCACGAATCTTGTAACGTTCCGGCCCGGACCCACATTGCGATGGATATCGCCTTGGGTGTCCCCAACCCACGCCCTTCAATGAAGCCCTTTCCAGCCAGCCGCCGTCCGCCTCGCCCGTCTCGCCCGCCGGTTCGCTCTGCGGCGACGGCCTTGGCATCGTGTGCGCCGGTCGAAGCGTCCTTTACCAATCCGCCGGCCGGGTCGTCCATCGGCCACCACGCCAGCAGGCGTAACGGTAATGGCTTCGGCTTCGGCAGTGTGGCGACCTCAGGCGGAGTACCGCAGGCGTCGCGGACGGTCGGCACGGGTCTAAAGTCCGGCTGGCCCCGATAGCGCAGGTTCCGCCGCCCATAGTACGACCCATAATACGGCGCCCCGCAGTCGATCCACGTCACCAGCCGAATCCATTCCTGTTTCGAGAGTTTCACTTTATTGTGGCCTTTGCGGAGCATCTGCACGAGCTTGCTGCGGTGCGAGCCGTAGCTATACGGCCTGGACGCCGCGGCATGCTGCATTGCGTACGACGACCCGCCCCATTCACGTATGGTGTGGACGAACTTGCCCTGGATAAGACTTTCGTACGAACGGCTGAACAGATTGGTCAAGTCGCCGCGCAGGTCCAACTTGGGCTTGGGTTTCTTGCGGTTGTGGCAGCGAATACAGTGTCGGTCGAGAATCGGCTGGACGCCGGTGGGATAATACAACGGTCGCGGCGCGACCTCGCCGGGCTGCGCGACCAGCTTCGCCACAGGTCGAGCCCGCGCCATGGCCATCGCCCGGCGAGACGCCGGGGCTTCGGTGCGCGGCTCGTGACAGCCGATGCAGGATCGCCGCTCGCCGGGCAGGAAGTTAACGAATGTGCGCATGCGTTGGACTTCCATAAAGTCCTTGTCGAGCGCCTGGAAGAACACATTCCGGTTGGCGGGTACTTCGAAGCGAGCCGAGCCGTCCTCGTGTACCTCGGTGACCCCGTGCAACACAGCCACCCAGATGTGCGAGTTCAAGCTGATCGCGAGGTGTCCGCCGCATCCGTCGGCACGTCGGTCTTCGCCGCGGCGGGGGTCCACTTCCGCCGACCAGGGCTTGGCCACCTGCTCCATCACCCGGACGTACTTAACCGTTCCGCGGCGAACGCCTTTCAGACCGCGGTACACGTCGCTGAGGAACACAACGGCCGTGGCCGAACGCTCGGGCCGCTCGTCGATAACAGCAGGCAGGACCGGCGGTCGCTTGCGGGGGCGTAGCAGCATCGGTTGCCAGCAGGAGATCTCGGGGTCTTTGTAGATCTCCACGCGGTTGCCGAACACGTCGAGCAGGTGGAGGCCGTATGCGGACCGATCGTTGTAGCGTTTGTCCGGGTTGCAGGCCACGAGAAAAAACTGGTCGGACAGCGGATATGGATCGGAGTAGAAGGGCCCGTAGATGTCCTCCCGCCACACGCCGTTTCGCAACTGGTACAGGCCGCGGAGGTTCTGTGTCTTGACGTTCGGTGTCAGGCTGATCATCGGCTTGGCGGTGCGTCTGTTGCGGCTCAGGTCGAGCAACAGCACCTGACCGACGCCCAAGGGCTCATGCCCGCAGCCGATGCAGATAACCCGATCCGGCCGCCCGGGAACCTGCCGGGCTTGCCACAGGACGCCCGGGTTCGTAACGTTATTACCGTAGAGTTCCGCGCTGCCCGACCCGTCGGGTCGCATGACCCACAGAGGCTGGATCGCGGCGATCCCTTTGTAGATGTACTCCCAGCGGTTGTAGACAATGCGCCCGTCGCCCATCAGCGTCGGCGTGAACTCGCTGAGCGCGCCGTGGGAGATCGGCCGGATATTCCGACCGTCGCGAGCCATGCGGAACAGGTTCGTGCAGGCCAGGTAGTGGTTCGGCGTGCAGAGCACGCCGTGCTCGCTGCGCGTGGAGGCGAAACAGATATCACCGTCGGGCAGGTAGCAGGGATGCACGTCATCGGTCCAGAACCGATAGCCCAGCAGCCCGTAGAAGCCATCCCCCGTGCTGGTCTTGCCGTATCGTGCGATCCGCCGGGCCTCGTCGGCAGGCGGGCGGGTCACCTGACGCAGACCTTTGCCGTCTGCGCCGATCTCGTAGATGCGGAAGCCTTCCCGTTTTGGGCGGCGGTACCCGAACAGGATGCGCCGACCATCGAACGAAATGTCATACCGATCAAAGACGCCGCCGACCAGTTGGTCCGCGATCCGGCGGACACTCCCGTCGGCAAGGGCGAGCACGCACAGGTTGCCCCCCCACTTGCTGATGTGTTGGAAGTCGTCGTAGTAGTGCTTGCTGTCGTAGGTATGTCGCTTGACGAAGGCAATCTTCGCGTCGCGAAGCAGTGGGTTCCGCTTGACGAGCATCTCGCGGCGCAGTTGCGGCATCTCGGCCAGCAGGCGTCGCGTCTTCTCGTCGACCGGATCCAGGCCCGTCCGGGCTTGCGCAGCCAACCGCCGTTGGAGATCCTCCAGCCTCTTGCGGAACTCGACCGCAGGATAGTCGCCCGAAGGCAACGCGCCCAGCGCGTCGACCGCGGCTCGCAGGCGCTTCAAGTCGCCGCGGAGCTTCTCTAACACCGACACATGGACACACAGGTCCAGCCTTGACCGGTCGGCGAGTTTGTGTGGGGTGGAACCGGGAGCCAGTCGCGCGATCAGCCGTTGCTCCAGCGACGCGCGTCGCCGGCCAAACCAACCGTCAGGGGCAAACCAGTCTGCGTGGACAGATCTCAGGAGCGGGTGGCTGGCCGGGGGGAAGTCCCGCCGAATCCTCGCCCAGAGCCCTCCTACGACGTTCGGCGCGGGCGAGAAGTAGAACGATGGCTCGGCCCCTGGAATCAGTCGGACCACAAGGGCGTTGTCCCCCGCGGCAAGGTCCAAATCCAGCAGGATCTGATCGGCCCGCGCACCGTCATATCGATAGCTCGTGCCGTATCGCCCGCCGACCAATCGTGTCCTGGCTGAGGCAGCCTTGACCCCGTTGACCCAGACGTCCAGACGATCGCCCCCGCCAATACCGACGGTGAGCTTGACCGGCCGCTTCGCGCGGACGGTGCGCGTCAGGAAAACGGCGCCCTGGCCCGATCCGGCGAGGAACTTGCAGGGCTTGCCGTCTTTCAGATGATCTCGTCGCGTCCAGAGCGGCCCGCCGCCGCGTTTGGCGTTCACGTCAATGGCCTTGTCGGTCTGGATGAGCCTCGCGGCTTCCGCATCGGACAGCAGCGCCGTGGCCAGCCAGGGACCCCATTCCACCACCTGCCGGGCCGCAGGCTGGACCCGCAACCAGGCTGCATACCGCCGGCGAGCCGCCAACAACGTTGCCTGGAGGTCCTTTTCCCTTCGGTAGACCGCGAAGCTATCGGCCCCGCCCGCCTCGGCCGACATCGCCGCCGACACCACCAGAGACACTCCCAGAATCGCCGTGCTGAATCGCATCGCTTCCGTTCCTTCACTCGGCCCGGAGTCACACAGCGCGACCGCCGCGGGGCTTCCTCAGTGATCGTACATGGGATTTCCCAGATGGCGTTGCGCCCGTGACCATCGCGGGCATTTGCAGTGATTGTATCCGATGCGGCACGTTGGGCAAACTGAATCTCCGGTGAGGTCAGAGGTCGGATCTGCGACTCTGGCCTGATCGCGTGGCTGTAAACGTAAACAGTTCCGTTACGGGGACAGTTCGTCCAGTGAGTGCAAACCGCAACAGACCGCAATACAACTGGCCGTGAAGGGGCCCAAATGCCAATGTGTGCGCCATTGTCGTAAGTGTTTGATATCAAAAGGCCGCCATGGTATTCAAAATCCCGTTATGGCAACATAGTGTGGGTTCGAGTCCCGCCTCCGGCAGTACGCGACTCAAGGGCGCTGGCATCGTCAGTTGGTTTGTTGTGGTTCCGGGAGAAGAACCAACCATCAGTTCAACATGAGAACCGATAGACAGTAGTGTGATTGTACTCCTGTCCCGGTTTCAATATGACCGACGGAAATGCCGGGATATTGGGGGAGTTGGGAAAGTGCTCCGTCTCCAGGCATAACCCCGAATGCTTCTCCAGCTTTCCACCATCTCGTGAAGCAATAGTGTCGTCAAGGTAGTTCCCGCTGTAGAAGAGAAGTCCGGGCTGGGTGGTCAACACCTCCAGGATCCGGCCGCTTGCCGGGTCCGTCAGTGTAGCGGCTAGTCCATATTCACCCATCTCCTTGTCAATAATCCAGTTGCAGTCATATCCCCTCGCCCAATGGAGAAGATTGTAATCAGCGCCAATCCGCTGTCCTATTGGCGTAGCCCTACGAAAATCCATCGGCGTTCCTTCCACGGGGAGGATATCGCCATTGGGAATGGACTCCTCGTCAGCAAAGGTGATCCGGGAGGCCGGGATTTCCATCTTGTGGTTCAACACGTTGCCTGAGCCGGCAAGGTTGAAATAGGCGTGGTTGGTCAGGTTCACAGGAGTGTCCGCGTCGGTAACGGCGTGGTATTCAATCTTGATGCCGGTCCCGTCTTCAATTGAGTACGTGACGGTAACCTGGAGATTACCGGGATACCCCTCCTCGCCGTCAGGGCTGGAGTATTTCATCACGAGACTGTCGCCCTCAACAGCGGCGTCCCACAGCACCTTGTCAAATCCCTTGACTCCACCATGTAGATGGTTGTTCCCGTTATTCGCGGCCAGCTTGTACGTGTTTCCGTTAAGTGTGAATTCGGCTTTTCCGATCCGGTTGCAGCACCTTCCGGTAATACAACCGAAGTAGGGAGTCTCATCCGTGTAAGACTCAAATTCATCATATCCAAGAGTCACTTCTCCAGGTGTCTTATCCTTATCCGGCGCCAGTATGCTCGTAATGATTCCGCCATAATTGGTTATCTTGACCTGGAAACCATCAGCACCCGTTAAGGTAAAAAGCTCAACCTCGCGGCCATCATCCAGTTCGCCCCATTTTGTAGCTTCTATCATATCAAAACTCCTTCCCTTTACGCATGGTCTCTCAGACCGCCGTTAACGTTAATAATTGTCCCGGTCACCTGACTGGACAGATCGGACAGCAGATAATTGGAGGCCCCGATGAAATCATCCCCTACTTGCAAGCGTCCCATGGGCACACACTCGCCCCCCCACTTGTTCAGTTCATCCAGACTCATGCCCTGGCTCTCTCTCAAGGCGATCTCGCCCGGGGTAGCCATCCATCCTATTTTGATCTGGTTGCACCTTATCTGGTTTTCCGCGTAGTTGCGGGCGATATGTATAGTCATGGTCCGCAGCGCGCCCTTCGACACCGAGTAGGCGGCGCGGTCGATCTGACCTCCGCTGGCGTGCGGGGAGCCAATATGAATAATGGAACCGCCGCCGCTTTCAAGCATGGCCTTGACCGTGAACTTGGAGCAGAAAAAGGCGCCCCTGACGTTCAGGTCAGCAACATTGTTATAGATCTCTTCGTCCGTATCAATGAGAGAAGCGGCCGGGAGGATTCCAGCGTAGTACACCATACCGTCAATTCTTCCAAGATGGTCCAGAGATTTCGTAATGAGATCTTCGCTGGCCGAAACTTCCGTAAGGTCTCCCACTACGTAAACGGCCTCCTGCCCGGAAGCCTCAAGAATCTCGGCTACGGCGGCTTTCCCGGGTTCTTCATGGAGACAGCCCACAACAATACGGGCTCCTTCTTTAGCGGCGGCGATGGCCATGTCTTTTCCCAGACCACTGTCACCACCGGCTATCACAACGCCTTTACCTGCTAATGAGTCACCCATTTATATCTCCTTTCAGATGGCGCGAGCAGAACCGCGCCTTTTAGTCGATCTGTTTACTTTTGTAATTCTAATAGAATCTCCGCGACATCTCTATCTTCCAGAGTCTCGGGAACAAGTATTTCATATAGTCCCGGAATCGCAAGGACCTTTGCGACAAATTCCTCCGGGAGGCGCCTGAGGACTTCGGCGAAACTGACGTGGGTGGCCCTTGAGATGCCCTCGAATTGCTCTCGACCTATCCGTTGGGGCTCTTTTCTGTGGGCGGGATAGCCCGCGCCGGATTCAACACAAAGCAATCTGTCGAAGATAGTGTGGAGGTTCTCGTCGGCGGCCCATCCATATCCGAGGTTGAGTGTCAGTGAAATGCAGTTGCCCCCGTTTACCTGGGTGAAAAGCCACGCATCCAACGGGGTCACAATATGCCCGCATGAAATCCCGGGATACTGAAGAACCGAATTCATGAAACCCTGCCCGGTGCTGCATCCGCCAACAACAAAATCGAATCGTTTCGTATTCAGCAGAAGTGCGGCCAGGAAAGCTATCTCATTGTAATTAAGCTCTGGAACATCTTCTTTGCCCTTCATACCGAAATTGACAATCTCGTGGTCGCCCTTCTGCGCTTCCAGGGCTTTCATGATGTCCTTGTTTCTTTCAACCGTACTGATCTCAGTGACAACCGCTATTTTCATTTCTCTATTCCTTGCCGTTAAATGTTGCGCATTACCTTCTTCGCGATACCTTCGGCGTCCAGTTCGTGCTTGTTGAGAAGATCATCCGCTGTCCCCGATTCACCAAAATCATCCTTGATGCCTTCCCTGGCGACAATTGCCTTGTCGGTCCTTTTCATCTCGGCTACGACTTCGGCGACCGCACTTCCCAAGCCGCCGTAAACGCTGTGTTCCTCCACGACAACCAAAACGCAGTATTTTTCCGCCGCCTTGATTACGGATTCCCTGTCTAGCGGCTTGACAACGGGTATATTAATCACCCCCGCCGAAACACCGCCCCTGGCCAGCAGTTCGGCGGCATCGAGCGCGTGGTCAAGGATCGGTCCGCACACGACTATCGCCGCATCCTTCCCTTCCCTGAGTTCCACCGCCTTGTAAATATCATGGGAATAACCTTCTTCATATACATTCTTGCGGTCATACCGGGACAGTCTCAAGTAAACCGGGCCCTGGTGATCGTAAGCCGCCCTGACCGCCGCTTCGGTCTGGGGCCCGTCGGCGGGAACGATAACGACCATGTTCGGGAGGGACCTCATCAGGGACACGTCAAGTACGGATTGATGCGTAGCGCCATCCGGCCCTTGCGTCAGTCCCGCACTGGAACCGCAGACCTTTACGTTCAGGCGCGCAAGTGAGAGCTGTTGGCGGATCTGGTCAAAACATCTGCCAGTGGCGAATACGGCGAAGGTGTTCACGAAGACGATTTTGCCTTCGTGGGCCATCCCCGCAGCGGTCGATATCATGTCCTGTTCTGATATTCCCATCTCGAGAAACCGGCTCTCATCGGCCTCGGTGATATGAAACGACCTTGTGGAACGCCCAAGGTCACAATCCATGGCGACCACGTTCTTATCTTCCCTGGCCAGTTGGAGCAAGGCCTGACCGAAACGGTCCCTGGTGGCTTCTTCACTCATTCTTGTTCTCCATCGGGAATGGCCAACTCATCACAGGCGTCTATGTACTCGTCTTCCGTCAACGCGTAATTATGCCCCCTGAAGGTCCCTTCAATAGCGGATATCCCTTTTCCCTTCACCGTTTCAGCTATGATAACGCAGGGCTCACCCCTGTTGTCGGTCTCATCCAGGGCTCGGCAGACCTCGGAGATGTCATGTCCATTAATCCGCGCGGCGCGCCACCCAAAACTCCGCCATTTTTCTTCGAGCGGTTCGATGGCAAGACTTTCTTCAACACATCCCTGGCTTTGATAACCGTTAAGGTCAATGATGACTCTCATGTTATTGAGCCGGTAATGACTTGTCGTCATCGCCGCCTCCCAGACCTGTCCCGACTGTAATTCTCCATCGCCCATCACGACGTAGATATTGAAGTCGTTCCCGTCCAACCGCGCCGCCAGGGCTATCCCGTTGGCATAGGACAGACCCTGCCCCAACGAACCGGTGGGAGCCTCAATCCCCGGGGTTTTGTTTATATCGGGATGGCCTTGCAGGATCGACCCCAGTTGTTTGATCGTTCTAAGTTCCTCCGGCGGGAAGAACCCCAGCATGGACAGGATGACATACTGGGTAGGGACCGAATGCCCCTTGCTCATAATAAACCTATCTCGCGTTGGAGAGTCTCTATTCTCAAAGGAATAGTTCATCTTGTAGAAGTAAAGCGCCGTCACGATCTCCACACAGGACAGAGAACCCCCAAAGTGATGGTATTTTCCACTGCCGAACATCTGGAGCAGTTCAAACCTGATCTCTTTCGCTTTCGCCTCAAGGACCGCCAATTGTTTCTCTTCCATACTCATCTCACTAGTTTCGGTTTATACCGCACTTTCTGGGCTTCAATAATAAGCGCCATCAGAATAATAAGTCCCCTGACCGCCCTGACGGCGTTAGGATGCATATCCATCACATTCAATCCATTGCCGACAACAGACAACAGCAGAACTCCCGCAAAGGCGCCTAAAATCGTGCCGCGCCCCCCGGACAGAGCAATTCCCCCTATCACCGCGGCGGCAACGGTCTCCAGAGTAAGCCCGACTCCCAGTTCGGGTCCTGATTCCCCGACCCCCCCCAGGAGCATCCATCCGGCGATGGCGGCTAGGAATCCGCTGATCATATAAGCCTTGATTACTGTCTTGCCGGGATTAAAGCCCGACGCGTAAGAGGCGCGAGGATTTCCGCCGGTAGCATAAAGGGCCCTGCCGAAAGACGACACCTTGTAATAATAGTAGAAAACAGCCACAAACAGAAGAGTCACTATGACCTGAACGGGTATCGGTCCGACCTTACCGGTCCCCAGATACCTGAAGACCTCGGGGATTGACGCGATGTTCCGCCCCAGGCAGAGAGTTAAAGCCAGCCCCCTCAAGGTCAACTGCATCGCCAGGGTAACTATGAAATTGTTCATCCTGAGACGGGCTATCATCTGTCCGTTCAGCCAGCCGATTCCAGCCCCGAGGAACATTATAATGAAAATCACCAGCACCGGGTTCAGACCCCAACCGCTGCCGCTATCAAAGGAATTGGCGCCCGCCCCCGCGGTGGCGCTTCCCATAAGCCAGGCCGCAAGAACCGTCAGGAGAGTGACAGTACCCTCGGCGGAAAGATCAAAATTGCCGCTCAAAAGGCAGGTGGCCTGCCCCAAGACCAGAAGGCCAAGAACACTGGTATGCAGGAGAAGATTGATCATGTTCGTGGTGGAGAGGAATTGATGAGCGAATATCGAAAAGAAAACAAAGACAAGGATAATAATGAACCAGATAAGACGGTCCAGAACAAACGTCCTGTAATCCAATCTCTTCCTATTCATCGTAACCCTCGCCCTCAATGGCGCGCACGATATTCTCCGGCGTCATTCCGGAATCCCCTTTATGAAACTCTTTCACTATACGCCCCTTGTACATGACAATGACCCGATCGCATATTCCCGCCTGCTCTCTGGCCTTACTTGAAATGACAAGGATTGCGCTTCCTTTGGACGCCAGGTCATCGACGATTTTGAAAATATCCTGTTTGGCCCTGATATCTACTCCCGTCGTGGGTTCATGAAGGACGAGAACGGAGGGACCAACAGCGGCCAACTTGGCAAAAACCACCTTCTGCTGGTTGCCCCCGCTAAGCTGTCTTACCAACTCCTCCCGGCTGGGCGTTTTAATTCCCAGGCTCTCGATGTATCCATCGACGATGCTCTCTTCCTTCTTACGCCAAATCACGCCCAGAAAGTTCCTGATCCTGTCCAGGACGGTATAGGTGACATTCTCCCGAACGGGCCTCAAGCCAACCATTCCATATTTATTCCTGTCCTGAGGAAGGAGCGCCAGCCCCTGGCTGAACGCCTCTTTAGGGTTGCGAGCGGTTAATGGCCTTCCATTAATGGTAACCGAGCCCACGCCGCGGCGCTCCATGCCGAACAGGCCCGCGGCAAGATCTTCAGCACCGCATCCCTGGAGACCCGACAGGCCGACAACCTCACCTTCATGCAAGACCAGGTCGATGTCTTCATAGGACCCGCGGCGCGTGAGCCCCTCTATTTTCAGAACGGGCCTGTCCTTGATTGCCGAAGCGAACCGTTCGTATTCTTTAACGTCTTCTCCCGCTATCAAGTGAGCCAGCTTATCCATATCCAGGTCCGCCACCTGGTAAGTCCCCGCCCCGAGACCGTCCCTCAGCACTGTCACCCGGTCACATATCTCAAAGACCTCTTCAAGGTGATGCGATATATAGATAAAAGCAACGCCCTGGCCTTCAAGGGACTTGATAAAATCGAAAAGAAGCTCGATATCGGCATGAGGCAGCGGAGCGGTGCATTCATCAAGTATAATGAGCTTCGTGTCGCCGAACAGAGCCTTGGCGATTGCGAGCATTGTTTTTTCCGCAACTTTGAGTCCTTCTGCAGGCTTTCTGACATCCAGGTTAAGCCCAAGTCTGGCGAGCCTGCTTTCCGCTTCCCGGTATACCTCTTTCCAGTCGACAAGGCCAAGCCTGCTGACCGGCATGTCTCCGGCGAGGATGTTTTCCGCCACAGAAAGGCTGTCCATCACGTTGACGATCTGTGGAACATAAGCTACACCCGCCTGGAGCGCCGCGCTTGAGGCCATCCGTTCATAGCTCTTTCCGTCAATCGTGATTGTCCCCGCGTCGGGCGTCTGCAAACCCATAAGGATACGGACCAGGGTCGATTTCCCCGCGCCATTCTTTCCAACAAGCCCCAGGACTTCTCCTTTATATACTTCCAGGCCCACTTCTTCCAGGGCCTGAACACCCGGAAACGCCTGGCACATCCCTTCCATTTTAAGTATGACCTTATTATTCATTTGGCGCCTTGCGCGAGCGATCTGTTGACATTGAGATAGTTGTCTGAGAGCCCCACCTGGCTCTGCGAGAGCTGCTCTTTCAGGGTCTTCCTGACAAAATAACGATTCTTTACGGCATCAAGCAGGACCGCAAGGAGAAGAAGTCCGCCGAGGATAGCATCAATTATCCATGGAGACGCCTGGGCGATACCAAGCCCCGTGTTAAGGACCCCCCAGAGAATGACTCCTCCCATCGCGCCAATCATATTGCCGCGCCCTCCTTTCAGGCTGATCCCACCGATAATGGCCGCTGCCTGTATGGAAAAAATCCAGTTCTCTCCAGTTTTCATCGCTGCGGAGTCCATTCGGCCAGCCAGCATCCATGCGGCCAGTGCGGCACAGAACCCGGAAATTGTGTAAACAGCAATAATGATGCGCTCGGACCTGATCCCGGCCGCCTCTGCAGCGGCCCTGTCGGCGCCAACGGCGTATATGTTTCGTCCAAAACGCGTGTACCGGGCAATAACGTGGGCCGCGGCAAAAATGAGAAAAAAGAACAAGAGGCTCACCGGGACCCTTACGGGTTTTCCATCAACCGTGATGGTGAAAAGACTCCCTCCCCCCAGCCATCCGAACCCTTCACCCAGGCTGCTGGCGCTGCTGGAAGGAGAAATGAGATAACAAATGCCCCGAAGTGTTATCAGTATGGCTATGGTGTAGACAAGGTTGTTGAGTTTGAGTTTGGTTATCATGAACCCGTTAAGCATGCCTATCAGGACCCCCGCGCCCAGCATAAGAACAATCACCATCCAGCCGGGCAACATGGTCCCCCAGCCGCCCAATTCGGGTGAAGCGATGAGTAACGCCGCCGAAAACGCCACCAGTCCCAACACCGACTCCGAAGAAAGGTCAAAGTGCTTCGTAAGCATCGCAAAAGACTGCCCGATGACCAGGATCCCAATTGGCACGACCTTAGGAATTATGTTTATCAGCGTATAAGATCTCAGGAAGCGGTCCGAAAGAAGGGAAAAGACAACCACTGAGACCCCAACAAGCAGCCAGGCTATGTTATCGAGAAGCAGAAACAGAACGCGATTCAGATGATCTTTTCGTTTGTTCATCTTCCCTGCCACACCCATGGCCGACTTACTGATTTCCCCACAGGCGTTTATCGTCAACATTATCTTTAGTCACCACGGTCGTGGCCAGGAGCATCATCAAACCATTATCAGCCTTAAATATTCGTGCCGGGGACCAGAGAGCTCCCTCCTTAACGAAAGGACCTGTCTCTATGGTTTCTCCTTTTACAGTTTCTTTTTCCACGAAGTCCAGGACAATACCGCAATCCGTGCATGGCTGACTGTATGACGCATCCTGCCATCCTTCGCGGACCGCCTTGAGCCCGGTGGGACTGCCATCGATCGCCCCGTACCAGATATGCCCCTTTTGGCCTACTTTAATCTTCTTTCCCAGTTGGTCCAGAGCCGACAGTATCGGGGTGGTCCCTATCACATCGGTGTGGCTGAAAATCGCGTCCACCGGCTGGGTCCCGAGAACATCCTGAGTGCCTTTTAGGAACCTCTCCGCCTTCCACTCAGTAGGCTTCGATATGACTTTGACGTTGGGGTGCTTGCCCATATATTCGTTAAAGCCCTTGCTTCTCAACTGCGCCACATTGGAAGCCATGTCTCCCTGCAATTCCAGAACCAACCCCTTGGGCTCTCCATATTTCTCCTTCAGGAAAGCCACCGCCCCCTCTGCCGCCTGGCGCCCACCCATCTCGTTATCAGCCTGGACCGTCATATTAAGAGGCGTGCCAACTGTCGAGCGGTCTACTCCGTAAACCGGAATTCCCGCATCTCGGGCTTTCTTGACACCGGAGCCTATCGATTTAGCATCGACGGGACAGACAAGAATCACGTCAACTCCCAAAGCGATCAGGTTTTCCATCTGGTCAAGCTGTTTTTCGGCGCTGACGCCGGCGGTGAAGTTTATAATCTTCCAGCCTTTTTCCTCGGCCCGTTTATCGACACTGTTCTTTATCGCAGCATGAAAAGCGTTCATCTCGGGATGCAGTGCGCCAACGGTAAAGACCTTCTTCTCATCCCCCTTCTTGTTGCATCCGCTAACTAATACTATTATTGAAAAAGACAGGACAGCATAAAACCAGAGTGTTGTTTTGCCTATCATCGTACCACCTTTCTCTTTTTGACTCGCTGACATGACAACCTGTCGCGGGGCGCTTCAAACTAGGCCACTCATGGGCGCTTCAAACTAGGCCACCCGCTGGTACCCTTCTATACCTCATTTCTGTTGTTCCTGACAACCTGTTTTTGTTTTCTTCTTGGGTTTTACGGCCTTTTCGCCGTTGTTTTTACCCTGTAAGCCAGGTTTTTCGCCGTTTGGCTGTCCGCCGTCCTGTCTGGCTCGGTCCTTCAGACGGTAGCTGCGGCCGGTGATTGT
>JASLPY010000113.1 GCA_030744755.1 Kiritimatiellia bacterium | reverse complement strand
CATAGCAAACCGTGGCAGGAATTTGATGGTGGTTCCTGCAAGTAACCGTGAGAATTGGGTAAATGCAAAGTGCAATGAGAACCACCATCAGATTCATGCCACAATCCCATCCTGTAGATTCTGTAGATCCTGTCAAAGACTCTCTACCTACATGACTTCTCTGGTTCTCGCATACCTAAACTGCCATTTTTCGTGGGGTCAATGTTTCGCAATCTCTCTGTTTCTTTCTTCTGCCTGCTGCCCCCTGTTTCCTTTTGCGGGGTAAAGAGAATCTTCCGCCTCAGTTTCGGCCAGCTATCATTGATCGATATCGCATCGCAGATGGCTCCGTTCGCACGGCAACGGATCGGGCTACCTGGAAGTGACCACCGGCGCCGTGGCAGGCCTGCAGATCATCGCCAGGTAGCGGGCTATGTTGCTATGTCCGCGGGAGCGTGACCTCTGCCCGGGCGGATGTACTACTCAAAACCAGGGCGCAGACTATCGCTATTAAGTTCACTCTGTTTATGTAAATCATCTCTTCCTTCATCTTAGCGCTTGAGAACCCGTGTTATCCTGAAATCGTCTAACTCGGCCCCTGTTTCCTGGAACGCCGGGGGATAGATGCCGCCGAATTCCCTCTGCCGTTTTCTTTTTTGAGACTTGCTCAGTTTTACCGTCTTGATCTTATCGAGATCCTCGGACTTCACTGATGCGGAAAAGACGAGCAGGACGTCGCCAGTGCCGGCGTAGTCGAAATTCAGCTCCTGGATCCCCGCTTCCGACGTATCGCTGTAGTTCTTTTCGGCGAGCTTCCGTAGTTTCGCGCCGCCCCTGGCCGTGACCGGGGCCGGAACGGCATAGAACTGCTTGCCTTCCCGTTGAACGGTGACGGCCGCATCCGGCGATCGACCGAAGTCGACACCGTAGATGCTGACGATAACCTGAGCGTACTTCCCGATGCCGTACTGTCGGAAGTGGAAGCGGTAGTCACCCGCCTTGCCGACGAACCGGCGTCCGTCCAGCAGGATACAGAACGACTTGAGCGATCCCCTGCCGAACTTGTGCCCGCTTGCGCCGATCCTGATGAACAGGTCAGATATCTTTCGCTTCGTGTTGCGAGTAGACACACCCGGGAAATAGACGTCCCTTGGAGATTGCGCGTTCAGCTCAAACGTCTCGTCTACCCGCAGGCTTTGTATTTCCGGGAGGTAATCGAAACTGTCGAACCATACGGTGTCTTCGCCGAGGACCTTCATGGAATACTCGGCCGCATCCGCCCCGTCGGCATCGGCGACCTTTACCTTGAAGGTGACAGCCTTACCGGCATCGGAGCTCGGCGGGAGGCCGGAAAATGTGCCGTCGGGGGAAACCGTCAGCCAGTCCGGCCCGTCGACCTTGGAGAAGCTCAGCTTGTCGTTGTTGGGTTCGTACAGTTCCGAGCTCCACGTTTTGTGAAACCCGTACCTGACACCGTTTCTGAACTCCAGCCCGGCAGGTACAGGCGATCTTTCGAACATGTTCGTTTTGAAGGCGGGCGCCGTCCCTTCCAGAACGTGGATGACCAGATCGCTTTTGTCGATCCAGCCGCTTTTGTCGGTGACGGTCAGCGTGCCCTTGTATTCGCCAACGGTGGTGGGAGAACCCGAGATCGAGCCGTCCGGCTTGATCGTCAGCCAGTCCGGCAGCTCTTTGCCGGTGAACGTAAGCCTGTCTTTGGATAGATCCGACACTTCGTGGACCAGGGAAGTGTCGATGTCACGGCCAGGGACCGCCAGCAGGCGCACGGGGTTGTTCTTGAACGACGGGTAATCAAGGATCGCGCGGGCATACCGCTGCCCCATGGTAGTCAGGCCCGAGCGGTTGAAATGGATCGTATCGTTGGGCATCCGCATGGTCTTGCCCGTGGCGTTGCCCTCCTCATCCACGAGATGCCGCGTATGTTCGATGCAAAGCCCGCAGTTCGACGAACGGACATGCGCGGCTTTGTCGTTGTACTCGCCGATGTCGGCCAGCACGCGCGTTATGGTGCCGCAGGATTCGCTTCCGAAATGGTCTTCTTGAGGCATGGAATTGCTCGACATGCGGGTCAGTTGCCCGGTGACGAAGGGCAGGCCGGGCATATCCAGGTCCGACCGGATATCCCGGACAATGCCGAGCAGGCAGGGCTTGAAAGTAACGTACCGGTCCACGCCCGTGGTGTTTGACTCTCCCTGGTGCCAGAGGATTCCTTTGAAGGTGCCCGATCCCTTCAGGCGGCCCAGGTTGCCGGGGTACATCGCATTGCCCTTGACGAAGAAACCGATCTGTTTGCCGCCATAGGCACTTGTGACCAGTCCCACTTTCACATCTGGATCGCCCAGCAGTTCCAGGTACTTCTTCGCAAAAGGAATCGGCAGGGAAAAGCTCACCTTGTTGTGCTTGATGAGGGGATGCGAGGCCGGCTTCCAGCCTCCAGCTTTGTACAGGAAAACAGGGGGCACCGGATCGGTGACCGGGTCATATTGGCCATGGTCGTTGTAGAGATGGCTTTCCTTGAACCCCCCGGCCATGTTGGACTGTCCCAGGCAGGCGAAAATGTGAAACTTCGATGGGTCCTTCGGAATCTCCCATTCCCCGGCACTGACACCGCAGGCCCGGCATCCGGCCAGGAGTAGAATCAACACGGTGAGCACGTCTCTCATCTCACGAGTTGTCCTCTCTTGAGTCAACAGCGGCTGGATGCTCCATGCGCAATTGATTTCTCACGTCCCGTGCCACAGCTCCAGGCGGCCCTTGGTTCCTGATGCGCAGAGATTCAAGCATGGTCGAAAGAATACATTGCCCTGCGGCACAGGTGCAATATTCAACTGTACTTCGGGGTCGGACCACGGTAACCCGCTGACACAACGTGCAATAGCTTCTCGCATAGGTGCAGGAACAGCTTATCCACCTACCCTTCAACGATTTACCGTGGTCAGACCCCGAGGTCGAAATGGCCAAGCTTGTCAAGAGGTAGAAACGGCACTGTAACAGATAACTTGTTCTAGTGTTCGCGTTTGTTATTGTTACAATTACGCCGTTTTGCTAGATTGCTGTGTGAAAAAGTCATCATCCAGATTGGCTCCGTATGAGGACGAGGTCCGAGATCTGCGCAAGAAGGGCGTAGGTTTCAGGGAAATTGCATCGGTTCTGGGCAAGAAATACGACCTGTCGATATCGCATAACGCCGTCTATTCCTTTCTTAAGAACAGGGATCGTGTAACAAGGAAATCTGCTCTTTTCTATGAGGGACTTCCTGAAGACATACTTTCATCCTTGCTGAAACAGATATCTGCCCTGTGGACCCACGACTCCACCGCTATGGAAGGCAACACGCTGACACTGGGCGAAACAGTTAAAGTGCTGGAACTCGGACTGACCATCAGTGGAAAGCCGCTTAAAGATCATGAAGAGGTATATGGACATGCCAGGGCTATTGACCTGATTTATGATTTAATAAATGAAGACAAGATCGATCCTGAAGATCTGTTCAACCTGCATCGTTGCGTAATGCAGAAAAGCGCCATCGACAGTATGCGTCCCATCGGAAACTGGAAGCGTGAATTCAATGGAACTACAGGCATGCGTGAAGGCAAGCCCGTCTACATGGAATATGCGTCCCCTTCCGATACACCAAAGCTGATGTCACGCTGGATAAAGGAATTTAACCGAAAGCTGAACACCGCCAGTTCCAGGACGAAAGCTGTTAACGTCTATTCCTGGACTCACCTCAGCTTTGTACGCATTCATCCGTTCTTCGACGGCAACGGGCGCATTGCAAGACTGATTGCCAACCTTCCCCTGCTACGCTGCGGCCAGCCGCCCCTTCTCATCTCTATGAGCAAACGAGCTGAGTATATAGATATGCTCTGGGAGTATCAGAATGCGACTGGACAGATCAAAACCGGCGACCGCCTGCTCCCGCCCCACGAAGCCATATCCAGCTTTAGGGCAATGCTGAGATCAGAATGGCAGGAAACTTTTGCAATAGTCGATGAAGCGCGCAAACAGGCACAGCAACAATCTCGGCGGTCTGCCAATGCACCCGTTGAAGGCAGATGAGATCGGAGAGGAAAAAGCGATCGGTGACAGACACCCTGCCGGGGTTGGCTAAGGAGCGTGCTGCTGAAAACAGTGTCTGTCACCTATTGTATCACCTATTGTATTGTGTACTCGACGAAAATCGGGGCCTTCGTAACCCCGATTCTTGGTAGCGTTGCCGGTGAGTCCGATTACGCGGATGGTGCGCAGCGGGGAACCTTGCCAGACCGGTTCGAATCGAGGATCATCCCTGACAACGGATACGCCCCAGTGTATAATGCTCCTTTACGACATGGCTTCAGCCGGGACAGGCAGCGAAGGCCGCGTGCGGCTCTGCACGGAACGGATATTGCCGCTGATCCCTGCTCACAACCCTTGATTTGCTTACGCGAAGCGTGGGTTTTCACCTTGATTTATTGACACATTAGCTGCACGATGTCCCTGATTTATTGAACAAAGCAACGAAAGGCTGTATGAAACGCCGTATCGATGAATGGTTGCAGCGCTGGGTAGCGCAAGAAGACCGCGATGTGCTTCTGGTTCGGGGGGCACGACAGGTTGGCAAGACATACTCCGTGCGGGAGTTGGGCAGGGCTTTCAGTTCTTTCATCGAGGTCAATTTCGAGGAACACCGGGCCGTACAGACGTTCTTCGAAGGCGACCTGACGCCGCAACCCATCTGCGAGAAGCTGTCGGCCTACTTCGGGGCGCCCGTTGTCCCTGGCGAGACGCTTCTCTTCCTGGATGAGATACAGGCCTGCCCGAATGCTCTCAGTTCGCTCCGATTCTTCCGGGAGAAGATGCCCGATCTCCATGTGGCGGCCTCCGGTTCGCTGCTTCAGTTTGCCATAGAGAAGATCCCCTCACAGGGGGTCGGGCGACTCTCATCGCTCTACATGTATCCCCTGTCGTTTCCCGAGTTCCTCGAAGCACTTGGAGAAGGCGCGCTACTGCGGGTCGTCGAATCGGCGAGTACGGGGGCGCCGCTGGACATGGCCTTTCATGATCGGCTGATCGACCGCGTGCGAACGTTCCAACTCATTGGCGGGATGCCGAGGATCGTGGATGCCTACGTCCGTGGCCGGGACCTGAACCGATGCATGGAACTCCTCGATGCACTGCTCGTTACGCTTCGCGACGATTTCTCGAAGTACGCAAAGCACTCGCCGGTTGAACGCCTGATCGATGTTCACAATTCGGTCTTCTATCAGGCCGGCTCCAAGTTCATGTACTCGCGGGTCGACACGAACGCCTCTACGGCGCCGATTCGTCGTGCATTGGACATGCTGGTCAAGGCCGGCCTGGCGATCAAGGTTCACCATACTGCCGCACAGGGGCTTCCTCTGGAAGCGCAGGCGAAGACATCGAAGTTCAAGGTGCTTCCCTCCGACACGGGACTTATGCAGCGCGCCATGGGGACGAATCTTGCCTCGATGCTCGTGGAGAGCGATGCCGACGTTGTCAACAAGGGATCGCTGGCGGAGGTCTTCGTCGGGCTCGAGCTGATTCGTAACAGCATGCCCACGATAAAGCCTGCACTCCACTACTGGCATCGCGAATCCCGTGGCAGCAGCGCGGAGCTCGACTATGTGTTGCCCGAGGACAGCAGCATTCTTCCTGTCGAAGTCAAGGCCGGAAGCTCCGGGAAGATGCGGAGCATGCACATGTTTCTCGAAGAACGCCGACTGCAGCGGGGAGTACGGATGTCTTTGGAGAACTTCGCGAAGTACGGAAAGATCGATACCATTCCTTTGTATGCAGCCTGGACGATCGCCTAACCGTATCCCCGTCGCGCTCAGTTCGTGACGGAGGTCAAGGCGTACACGAGCCACATGGAGAGTTGGGGCACGAAGGCGAAGACGTAGCACAGGACAATCAGCACCAGGTAGAACGGCCACAAGTTCTTCAGGATTTCCTTCACGGAGACTCGACTGACGCCCGCCATGACGAAGAGTAGGATGCCGACTGGTGGGGTCAATAGGCCGACCATGATGGCTAACTGGAAGACAACGCCGAAGTGCACGACATCAATGCCGTAGGCTTTGAGCACGGGCAGCAGCAGCGGTGTCAGGATGATCATGATGCTGCCGCCTTCCATGATCGTGCCCAGTACCAGGATGAGACCAATCACCATAAGCAGGAACAACCAGCGCTGTTCCGTGACACCCTGAAAGAACGCGATGAAGGCGCCGCCTTCGACCTGCCGCGTAATCAGAAACCCGAAGCACGAGGCACAGGCGATGATGAGCATGATCGACGCCGTGCGTTTCGCGGTCACAAGCAGGGCTTGAATCAGCTTCGAAACCGTCAGGGAACGGTAGACAAAGAAGCCCACGAGGACGCCGTATGCCACGGCCAGTGCGCCGGCTTCCGTCGCCGTCACGATGCCACCGAAAATGCCTCCCAGGATGATGACGGGCAAAAGAAGGCCCAATGCCGCTCCTTTCAGGCTGGTCCAGAACTCGCCGTGAGAGTGCTTCTCGCCCTTCGGGTATTTCCGTAGGGCGCTGACCACGGCGCAGACGGCCGCCAAGGACAAGGCAATCACGAGGCCGGGCACGGCACCGGCAATGAAGAGCTTCTCGATCGAGGCTTCGCCGCCGGCGACCGATGCGTAGATGATGAAACCGATGCTCGGAGGAATGATGGGGCCAATGGTTGCCGCAGACGCGTTCAGGGCGGCCGCGTATCCTTCCGGGTAGCCCTGCTTCTTCATCGTCGGCACGAGGGTCGACCCAACCACGGCGGCACTGGCAATCGCGGCCCCGGAGACCATGGCCACGAGCACGTTGACAGCGATGACGACGTAGGAGAGCCCGCCGCGAACGGGGCCGATCATTGCCAGGGCAAAGCGGACCAGGCGCTTCGTGATGCCTGAAGCATTCATGATCTCGCCCGCCAGGAGGAAGAACGGCAGCGCCAGGAGCACCAGCGAATCCGACCTGCTGTCAGCGCTCTATGGAGGAGATGCCATGGTCTTCGCCATGCTGGAGAAGCCGGACGAGGTGAAGGCCGTCGCCGAGAAGCTGACCGACTTCTTCATCGACTGGGGCCGGCTACAGCTTGCGCACATTCCGGACTTCCACGGCGGCATCGGCTCGTTCTACTACTCCATGTGGGCGCCGGCGGGCACCATCTGGCATCAGGAAGATGCGGCCGCACTGCTCTCACCTGATCTGTATGGAGAGTTCATCGAGCCGTGCGACAGGAAGATCGCCGCCGCCTTCGGTGGCTGCATCATCCATCAGCACCCCATCGGCTACTATCCGGTGGACGCGTATCTCGACATGGAGATGACCGCGCTCGAGCTCCACATCGACGAAGGCGGTCCATCCGCGGAGGAGCTATTTGACGTCCACAAGAAGATACTGGCTACAAGACCGCTGCTGATCTGGGGTGATATTTCCGAGCAGGACCTGGATTGGATCTTTAGCAACCTACCCGCGCAAGGACTGGCAGTGAACACGGTTGTTGCCTCTCCCGCCCAGGCGGAAGCGATCTGGCAGAGGTATGTCGGATGAGGATGGACGTTGAGAAATGGGCTGACGGCGAACGGGGGGAGAAGCTGGTCTCCAAGGAGACGCTCAACCATCGCGGGTTGATGGAGCTGGTCAGCGGGATGGACGTCTATGAACAGACGCCCGAAGCCTACCGGCGGACCTACGAGGCGCTGGGAATCGACATCATCAACCGCGTTCCCCTGTGCAACGCACCCGAGCCGACGCCGACTGGGGACTCCCGCACCGTGCCCGGCCGGCCCTATCGTCGCGGCAGCCTGGGCGTGTACGATACGGTCATGCGGCATACTTACCTGTGCGGCACGCCGGAAGATGTCTGGTCCCTGAGCATGAGTGACCTCTCCTACGAAGACCTGCTCGTGCCGGTCCCACATCCCTGCACAGCGAAGGACATCTGCGAAAGGGAGGCGGCTCTCGGGGACGTCGGCCTGTACTACCCCATGCTCTACACCACGCTTTTCATGTGGCCTGTCGAGTTCCTGGGCTGGGAGGTGTTCATGGTAGCGGCGGGCATGGAGCCGGACCGATTTCACGAGCATGTCCTGCTTCCCTGCGCGACGAAATCAAGAGCCATCGTCACCGCAATCGCGGAGGCCTCCGACACCCCGTTTGTCTTCGTCCACGATGATCTTGCCAGCGCCAACGGCCCAATGTTCAGCCCCCAATGGTACGACGACTACATCTTCCCGCACTACCCGGAGATCTGGGGCCGTGCAAAGGAACTGGGCAAGAAGATCATCTTCGTAGCCGACGGTAACATGGAAGCGTTCCTGCCAAAACTCATCGACGCCGGCGTGGATGGATTGATGTTCGAGAACCCGGCGACATCGGTAAACGCGGTAATCGAGCATTTCGGGCAACGGGGACGCTTCATGATCGGCGGCATGGATACCGCGGAACTGACAACTGGCACCCCCGAGACGATTCGAGCCATGGTCCTGGCCCTGTACGAGAAGACGCGGGATTGCCCTGGTTTCGCCATCGCCAGTTGCGGCGGCCTGCATGAAAACATCCCTCTACCCAATCTCGAAGCCTACTTCGATGCCCGCGCCCAAATCGGCGCAACACCAGCAGACTGGCGCGAGCGAGGCAAGGCCTGAAGCGAAGTCAAAGCCTGTCTGTCGTACAGCGCCTCAGAGAAGAGACGGAGCAGTCTATGTCATTGACCGCTCAACGATATAGACTGAAAAACCGTTCTTGTTAGTGCTCGCGCGGAGCTGCGACACCCCTTGCACGCCATGTTTTGCTTCTGCTTTCGCCCGAGTATTTACTCCTTGCGTCGCATGTCATGGCTCGAGGCGGCCCATGGTTCTGGGGAAGGGGATAGTTTCCCGTACGTGCTTGAGCCCGCATATCCAGGAGATTGCTCTTTCGATTCCCAGGCCAAACCCCCCATGTGGGACGGAACCGTAACGGCGGAGGTCCAGGTACCAGGAGTAATCTTCCTCGTTAAGCTGCATCTCCTGCATTTTCGTTCTCAGCACTTCGAGGTCGTCTTCTCTCTGGCTTCCGCCGATGATTTCCCCGTAACCCTCGGGAGCAAGAAGATCCATATTGCGGACAACTCTCGGGTCGTCAACGGATTGCTTCATGTAGAAAGCCTTGGCTTCCTTCGGATAATCCGTGACAAACACGGGCTTGTCGAACCGGCGGGATATTATCGTCTCGTCGCTCCCCCCGAGATCAGCTCCCCATTCGAACTCCGCCGCGAGGCGAATATGTCCTGGCCGGTTGTTCACATCACGTTCAAGCTCGGCGATGGCTTCGGTCAGCTCCCGAATTCCGGCTTTCAGTTTCTCCTGCTTCCAGGCCTTGGACACGTTGGCCAACTGGCTCTCGAGATCTTCTTGCTGCCTCTTCATATCCTCCAGCCGCTCTTTGTCCAGCTGAAGCTCGTTTTCCATGCGGATCCTGTTTTCTTCCGACTTCAGGATGTCGACCGCGTCGCTGTAGGTTATTTTCGGAAACGGTTTGCATACCTTTTTCAAGGTCTCGATATCGCGGCCAAGCAACTCCAGTTCCTTCTGATGCTTGGCCAGAACGGCATCGACAATGGCGCATATCATGCCTTCCGCAAGTTCCATGACATCGTCCAGGTCGGCGAACGCCACTTCGGGCTCCACCATCCAGAACTCCGTCAGGTGCCGGCGAGTCTTTGACTTCTCGGCACGAAACGTAGGTCCAAAGCAATAGACTTTTCCCAGGGACATGCAGGCGGACTCCAGATACAGCTGTCCGGTCTGGGCCAGGAAAGCCTGTTTCTCGAAATAGTCCACGGGGAACAGCGTCTGCGCATCTTCTCCCGCCCTGGCAACAAGAATGGGGGTGTCTATGAGTGTGAACCCGTTGCTGTCAAAGAAATCGCGGCAGGCCTTTATGATTGTGTGTCGAACTTTCAATATGGCGGCCGGGCGGCTGGATCGCAACCACAGGTGCCTGTGGGACATCAGAAAGTCCGCGCCATGAGACTTGCGGGAGATTGGATATTCCTGGGCAACCTGCAGGGGCTGAACCTTCGTTGCAGATATCTCGTATCCTCCGATAGCCCTGGGTTCGGCGCGGACGAGCCCCTCAAGAACCAGGGAAGATTCCTGGGTCAAGGTCCTGGCGTTTTCAAATGCCTCTGCAGCAGAAGCCTCAACAACGCACTGGCATATCCCCGTACCGTCCCGCAGTTCGAGGAAGGCCACCTTGCCGCTCTTGCGCATGCCGTACAGCCATCCCTGCAGGGAGACTACCTTGCCCTCGTGTCTGCCTAGTTGTTCTATCGTTGCCGATTCCATCATAATCCTTCGACGAATTGCTTGTTGACTATATGGGCCTCGGCTATCTTGGTTCAAGTCGATAGTAGTACTGTCCCCGCCGGCGAGTGAAACATGATACGGAACGAGACAATGAAAATCATGGTGCAGAACCCGGATTCGGACGACAAGTGGTTCAGCTTCCACGATGTCTGTGAAGTGCTTCGTGCGGATCGCCTGGAAGACGTGCTCCCCGTACTTGAGGGAGCTTCGCGTGCGGCTGACGCCGGACGGTACGCGGTTGGCTTTCTGACGTACGAAGCGGCCGGTGCCATGGACCGGGTCCTTGATACCCACGAGTCAGCATCTCTCCCGTTGGCCTGGTTTGCGATCTGCGGTGCCTGTGCTTCAGTCTCGCTTTCTACAGAGGCCATGGACCTTCCTTTCTCGGTACGGGAATGGACCCCTTCGATGTCTGCCACGGAGTATTCCGGGGCTGTCGGACGCATAAAACGTCTCCTTGAAAGTGGAGACACTTACCAGGTCAATTTCACCTTCCAGCTCGAGGCCGAATTCTCCGGGGCTCCGGCCGGACTGTTTTCCCGCATGACGCAAGCTCAACAGGCCAGGTACGGCGCATTCATCGAGACCGATTCGTTCGCAATATGTTCGGCGTCTCCCGAGCTCTTCCTTCGCCAGGACGGCAATCTTCTCGTGTCACGGCCGATGAAGGGAACGGCGCGCCGCGGGATGACCGCCGAAGAGGACAGATCAATAGCAACGGCTCTTCACGCGTCCCCCAAGGACAGGGCAGAGAACGTCATGATTGTTGACATGGTACGAAACGACATGGGCAGAATTGCCGTTCCCGGAACCGTTGTCGCCAATGACCTGTATGATGTTGCACGTTACCCGACCGTGTGGCAGATGACGTCCCTGGTTGAATGCAGGAACCGCGCCTCTTTCACCGAAACGCTCCGGGCCCTTTTCCCCTGTGCATCGATCACGGGCGCCCCGAAGGTGCGTACGATGCAGGTGATCAAAGATCTTGAGACAGGCCCGCGTGGGGTCTACACGGGGTGCGTGGGTTTCCTTGCCCCGGAGCAAAGGATGCTCTTCAACGTGGCGATAAGAACCGTCAGTATTGACAAGCTGACGGGAAAGGCATGCTACGGAGTCGGCAGCGGCGTTGTCTGGGACTCCGTGGACCTGGCAGAGTATGAAGAATGCCTTCTCAAGGCTGATGTACTTACAACGGAAGTCTCGGAATTCGAGTTGCTCGAAACCCTGCTCTGGGAGCCGCACAAAGGATTCTTCCTGGAAGAAGAACATCTCAAGCGCCTTCATGAGTCAGCGGAGTATTTCTGTTTCAGCCTGGATTCGGAGGAACTGCACCGCGAACTTGTCGCCGCCGTGGATGCTTCAGCCGGACAATCCCAGAGAGTGCGCCTGCGCGTTGCCCGGAACGGAAACGTTCAACTGGACAGGCAGGAACTTGATGCCCCCCGACAGGAACCCTGGTGCGTTGCGCTTGCTGCTGATCCGGTGAGTAAGAACAACAGGTTCCTGTATCATAAGACAACCAACAGATCGGTATACGAGAACGCAAGGGCGTCACATCCGGAATGTCACGATGTTATCCTGTGGAATACGGAAGGCGAAGTCACGGAAAGCACCATTGCCAACGTCGTAATCGAGAAAGCCGGCCGCCTCATTACGCCGCCAATAGAATGCGGCCTTCTTGCGGGAACATTCAGGGAGCGCCTGTTGAAGGAAGGTAAGGTCGAGGAAGGGGTCGTTCTTGTCGATGACCTGGTCGCGGCCGACAAGCTGTTTCTCATCAACTCGGTACGGAAATGGATGCCAGCCAGGCTGACTGTCTAATCCTCATCGTCGGTGGATATACCCCTGTAAAGCAGTTTCTGTTCGACGATTGAATGCCATGAATCCAGGTCTCCCTCATTGCCGTCCACGAATTCAACGCCGATAGGGAAACCATTTCTTTCCTTCTCGCCCGTCCAGGCACAACGTCCAACCAGGAGAAAAGCTCGTATTGGCTCAGCGAACGCTATTCTCATTTCCATTCTTGCGCCCTGGGGGACGCGGGTGCTGAGATGTATCATTAACCCGCCGACAGAGATGTTGTGGGTCATGCAGAAGAAAGTCTCTCCTTCGAGTTCCGGGGAAGCGGGAGCAGCCAGAATCGTGACTGCAACACTGTTTTGATCGCTCATCCGAGGGTGCTGTCTGCGCTCATCCATTCAAGATCCCCCCCTTTCTTCTGTCGGTATAATCACAAGCAAGTGCTTTCTGCGCGTAGCCGATACTTGATCCTGAATAGAATGTATGACTAAAGCAGACGAAAAAATCAAGATTCAAAACAGATTACCCAGCAGCTCGTGATACTGAGCCGATTGCGCTGTTAGCGCTCTCGGATGGAATGCTGGAGTGCTGGAGTATTGGAGAGGGGATCGCTCCGCGGGGAACGTCGAGCGGCATGAGACCTTATGTTAGCCATAGCGTGCAAATAGTTCTTGCACAGTAAAGCGAAAGGCGCTTTCGATTCCTTGGTCAAAAACGTTGCAACAGAGCAACAGGAAAGGAAAGCGCCCATGGAGATTCAGAGTAGTGAGGTTCGGTTTGATGGTCAAGAGTTCAACCTGGGTATTGATGTCCACCATCGGAGTTGGAAGGTGACGATTCGGACGATAGGCATGGAAGTAAGAACCATGACAATGCCTCCCGATCCACGTAGGCTGCATACGCATATGACGAAGCATTATCCTGGAGGAACTTACCATTCGGTATATGAAGCGGGCTTCAGTGGATTCTGGACACATCGTCAGCTTGTCGAACTTGGCATTGCCAACATTGTGGTGCATCCTGCTGATGTGCCTACAACCGATAAAGAGCGCCGGCAAAAGGATGACCCCCGCGACTCGCGCAAACTTGCACGAGGTCTCGAGAACGGTGAACTCAATGCCATTCATGTTCCCGACCCCGCCATAGAGCA
>JASLPY010000112.1:136-13521 GCA_030744755.1 Kiritimatiellia bacterium | reverse complement strand
ATGAAAGAACAAGCCTGATCATGACCACGAACCTGCCGTTTGAATCGTGGACGGAGATCCTTGGCTCACAGCGCCTTACCGGCGCCCTTCTGGACAGGTTGACCCACCGGATACACATCCTTGAGGCCAATGGTGAAAGCTATCGGTTGAAAGAATCAAGGAAACGAGCAAGACGCAACACCAGGAATAACAAGAAAGGAGGCAAGCAGTGAGTACTGTCGAGCCGCTCAGAACCAAGGAGGAGGTCGAGGAGATCGTTGTGATAACTCGCCTCGAACTCTACAACCGCGGGCTCCCATGCGGGCCCAGGGCCATCGGGGCAAAGATGGATGATGATAGCGTCCGGCCTCTGCCCTGTATAAGCACGATTGCCAGGATACTGACCCGAAGGGGGCTCACTCACGCCCGTACCGGGATGTACGACGGAGACACCGCAGAATCCGCACTGGCCTGACACACGAGGAGACACTTCAATAGCCCCATAAATGGGTGGGGGGAAGAGAGAAATTGACGCAATACGCGTCTTAGGATACTTATGATCTCAGGTGCCGCACTTTTCAACCGGCGCCCGCCGCACTTTTCAACCGGCGTTTACAGGGACCCCAGGCAATGAACGGGACGATGACGCCACCGTTGGCGGCAACAAACTTCCCGCGGTCCCACGGGCCTTTGTTCTTGAGTACAAGGTCGTCTTTCCATGCCCCTTTATTCGACAGCTTCCTGTAGCCCCAGGCAGCGTAACCGTTGTCTGAGGTAAAGATGACCAGCGTGTTCTGATCGAGGCCCTGGACCTTAAGTTCCTTAAGAATAGTGCCGACCGACCGATCCAGTTGGGTCACCTGACCTGCCCAACGTTTCTGATCGTCGGTCCATGGCTTCGGCTTGTCTTTCAATTCGCGCAGTTCCTTCGGCCACTCCGCGTGAGTCAGAGTAGAAGCATAGTACATGAAGAATGGTTTCTTGTGAGGCTTGCGCAGAAACTTGATCGCCTCTTCTATGTAGATATCTTCGCAGTACCTCATCTTTGACGGGTTAGGCATACCGCCTGGAACAAAGAGACCATCTTTGTCAAAACGGTTGTTACGGTGATCGATACCGAAGCCTTTGTTTTCCGGGATTTGCTCGGCAATACCATTACGCCACAGACGGGTCGGGTAGATGTACTGTGCGCGCTTGTTGTTCGCGTGATCAAAACAAAGCGAATGCTTAAACCCTTGCAGGTGGGGCATGCCCGGTGTGCCGGGTTCGCCTACGTGCCACTTCCCAATCTGACAAGTCTCATAGCCGGCAGAACCAAGAACATGAGCGATGGTTTCGTCATCTGGAAGTAAGTAAGGACGCTTGTGCAGTTTGGGGCGCACGTCAGTGCCCAGCCTCCGAAACGTGCAGTGCCCCATATCACGACCGGTCAGCAGACCTGCACGGGACGGCGCACACTCAGGTGAGGCGGCATAGGCATTGCTGAAGACCATGCCTTCCCGTGCCATGCGGTCGAGGTTCGGTGTTGAAAACTCTTTCTGACCAAAATGGCTGATGTCCCAGTAAGAGAAGTCATCAGTGAGAATGAGAATGATATTGGGCTTCTTCGAGAGCTTAGCCTTGCTACTATCCTGGGCATAACAATGCCAGGAGCTGATAAAAATAATGCTTAATGCAAAAAGTATAGTGTGGGTATTTTTCATGTATTTCTCCTTGTGATTAAATGAGCATTTTGGGCGACTACGCACAAATATGCTCGATCTATTTTTTGGTGCAATTCGCACAGATACGACTAATCCCTGGGCGGCAGACTAAAGGACTGGGCTAAAATGACTGGCACCTGGTCCTACTCTGCCATTAAGACAAGTGCGGAATCAAATGCAGCGACTAGACTCGATCCCGTCCTTAGTTGCCTGCGTCCAGTTCATCCCAGGCACGCACCATGTTGGCGTCGGGCGTTTTATCGACGCTCAGGTCCGAGATGAAACCAAACGAAGCACGGTGCCATTCTGAGTGGCCGTCGCCAAACGTCTTGTTCAAACCTACCACGTGTGCCAATGGATCGCCCTTACCGAGTGTCAGGTAGAGCTGTTCCGTGAGTATGGTGAGCTCGCCGTAGAGCATCTCGTCTCCCTTGTGTCAGTGTCCCGGCGCTGGCTGGAGCACAGTTTCCAGCGCGAACTCGGCTGCACGATTCATCAGCATCTGTGCCGGGTCCGGGTCCGTCGCGCGCAGAAGATTCTGCTCGAGCAACCGGAGATGCAGTTGAAAGAGGTCGCGTGGGCCTGTGGCTTCACCAGCTCGAAACGGTTTCGGGTCGTCTTCCAGCGTCTCACCGGTCAGACCCCATCCGCCTTCCGAACAGCGTAGATTTCTCCCCGTTGGAACTCCGACCCTGCAGAGCGTCCCGGCTACTTGTGGCTTCGCTTACCTGCCTGCCACTTTTCCCCTGAACTGATCGGACAGTTTGGGGATGATGATCTTGCCGCGGGCTTGATCGGCAGTGTTGTAGTAGGCCCCATAGAAGTTGCTGTTGCAGTCCATCCACAACGTGATGCGCCTGAGCTCCTCCGGTGTCAGTTTCACGTCGTAGTGCCCTTTTTCCAAGATGGCGAACAGCTTCGATGCACGTGCGCCGACCTGTCCGGGAATCGAGTAGGACGTCTTGTTGCCTCGGATGGCGCCGTTGCCGCCCTGCTTGAACCAGGCGAACTTGCCGAGGGCAGCGTACGCCTGCGACCAGCCGTGACCGGAGAACTTCGTACCGCTGAGTTCTCCTGCCTTCTTCTCTTTTGCGTGGCAGGCGACACACTTCTTGTCGAGCATTGGCTGCACGAGGACCGGGAAGGAGACGGGATATGAGCCGCTCATCTCCGGCACGATCTTCGACGGAGCGCGGCGCATCGCCAGCGGGACAGTGGTGCGCGGCGGAATGGCACGGTGCTTCGGCTCGTGACAGCCCTGGCAGGTCATCTGTTCACCCTGGTGCACATAGGTGGCGCTGCGCATGGTCTGGACGGCGAGGCCCCGTTCGTCGAGCGCCTGGAAGTAGATCGGCACACCAAGCGGCGCCTCGAAGTAGGCACTCCCGTCGCTCTCGACCGGCACCGTGCCGAGTACACCCCGCGCCAGTGACTGCGCAGCTATGCCGATGCGCGGATCGCCGTTCATCGGCGCTGTCTTCGCAAACAGCTCCACAATCCGCAGCGCCTTAATCTTGGTTCCCTCAGGCCAGGGGAGCTCCGCGTCGTACACGTTCACGACCGAGATAGTTGCCGGGAAATCCTTCCCGCGGCGATCCTCAGCGGCCTGTGTCGTCTTGGCGGGGATGTTCGGCGGAACGGGGCGCGGCCGCAGCGGGATCGGATCGAGACATGGCACGGTCGGGTCGCGGTGGAGAAGCTCGCGGTTGCCAAAGCTGTCGACCAGGTAGAGCCCAAAGTGATGGCCCGCGCCATCATAGACGCAGAGGTAGAAATCCTCGCTCAGCGGCCACGGCGTGCCGTAGCGGCGGGCTTTCGGGTCACGCTTTCCCCGCTCCGACTCGGGAAACGGAGCTTCAGGCGTGATCCGTTTCACCTGACTACAGGCCCCGTCGTCCGGCACCTGGTGGTCGATCTGGATCAACGGCCCATAGTTCTGTCCGTGATGCGCCGTGGAAACAGCGATGTAGCGAGGCGACCCGGGGATTGCCCTCGCTGACTGTTCGGCCCAGGGACGACTATTGCGACGCTTAGGATAGTTGCCATGATAGCTGCGCGGGTCACGCCCGTCCGGGTACGTAAGCCAGATGTGATGGGCGACGTCCGAGTCCCGGTCGACGTAGTCCCAGCGGCTGTAGAGGATCATGCCGTCATTATCCACGCTCGGATGCCACTCGTTCGTCTCGTGGTAGCTCAGACAGATGATGTCCGAGCCGTCCGGACGCATTGAGTAAAGGGTGTACGTCGGTACGGGCCGCGGGTGACACCGGCCATACCCGCCGCGACGCTCCGAGATGAACGCAATCCGCCCGTTCGGCAGGAAGCAAGGATCGAAGTCGTTGTGTTGACCGTCGGTCAGCTGGGTCAGACGCCGCGTCTTCAGGTCCAGTGAGAAGATATGGAAAGCGGCGTCCTCGGTCCACAACTCGTGGTAGCAGTCCTTCCTGATGGTGGGCCACTTGGAGTGAATCCCGGGAGGTGCAGCAGCCTGCGTCCACGCGAACAGAGCCGTGTTACCGTCGAAGCTGAGTTCCAGCGAGATAAACGACCCGCCTTCGAGCGCTTTGCCTTTCATCCTGCCGCTGTCTACCGTGACACCTTCAAGCATGTCCTTGACTTCCGGTTGGTCGCTGAACGGCTTGTCAAGGAGATAGAAACCGCCGCCGACCTTCTGGTTGTGCCCGATGTACTGGTCACAGATGTGTCCGTAGTACGCCATGTGGTGCGTCAGAAAAATGAGCTGGTCGAGACCTTTCAGCAACGGGTTCGCAAAGGCGATCTTGCGGCGCAGTACGCAAACCTGCTCATAAATGGTGTTGCGTGCCTTGGTATCCGTCACCGGCACCTTCGTGACCTGTTCCTTGAGCGTGGCGAGCTGCTTCGCCTCGGCATCCAGGCTGGGAGCATTGTCCAGCCCGATCAGATGATTGAGCAGAGCCTCGGTCCGCCTCAACACGACATCGGTCGGGTCACGGTCCCCGCTGAGAATCAGTGATTCTGGCCGGAGCGTCTGTTTGGCAACCTTGTTATGCCAACCCTTGTTCTTGAGTTCGGCCAGAAGATGCACGTACTCATCATCACGTTCCTTCGGCCGCTCACCGGAGTTGACCGGTGCCGATTTTGCAGTCGCAGTGGCGATCGGCCCCGCCTTCAAACCGCCGATCTTGTCCACAACCAGGATCGCGCCCCATTTGTCAGCCGCCTTGAGTGTGAACGCCTGGCCGGAGGTAACGGTTGTCCTGTAGAGCGTCACGACCTCACCGCCTGCGGTGGACCCGGCGGTCCCGAACTCCGCCCATTTCATACCCGTCACGACCTCTTCAGGATCGAGTTTGTCAAACAGGCACAACATCAGTTCCCCGCCCTGCTTGACCGTCACCTGCAGTTGCGATGTCGCCTTGTGGTCGTGCAACGTATAGGCCCGCCCATGCACCGCCTTGGGCAGCTTTGTGTAAGCGTAGCCACGGTTGCGGTGCAGCAACGCACCATTCTGGAGTTTCCCCACCGAGACCTTGCGGCTCCCCGTTACCTCGATTTCGGTGGCATGAAGTGTGCCAACGACCAATACAGCTGCAGTGAATATACTCTGGAACTTTTTCATTCTGTCCTTCTTGCCCGTTGTTCAATGTTGATGCTGGATACATTCACTATATCCTCCTGCCCCTTGCATTGCAATATGGAATCTGATCGCAATGGCCAATAGGAGTTTGCTTTCCGAAGCCCCCGGCCAACACATCTGCCGCACTACGTGAAGCCCCGACTTTCGACAGCGCAAGAACGCTCTTTCTGCTTGACGCTCTGCGAACATTAGAGTACATGTAGAGCATGAAAATGATACCTTCCAGACAGCTAAGCGCCAAGCCGGGCGACGTGTGGGCGGATCTTGCGACAGAGGGTGCCATCGTGGTGACTCGCGATGGACATCCTTTCAGCATCATCCTGCCCACCAGCGATGAAACGCTCATAGACGATGTGCAGGAGCTGGTTCTTTCCCGTGCGCGTCGTGCCGTGAGTGAGATCCGGCGCCAGGCTCAGCGCTCCAGCACTGCGCGCATGAGCATGAAAGAGATAGACGCCGAGATCGCGGCAGCACGACGGGAACGCAAGGGGAGGCAGTCGCGTGGCTGACCTGCCGCAGTGGGTTCTTGACACGAACGTCATCGTTTCCGGCCTTCTGTCGGCGCAAGGCCCGCCGGGACGCCTGCTCGACATGGTCCTTGCGCGCCGACTGTACCTCGTCTTGGATGACCGGATCGCGGCTGAATACCGCGAGGTCATCGCCCGGCCGAAGTTTGCCATGGACCCATCCCGTATCGATGCATTCCTGGCCATCCTGCAGTTCCAGGAATGGGTGACGCTTGCACCATGGGCACATGAGCTTTCTCCCGATCCTGACGATGTCATGTTTCTCGAAGCCGCGCTCCTCGCCACGGACACCGTGCTCGTAACCGGCAATACTCGACATTACCCGAAGTGCTGCCGCGGACCGGTAAAGGTCACCAGTCCACGCGATGCCTGGACTCACCTGTCGCGGGGATGAATCAAGCTGGGGCGGCTATCACAAAACCTGCGCTCCGAACGAGGGAGCAAGGATCGCCATGTCGCACTTGTCGAATCCTGCTTGTTCAAGTGCGTCCCGCCAGGTCGATGCAACGCACTCCTGCATTTGGCGAGTCAGGTCCTCGGCCTCGGCACGGGACAGGTTGAACGTGGGCGCGGCTGAACACAAATTTGCCAGGGACGCCACACGCCCCTCCTCACCTACGCTCATCGCCAGGAAGTAGTCCGTGCCGACCCCTGAACGGACCCTTGCCGGTTCCACGTCAAACAGGGGCGAGAGGCTGACACCGCCGGGCTCCAACAGAAACCCGTGATTCCGGGGGTGGTCATCCGTGTTCCGCACAAGGATGTTGAAGGCGATTCGCCGGAACAGCTCGCGCAGATCGCGGCCGGGGTGCACCGCGTGCCTCCTGATCCGGTCGGCAACGGTCCGATAGGACCATCGATCACGATCCCGCTCATCCCACTCGGCCAGGCTCAGCGCGCTCAGGTAGCCACGTCGCGCCCAACCGCCCGGAACAGCTTCTCGATCGAAGCGCCGCACCAGGTAGACGTCCCGGCCACCGACCGACTCAAGCCGTGCTTCGGGCGTCTTCAAGCCACACCGTGTCGCGAGCTGCATGGTGGCAAATTCCAGGCGGGGCACGCTGATCCAATCCTGGTGGGATGGGAACTTCGCCAGCCACAGCTCACCATCCCGCGCCAGCGTGCACTTGGGGCGCGCGCCGCCAAGGCTCGATCCCCGTTCCAAGAGCACCCGGACGCGCTCGTCGACGGAACGCCCTTGCTCCAGTCCTTCGGCCGTCTCCAGGAGTGCCTCGATGTCCTGGAACTCGGGTGGCGCAAGTGACGGCTCCGGGGCATCCAGCGATGCCCGGAAATCTAGGTTTCCGACCCGCGTCGCATGGGTATGCATCAAGTAGTCCATTTCCGTGAGCGACTCAGGTGGACTTCTCAATCCGGCGGCGATCACAAGCCGTCCCCAATAGTCCGGGGTCGCATCCCGGAACACGCCGTATAGGCCGCCGTTTGTCGTCACGGGAGCAGCCTCGACGCCAAGCGGAAGCGCCACGCAATCGGCGGGCAGCGCGTTCGGCCGCTCCAGGTACTGTCGGCCATAGGCAAACGACCCGACACCGGGGCGCTCGTCATGATCGAACAGTCCCGCCGGCACGGCCTCCAATGAGCCCGGCAGATAACAGAAAACATATACCCGGGTCGTCGCCATCAGAAATCGAGTTTTCCTCTTGCTTCCTTGCCAACCCGCCGCGGCTCCCGCTGCTTCTCCAGAAATATGCCGGCCTTATCCTCCGCCGGATCCGCCAATCCCGCGGCCGTGCTCCACAGCCCAAGCACCCAGAGCGCTCTCAGGAGCACGCCCGCGGTTACACCGGGATCTCCCTTCTCCAGCCGGGAAACCGTGCGCCTTTCAACTCCCATGCGCTCGGCCAGGCTTGCCTGGCTCCAACGCCGCCTGATCCGTGCCGTTCGCACACGCTCCCCGCAGACAACAAGCAGCTCCGTCACCTCTTCGGGTGTGGCTCCATGAGACATATAACGCTCCTAATCACAGTATACGCACCTTATATACGCCATAACCGTGCCGCGTCAAGCTCAATTTACCGCGTCGGAATTTCAGCAATAACGCCCAGAACAGATCCGTGGCGAGTAAATCACTTCAGGAGGAAATTCTTGGGTGTTTGGGTACGTTCCGCCACAGGCGGACCAGTCTATGGCTGGGGGTGCTTTCCCTCCCCTCCCTACCTCCCATAGATCAGCGTCACAGACCGGGCGACAGGGAGCGAGCGCTGCAGGTAAAACTCCAGGTCGGCGGGCTGGCTTGATCCGGTCCAGACCGTGGTGGCTTTGTAGTTGTTGCCGCCGGTCCCGCGCTCTTCGCGCGTGATCCCGGTCCCGTCGGTGTATGAACTGTTGGCCTTCGCGGCCAACAACAGGTTGTCCCCGGAAGATTGCTGCGCACTATGCATCAGCAGGAATCCGTAGTGTTGTCCTGCACTGAGCGTCACATCGGTGATGTCGAAGGTGAGAAACGTACTGCCGGCGTCGAAGGCGGCCTTCGTGTCGTCCGGAAGATCGTACAGGTCAGCGTGCAGCGCCAACGAATGCCGGCGGTCCGTCCAGGAGGGCCATTACCTCCTGAGCACAGAAGACCCGATTCCGTCTGGCATCATCCACGGGGCTGAGTATGCCCAGCGAAGCAAGGCGTCCGATAGCGCGCTGTGCCGTCGTGAAGGCAACGCCAAGCATTGGTCAAGGCTTGGCCCCCGATCCCCAGACTATTTCTCCAAATGCGAATCTATTTCCCCGAAGCGGAGAATGTCTTTATCCGAAACGCCAAGGCTTTTGAATTCTTCCTTCCACCCAACCACGACATCGAACACCTGGGCCACGATGCCATCAGCGTTGCGAACGCCCCAACGTTTCCCGAGATATTCTAGACTGCTTCTGCCTGGATAATACGCGCCATGGTCAAAAAACAAAACATGTTCACCCCTCCGCCCCACGTCCGGTATCAGATCGAATGCGGGCGAAAGCCGCCAGCCATGTTCGCCATCATAAACCATCCAGAAGTTTTTCAGGTGGTCATCCGTATTGCCCACCACGGCATTGAAAACCATCTGGCGGTAAAGCCGTTCCGAATCATCCAGAGGATCTTGACTGTATTTCCTAACAACAGCCAGTAAATCCGGGTATCGGTGTTGATAGTATCCATGCGCCTTTAACAGGGTCTGAAAACTGACCATATGGCGGCGCCCGGAAGGAATGACATCAAACCTCTGGACCAGGAGCACGGACTTGCCAGAACACTGAACAAGCCGGGTATTGGGAACGACCAGGCCCGCCTTCACCGCCAGATTCATGGTGGCTGCCTCGATCTTCACCACATCCTCCCGATCTCTCGTGCTCGGGAACTTGGCCAGGTAGTGAATACTACGATCTTCATCGAACACCACGGCTTTGGGGCGGGCACCGCCGGGCGAACTCCCGGCACTCAAGAGAAGGGATATGTCCGAGTCTCGAATCTCACCACGCTCATATTTATCAGCAGTTTCGACAAGCGTTGAGAGGTGCAGCGTTGAGATGTCGGAAGGCGGCTGTTGTGGCTTTGCATGATCAGCGAATGACAATGCCCCCAGCCCTGTGCTGCCAAGGGCAAGCAGCAGATTCGGCAGGTTTTGCTCGTGCCTTGGGATCTGATGCTTGCGAACTAGAAGATTACGCCCCCAGTCATCAGGGAGGCTGTCTTCAAACACACCGAACATATCAGGGCGCTCGGTTGAAAACGAATCAGACGTCAAGGGGAGAGAGACGGGATCAAGCGCGAAAGCATCCCTTCTTTCAAGATATTCATGTTCATACCTGAACGCCGTTCTTGTGCGACCGTTCTCGGCGATCTCGCAGATCATCTCGCCAACCAACCGATGCTCACCGCTCAATCTTTCCCACACCCCGATCCGATGGATCATCGAGACCTCCTCGATGCTCGGCGGGGCAGTGATTGCTTCATCTGATCGTACTTGGCAAACAGATCCTCTGGCGCGGCCAGGATGGCATCTAAATCTCCTGCACGATCGAGAATATTCAAGGCGGCCAACCAGTAGCCGACTGATACGCCAGGGTTGCCAGACTCCATTTTACGAAGGGTTGGCACACTAATACCTAGTCGGGCTGCAAAAATTGTCTGCGTATCGTTCCGCCTCAAGCGCTCAGCCCGAAGCCTGGAACCAAGACTTCTTAATTTCTCATCGGTCTGAGGCATAATCTTCCTGTTTAAGAGAAAGCATCGTTTTCATTATTCATATCATCAGTCGTAATGCAAGCTATTATTTCCATTACAATACATCCGTCCGGCCACGTCCCGGTCACGAACAGCGGCGAGTGAACCGACCCATACCGATCGCGCCCGTGCTCGATCATGCAGTCGGCGTAAGCCCGGGCCACGGCCACGTAGTCGACATTCGTCTCGGCCGCCCGGGCAACCGGGTGGCTGCAGGCGCAGAGCAGCGCGCAAGGGCCTGAGCTCCCGGTTCGTGCCTTGTTTGGCATGTTGTTCTTTGTTTCTTTTTGGACTCGCGACCAGCGACTAGCGACTAGCGAGTTTTTGGACAGGCGACGCGTCGACTTGCGACGGCTCCCACCCCGCGGGTCAACGTGTCGCGCGTCCCATCCCCGCGAGTCGCGAGTCGCTGGTCGCTAGTCCACAATCTCCCCACCCCGTCCGCCCTGGCTCACGTCCTCGCGAGCGGGCAGGCGGACTGACCCCTGACCCCTGTCTGCCCTCCAAAGCCCGAAGGGCGACGGAGGGACCCCTGATCTCACTTCCCGTAAATCAGTGTCCCGGGGGTGGTGGCGGCGGCGGCAGTCAGGCCTGTGCCCGCCGTCTCATTGAGAACAAGGGTGTCCGCGTCGATGAGTCCGGCAGTGCCGGTGGCCAATCCGGACGCATATGTCCAAGTCGTGCCCTGTATCGCCACCGAACCGGTGGTCGCATCGTGAACCTGCTTCATTTGGTCGAACTCGCCGGCGTTGTAGTCCTTCTGATCGGCGACATCGTAGAGGCATTTCATCTCGTCCGCAGTTAGCGTCTCGTGCCAGAAGGCCATGTCGTCGAGTCCCCCCTGGAAGTCAGGGACTGAAGAGCCGTGTAGGCGAGTGCCGATTGTCACGTCCGTGATGGCAGAGCCCGTGTAATCCGTGATCGGCGTGGTCGTAGACCCCACCGAGACCCCGTCAACAAAGACCTCCCGCAGTGTGCCGCTTGTAGCCTGGACCCAGGCCAGGTGGTGCCAATTCCCATCGGCGACGCCGGCAGTAACGCTCCACCAAGAGCCGCCGGGATTGTGATGGACAATCGCATCTCCATCGACGCCCCATACTTGAAAGTTGAAGCGAGACTGATCCGTCGCCCCCCCTCGTGTCTCGCTGTATAGGCAACCAACTGTCGCGCCGTTGGTTTTTTGGAGCCAGACGCACATGGTCACTGCGTCCTCGTCGCCGACGGGCGTGAGCGAGGCGTTGGCCAAGTCCACGTAGTCACCGGTCCCGTCGAGGTCCAGGTACCCGCCCCCGACAGGATTGCCGCCACCGGTATTGACGGTCGCATCTCCGCTGAACGTGCCGTCGACGCTCCCTGCGGAGTCATCGGCATTGACGTCGAATGTGTAATGATGCTCGAGCTGCCCCCAAACCGTCGTCGCCGTAATAGCGAGAATCAGGACCGCGATTGTTTGATGTATCTTCATTGCTTATTCTCCTGTGGCTGTTGCCACTCTATTCGTTGCACTGTTTTCTTAGCATTCCGTCACTTCACTTGCTTGCTCTGCGTCGCTGCGTTACCTCCTCTTCCCCCGGGCGGCAGCACTCACTCCACCCTTTCGTTTTATTGCCTGTTGCATCACCTCCTTTCGGGCGTTGGCCCTGAATCCTCCCACCCCTAATCTTTCGCCTTAATCTTTCGCCCTAATCTTCTTCGCACCCCCCCCTGCCGGGGGAGAGATTAAGGCGAAAGATTAGGTAGAAAGATTAAGGTAGGGAATCGGCGCCATCCCATACTTTGTCTATCTACATAGTCTATCTACTTTGTCTTCCCTCCCGCGCCATCCGCACCCGCCTTGCACTCGCGTCCAGTTGACACAACTGGCCCCAACCGGATGCTGATCACCGTCCCCGTTGGTTCCTGCCCCTGCATCCCGGCGGGCTTGTCCAACCCCTCCACCAACCCATCAACCGCGACCCGCCGTCCCTCCTTAATCGATTCGTTCGCGGCGATACCGGTGAGAATCGACCAGGCGCCGGCGCGGTGGTCGGCGGCTCGGGCATAGGCGTCGGCGGGTTGGTTGTCGGGGTCAAACAGGTAGCGCAGCATCAGGGGGTCGGCGCCGCCGTGACCACCCTCGGACGGCCAGGGCTCGATCTCGACCGCGGGCTTGCCGTGGGGATAGAGGCGGATCCATGTGCCTTCCTTCTTCAGCGCACCGGGGACAGATCCGTCGCCATTGATGTACACGGTTTCCTCGCACTTGTGTTCGAGCCTGCCCTCTGTGCCGTTGAAAGTCACGATGTAGCCTTCCCACGCGGTGAAGGCGTTAAGCGAATAGCACAGCCGGGCCCCGTTGCGGTAGGTCACCAACGCCTGCATGCTGTCCTCGATATCGACGCCGTCGCCGAACACGCACTGGTCGCGGAAATAGCCGTCGTGGCTCTCGCACTCGAGATACAGCCGGCGTAGCTTGTCGTTGCCCGCGAGGTCGAGGCGGAAGGTGCAGCGTTCCGCTTCGGGGCAGCCGTGACAGCGCACGGCACGGTCCATGAGCCCCAGGCGATCGCCCGTCTCGGGCGTGTAGAACCTGCGCATGCCTTCCGCATAGACGCTCTCGGGCACGGTATCGAGCCACCAGTTGACCAGGTCGAAATGGTGTGTGGCCTTGTGCACGAGCAGGCCGCCGGAGTTCGCCTTGTTACGGTGCCAGCGCCGGAAATAGTCGGCCCCGTGGGTCGTATCTAGCAGCCAGTGGAAATCAACCGACAGCACTTCCCCAATCGCGCCGGACATCAGCATGTCCTTCACCTGCGTGCGTGGCGGGGCATAGCGGTAGTTGAAGCTCACCGTGCAGCGCCGACCCGTCTCGCGCTGTGTTGCCAGGATTTGGGCGCATTTCTCGGCGTCCGTGGTCATGGGTTTCTCGGTGAGGACATCGCAACCCAGCTCCATGGCCCGGCAGATGTACTCGTGATGGTGGCAGTCGCGCGTCGTCACGATCACGCAGTCGGGCTGCGTCTCGGCGATCATCCGGTCGAAGTCCGACGCCGCAAACCCCGGCACCTCCACCCCCGCCTCCGCTGCGGCCAGGCGCGAGAGCTGCACGCGGCCCGCGTTGTGGTCACACAGCCCGACCAGTTCGGAAGTGTGGGCGAACTCCTTCAGGATCCCGTCCCGAAAAAGCTCATGCCGCCCGCCCAACCCGACGATCGCATAGCGCGTGCGGCCCGCGCCGCCCGTCCCCTGTGCTGCTTGAAGCGTACCATTCATGATGAGATGATACCCGATGATGGTGGATGCGCTCAACGGACGTTATGCGCAGAGGCGGGGTTGTTTTACGAAGAGACTGCGTCCAGTTGACA
>JASLPY010000112.1:0-126 GCA_030744755.1 Kiritimatiellia bacterium | reverse complement strand
CGTACAGTAGGGCCAGTTGTGCCAACTGGCCCCAATCCCACAAGGTCGGCAATCCCGCAAGATTGGCAACCTGCGTCCAGTTGACACAACTGGACGTACTGTATGGCCAGTTGTGCCAACTGGCCC
>JASLPY010000111.1 GCA_030744755.1 Kiritimatiellia bacterium | reverse complement strand
TTTTTGGGGTAAAGACAATCTCGGACCCTCTTTTCGTACTGCTATTATTCGCTCAGATCACAACGCAAAAGGCTCAACCTGAGCATTCTACGAGCTCCAGGAGTATCCCCGGTTTTCGGGCACCAGATCACGGAAGTGATTGATTCTGCCGAGGTTACATTGGAGGTTAAGTGTGAATGGCCGGCGGTGAGAAACAGCGCCCGAGATGCCTCGACTACGCTCGGCATGACATGAACCCTTAGAAAACTTGTCATTTCGAGCGAAACGAAGTGGAGTCGAGAAATCTCAAGCGTAGTTAAGGAAGAAAACTGGGGATATTCCAGTGCGAGCTTGTCTGGACACGAGGGAGAGAACCGTATACCTTTTCGTGAGCAAACGGGCGGTAATGCGTTCTGCATTTGCCGTGGTCAATGAAAAAGGGCAACACACTTAAGTGTTCCCTACAATAAAAGGAGGCGTAGTGAAACAGAACAACGGTAGACATTGGATGGCGAAGATTATGTTTGGAGGATGTGTTGCCGGACTGTTGTTGACGGCGGGCTGTACGACGATATCCCTATCAGGAAAAATGGAGCCGGTCACGAAATCGGAACTCTTCTTGACCCTTCCCGACACCTGCCCCACTCCGGATGGGCTGACGATGGACAAAGACGGCAACATCATCGTTGCCTGTCCAAACTACGGGGACATGAAGAAGCCGGCTGTCTTCATGAAAATCGACAAGCAGAACAAACTCAGCCTCTACGCCACCTGTCCAATCCTGGAGAAGACCGGCAGGGCGTGTCCGATGGGAGTGGATCTGGGTCCTGACGGCGGCCTATACGTTGCCGACAACCAGGGCTGGCCGGGCACCGAAGAAGGCAAGAATGAGGGCCGCATCCTCAAGCTGACGGTCAAGGACGGCAAGGTTGAGAAGACAGAGGTCATTGCTCATGGTATGAGCCATCCTAATGCTGTCAAGTATTACAAGGGCCAGATATGGGTAACGCAGAGCCTTCTTCCCAAGATCAAATCCGAGCAGCTTGTCAGCGCGGTGTACCGTTTCAACGAAAACGAGCGTAACGTGAAGTTGAACAACGACGAAAGCGACAAGAGCCTGCTCGTGAAGTTCAAAACGCTGAACATGGGTTGCCAGTATGGCCTGGACGGGATGTGCTTTGACAGCAAGGGGAACATGTTCGTCGGCAATTTCGGTGACGGCAGCCTGCATAAAGTGGCGCTTGACGACAAGGGCAACGTCAAGTCGAACGAGGTCTTTGCAAAGAGCAAGAATATGCGCACGATCGATGGGATCTGTATCGACGCGAAAGACAATATATACGTTGCCGACTTTTCCGAGAACGCGGTGTGCAAGGTAACGCCCGAAGGAAAGGTCACTGTACTGGCGCGCAGCCCTGACTGTGACGGATCCAAGGGTGGTCTTGACCAGCCCGGCGAACCTATCGTTCGCGGCAAAGAGTTGATCATTTCCAACTTCGACATGGTGACCGGGCCGGACAAGGTCAACACCAAGCACGACAAGCCATATACGATGTCCGTGATCGATTTGAACAAGGTGAACTAGAGAACAGCGGAGAACAATTATGATCAAACATGTATCAACAACTATCGGCGCCGCAATCATAGGAGCGATGGGATTTGCCATCTGGCCTGTGCTGTGGCAGACGTTCGGCGTAATGGGTGGCTACCTGGCCTCCGTCCTCGTCGTAACGGTCATGTTCTATATGAACCACTGGTGCGGAATCATGCACAACGAAGAAGGCGCGGCCTGGGTCGACATGGCATGGGGCATCGCGATCGCCGGCATAACCTGGGGTTTGGTGAAGCGGGACATGGACGTGAATTTCGCAAAATGCTTACCGACACTGGTAATCGCTATCTGCGGCGGCATCGCCGGCGGCATCATGGGTGAAGCGATTAAGAAGCATCATCCGGCATTCCAGAAACCTACAGACGAGACAACAAAGGAGGCCGAGTAATGGACTTTCTTGGAACACCTATAGAAGCTATTGGAATGACTCCCGCAGCCGTGATTACTACGTTCTTCGGGATGGCGATATTTGTATTTGTTGTCTCGATATGCTGGGGCAAACTGGTCGAAGATTTTGGGCCAGCCGGCGGCATGATGGCCTCCGGCGTAATCGTGGGTAGCATATGGGTCATGAATCACGCGCTTCCCGGCGTTGGCGTAGGTGGCGAGTTTGCCACAGACGCGGCGGAGAATGTGATTCAGCATGGCCTGATCCAACAGAGCTTCATCTTTGGAGGCCCCTGGATTGATATGGGCTGGGCTGCAGCAGTAGGGCTCTGGGTCGGCAGTATCTATGCCGGTGCCAGCTGGAAGAAATCTATTCCCAGCCTGGTAGCAGCTATCATTGGCGGCGCACTCGGAGGCGCCCTGGTGGGATTGGTCAGTTATACTTATGCAGTTTAACCCGGCTGTATCACGAGCATAGGGAGATGACAAATGGTTACTATAGTACGTTCAAAGAAAACGAATGAGAGATATGTACTTCTTGATGCGGGTTTTGGTGCATCAAAATCACTGAAGCCTCACTGGTTCTTTGGTGATGTCATCGCTGATTCGGACTCTGATCATTCGCCTCTGCTGACAGTAGCAAACGCAGCCGGCGAGATTGGCTGGTTCAATCCAGGGGATCTCATTGTCGAGAGCATAGATGGGACCCCGATATCTGAATTCCTTGGAAGAGAAGCAGGAGATGAATAATGCGAACAGTTACAGCCATAGAGCCGAACAAGGTTGAAATCGTTGAACTGGGTGAACCGGAGGTCGGACCCTACCAGGCAAAGGTGAAGACGGAAGTCGCGTACCTCTGCAATGCCACTGACGGCAAGCTGGTCGCGGGTCATTTTCCGGGTGTTGAAGATTACCCTCTCGTGCTGGGTCACGAGTCGGCCGGCATCGTCCAGGCCGTGGGTGACAAGGTCCGCAATTTCAAAGTGGGCGACCGGGTCATCGGTGGCCTGTTGTTTGAATTCAGTGACGACAGCTACGCCACTGGCTGGGGCGGGTTCTGTGACTACACCCTGGCGAACGATCACCTGGCCATGGTCGAGGATGGCGTGGCCGACGAGGAACACGGCTGGTTCGAGTGCTACGAGATACAGACAAAGGTCGACAGCGATATTCCGGTCGAAGCTGCAGCCCTGCTCTGTACCTGGCGCGAGGTCTATGGCGGCGTTGACGACTTCCAGATCACACCGGATGATGACGTCCTCATCTTCGGCGCAGGGCCGGTCGGCCTGAGCTTTGTGAAGTTCCTGAAGCTGATGGGCTCAAAATACGTTGCATCGGTAGATCCCCTGGAGCACAAGAGGGAAAGGGCGCTGGCAATGGGTGCAGACGCGGTGTTCGCACCGGATTCACCTGAACTCGAGAAGCTTACGGAAACCCGAGGGAAGCCTCTGGACGTAGTAGTGGACGCGGTCGGAAGCCCGGCGATTATCAACGCGGCGCTACCGATGATTAAGCTTGGCGGAACGATTGGCGTGTATGGCGTGATCGCCGATGAATCGATCACGATCAACAAGGGCAAAGGGCCTTACAACTTCAACCTGTTCGTTCACCAGTGGCCGACGAGGCACCGGGAGCGTGCAGCGCAGGGGCCACTCTGTGACTGGATCCGTGAAGGAAAGCTCAACGTTGATGACTTCAAGACGCACGAGTTTCCCCTGGAGCAGATCAATGACGCGCTCGACGCGGTAAAGAACGGCGAAGTAATCAAGGCACTGTTGAGATACTGAGTTATGACAAAGAACATAATAGCAATTGATATCGGGACCCAGAGTTCACGTGCTTCGGTTGTTACCCAGGACGGTGAGATCCTGGGCGTAAAGCAGATAGCTCATGACCTGGACAGTCCCAAGCCGAGTTGGGCCCAGCAGAATCCTGACTCATGGTGGGAAGAAACCTGCCAGGCCCTCCAGGCGGTCCTTCAGGAAACCGGTATAGACAAGTCTTCCATTGCGGCTGTCTGTTCATGCGGACAAATGAGTGGCCCTGTGGGAATCGATGAAGCCGGCATCGTTACCACGCCCTGGGTGCAGCTATGGTGTGACAAACGCTGCAGCGAACAATGCGAGGATATGCTGAAAAAACATGATGAACTGGAGTTGCTGAAGCATTCGGCCAACCCCATCGTCCCAGCATGGACAGGGATCAAGGTTCGCTGGCACAAAGATCATGAGCTGGAAGCCTATAACCGGACTCGCTGGTTCCTTGTGCCCAAGGACTTCATCAACTACAGACTAACCGGTGTTCCGGCCGCGGATCCCAGCGAAATGTCATGTTCATTTGTGTGGGACTGCGAGACGGAAGCGTATTCGCAGGACCTGGCTGATGCCGTGGGGGTCGATCTCGATAAGTTCGCCCCGATACATCCATCGCACGAAGTGGTCGGCGAGGTAACGGAAGAGGCATCTTCGTTGACAGGTATTCCTGCTGGCACACCCGTGGTTGCGGGCGGCGGTGACTTCCCCGTATCCATGCTCGGTTTCGGCATCGTAGGTGACGGCGTCACCGCTGATGTCACCGGCACCAGCACACTGCTGGCGGCCCATACGAAGAAACCGCTGCTCGACGTTTCAATTCAGAACCTTCGCCACGTCGTTGATGGGTGGATTCCCTTCACGATTCTGGATTGCGGCGGCATGAGCATGAAATGGTGTAAAGACCTCGTGAGTTCGATGCGCGGCAAGGAAGTTTCGTATGACGAACTGATTGCGATGGCCTCGGAGGCTCCGGCTGGCAGTGACGGGTTGACGTTCTATCCATACATGCTCGGTGAGAGGCGCCGCGAAAACACGACGTCACGCGGCGGATACTTCGGCATAACGCTGAACCATGCCGCACCGCATTTCGTGCGTGCTGTCATGGAAGGCGTTGCTCTCACGATGGGCAAAGACATACTTGATTTCAAGAAACAGGGCCACGAAGTGAAGCACCTGATGAGTGTTGGCGGTGGAACGCGTAACGAGCTCTGGAATGAAATCAAGGCCAGCATTACCGGTGCTCCGCTTGAGCTTTCAGAGGAACCCGAGGCGGGGCTGAAAGGCGCCGCGTTGCTTGGTGCCGCAGGTGTCGGATTGATAGGTGATCTCACCGAGACCGCGATTGAGCGCAGGGCGGAGACCAGGATAGTCGAGCCAGATGGTGAGATGGCGGAGAAATACCGCGAAGTACAGGCCGAATACACCAGGATCTACAAGCACATGCTCGGGTTCTGGCAGGAGAGTTAGGGAAGGATACATGATATCAACGGAATTAACGCCGGCTGCAGAGCCGGCTTTCTACTTTGTCGGTGTAACGACGGGCAAATCATCGATCATGAAGGTCTTTCCCGCATGGGCAAGGCATCTTGGGATTTCTGAATGCATCAGAGGGATCGACTGTAAATGGCACGACGATCCGGAGGTCTACCGCACGGTGGTGGATTTTCTAAAGCACGACGAGCTGTCCCTTGGCGCACTCGTAACGACCCACAAACTGGATCTGCTGAAGGCTTCGCGAGACAGGTTTGAATGGCTGGATCCCTATGCCACGCAGCTTGAGGAGGTCAGCTCTATCTCCAAGCGGGATGGTCAACTCAGGGGCCATGCCAAGGATCCCATATCAAGCGGCCTGTCATTTGATGCGATCAAGCCGGGCAGTTACTGGGGCGAGACCGGTGCCGAACTATGTCTGCTCGGAGCAGGCGGATCCTCCCTCGCGCTCACGATTCACCTGATGAAACAGGAAGAGGGAAAGAGGCCATCGAAGATCTACGTGACCAATCGCAGCGAGAAACGTCTTAACGAGATGAAGGAAGTCCATTCCAAAATGGACTGCCCCATTCCCGTTGAGTACTTCCTCTGCCCAACACCGGAACAGAACGATGCGGTTGTGGCAAAACTCAAGGAAGGGTCAATGGTGATCAACGCGACGGGACTGGGCAAAGACGCGCCTGGTTCACCGCTAACCAACGCGGTGAGTTTTCCCGTCAACGGCATAGCTTGGGATTTCAATTACCGCGGTGACCTGATCTTCATGGATCAGGCGCGTGCCCAGCAGGAAGCCAAGAACCTTCAGATCGAGGACGGCTGGGTGTATTTCGTGCACGGCTGGCTTTGCGTGATAGAAGAAGTATTCAATCTGGACATCCCGTCCAGCGGACCGGAATTTGACAGACTCTGCGATATCGCAGCAGAAGCAAGGAAATAGTATGTCAATGGAAGATATGAAATCGGTGTTGGTGAATTTTAACATGCAGACCGGACTGTCGTCGAAATGGGATTCGATCCGGCGAAACCTGTCGGCCATGGGTGGGATGTTTGCCGACGAGGCAAAGCATGCCGAGATGGTTGAACAGGATGATGTCCTGGTATACGAATTCTATGACTCGGGCCGTCCGGAGAGACCCGGAGAAGTGGCCTTCGGAACAAGTATTACGTACCCGGGCAAGGTGGGCGACGAGTATTTCATGACAAAAGGTCATTTCCACACCATCCTCGAGACGGCCGAAGTCTATTACTGCCTGCGCGGCCACGGCTACATGCTCATGGAAAACCCCGAAGGCGATTGGGAAGCGCAGGAGCTCAAGCCGGGCTTAGCAGTGTACGTCCCGGAGCGCTACGCGCACAGAAGCATCAACGTATCAGACAGTGAACCGCTGATAACGTTCTACGCGTTTCGCGGCGATGCAGGACATGACTACGGAACCATTGAGACAAAGGGCTTCCGCAAACTCATCGTTGAACGTGAAGGCAAGCCCGAGATCATTGACAATCCGAAGTGGGCGGGGGAAATGGAGTGATGGAGTAGTGGAGTAATGGAGTGATGGGGTGCGAGACGTGAGGAAGAACAGGAATCGGGGCTACCAGAAGCTGATCGTTTGGAATGACGCAATCCAATACTCCAACAATCCAGAGGGTACGGGGGTCACATGAAAATCCTGGTTACACCGAGGTCCGTTACTAAGAACGGGCATCCGTCATTGGAAGCGTTGCGGCAGGCGGGTTACGAGGTCGTCTTTTCCACACCCGGCTGCTTTCCGACTGAGAACGAACTCCTTGAGCTGCTCCCTGGGTGCGTGGGCTATCTTGCAGGTATTGAAGAGATCTCCGCGAAAGTGCTGGATGCCGCTACGGATCTGAAAGTAGTCGGTCGCAATGGCACGGGTGTCGACTCAATCGATCTCGACGCCGCGGAGCGGAACGGAATCAAGATCTGTCGTGCCCAGGGCGCAAACGCGCGCGGCGTGGCCGAGCTGACCTTTGCGCACATCCTGTCGGCAACCAGGTCGGTTGCTTTCAGTGACGGCGAACTGAAGAAGGGCAACTGGACCCGCCGTAAAGGCATTGAACTGGAAGGCCGGACACTTGGTCTCGTAGGCTGCGGGAAGATAGGCCAGCTGGTCGCCGGGTTCGCAATCGGATTCGGGATGAAAGTGATCGCGTATGATCCGTACCCCGCCTCTGGTTTCTCGCCTGACGGCGACTTTTCCTTCTGCTCATTGGAAGAGTTGTTCACCAACGCGAACGTAATCAGCCTCCACTGTCCGCCTGAGCCTGGGGGCAAGCCAATCATTGACGAGACGGCGATTTCTTGTATGAAGAAGGGTGTCTTCATCATCAATACGGCGCGGGGGAGCCTGCTGGATGATGACGCGGTCCTGGAAGCACTGGAGAGCGGGCAGATTGCCGGTGTCACGATTGACGCATTTGAATCAGAACCGCCCTCGGACTGGCGACTCGCAGAGGACCCCAGGGTCACGGCAACTCCCCATATCGGTGGATTCACCGAGGAAAGCGTGGCCCGTGCCATGACGGTTGCAGTTGAGAACATCCTGGCGGTGCTGCAAGAGAGGTGAAGAACCACGCCCAAAACACGTGGCATTGAGAAGCACCCCTATATTTGTACGATGGGAGGGGCAGCGCCTGCCCGGCACCGTGCTTGCTCTGGTGCTGGGGCCTCGCTGCCCGCGGACGCCGAGGCCGGCGTCCCTCCCCTAGAAGCGCAACGGCATAACCAAGAGACTCAGACCCACCAAAGAGGTCGGGGCCTCAACACGATCATGAATGACACCTATGTCCGTATAGAATACGAAGCTCTGCTCGGCTTCTGCCGCCGGGTGTTCGAAAAGCTGGGTCTCAGCAATGAAGACGCGGCCATTGCTTCGGATGTTCTGGTTGCCTCCGATGTTCGGGGAATAGAATCACACGGGGTCGGCAGGCTGTGGCGGTACAGGAACGGGCTCAAGACCGGACTGATGCTGCCGGATGCCGAAACCGAGGTGCTCAAGGACACACCGTCTTCCGTTGTTCTCAACGCAAACGGCGGCATGGGTGCGCCGGTCAGCGTCAAGGCCATGAACACGGTTGTTGAAAAAGCCGACGCCAACGGATCTGCCTTTGGCTGCGTGCGGGACTCAAACCATTTCGGCATTGCCGGTTACTACGCGATGCTTGCCCTTGAAAAGGATATGCTCGGGTTTGCCATGACCAACACCGCTGCGCTTGGCGTGCCGACATTCGGGCGCCAGGTGGCATACGGAACAAATCCACTGGCATTCTGTGCACCGGCGGACAGGGAAAAGGCTTTCGTCCTGGATATGTCCACCACGGTTGTGACCCGCGGCAAGGTGGAACTGTATGACAACAAGGGCAAAGGGCTGCCGCTTGGCTGGGCCGTTGACAAGACCGGCCGCTCTGCGGAGAACCCCAAGACAATCCTTGATGACATGTTTAACAGGATTGGAGGCGGGATACTGCCGCTGGGTGGTGAAGGCGAGGGTTTTGGAGGGCACAAGGGTTACGGTCTGGCCGTCATGGTTGACATCCTGTGTGCGGTACTCGGGGGCGCCGCTTTCGGGACGGATATCTGCGATACGGAAACATCTTCGGCACGTGTAAGTCATTTCTTCGGAGCCATCAAGATCGACAGGTTTCGCGATCCGGCAGATTTCAGAAAGGACATGGACATTATGCTTGAGCGGCTGCGCCGGTCATCGCCTGCCGAAGGCTGTGAGAGGGTCTATTTTGCAGGGCAGAAGGAATTTGAGAAGGAAGCGGAATGCATGACTGAAGGCGTTCCGCTCCTTAAACATACCTACGACGAGCTGTGTTGGATCACCAGCGAAGAAGATCTGGAAGCTCCTGCTGCATCCTCTTAAAAGGTAGACATCTCGGAGCAGACCGTGGGATCTGAATTCTCACGAATTCAGCTACTTTCCATCTCGACATGTGTGAGGATTCAGACGAATCCGGCTATGCCAGCCAAGGTGCTCGGTAGGCGCGTGAAAGCAGACGGTTTGCCTCTTCGTCATTTACAAACTCTTCTTTCACCGGATCCCATTCCAGATCGCGTTTCAGCTTCAGGCATGCATTGATCACATGATTTGTCGTCATGGATCTGTGCATGACTCCCGCATCGGCGACGGGAGACCTTCTTGTCTTGACGCAATCCAGGAAGTCACGCAAGTGGTTGAAGGGACGTTTGTTCTCTGCGGCGTAGTTCTGGGTCAGCCTGTCGGATTCGCCGAGCAAGGCAGGTGAGGAGACATCAGGCCTGGCGTACCCGTCCGCAACTGATGTCCATCCCTCGCTCCCCTCAAACTTCACACCACAGCTCCCGCGCCAACCGCCGAAGCTCAGGATCAGTTTCACGCCATTTGCAAACGTCACAGCCATCCCGTCTCCTGAGCTGTTGCCGGGGTATACATATTTGACCGGTGTGGGGCATTCAGGAGCAAGCGCGGCTTGACACTGCACGAAAGTGTGACTGCCCCATCCGGCCACTCCTGCTCCGAAGTCCGAATAGATACCCCATGCCCCGCAACCACCGAGATACGATTTGTTATAGGGACGCCACGGAACAGGCCCCAGCCACAGGTCCCAGTCCACTTCTTCCTTCGGAGGTTCAGGCTGTGGAGCCAGACGCTTATTGTACGTAACATCCTTAACTCTCGGCCAGAGGTGGGCGCGCACGGTGTGAAGTTTACCCAGAAAACCCTTTCGCGCAAGCTCGGTGGCAAAGACAAACTTCGCCTCGCTCATTCGCTGTGTCCCGGTCTGAAAGACACGGGCATATCGATTGGCCGCCCTTACTACTGCTTGACCCTCGGCAACCGTCATGCTTCCGGGCTTCTCGCTGTACACATCAAGCCCGGCCTGCATGGCCAATACTGACATTGGGGCGTGCCAGCGGTCTCCCGGCGCCATGAGAACGGCGTCCAGATCCGTGCGCTCCGCAAGGAGTTCCCTGAAATCCCTGTACGCAACGCAATCCTTGTTGCCGTTAGTGCGGTCAACCATTCCCTTGGCGTTCAGACGATTCCTCTTCTGCACGTCACATACGGTTACAAACTGGACATCTTTCTGCCTCAGCAGCCACCCGAGATCACCACGCCCCCTGCCACCAATAGCGATTCCCCCCATGACAATCCGTTCACTTGGAGCCGTACTATCTCCCTTGCCGAGCACTGAAGACGGCACCACCATTGGTGCAGAAATCGCTACAGCCGAATTCGCAAGGAACTTCCTCCGGGTCATCTTCGATCTTTTCATGGCTTCTCCATCGTTATCTTGAATGTCATATGAGTTTAGAAAACACCAGAACACCCGAAAAGGGGCATAACTACTTAAACGCGCATTTCCTGTTAAAAATGTGCCTGACCAGGGGCGACAATGCAAGGGTCGCGCACGGTAGAATTCGCTATTCTGATGTCAGTTGGCTCTTCTTCAGCGTGAGAGACTCAACGAGCTCGTTGTCTATATTGATCACGTCGTAGGTCACTTCTGGATCGGGCTTGGTTGTGTCGAACGTGAGGCGGCCGAAAGAGCATAGCTCGTTGTAGCCGAACAGGCAGCCCTTGATAATACCGTGGGTGTGTGCGTTCGTCAGTCGCGAGCTTTGGAACTCGTACACAGGGTACGCGCCCGGCCGATCATTTTTCCAGGCGTCGGACCGGTGACGGTCGGCCGCAATCACAAAAACTCCGTCTATCCGGTTGTCGGAAAGAAACTTGTAGATCTCCTCGCGTTCTTCGGGAAAGCCGTCCCATGTATCCTTGCTGCCCGGCTTAACCCCCTTGGTGATCGGGACGTTCGAACAGATGACCTTGAACGTGGCTTTCGAGTTCTTGAGCTGTTCAAACAGCCATTCCTTCTGGACGGGTCCGAGCATGGTCTTCCCCTCACGGTGGCGGTAGTAGCGGCCATCGAGGAAGAAGAAATCAACATCCGCAATGGACTGCTTGAACCAGCATCCAGGTTGCTTCTCTCCACCCCCGTATGCCGGGTTGTTCCAGTTGTTTCGGAATGTCTTCCACACAGGGATCTTCCAGTCGGGCGAATCGATCTCAGGTCCACCTTCCGCATCGTTGGTAACGAAATCATGATCGTCCCATATGGCTGACACTGAAGTCGACGCGGTCAACGCCCTGAACTCCGGGCGGCTCTGGCGACGGTAATAGCAGTATTTCTGGGCGTTCTGAACCTTCGGAGTGTCGATGTATACACAATCCCCCAGCAGCATAAGGGCGATAGGTTCATGTAACTTGATCGTGCTCCACATCCGCTCGTTCCACGGGGTGTACCCGGCTCCGCCGCCGAAGGCGAGAACGAACCTGGCGGGCTTCTTGAAAACAGGCATGGTCCTGAACTTGTACCACTCCTTCTGCCGCTTACCATTTATGATCAGGTTGTAACGGTATTCGATTGCTGGTTTAAGGCCGTCGACTGACAGGACCGATGTGTAATCCCGAGCTTCTTCAGTTCTTGATTTGGCGGTAGCGACAGGCTCTGCATCCTTACCACGGGAGATGCTGACTTCGACAGGCACCTCGCTGAACGTCCGGACCCAGAAACTGGCGCCTTTGTCAGTGACCGAGCCGACGAGGGGTCCATGTACGAGTTCAACATCTTTGTCCGCCGCAAGTGCTTTGAATTCGGCGCTCGATGTCAACGGTTTCAGGAGATCGTGCGGCCCTGCGAGGTAACGCGCAAAAGGAAGTCCCTTGTCGACTGACTCCTTAACCATTGCCATAGCGTTCGGGATGTCGCCATTCTGCGCATGGCAGATTGCCAGGATAAACCGATATTCCAGGTCATCGGGGTTTTTCTTGATGTAATCTTCGGAACTCTTCTTCACCTCGGCCAAGTTGCCGGCGGTGAGCCTGGTTATCAGTTCGCGATTGTTCTTCTTGTACTGTCCTCCTTTCTGTCCCTTCTTCTTCGCGCCAATGGCAAACGAGGCAAGCATCAAGACTGCCACGACTGTAACGACTGTGAGTTTCTTCATTTCACTTCCCTATCATGATCCAATTGTTTCGCGTGTTTTTGCGTTTTTCGTAGTGAATAATCCAAACTGGCAATCCTATTTCTGCGAGTTGAATTTCGCCTCGTCGTATGGCACGGATAGAACCTGGACAGTCGACATGGCGCCACCGAGGTTCGCCGGGAGTTTCCATACTGTCTTTTTGTCAGGAGTCACTTCGAACAGCGTGTATTTGCTCCTGCTGGCAGCGATCACGGTATTTCCGTTCGGCAGCCTCTGGACACCGGCAGCGTACTTCATCCCCAGCTCCGGCACATCTTTGGGAGTCAGTTGCCATACAACTTCATCATTGGCATTCAGCTCAACGACAGCATTTCCATATCCCAGTCCAATCAGCATATTGCCGTTGTTGAGCGCGCAAATACCGTGGATCTTATTTGCCGTGAGTGTCTTGGGGATTACGGCTTTCAGATCGATGATCCTTTTCAGGCTGGCATCGGGGTTGAGAATGATGATTTTGCTCTCCATGCTGGCTGTAACCAGGTATTCGCCGTTCAGTCTTCTGCGCACACATCGGATCTGCATGTGCGCATTAGTGGATTCCAGGCCGGGAATCTTGTACTCCTTCGTCACTTTTCCGTCGGGATCGAGCTCGTAGAACTTAGCGGCAACGCTTGATTTGCCGCCTGCCTTAGCGGTGCCATTAACCGCAACCAACGTGCGGCCATCTGCCAGTGGCATACAGGTATGAATCTCCGTGCTGGTTCCCTTTTGGGCCGGAGGACGAAACATGAACACCTGTGTCCCATCCGCCTTGTACTTTGCAACTCCGTTGTCCTTGCCGCACGCAATCACGGATCCATCTTTCAGCGCCCATGCGTCATGACAGATACCCGGCACCTTGAAGGATTGCACGATCTTGCCGTTTTCGATGATTACCGCCCTGCCATCCCGGTTGGATGCCAGGAGTTTGGGATGTGATTCCGTTGCGGTAATCAGGAGGGAAGAACCGGCAAAGACCGCCAGCATGACAAGTACGCACGTTTTGCTTTTCATCATTCTCCCTTGCGTGAGTCTCCGAAGTGAGAAAACAGATTGCAGAATATCAAACGACTGACACTGCAAAAAGGCATAGTTGAAATGAAACGCGCTGCAAAATACAAGAGCCGACCATATACAGACCCCAAAAACCGCGAGCCATCTGCGTTGTGAAACAGATCAACGGGGGCAGGGTGAAACGGGGGTACGACATTTTGTTTACCCCACAGCA
>JASLPY010000110.1 GCA_030744755.1 Kiritimatiellia bacterium | reverse complement strand
GGGTTTAATGCAAGCGGCTAATTCATGATTCTGAATTGCCGGAAATCGAAGCAGAACTTCTGGGATGGACTACTAGAAGCTCTCATGTTGCAGTGGCAGAAAGCGTTGTGTATGATCCGGCTTGATTCTTGAAAACCAACAGGAGAGCAACATGAGCAACAGGACAGCCGTTTTTAACACGTCAGAGGGCGAACTCAAGATTGAGATGTTCGAAGACAAGGCGCCGCAGACCACGGCCAATTTTATAAAGCTGGTTGAAAGCAAGTATTATGACGGGCTGATATTTCACAGAGTCATCGAGAACTTTATGATCCAGGGCGGTTGCCCTGACGGGAACGGCATGGGAGGTCCCGGCTACGTGATTCCCGATGAGTTTCATCCCGAGCTAAAGCATGACAGCGCAGGTGTTCTCTCGATGGCAAATGCGGGGCCCAACACGGGTGGTTCACAGTTCTTCATCACGCTGCTTCCCACGACATGGCTGGACGGCAAGCACGCCGTATTTGGCAAAGTCACGGAGGGAATGGACGTTGTGGAGAAGATAGGCAACACCGATACCGGCATGAATGACAGACCGCGCCAGGATATAACCATCACGACCATCACGATTGAGTAGGCCGAAGGTGGAAGCTCCGGCTTCCTTACATCTCGGCAATATCATCGGGTGCGCTCAGAAGGAGCTCTCGAAGTTCTTCTTCCGAATCAGCATCTACCCATCGGTCTATGAAGCGGGGTATCTCTGCGCGCCGGGCTATTTCCGCAAGAAACCGCAAGTGCTGCGATGGATCTTTCCGGTTGCCCAGAAGGATGAAGACGGCGTGGATAGCCTGGTTGGCCATGGGGAAATCTATCCCGTGGATGCTGCGGGCGATCACCAGGTGGAAATCCTCGACTTCATCCATCAGCAGGTGCGGCAGCGCGATGCCCGCTTCGGCAGGGGTTTCACCAAGGCGGCTTCTTTGAAGCAACCCGCCCAGGATCAAGTCGCTGGAGATATTCGCTCGCTCCGCAATAATAGTGGCGCCATGTCGCAGGACGTCCTCACAATCGGCGCGGTCCCCGATTTCGATGAACTCGGCCTTGCGCACCATCTGAACAAACGGGTCGCCGCGCCTGAGGCCCTTCTCCTTGAGAATCTCGCGCAACTCGTGCTCTAACCCCAACGCCTGGGCATCCCTGTGCAGCAGGGATTCGGCTATTCGTTCGGCAACCTTGGCAACTGCGCCCACGCGGGGGATTCGATGCCGGACATATAGATTGTACCAGACCACACCAACGCCCACCAGGCCCATGGCGAAGAGACTGGACATCAGGCCCATTTCCGGAATAAGTACGACCGAGACGGTAACTCCCGCAATCTGCATATATGGATAGAGCGGGCTCTTGAACCCCGGATCATAGCTTTCTATCCCACTTTCGCGCATGACGATCACCCCTATATTGATCAACGCAAATGCAAGAAGCTGAAAGGTGCTGGCCAGTTTCGCGATTCCCTCGATATCCACGACCAGGACTATAAGGAGAACAAGTGCAGATGTTAGGTAGAGTGCATTCCTTGGCATCTTCGTTTTGGAGAGACGCGCGAAATTATGAGGAATGACGCGGTCACGCCCCATGGCAAGCAGGTAGCGGCTTGCAGCCATCAGTCCGGCATTCGCCGTGGTTGCGAAAGCAAGTATTGCTGCAGAGCACAGCAGCAACGTCCCTACCGGGCCAATAATCTTCCGTCCCGCATCCGCCAGGGGGGTCAGGCTCACATGCAGCTCTTCGGCCGGTAACACGCCAACGGTCACCCATACACCCAGGGCATAAATGACCATCACGCTGAAAAGGGCCGCCATCATCCCATAGGGTATGTTCCGTTCCGGATTCCTCACTTCCTCGGCCACGCTGGCCACCTTGGTCAGTCCAATGTAACTTACGAATACCATTCCTGTAGCAGGAAGAATCGATTCCATGCCTTTTGGAGCAAATGGTGTGAAGTTGCCCATATCGACACGCGGAATGCCCTTGATTATGAAGTACATCAGGATACCAATAAGGCCGGCAACCATCGCGACCTGGAGCGTTCCCGAATGTCTACCCCCTTGCATGTTGACGAAGAGGAAGAACACGCACCCGACCGATGCTATCACCGGCATGGGAATCCCCACGTACATGGAAAGGTATGCCCCTAATCCGACAAGCGCGATGCTGGTCTTGAATATCAGCGCAAGCCACCCGCCGAGGCCGTCAATCGTCCCGAACATGCTCCCGAGGCTCCGGGTTATGAAGAAGTACGTCCCGCCGGCACGTGGCATGGCCGTTGACAGTTCGGCTTTTGACAGTAGCGACGGCAGGAACAGGATGCCCGACAGCACGTAAACCAACACCGCAGACGGGCCAACTTTCGCGGCTATGATTCCCGGCAACAGGAACAGTCCGGAACTTATCATTGCGCCGGAAGAGATCGCGAATACGTCCAGAAATCCAAGGCTCTTCTTAAGTTTCATGTTTCTTATGTCCTCTTTGCCACTCAGCACCCAAAAAGTGCCGTAAGTTTAGCATGGCCCGATACTCTGTGACAGTGAAAAAAAGCGGGAGTTTCGCTCGTCCTGGAGAATCCTCTATGTATGTGGTGTAGCTTTTCACCTGCACACGCGCTACGATGCGAAAGAGATGAACAAAAATGGTTTAGATAGGGATGCAAGGGCGCGATTTCTCCAGTCTGAAGAAGGCCGGATTTTCGTGGTTGGCTGTTGCATGCTTATCATATGGATTGAAGGCGTTGCCTTTCTCTGGGGAATCAACAGCTCTAAATGGTTCGCAATGCTGACCATGGGACTGACGCACCTGGTCGCCGGACGGGCTGCCGCGATCATGCACGGAACGAACCTTGGCCTCTCTAAGCTTTCCACGGCGGGCCTTGCAACCTATATAGACGTCACGGCCATGGTTATTCTTTATCCTCTCTTGATCTTCTCATACCAGAATTTCTTTGAAGCACGGTTTTTTCAGAAGCATATGAAACCGGTCTTTGAATCGGCACGCAAGGGCGCCGGACGAATGCGACGCTACAAGATTCTGGGCATATTTCTTTTTGTATGGTTTCCGTTCTGGATGACTGGAATTATCACGGGGTCTGTGCTAGGGTTTCTCCTTGGACTGAGGACATGGGTGACCCTGGTGACCGTTATTCTTGGCAGTGTCAGTGCCGTTATTTGCTGGGTCTATGCTTACGAGAAGATCTTCAGCTGGCTCAGCCAGATAAACCAGTACGTCTCTGTTGCAGTAAGTCTCGTCATCATCGGTGGCCTGATTGTTCTTCGTCTACTCCGGAAACGGAGAGAGAGCATGCGAAGGCCGGAGCAGCTGAGCCGCCAGGAAACTGTGTGGCCGGGCTCGCAGCCGGAACAGAAGAAGTAAATCAGGCAACCCGGTTATCTGCAACCCGATGGCGAAAGCGCAGATACAAAATTGGTTTGAATGGAAACGGCAGTGCGCGCTGGCGCTGTGTTCTCCCTGCACACGACATGTCCTGCGTCAATTCGCACATGCCCGCTTTCGATACTATGTTGCGAAGTACCTGCATCGCACCAACCTGAGAAACCCGGCGGTGATTTCCGTGGAAGATCGCCAGGCATGGCATCTTTTTGAAAGCCACCTGGAACTCAAAACCACTCGCAGGGGCAAAGCGTATAAGAACTGGTTGCTTTCCCGGGCCAATGAAGATGAAGAAGGGGCGATACAGGCACTGGAATCCGGAGCAAGCCTTATTGTTCGCGATGTCGTCCGCGAGTTCATGAGGAAGGAAATATCGCCTCCAAGAACGATGTCTCTAAGCAGACCCTTGAACGACGATTTCGCCCGGCCAATGACTATGGCTGACCTTCTTCCAGGTGAGATTGATCCAACCAGTAAGGTTGAGATGCGCGAATATTCGGAGCTGGCAGGCGGTCACGCAGGTGATGCATTTGACGACATGAAAAGAAGAGAAAAGATCGCCGTCTTTTGCAGAAGCATGGGCATTTCTCTCGCCCATCACGTTGTCGCCGAGATCACCGGCTGCCGCAAAAGTTCCCTCTCAAATTCATACAGGGACGCGATAACGCGTATAGCGTCGCACATTCAACACAAATATGTGAAAGAGGACTCAGAATCGGTCAAGACCCTGACGCTGATGACTGTTCAGATTGTAAAAGAAAAGGTCGTGGCCTGGGCAAAATTGGAAAAGTCCTGCGCAAGACTCTTTAAGGTAGCAGAATAGATATGAAACCGGCTGTGGCCATGTTGAAACTACGGAAGTCGCGAGAATCGCGAAAAGATATCGAAACATGAGCAAACTGAAGAACATACGTAGAGATCCCCCGACGAAACACCAGGAGGCACAGCTCGTGGCCTGGCTGAACGAGTGGGCCCTTTATCTTGAACTCTATGCTATCGACGCGGCGACCCGCGAGAAGGAGGGGTGGGCTGGGACAGCTCCCGTTGATGTCATACCGGCGGCCGGTCAGATTCGCTTGTTTCCGCCCGTCTCAACTGCATTGAGATCGAGACCCGTTTATGTCGCCGTGCTCCAATCTGAGCACGATAACTGTTTCCTCGTCGCTCCTTACGGCCGTTTTGCCATTCCCGCAACCCCGGGGGAACTGTCGACGGGGCGGGAATGTGCCGCCGTACGCGTACTGTGCCTGTGGAACGCCCGCGCACTGCCTGCGGATGTACTGAGGTCTACCTGGTTGGTTGATGATATGACCTCTTTGGAGTTGTCGGAAGCCATCGCCGTTCATCGGAACCTGAAGAAGGGGACGGGCTTGCCCGAGGGCCTTGGTCTTAGAATCGGACCTCCGCTTTCCCATCCGGCAGATCCGCGACAGATCTATATTAACCGCGAAGATGCATTCTGGGACGCCGTCCTGTCAGAAACCTGCAATCTGCCAAGGGGTCTTTCCCTTACCTACCTTCCATGGCTGGAGGAGCCCCGGGATCGAAGGGAAATGCGAATCGCGGCGGAAGAAGGGGCTGTCTATGCCGTGGCAAAGAGGTTCTCCGTGGACAACTCGGATGCGGTGATCGTTGTTTCCTTCGACGACGAGGACCGGACTTGCCGGTTCCGGGTGCAGACCGCCGAAGATGAACCATGCGCCGAACTCGACGCCTGCCGCATAGAGACCCCAGGCGGCGAAGTATGCACCATCGAAGACTGCCGCGCGGCGATGAAGGCAGACCATCTGCGGGAAGGCTTCTGCATAACGGATCTTGCCGGACGGACACTCGTTTTGCACCCGCTGAACTAGGCACGTCTAGCGACGCAATGTACGGTTTTGCTTTCAACGGCGTATTACCCGAATCAACCGTCTTGAGGCGGGATGTCTGAATTCTAACGAATCCAGCTACTTACGTTACTTTCCCGTAGCTGAATCCGCTTGGCCTCCAAAGCCTCGGCGACGGAGGGAGAGAATTCAGACATATCTCGATTTGGGCAGCTGGCCTTCGAAACAGAAAAGAAACAACTTTTTTTGGAATCCGCCTGTCCTCCCTTCTTTACCTCTATATAGCAGCAATTGGCCCCTGTGGGCCCGAACCCCTGCCGAAAGAGGATGGGAAAGCCCAGAACGGCAGGAAACAAGGGAGGTGAGAGATGAGAGGATTCAACAGGGTAGTATTGATGGGGAACCTGACAAGAGACCCAAACCTGCGGCACGTTCCTTCAGGAATGGCAGTGGCCGATATCGGTCTGGCCTCTTCCGAATCGTACCGGAACAAAGAGGGCGAACGCGTAGAAAAGACCTGCTTCGTCGATATAGTAACGTGGGGCAGGCAGGCCGAAACCTGTAGCCAGTACTTGAGCAAGGGTGCCCCCGTATTGGTGGAAGGACGCCTGCAGTACGATCAATGGGAAACCGATGAAGGCCAACGTAGGAGCAAACTGCTGGTCCGCGCCGACAGGGTACAGTTCCTGGGGCGCCCCAAGTCGGGAGAAAAGCAGGAAATCCAAGCGGAGGAAAGTGGTCCATCCGACGAAGGAGGCGACGAAATCCCGTTCTGATAACGCATGACGACCTGGAGAACACGGTGCAATGTAGGACGGGTTGATGATCGTCCTACATTCTACACCGATCACTTGTGCATAAGAGGTACCGCCCACCTCGGCATGGTTTCAATTCATGGGCTTTCGTGTCTCTGTAGGTTGGGCGTCTGTCTCTTCATGGCTGCGCGTTGAGACACAAAGGAATGAGAATTCGGCCCCGAACACGTCGTTACTGGGAAAATTGTTGTCTGATTTAATGATTGCGATTTCTTTTTATACATGGCACCGTCATTGCTTACTATTATGGAGAGCAACAATAACGCGGAGGATGAACGATGAGGAAATCAAGAGTATTTGTAGCACTGATGATACTGACACTGGGCGTAAGCTTGGCGGTACCTGCGTTTGCCAAATGCGGGTCATGCAGTTCCTGCGGCGCGCGAGCCAAGAAGAAGGCATGTGCTGCGGCTTGTGCGAAAGCGTGTTGCGCGAAGAAGAAAGCCTGCCCGGCAGACTGCAAGAAGGACTGCTGTGCAGAGAAAAAGGCCTGCCCGGCAGACTGCAAGAAGGACTGCTGCACAAAGAAGAAATAGAGATAACCACCAGGCTAAACTGGTTATTAAACAGCTGCCCACCCCTTGCCTGCGCAGTCTCAAGCGCGGGAGATACGGGGTGGGTTTTGCTTTAGAGCCGGCATCTCGAGACGAACTCGGGAACACCCCTGACTCCACAGTTCATGTGGAAAAGTGAACCGGCATCTCTTCCGTTCTCTTCAGGTTTGTCGGCGGCAGCGGTGGTTATGTAGATGTCCGTGTAATCCTCACCGCCGAAAGTCAAGCTGGATACGTTTCTTGCCGGCATATCATACCAGGCGATCTCCGACCCGTCGGGCGCGTATCTGGCGATGCCGAAACCATCCCATCGTGCACCCCAGATGCACCCTTCCACATCCACCGTCATCCCGTCCGGCCTTCCCCTGCCATCTTCTACTTTGACGAAGGTGCGCTGGTTTGTGATGTCTCCGGTGGCGCGATCGTAATCGAAGATATAGATCTGGTAGGCCCGGGTGTCAGTGTAATAGAACTGCCTTCCATCCCGCGTGAAACCCATACCGTTGGAAGTCCCTATCCCGTCGAGCAACTGGGTTATTGAGCCGTCCGTATCCAGCCGGTAGAGGCGAGCGGGGCGCTCAGGAGTGGTCATTGTCCCGCAGTAGACGCGGCCCTCGGGATCGGCAATCACGTCATTGAACCGATTATTGACCTCGTCGGGAAGCTCTTCGATAACGGTCTCCAAAGTGTCTTCCCGCCATACCTTCACGGCACCACGGGCCATGAAGAGCAAAAGGGCACCGTCGGGCTGCATCGTGAAGCCGCCAATGGCACAGCCTTGATCGAAGTGGTCGGTCTCACCCGTAGCTGGGTCATATCTCCAGATTCTCCCGGCCGGAATGTCCAGCCAGTAGAGGCGCTTCTCCATCGGGTGCCACATCGGATTCTCACCGGTGTGGCAGTTACAGTCTACTACAACGCGGGGACGGGTACTCATGAGTTCTTGCTCCTGTTGATTCAAAAAGACAAACCGGAATCACCTGGACTAGTTGACGCCAGGAAGACCCCATCGTTCAGGGGGCTTCCGGTTCGGGTGGCGGCGGAGGCGCTTTCTCCAGTGTCGGCAAAGGCATCTTTGGTGGTGCAGGCACAACTTTTTTCGCAGGTGCAGGCGCGGCCACTTTCTTCACTGCCGCTGCAGGCTTCTTCACCGTTACGGGCGCAGCCACTTCTTCCTTTGCTGTTGCAGCTTTCTTAACCGGTGCCGGCTCAGGCACGTTCTCCACTGCGGGCACAACCTTCTTCGCGGGTGTCGGGACAGCTTCTTTCTTCACTGCCGGTGCGGGCTTCTCCACGGCTACCGGCGCAGGCACCTTTTCCGTTGTTGTCACGGGTTTCTTCGCAGGTGTGGGCACGCGCACCTTCTTAACTGCAGGAGCAGGTTTCTTCTCGGCTGTCGGGGCGGGTGCTTTCTCTGTTTCTGTCACGGTCTTCTTGGCCCGTACCGGCTGTTTCTCTAGCTCCGCTCTAAGCTCCCTTTTTCTCCTGATCTTCTCAAGGGCGGTTTCCTTTTCCCGTCTCCTGGCATCCTTTGCTTCCGCAGGTGGTTCCTCTTCCGGCTCTTCGGGTGGTTCCGGTGGCGCCAACCTTCTGCGAAGCTTAGCCAGTTCCTCGGCCAACGCCTTCACCTGTGCCTCCAAGGCGGTATTCTCCTCGTTCACGGCCTTCAACATTGCAATCAGCTGGATAACGTCTTGCCTCCCGGATTCCATGCGCACAATCGCTTTCGTCAGATGTGCGTTCTTGTCCGCGGCTTCCTCAAGAAGCACCTTTATTCGATCCTTGCCCTGTTTCACAATTTCATTATCAGCGTTGGCGCGAAGACCCGCAGCCACGGCCTCTTCCTTGGCTACCTCCACTTTAAGCGTCTCCGCCTCGTTTTCTGCCACTCTCAGCTGTGCGAAAACAAGTTGGAGGGGCTCTGCTTCCAACTGGGCCTTTTTGATACGCGCTGACAGTCCCGCCTGCCGTTCTATGAGCTTCTTCAATTCGCCCTTCAGTCGATTCATCACGCCGTCGTCATCCGGGGTCCATTCGAGCAGTTCCCTATAAGCTTCTGTGGAACGGGCGACCTCGGCAACAAGTTGGGCGTTGTCAATCTCGATGAAACGAAGCCTTTGGAGAAGATTGCCCAGGTTCTCTCGCTTCTCCTCTGCTTCAGTCAACTTCTCCAGGAGTTCTTTCTGCATGGCTTCAGCCGCCCCTATCTCCTTCTCAAGAGTCACTTCGCGGGGCGGGGGGGGTGGGGGCTCGGTGGTTGCCGGAGCCGGTTCGAACGAGGCATCCCCGGCAAGAATCGATACATCCCGCGACAGGCCCGCGAACACAAATCGGATCATGTACTTCTTCTTCCCCGCTTCAACAACCGGGAATTCATTCCCTTGCAGAAGCGGTATTGCGCCGGGTTTGAGCGCCATCGACACCTGCACAGCAATAGTGTTGGGCTTCATGGTTTCGTCATGCTTTGACGACTTCGCCGTTGCGTGTCCCCACTCCGTGCGGTAGGGAATAAACGCTGCCCGCGGCTTGTTGGCCGAATCACGGCAGACGACAAGATACCCACCGCCGGTCTCTCCGAGGCAAGGGAGCACCTGTCCCCTTCTTACCCTGGGTAGCTCTCCTCTGACGGAGTCGGAAACATAGATATCCCTGTTCATGACCACTTTTCCCACCGGAACAGGATCGTCGGCTATAACGGAACTGCCCGTCAGAACAAGAATGCAAGTGGCCAGAAGTACCAACCTATATGCCATCATGTGCCCCACTTTCTCGTAAAAAGTCCAAAGAAGAAGCATCGGGTGCGTTCAGAATATAGTGCCCGGAGAGCACGGACACAAGGCTGAAGGGGTTACCCTCGTGGTCTTTAGTGACTTGACCAGACTCGCCCATGTCGTCATGATTCTCGTTCAAGGAGCAGAAGGAGGCAGTCGATGGAGACCGTACTCCATACCGAATCGTTGCGAAAAGACTACGGCCCGCTGGTCGCTGTTCGTGACGTTAGTATTAGTATTGAACCTGGACAGGTCGTTGGTCTGATCGGGCCCAATGGCGCGGGAAAGACAACGCTTCTGCGCATGTTGGGAACTCTCCTGGGCCCGACATCCGGGAGCGCCTCAATCTTCGGGTGGGATCTTCAGCAGGATTACTTGAATATCCGCAAGCGCATCGGGTTTCTTCCGGATTTTTTCAATCTGTACAACGACCTCACCCTGAGAGAATGCCTGACTTTCTTTGCCCGCGCTTATGGAGTCGACCACTCGGAGGCGGCATCCAGGACCGATACAGCCCTGGATTACGTTGAATTGCAGGACAAGCGGGACAGCCTTATCCGCCACCTCTCTCGAGGCATGGTGCAACGGCTGGGCGTTGCTTCCCTGATTGTCCATGAACCGGATCTGTTCCTCCTCGATGAACCTGCGTCTGGACTGGATCCCAAAGCCCGAATCGGCCTTCGCCGGGTTCTTACGAAACTAAGCGAAGAGGGCCGCACGGTTGTGATATCGTCCCATATCCTCACAGAGCTCTCCGGCTTCTGCTCGCACATAGCCATCATGAACAACGGAAGAATGGAGCTTTTCGGTGACGTGGAGGGGGTCCAGCGACGTGTTGCGGGCGAAAACCGGGTCCGGATTTCGGTGCTCCAGGACCCTGACAACGCCGCGCGCATAGTTGAGCAGGCGGAAGGATACTCCCTGTCTTCCTCTGATGGCCATGATCTCATTGTCTCGGCGCCGGAAGATCCGGCTGCCGTGGCGCGTCTCAACCGACTGCTCGTTGAGTCCGGTGTCGATATCGTTGCGTTTGTTGCAGAGAAGATGAGTCTCGAAGACCTTTTTGTGCAGATTTCTTCGGGGGTGGCCGGAGATGTTTAACAATCCGCTTATCGAACGTTTTCGGTACAGCCTGATGCGGCCGCGCCAGTTCTGGATTTACGTCGGAATTTATGCAACGGTGGCCATCCTGATGCTGCTGATTACCTTTTCAGCGTTCATGGAACACCGCGGGTTGGACCTTGACGGATTCAGCAGCTCGTTGTTTACACAGTTCGCAACGTTTCAAATTCTGATTCTCTGGATATGGGCGTCTGTTAACGTTGGTTCTGCGATTCGCGACGAAATTCGTGACAAGTCGTACGATTTTTTCAAACTTCTGCCATTGCCTCCATGGAAAAAGGCAGTAGGCATCCTGATCGGCAAGAACCTGGTTGCACACCTGCTGGGGATCATTACCTTCGTATTCATTGTTCCCTGTGCGCTGGCAGCCTCGATTTCTCCCGGTTCGGTTCTTGAGCTGATATTTCTGATCGTTACCTTCAGTCTCTTTTTCAACCTGGTTGCACTCCTGGCAACAACTCAACAGCGACAGGCAACGCGTCACCGTTCGTCATCAGCACTCGTGATTGTGTTCTTTGGTTTCTTTGCCATTGGCCCCTTCATAAGTATAGTTGCCGCCCTTCTCGATACGGGCGGTATCCAGCGTTTTACCATCCCCTTCTTCATATGGGAGACACGCGGACTGCTGCTTCTTGGTTGTTTTGCCCTGTACTTCGGCGCGTGGCTGTTCAAGGGCGTCTGCCGCCAGTTTCGATTCGAGAATGCGCCACTTTTCACTGTGGGCGGAGTCACTGGGTTCGTATGCGTGATGTTGGTCCTGCTGTTGGGGCTGTTTGCCCCCCATTTTGAGGGTGATGCGCATGAAGTATGCATTTCGTTTTGGGCGGTTTCGCTTGCCATATCGGGATTGGTGGCGATGGCGGCATTTCGTCCTTTCAACTCGTACATTGAAGATGCGGCCCGTGAATCCGGCCACTCAACCGGATTGTGCCAGTTCGTGTTTAAACGATCGAATCTTCGCGTGCCATTCGTGCTTATCGGGCTTTGCCTGCTTGTAGGCATCCCTTGCGGGATAGTATGCGGAATACCTCCGGCCCTGGCCCTGATTTGGATTCTTACCCTGGCGGCGTTCTCACTGTTCTACTCGTTGCTCTTTGAACTCTATTTGACCTGCCGCCCTGTCAGCCCCAAAGTGCACATATTGCTGTCGTTTATAGCCCTGCTGCATATCATCCTGCCGCTGATCCTGGCCGGCGTGTTCTCGAACAGAGACATCGCTGCATGCAGCCCTCTTGGCTATTTCGGCGTTCTGTTCGAGAGCAGGGCAGATGAGAACAGCTTCCTCCTGGTTGTTCCGGTACTTAACCTCCTGCTGTGCATTGTGACGCTTCTACCCATAAAGCGCAGGTACAGGACCCTTCTGAATCCGCCGTCCCAGTAGGGGGGTGTAGGAAACATTCTCTTTCACCTCTCGCGGTAACGGGATAGGCTTCAGTCAATGAATTCAGCGATACCAGAACTGCTGGTTCCCGGGGGGAGCCTTCGCAAGGTCCAGGTTGCACTGGAGTACGGCGCCGATGCCCTGTATGTCGGTGCGCCCGGACTCTCAATGCGTCCGGACTACGCGGCTCTCGACATGCCGGACCTCGTTCAAGCGGTCGAGGCAACGCATGCTGCCGGTAAACGAATCTATGTTTGTATCAACACCCTGATGTTTCAGAACGATCTTTCTTCCCTTGAAGGCTGGCTTAAGGGCACAGGCGACATCCCCTTTGATGCCCTCCTGGTATCCGACCCGGGTGCATTTGCCCTCGCCAGGGGACTGCGGCCGGAAGTGGATATTCACATATCAACCCAGATGAGCACGGCAAATTCGGCCGCCGCGGAATTCTGGCTAGAGGCGGGGGCAAGCCGCATAGTTCTTGCGAGGGAATGCACAATTGCCGATGCAGGACTGATTGCGCAGCGGAGCAATATGGAGGTCGAGATGTTCGTCCATGGCGCGATGTGCATGGCAATATCGGGGCGTTGCCTTCTCTCTGCTCATCTGTGCGGTAAGAGCGGATCGAAAGGCGAGTGCAAGCACAGCTGCCGGTGGGAATGGCAACTTGTTGAAGAAAAGAGGCCCGGCGAAGCCATGCCTGTGTTTGAGACAGGACGGGAGACGCTGTTCATGGGCTCGTCCGATCTCTCCCTTCTGCGCCGCCTTCCTTTACTGGTGGATAGCGGGATTCGTTCGCTCAAGATCGAAGGGCGCATGAAAAGCGAGTACTACGTTGCAAACGTCACGCGGGTCTACCGTAAGGCGCTGGATGATTACACCCGGGCTCCCGGAGAATTCGAGGTAACACCCGATTGGCTGGAAGAACTGGAGGCCGTAAGTCACAGGCCTTACAGCGAGGGCTTCGCCTTCGGCTACAAGACGGGGCCCGCCGAGGACCTGCAGACACATAACCGCCCGGTGAGCACGCACGACTTTGTAGCCATGTCACTGGGGCGGCGCGGAGAGGCATACTTGATGGATGTGAAGAACCCCTTCCGCGTCGATGAAGAGATAGAATGGATTGGGCCGAGAATGGAGGGTGGATGGCTTCGCATAACCTCCATCACAAAACCAGACGGCCAGTCCACACAACAGGCCCATTGCGGCACTGTGGTAGAAGTTCTGTTAGAGGGTAACGATTTACCACCCTCCGCAATCCTCCGAAGAAAACGCAACGAGCCCACAACCTGACCGGCTACTCGGATTCCTTCTTTTCGGCGGCTTCCTGCATGCCGCGAAAGAACTCGCCGACAGCACGTCCGGCTTCTTCGGGTGTCATATCCTCCGAAGAGCTCCCGGTGTTCGTCGTAAAGTTCGGCAGGCGGTCTTCTATCTTCCTCCTGAAGCGTTCGGCGCGGATATTCGTAATGATGCTTATTGCGGTCAGGATTCCAAAGACTATCCAAGCCGTCTTGGCCTTAATGCTGTGAACTTCGACGCTGACGACAACCACCAGGTAGAGCCCCCATAGAAGACCTATGGACATCCCGACATACGGGATGAGTCCCAGAACGACCACGATGGGGTGTATTGCGAATGAATAGGCAGTACACCGATAAGCCGCTTCGAAGTCCTGCTCCGAACCCATGAGCTTCCAGATGACGAACATGATCGCGCCGCCGATGAAACTGCCAATTACCGCGGCAATGGGCATGAGTATTATCCAGGCCAGGGTGCCAAGCTTGAATAGTGCCAGGATGACAGTGAGTCCGCCCGAGACAACTCCCACGGCCGCAACGAAAACCAGGGGGTCTGCCAGGCCGCCGGTCTTTGGCATCTCTTTGAAGAAGCCGACTGGATCCAGGATTACCTTCTTGGCAATCTCAATAATCGATGTCACCCCAGTTTTGACCTCTGCGCTGACGTCAGATCCTGCCTCGTCCTGCTTCGATTCAACCGGAGGGGATGCCTCCTGCGTTTCGCTGTCCTTGGTGCCCGCGGTTTCCTCAGCCATAATACACCTCCTGCTAAGTGTTGAGAGATTAACTCGTCGTCACGGCACTGCACCATGTAACCTTCCCTTTGAGAAGGTATTATGCGCTGATTCTGTTTACTATCAAGCAGATACGGCATGAGCGTTCTGCGCTGCGCGCGCAGAACGCAGTGGCTAGGGGTTAGGCGCTAGTGTAGTGATTGATTAATACGCGCAATAAATAGCTTTACGAATGAGGTCATTGTTGTAGACT
>JASLPY010000010.1 GCA_030744755.1 Kiritimatiellia bacterium | reverse complement strand
GACGGAGGACCTTTCCCGCTAACGCCTAGCGCCTAACCCCTAGCCACTGCGTTCTGCGCGCGCAGCGCAGAACGCTCTCAATGACCGGTTCCGGTTTTTGATTGCCATATGTAAACCTTGCAGGATAGCATGGTTTACATTTGGGAGCCGGGAGTGAACAAGGTCAGGGAAGAGATATTGAGTGCGTTGCGGGATGCCGGCGGGGTGGTGTCCGGCCAGCGGCTGTGTGAAGATTTTGGTGTTTCCCGTGCGGCTATATCCAAGCATGTTCGGGAACTTCGGAAACTGGGGTATGAAATCGAGTCGGTCCCTCGTCTCGGGCACAGGCTTGTATCCAGTACCGATCTGCCGATCGAGATCGAGGTGAGCCGGTATCTGAAGACCTCAACTATCGGCAGGCATTACGTTTTCGAGAAAGAGATGCCTTCCACGAATTCGTTCCTCGGAAACCTGGCTGTGTCGAAGTGCCATGACGGAATGGTTGTGGTGGCCGACAGGCAGACCGGTGGGCGAGGGCGTATGCAACGGACATGGCACTCTCCGGCCGGCGTGAACCTCTACTTCTCTGTATTACTTCAGCCGCCAAAGAGTCCGAGCGAGATCCCTGAACTTGCGCTTGTGGCCGCCTGGGCCGTTGTGCGCGCGATGAATGCCGTGGCTCCGACAGTCGATGCGGGTGTCAAGTGGCCCAACGATGTCCTGGTGGGAGGCCTGAAGCTTGCAGGCATATTGTGTGAGATGCAGGCAGAAACCGACGTGATACACAAGGTGATCCTGGGTATAGGTCTCAACGTGAATCTTACAAGAAAGCAGGTTCCAGCTGATCTTCGCAGACGGGCCACATCTCTGCGTATGGAAACCGGAGACGTTCTGTCACGCCCTCGTGTAATGGGGGAGATCCTCAACAGCCTTGAGAAGGGATACCGGCGCTGGTTGAAGGACGGACTGGGCAGCTTTCTGCCGGAGCTGGAGGAACGTTCGGTGCTGACCGGGAAGAAGGTCAGGGTTAAGACGTTTGGTAAGCGTATTGAGGGTGTCGTCGCAGGTATGTCGGCTGACGGCGGACTTGTACTGAAAGAGGGAAGGAAGAAGCGCACGGTGTATTCAGGCGAAGTAACCCTGGTTAGACCGCGGGCGGGATGAAGAAAATGAGTGGAATCAACGAGCATATTCAAAGGGCATACGCGATTCTGGACGATGAACAACTGGACAGGGAACTGGTTGAGAAACTGTCCGGGTTGGACGGTGAAGACATTTTGGATCTTGTCTCCCTTGCTAATAAGGTTCGCGCGAAGTATGCGCCGGAAACCCATGCCTGCACTATAATGAATGCCCAGTCCGGGCAGTGCAGCGAGGACTGTCGTTTCTGTGCCCAGTCTGCACACCACGAAGCGGCCGTGGATGTCTATCCGCTCGTGGGCAAGGACGAGATAATCGAACGGGCCAGGGCAACGCATGAATCCGGCGTGAGCAGTTTCGGTATTGTGACCAGTGGTTTCGGTTTCAAAGAGATCGACAGCACTTTCCAACGCATTCTGGATGGTATTGATACTATCCATGATCAGTTCCCCGAAATGAACGTATGCGCATCGCTGGGCATATTGAGCGAGGAGACCGCCACGGCACTGGCAAGCCGGGACATTGCGCATTACAACATCAACATACAGACCAATCCTTCACGCTACGCCGAGCTCGTTTCCAGAACGCACAGGGTCGAAGAGCGTATGGAGACCGTGCGCTTGCTCAAGAAGAGAGGTGTGGGAGTTTGCTGCGGCGGCATAATGGGGCTTGGCGAAACCATGGCCGATCGTATCGAGATGGCCTACGCCCTGAAAGAGCTGGACGTGGACGTTATTCCCTTGAACGTGTTGATCCCGATAAAGGGTACCGCATTGCAGACGCAATCGAACCTTTCGGCGGCTGAAATCGCCAGAACGTTTGCCCTGTTCCGCCTGATAAATCCGTACAAAACAATCAAGTTTGCTGCCGGCCGGGAAACAAGAATGAATGACTTCCAGGGACTCCTGATGCTGGCCGGTGCGAATGGTTTGCTTACCGGCGGTTATCTCACGACGAGAGGAAGGGACACGGAACAGGACGAAGTGTTTCTTAAGGATTTGGAGGGGTTTGGTTAGATTGGAATGCTCATGTAGCTCCCCTACAGGGAGCTTACTGTATCTTTGGGTATCGTTTTTCCAGGGGTTGCACCCCCGGCTATGATGTTGCAGGCCTTCAGCCTGCTTCGTAGGACACGCTGAAGGCGTGCAACATGATAGCCCAGGGCAACGCCCTGGGTAAAATGGGATAAGCACTGATTGCTCCCTGAAGGGGAGCTACATCTTTCAACGTCGATAACCATGAACGCAACTGATATTCGCCAATTTGATGTCGAGCATCTCTGGCACCCTTATACCTCGATGGCGAATCCTCTGCCCGCGTACGTGGTTGAATCCGCCGAGGGCGTCATGTTGAAGCTCGCGGACGGCAGGGAACTCATCGATGGTATGTCTTCATGGTGGGCCGCGATTCACGGGTACAATCAGCCGCGACTGAACGAGGCTGTTGTCGGGCAGCTCAACAGAATGTCGCACGTGATGTTCGGTGGCATAACGCATGAACCCGCGGTTGAGCTGGGTAAGCTTCTGATTGAACTGACCCCACCATCCCTGAACAAAGTATTTCTGGCTGATTCCGGATCCGTGGCCGTGGAAGTAGCCATGAAGATGGCTATGCAGTATCAACAGGCAGTGGGGCGGCCGGAGCGGCACAAGTTTCTGACAGTACGCTCCGGCTATCATGGAGACACTTTTCATGCAATGTCGGTCTGTGATCCGGTTACGGGAATGCATTCGTTGTTCGAAGGGTCGCTTCCCAGGAACTTCTTCGCGGAAGCCCCTGCGTGCAAGTTCGGTGATCCTTGGGATGAATCCTGCATCGAACAGTTTTCGACTCTCCTCCGGCAGCACAGCGAAAGCATCGCCGCCGTAATCCTTGAACCCATTGTCCAGGGGGCCGGTGGTATGCGCTTCTACTCGCCTGAGTACCTGAAGCACGTACGGCAGCTATGCAACGAACAAAACGTCCTTCTGGTGCTGGATGAGATTGCCACAGGTTTTGGGCGTACCGGTAAGATGTTTGCCTGCGAACATGCCGGAGTGGCGCCTGACATTATGTGCGTGGGGAAGGCTCTCACGGGTGGATACATGACACTGGGAGCAACGCTGGCAACCGACGCTATAGCGGAGGCACTCGGCGATCAGCCGTTCATGCACGGCCCTACCTTCATGGCAAACCCTCTTGCATGTGCCGTTGCGGCGGAGAGTATTCGCTTGCTGCTTTCTTCGCCCTGGGAAACACGTGTGAGTAAGATTGAAAAGGCGCTCCGGGACGGCCTCCTGGAATGCCGGGATATGCGAACCGTTCACGATGTTCGTGTGCTCGGGGCAATTGGGGTAGTGGAAATGGTCGATCCCGTTGACGTCGCTGATCTTCAACAACGCTTTGTGGACCGAGGCATATGGCTCAGGCCCTTCGGGCGTCTTGTCTACACGATGCCACCGTTTATTATTGAGCCCCGTGAACTGAAGGCCCTGATCACCGGTATGGTCGATACGCTCAGGGAGGCGGCAGGTTGATATTGTAGACAACCCCGTTCAGCGGGCGGGGCATTGAAACTAGCGCCCAATGGAGGTGCGATGGGAGGGGCAGCGGCCCCGCTGCCCGCGGACGCCGAGGCCGGCGTCCCTCCCGTGGGAGAGCAATGGAATAGCCGAAGGCTTTGCTTTGCACAAAGGAAGGGGTGTTGGAGAATGCTATGAACGGCCTAGTTGACACAAAACAGGCAAAGGAGTTGGCTGCCGTCGAGGCGGATGGCCGTCTCCGTTCGCTCAAGGAGATGGGTAGCCGTTCGGGAAAGTGGATTGATTACGAAGGACGGCGCATGCTGAACCTCTCCTCCAACGACTACATGGGGTATGCATCGGACCGTGAGTTGGTGAAAACGTTTCATGACCAGAGAAGCGATGATAATCTCCTCGACGAATATGGCCTCGGCAGTTCGGCCTCCAGGCTGCTTAGCGGCAATCATTCCGCCTACAGGCAGTTGGAAGCTCTACTGGAAAACCTGTACGGGCAGCCAGCGCTCATTTTCAGCAGTGGCTACCATGCCAACATTGGCGTTTTGTCGTCCCTGGCGGACCGAGACGATCTGATCCTGCTGGATAAACTTGTGCACGCCAGCGTTCTTGACGGAACCCGTCTGGCCGTTGCCGAAAGGCAACGTTACAGGCACCTGGACATGGCACATCTGAAAAAGATCCTCGAGGCGAAGAGGAATAGGTACAAGAAAGTCTTTGTCGTCACCGAGTCGGTTTTCAGCATGGACGGCGACGTGGCCGACCTTTCCGCGCTGGTAAAGCTCAAAGAGGAGTTTGATCTTACCCTGTACGTTGATGAAGCGCATGCCGTCGGCACCAGGGGGGCGCGCGGTCTCGGAGTTGCCGAAGAGCAGGGAGTTCTCCCCGATGTAGACATTCTCATAGGAACGTTCGGCAAGTCCGTGGGAGGCATGGGGGCGTTCGTTGTCTGCCGGCCGTTGATTAAGGAGTACCTCGTCAACACGTCCCGTTCCTTGATTTTTACCACGGGGCTACCTCCGATAATCGTCCGCTGGAATCAATGGATAATCGAGAACATGTGCCGTGACGGCGAGCGGCGTGACCGGGTGAGCAGCCTGGCGGAACGTTTCCGGACCAGGCTCGGCGAGATGGGTCTAGCCACTGCCGGTGACAGCCAGATTGTACCGGTCATAGTTGGTGAGAATCAGAAGGCCGTTGACCTTGCGCAACGTTTACGCGACAAGGGCTTTCTTGTATTCGCAATACGGCCGCCCACGGTACCGCCGGGCACCGCGCGACTGAGATTCTCGTTGTCGTCCAATATGAACTGGGAAGACCTGTCGGGGATGTTTCCGGTGCTGGCGGGGGAGGATTCGCAATGAAAGCAGAATGGCTTTCTTCTCTGGGAGGGGCAGCGGCCTCGCTGCCCGCGGACGCCGAGGCCGGCGTCCCTCCCGTTCATAGGCATCGGAGTAACCAAGGGGTCTTGACCCCGCTTAAAGGATGGGGTTTCTGAGAATACTATGAAGGCAGAATGGCTTATCCATAAAGGGGCGTCGAAACTCATACTGTTCTTCGCCGGCTGGGGAATGGACCCGCGTCTTTTCGAACGTATTGCCGCGAAAGAATCCGATGTGCTGATGTTCTACAACTACTGTGAAGATGAGTTCCCTGCGTTTGCAGCAGAATCATGCGGCGATTACGATCATGTCAGCCTGGTGGCCTGGTCGCTGGGCGTACCCGTCGCGGAGCGGGTGTGCCGACAGCAGTCCCTTGAACCCTGTTGTTCATTGGCCGTCAACGGTACCCCCTGTCCCGTGGACGACCGATACGGCATACCGGTCTCCCTGTTCGACTCCACTATCAAAGCATTATCCGAAGAGAGCTTACTGCGCTTTTACCGCAGGATGTGCAAGCAGCCTTCACTGTTGGAGCAATTCCTTGAGAATGTACCGCGTCGGACAATTCAAGAACTGGGTCTCGAACTGTCAGTACTTCGAAACGTATCACCATGCGATCAGTCGGTGTTTCACCGGGCGTTGATAAGTACGCATGACCGGATTGTGCCGGCCGGGAATCAGTTGCGCTGCTGGCAGAAACTCGGAGTGCCGACAGGGAACATTCCCGGTCCACATTTTCCATTTTACGATTATGCATCCTGGGAGGATCTAATTGGCACAGGTACATCAACTCGATAAGCGCCTTGTCCGGGATCGCTTCAGGAAGTGTTTCCGGCAGGCCGGCAACGCCGGGATCATCCAGCCCAGGATGGCCGAACGGCTCGTTGATCTCTTGCTGCGGTACTGTCCAGAACGTTCCTACGGAAATGTTCTAGAGATCGGATGCGGCACGGCATCCCTCGCACCCGAATTGCTTAAACACGTGTCAATTGACAACTGGGTTGCGAACGACATCGTGCCGCTGGCGGAAGATCTTTACAAAGCCGTCGGAAAGCTGCCGCTGAAGCATTACAGTTTCTTGCACGGCGACATGGAGCATGTTGACTTTCCCGGGGAACAGGACCTGATCGTGTCAAATGCGGCCATTCAATGGGCGACATCGTTTGCGGATCTTTTTGAGCACCTGGTTCAGAAGCTTTCGCGCGGTGGGGTCCTGGCTTTCTCCACATTTGGTCCCGAGAACCTTCGCGAGGTAAGTGAGCTCACGGGCCTGTCCCTGAACTACGTCGAATCGTCGACTTACGCGTCGCTCATGCCGGATCGGGGCGAGATCCTCTGCGTCGAGGACGAGCCGGCGGTTGTGGAATTCGATTCGGCTGTTGATGTTCTGCGTCACCTTAAACAGACAGGGGTCAATTCCCTGGCCCGCCGGGCATGGACACCGGGTGATCTGCGTTCTTTCTCGGAGGAATACCATGCACGGTTCACTGTGCCCTCTGGCTCTTCTTGTAAGACGGACGTACCTGTGCATACGGGACAGGTGAGGACACCTGTCCTACAGGGGAAGGAGACTGAGGAGTGCGGCTCGGGAACAACTCGCGGGGCCGGGGTGAGTCTTACTTATCACCCGGTATACGTTGTGTTCAGGCGGCACGGTCTGGAGGGATCATGATTCGATTTGTTACGGGAATCGATACCGGCATCGGTAAAACGGTGGCGGTCGGTCTCTGGGCGAAATACTTGGCGGATCAGAACCAGTCCGTCATAACACAGAAGATCGTGCAGACTGGGTCACAGAAGCCGGCGGAAGACATCGTGGTGCACAGGAAACTCATGGAGATTCCCCTGGTGCCGGAGGATGTTTCAGGCCTGACCTGTCCCTATATTTTCCCCGTTCCTGCATCGCCGCATCTCGCCGCGCGATTGTCGGGACAGGAAATCGAACCAGCCCGAATCACCGAAGCAACAGAATCACTTGCAAGAATCTACGATAACCTGCTCATCGAAGGAGTTGGCGGTTTGCATGTACCGCTCAACGATTCGGTCACCGTGCTCGACTACCTTGCAGAGCGCAAATATCCCACGATCCTGGTGACATCATCGAGGCTGGGAAGTATCAACCACACACTTATGTCTATGGAGTTGCTGCGCTCCCGAAGCGTTCCGCTCCTGGGGCTGATCTACAACCGGTTTGAGAATGAGGACGAGCGAATTGTCGCGGATTCCAGGACTACCTTTGAGCGTTACCTGGAGAGATTCCAGTTTCCAGATACGATTGTCGATCTTTGCCGTGTGGGGAATGAGGGGGCACAGGGGCGTGAGGGTGAAAGAGTTTTTGGAGAGGCGATGGCTGGAGCGTTTGGGGAGTGAAACGCGATTTCGAGTTGGTTACGCCAAAGAACCCACCCCGCCCTACGGGCACCCCTCCAAGGAGGGGATCGGGGATCAACGCCCAACGTCCAACGCTCAACATCCAACGCCCAAGTTTGCCCAGTGACGAGTCACCTATCAGCCATAAATGCCAAACTCCCAGATCCCCTCCATTGGAGGGGTGCCCGTAGGGCGGGGTGGGTTTGCCGCCAGATGCATCGATCGGTGCCGGTCAATTCCCTGTGCTACCCCGCGGGAGCGCCTACTCCTCCCCCTTGAGAAGTCGCTGTGCTACGCTGCAGTTGCTGCAGGCCAGCGTTTTGGATTCGGCGGGTTCCTCTGGTTTGCATACCCTCGATCCCAGTAACCAGCAGAACAGACCCTGGCATATGGTGAAGCTGGGACACACGCTGCGCTGGTCTTCGCTGCAATGGCGGATTTCCCAGCACGGGACGTCTTTCATTGTCTTTCTGCGGTACATAGCCAACAGGACCAGGATTTGAATCATTACCCGGTCCGGCGTGTCTCTCCATCCCTGTTCATAGCTCTGGACGGCCTTTGCGGAAATTCCAAGGGCCGAGGCAAGCTCGGTCTGGGTTATGCCGAGGATCTCTCGAACGTTCTTCACCGTGACGGGAGTGAGTGGTCCATGCTCACCGTCGGTTGCTTCTGCTGCCTTCTTCATCGAGGTCCTTTCGGGATGCCGCACCGTGGCAGGCTTATACTACTGTGTAGTACACGCGTACTGTAGTGGGTAGAAATGTGAAGTGGCAAGTGTCAAGTGACGAATGGCGCAATGCTGGAGAGAGGGGCAGGGGTCTGCGAACCTGCTTCGCCCTTGAGGTCACGAAGGTCGGTAAAGTGCGGAAGGCATAGTCTGTTTCCCGTCGAAAATATCCATTTTGGGTTTTTCCCTTGCGTTTCAAACAAGAGTAATTCAGTCTCTCTTTGCTTGGATTGCAAATCATCTTGAGCATTAGTGATCATCTGTTACGGTATCCACTTGGGCGAGGGTCGCCGGGTGGTACGAGAGCACTTTGGTGCAGTGTTTGACAGAAGGACTGCCGTGGAAGGCTTTAAGTTATGAATACCTGATCTGGGCTACTGGAAGGAGAATATTCCCTGCCAGTTTGCTTGTCCTGTTCATGCCGATGCACGTGGGTACGTTCGCGCTATTGCTGCAGGCAATCTTGAGGAGGCCTACCTTATTGCCCGCGGTCCGAATCCGCTGGCATCCGTCTGTGGCCGCATCTGCGCGGCGCCATGTGAACTGTCCTGCCGCAGGGGGCAGATTGATGACCCCATCTCGATTCGCGCACTCAAACGGTTCGTGACATCGCAATTCGGTGCAGAAGCCATACCCTCTGATCGTTTCTTCCACTTCCTACGCAAGAAACTGCATGACCAGGCCTGCGTGAGCTCTGACGACTTGAGCAACTACATGGACTCTCCCGGAGATGTGTCTGAGAAGAAAGCCCCGAGAGTCGCCGTGGTCGGTTCGGGACCCGCGGGATTGACCTGTGCCCATGATCTCGCCCTGTTGGGAATTGAGTCTGTCATTTACGAGATGGAACCGGTTGCGGCCGGCATGCTCTACGTGGGGATTCCAGAGTATCGTCTGCCTCGGGACCTCATTCGGGCCGAGGTGGCCACCATTGAGTCACTGGGCGTCGAGATCAAGTGCAATACCGAGGTCGGGAAAGATCTCACCATGGCACAACTGACTGATAATCACGACGCGGTTGTCCTTTCTGTGGGCGCTAAGAAGAGTCGGGCGCTGCCTATTCCGGGCATTGAAGGGCCGGGCGTTCTGATGGGAATTGAGTTCCTCAGAGACGTGGCATTGGACCGCCCGGTGACCCTTGGCCGAAACATCGTCGTCATTGGCGGCGGCAGTGTATCCTATGACGTAGCCCGGAGCGCCTGGCGCCGCACGGGTGATGCTTCCGGTTCCGATGTTACACAGGACGAAGCGACCGCGGCGCATATTGCATACGAGGATGTCTCTCACGTTGCCGCGCAACAGTCGGCCGGTGGAGAGGTACATCTGTGCTGCCTGGAAAGTCGTGAACAGATGCTTGCCGACCCCGTGGATATCAGGGAAGGGGAGGAAGAGGGTGTGATCCGCCACAACAGCCTTGGCCCCCAGGAGGTCTTACGGGACGAGAATGGCAAGGTTACCGGCGTAAAGTTTGCCCATGTGGTGAGTCTTTTTGATGATGACGGGCGTTTCAACCCCACCTTCGACCATGACCGGACCGAAGTCATCGCGTGCGACACGGTCCTGGTCGCTATCGGCCAGGTCTGTGACCTCGGATTCATCCCGAAGGACAGCGGCGTGGAATTGGATGAGAGGGGATATCCCCGGCATGATCCCGAAACACTGATGACAACGGCGAAAGGTGTTTTCATCGCCGGCGATCTCCAGACCGGACCGCGTCTGGTTATCGATGCCGTGGCATCGGGAAAGAAGGCGGCCCGCGGCGTATTCAAACATCTGACGGGCAACGCCGTGAGTTTCGAAGATAGCGAAGCCCACCTTGAGATCCTCGACTATGAACGAGAGGGAGGCTACGAAATCATTGACCGCGCTGAGCTCCAGACGCTCGATCCGGGATATCGGCGCGACATGACACGTGAGGTCGAAAGCCGGATGGAGACTGCTTCGGCTTGTCGCGAAGCGTCCCGCTGTCTCGATTGTGGTGTGAACACGATCTTCGATGGCAGCAAATGTATACTTTGCGGAGGATGTTCTGAAGTATGCCCCGAGCTCTGCCTGAAGCTCATATCGCTTGGTACTGCGGATATGGAGAACAAGGATCTTCTGGATGTTCTCGACCGCCATCAGATGGGTGACAGTAAGGATACCTCCTCAGCAATCATCAAGGATGAGGATCGTTGCATCCGCTGTGGACTGTGTGCCGAGCGATGTCCTGTAGGTGCCATCACAATGGAGAGATTTTCATTTCAGGAACGGAGGATAAGAGATGTCTCATGACGAGAACGTTGAACCGAAGTGCTGCAGACGCGACTTCTTGGGGAAAGCGGGTGTCTCTGCTTTTCTGACGGCCGTTGGTCTGGCTGGCGTAGGATCCCTGGTAGGGCTCAGCCCTTCGGTGATGCCTGATCCATCAAAGCAGTTTAAGATTGGACCACCCCAGGATTTTCCGCCGGGGACAGCCAGAGTGTTTGAGGAGGAAAAAGTGGTGGTCATCAGTGACGAGGAAGGCATCTATGCGCTTTCCCTTGTTTGTACGCACCTGGGTTGTGTGGTCACGCTGGATAAAGGCCGTGAGCAGTTTGATTGTCCCTGCCATGGGTCGAAATTCACAATGGAAGGCATGGTGATGAAGCCTCCCGCACCACGATCGCTGGACAGGTACGAGGTCTCGCTCGTCTCGGGCGGACAGATGATGGTGGATCAGAACGTGCGACTCGGCCCAAATGAGAAACTGAAAGTATGAAGAATCAAGAAGATCAAGCAACTCGTGAGAGCGGGAGCCGGTATCCGGACTGCGCCAACTCGGCCGCAACTTCCTCTCCCTGCCGAAGAACTTCACAGAGAGCGTGATGCGGCAGGGAGTGCCGAACAGCAGTCGGGCACGCTCAAAATCCGTCTTCGGCAGTGTTTTTCTCCATGTTCACAGTGTGCGAACGCATCGATGGAGCTGCAGGCCGTTGTTTACCATGGGTTTGGGAATAGCCTTGCTGTCGGTCTTTGTGGTGCTGGCCGTGTCAGGCGTGGTCCTGATGATCTACTTTCAGCCATCGGTGGAGGGTGCCTACAATTCGATAAAGGACATTCAATCTGTGGTGCCGGGCGGACGTTACCTCAGGAATGTGCACCGTTGGGGTGCCTACATGATGGTGGCGCTGGTGTTTTTCCACATGGCCCGCGTATTCTTTACCAATTCATACAAGGGCCCCAGGCAGTTCAACTGGGTTGTTGGAGTCTTGCTGCTGGTGTTGACTCTGGCACTTGCCTTTACCGGTTACTGTCTTCCCTGGGATCAGCTGGCTTACTGGGCGATTACCATTGGGTCGAACATCGCGGCGAGTCCGGCGGAAATCACTGACGCTCTCGGCATTACCGACAAGTTTGACATTGGCGGACTACAGCGTGATTTTATGTTGGGGTCGAAGTCAGTTGGTGGGCCGGCACTGTTACGTTTTTACTGGGGACACTGCATTGTGCTGCCGATCATGATGATGATACTCATGGTGGTGCATGTCTGGCGAATCAGAAAGGACGGCGGTCTCTCGCGGCCCAGCGACATCACCGACGATGAACTTGAGGGGACGCCCCGCGATGAACTTGCCGAAACTGCTTTTCAACAGAAACCGGACAAGACTTATGGTCTCATGTGCGTGGTCCCCGACAAGACTCCGGCAGTTGATCGCGGACCGGAACAGACGGTCTCTACCTGGCCCAGTGTCTTTTACAGGGAGATGGCCATCATGTCGTTGGTCATCGTCTCCCTGATGCTTCTCTCAGTTGTTTTCAACGCACCGCTGAAGGAAATGGCCAACCCGGCCGTACCCGAGAACCCCGCAAAGGCACCATGGTATTTCCTTGCGCTACAGGAGGTCATCTCGTACTCAGCCTTTGCCGGAGGAATCATGCTGCCCACGTTGTCGGTTCTGTTTCTCATCCTGATTCCCTACCTTGACCGCGAGGAGGGGCAGAGCGGACGTTCATATGGCTGTTAATCTGTCAAGCATCAGGAACACGGCGATCAAGACATCCATTCTCTCATGTATCGCTGTCATAGGAATGCTGGTAATTAATGTCAGCATAGGATGGCTGCACCTCAGCCAGATCTGGATAACGTTCATTAATCCGGGAACCGTGTTGACAGGGCTGTTTGTTCTGCTCTCGCTCGGTGTCATTGTGAAGACACGATCGACACGACATGGTATGACAGTACTTTTTGTACATTTCCTCGTGAGCTTTGTCATTCTAACCTACTTTGCATCAGTGCATCGCGGTCCCAATTGGGACTTCTATTGGTGGCCCAGTCTGTGGCCTACCCATTGAAATTAAGCCTGGGGACAATAACGAAATGAGACAAACTCTTCTCCTGTCGAGCATGCTGACGATCGGCATGCTGCTGTTTGCAGCCTTCCATGAGACGATTTCGCCACCACACAGAAGGTACCAGGTTCAGTATCGAAATGCTCTGATCGAGCAGGCCCAAACTCCCGAGGAGACTGGGGACGCCAAGGCGTACCGGGTCAGACGTCGCCAGTTGTTCCTTCCGCACCTGGGCGAGGCCGACCGTTGTGTCTCCTGCCATGTCGGCGTGGAGGATCCACGCATGAAAGAGCAGGCGCAACCCATCAAGACGCATCCCGGCGACATCCTGGCCAAACATGATATTCGGAAGATGGGCTGCACGATTTGCCATGACGGTCAGGGGCGGGCCACCCGGAAGGCTGACGCTCATGCCAACGACATCAAGTTCTGGGAGAAGCCGCGCCTGCACGGGGACATGATGCAGGCCAATTGTCTGCGCTGCCATCACATCGAGAGCCTGCCGATGACCACGACGCTGCAGCGCGGCCGTAAGCTGTTCGCAGAGGGCGGATGCCTCGGCTGCCACAAGCGGAATGGGGTCGGTGGTTTCCTCGGGCCCGACCTGTCGGCGATCGGTGATGCATCGTTTCACGTGAAGGCACCTGTCGCGAAGTACCGCGAATCCCTGCTCGGGAAGTTTGAAGGAAACGTCAACCTGGCGTATCTGTACGAGGCCGTACGCTACCCGAAGGCGCAGCCCCACGACTCAAGCATGATCATTCAGGATCTCACCGATGAGGACGCCTATGCGCTGGCAATCTACCTGAAGAGTTTCAGCAACGCCAGATCCCGGACCGTATTCAGGACTTTGAAAAGCATCTTCCGCAGGCAACCGGCGCCATGCTTTATGATGAGAGTTGTTCTGCTTGTCACGGAAAGGATGGTGAAGGTGCGGAGATTCCCGAACTCAACAAAGTTGGGCCCTCCCTTGCCAGTGAGGCGTTCCTCTCCGTCGCGGAACTGTCATTCATCAAGTCCATGGTTACTGCCTCGGGCAGTGATGTCATGCCGGAATGGGGTGGTTCGGGAGGAATGTCGGAATCAGAAATCGACACAGTCAGCCGTTATGTGCTGAGCCGGAAGACGATTCCAAAAGAGGATATCGACGAAACGTATAGAGGCCGTGCGAATCTTGGGATGATCAGGTTCGAGAGCCGCTGTGGCGGGTGTCACGGAATTGGTGGCGAATACGAGGTCGATATGATTGGCCCAACGCTTTCAAGCCCCCAGTTCATATCGTATGCATCGGAAGAGTTTCTCAAAACCACGATAGTCAACGGCCGCAACGGCACAGCAATGCCCTCCTGGTATTTCCTGAAGGACAAGGAAGTCAAAGACATCATTGCCTATGTTGTACGGGAGAACAGTAAGTTCCCTTCGCTGGCTGAGACCAAGACAGAGATGAAGCGTCCCGGTGCAGCCGAAAGGGGTCAAGCCATCTTTCGGGGTCGCTGTGCCGCCTGCCATGGCTTTGAAGCAGAAGGGCGACTCGGTCCGTCTCTCAAATCTCCGGAACTGCAGGCTCTCGCCTCAGACCAGTTCCTGTACCAGGCGATCATGCACGGTCGTCGTGGAACGGCCATGGGTGCATGGAAGCACATCTCAACTCGGGACGCTGGGGCTTTGATGGCCTATTTACGATCTTTCGAGAGTGGTGTCGTCAGATCGCACGCAAAAGTGGCTGTTGGTAGCGAGAGCGCCGGCAGGGACGTCTTTGCACGCGTCTGTGCCCAATGTCACGGTCACGAGGGTATCGGCCTGATTGCCCCGGCAATTGGCGGAAGACAGTTCCTGGAATCGTCCGACGACCGATTCCTGCGTGAAACGATCAGCTATGGTCGTACAGAAACGCCCATGCGTGCTAATCTGTCAGGCACCCACGGGATGGCGGATCTGTCCGCGCAGGATATTGATGATACGATCACATACATGCGCACGCTCCAGAAGAAGACCTTCAGTACGATAGGCAAATCGGTCAGCCAGGGGGATATCGCAACTGGACGATCCATGTTTGCGCGCAACTGCGCGCAATGCCACGGTGATTTTGGTGGTGGCGAATCCGGTCCAGCCATTGGCCGTCCCACCTTCCTCAGCACGGTAAGCGATGGGTTCATCGAGGGCACCATTGCCAATGGCCGAAGCGGCACTGAGATGAGAGGGTTTTCTCCAGGCCAGGATGCGCTCGGAGAGTTGGGAGAAGCCGACATTCGGGCCATTGTAGCCTACCTGCGTTCAGCCGAAGACGCCCATCTGATAAGAGCTAAAAGGGTGCAGGGAACGGCCAGCAACGGCCATCAACTGTTCGACCGCCAATGTGCCCAATGCCATGGCACCAGGCAGGAGAATGGCTTTGCGCCGCGGCTCAGCAGTTCCGGTTTTCTCAATGCCGTCAGTGATGCGTATCTACAAGCCATCATGTCCATGGGACACGGTGACAGCATGCGTTCCATGATTCGCGGCGGAGGCGGAATTGTGGAAATGACAGGTAGCGAGATCAATGATATTATCAGCTATCTCAGGCAGCAGAACGAAAAGGAATAGTACTCACTGCCCTGAATGGGCTTACAGACCAAAGCGATAAGGGAGACAAGGCCATGACCTCGAGAGGATACAACCTTAACCGGAGGAACTTCATCAAAGGTGTTGCAGCAGGATCTGCAGCAGTGGGACTGAGTGACATGATCTTCTGCCCGGATACGATTCTGGCGGAAACGGTTGGTGGTGCCCAGCGGATCAAGACATGCCTCGCCCAGTGCCCCTATTGCGGCGTGGGCTGCGGGTCGGTTATCAAGTATGAGGCCGAATCCGGCCGCATTCTTGGCATCGTTCCTGATAAACAGCATCCCACCAATAAGGGAATTCAGTGCATCAAGGGACTGAACGCCGATGAACCCGTGTACATCGACCGTCTCACCAAGGTGCTGATTCGCAAGGACATGAGTGATCCTGTCAGCGGGCATGTCTCCAAGACCAAGGGTAGCTTCAAAGAGAGCGATTTCGAAGAGGTCACCTACGAGGAGGCCGAACACATTGTCGGCGAGAAGATCGCCGCGATTCACAAGAAATGGAACGGCAATGCCATCGGGCTCTATGGTTCCGGTCAGCTCACGGTTGAAACTCAGTGGATTGAGAACAAGATGCTCAAGGGGCTGCTGGGATCAAACTCGATCGAAGCCAATGCCAGGACCTGTATGACATCGGCTGTGACGGCCTATTTTGCCACGTTCGGATCAGACACTCCGCCACTTTGCTACGATGACATCGAGCAGGCTGACATGATCAGTTTCTGGGGTCACAACCCGCGAGCCGCGCATACCATCATATTCTGGAGAGCGGCGGACCACAAGCTGAAGAATGGCATTCCTACACTGGTCTCGGACCCGCGCCGCACCGGTTCGGTGCAGGCCCTGGAATCCATCAATCCCGAGAACTCCTATCACTTCCCCACGATCAACGGGGATATCTCCTGCCTGAATGCCATCGGGCACTGCCTGGTCACCGAGCACGAAGACGTTATCGACTACGACTTCCTCAAGGCCAACGTCGTGGGATGGGAAGATTACATCAAGATGGTCAAGGAAGACTACGCTCCGGAGAAGGTTGTGGATCGCACGCAGATTGAGCCTGCCCTGATTCGCAAGGTGGCCTCCGAGTGGGCGGACGCGAGCCGTAAGGGCAAACGCCGTGGTCGTGGCGGCGTCCTGACGATGTGGGGTATCGGCTATAACCAGCACATACATGGTCAGCACAATGTTATTTCGATCATCAACCTGCATGCGCTGACGGGCGACATCGGCCGCCCAGGCTGTGGGCCGTTCTCAATGACCGGTCAGCCTAATGCCATGGGCGAACGTCTGACCGGCGGATTGACTGGGCGTTTGCCGTTCAACCAGGGATTGGCAGGCGGTGGTAAATTGAACATGAAGGGAATCTCGCAGATTGCCAAAGCCTGGAACTGTCCGGAAGAACGGCTGGTTGAGGTCGCAGGCCGGAAGAATCCTGGCATGATGGTTGGCCAGTTCGAACGTGCGCTGATGGACCAGGAAACGCTGGACCGTAATGGTCTGGACCCCATGAAAGCCATGTTCTATTGCTATACAACTCATATTCACCAGCCCGATCTGAACACCTTGATCCGGCCGGCCCTGGAGAAAATGTTTGTTGTGGTGCAGGATATCTACCGGCATGCGCCGAACCTGCTCTACGGTGACGTTATCTTCCCGGCACTGACATGGGGAGAATGGCAGGGAGGCACCGATATCTCGTCCGAACGACGCTTCAATATTGTTGATGGGGTTGGGAAGGGCGCTCCCGGTTTTGAGAAGTGCCTGCCCGACCTGGACCTGGCTATCGATAAGGGCAAGACCATTGCCAAGGCGCTGGGCATGACCGATGCAGAGGTCAAGAAAATGTGGCCCTACAAGAAGAAGAAATTCCACCCCGAAGGGCCTGAACTCTACGACGCTGAAGAAGTATACGAGGAGATCGTGCGTGCCAGTAAGGGCATGGACTGTGACATGTCCGGGCTGCTCGAGGTGCGGGAGCGTGACGGCATCGGCCTCTACGATCAAATCCGTCGTCTGCGCGGAATCCAGTGGCCGGCGCCTACCTACGAGCATGCCAAGAACGGCGGCACCCCCCGCCGTTACATGGACCAGGAGAACTGGGATGGGAAGCCCTACGGGAACTTCCGCAAGCCTGACGGCAAGCTTCACATGAAGAGTTGCCGGCAGGATTACACGGAGAAGGATGAAATCATTTCCGACCTTCGCAAGATGGGTACCGATCCCAACTACTATGCCTCCGATCACAAGGACGTTCTCGTTAAGGCGCGTGACAACGCCCTGACACCGGAATGGCCGGACGAGGATTTTCGCGGCAAGAAGTGGGACGAGGTGCCGAAGGACAAGTATCCCTTCTGGCTCGGTCTCGGTATTGTGTACGAGCATTTTCATGCATCAAAGACGATCCGCGGGGCGACGACACGTCGCCTGGTACCCGAGCAGTTCGTCGAAATTCATGCGGAGGACGCCAAGGAATTGGGAGTGGCTGATGGTGACATGGTGCGCATCGTGACTCGCCGCGGTAATTACCAGGGGCGTGTTTCCATAGGCGGTATCCATTCAAAAGTTCGGCCGGCCCGTAATGAAGTTCCACGTGGCTATGTTTTCAGCCCATGGAACCTGTCGGTTGCGGATTCCGCCGACCCGAAGAAGAACAAGTGGCTGGTCAATGCAACCAGTCACCGGGCGTACGATCCCGTTTCAGGACAGGTAGACTTCAAGAAGCTCGCCGCCAGGATCGAGCGTATCTGAGCGCACTGTTAGGCGACTGAATGAATCGGATGACCAGGCGACGCCTTCTTGAAGGCCTGCTTTCCACGGTATCATCGACTGCCGTGGCGGGGTGGATGGTGCGCAGTCGCGCACGGGTTCTGGCTCGCGCCGAAAGTTGGCGAGAGGCGGTGATCAGACCTCCTGCGGCATTGCCGGAGGAGGCCTTTCTCTCGCGCTGCATCGGGTGCCGGCAATGTGGCGATGTTTGTCCTAACGCTTGCATCCAGTTCAATCGGTACGCCAACGGCATCGGCGCCCCTTACCTGCGAGTACGTGAGAAGGCATGCATTCTGTGTATGCGCTGTACCCGGGTATGCCCAACCGGAGCCTTACAAGCCGTTCCCACAGACACGGGCGAGGACATACAGGCACACGTGAAGATGGGCTGTGCGGTTGTTGATAAAAATATCTGCAATTCCTATAACGGTTTCGCCTGCGGTGCATGTGTGCAGGCATGCCCTTTCAAGGGACAGGCCCTGAAGGCATTAACCTGGGAGCGCCCTGTTGTCGATCCCGAGTTCTGTGTTGGCTGCGGGCTATGCGAGAAAGCCTGCATTGTTTATCCACAGGCGATTCGCGTGAAGCCCCAATCGGTGAAGTCATGAAGAGTCTTCCCAAGCTATCGTGGTGGCGGCATGCGATGCGTGCTGCTGTGCTTCTTTTTCTCTTCGCCATTGCCGGATCGAATCTGCATCGGCACTACAAATCCCAGTACGGTGGACAGGTTGAAATCGACGCCCACCGTGGGCTCCGTGTCATCGATCGGCTTAACGGATCGTCACCTCATCTGGATCGCAGACCGGTGACCGTTTCGGGTGGTCTGTGGTCTTTCAAAGTTCGAGGGCTTCGGATCAGCGATCCCCTGGCAGTACTCAGCGGTCTACTGACATCGCGCGCCCTGCCGGCGGCGCTCCTGCTCTCTGTTTTGATTCCCGTCGGCGGTGCATTGTTGCTGGGGCGCGTGTTCTGCAGTTGGATATGCCCAATGGGGCTCTTTGGAGAAGCTGTGTGCGGAGCAAAACGGTGGCTGGAACGCAATGGCGTTCAATTACTCAACCTGGACATTTCGCGTCTGCCGAAGTACGTCATCCTGGTGGCGGGTGCGCTTATCTGTCTGTTGTTCTCCGTGCCGTTCCTTTTCTGGTTCTATCCCCCGCGCATCATCTCGGACGCCGTTCGCGATACCTGGTCCGGCACACTTATGACGGGCGAACTTGTCTTTGTCGGTATCCTGCTGCTGTGTGAGCTCGTCCTGTGCGAGCGTCTCTGGTGCAAGTGCCTCTGTCCCGGCGGAGGGCTCCTGGCCTGGCTAGGCTCGGCGCGACGCTTGCGTGTGCGTCAAGATCAGGATCTCTGTACTTCCTGCGGGGCATGTGACGTTGCCTGTCCCTATGACCTGGCCCCGTCGCACAGTTCACTCGGTGGCGAGTGCGACAACTGCGGGCGTTGTATTGAGGTATGCAATGATGATGCGCTGCAGTTTCACGTGCGGATGCCCCGGCCGCGAAACCAGTCTCTTGTCATGCTCTGCATATGTGCGGTTCTGATGGCGGCGCCGTCGGTCGCAACTGCGCATCATATTCGTGGTATTCCGCACTACAGCTACCAGGAGAACTATCCGCAGGTGCCGTTGTTCGAAGAGTTCCGGGATGCGGGACCCTGGACGCTGCAGTTCACGTTCTGGCCGATTCCGACCCAGAAGGCACTGGATCTCGCCCTCTATGTCAAACACACCACCACTGGCAACCCGTATGATGATGCCGTAACCTTCCGGGTCTACCAGCACGGTGAGGATCTAAGCGAAGGTAATCACCCTTTCCAGGCTTACGCCAACCCCCGCCACATTCACAAGGTGGGTTGGGTCTACGAAGAAGACGGCATCTATTATGCGCAGATCTCCCTGGGGGAGGGGGACCAGGCCATAAGCGAGACATTCAGATTCCAGGTGGGAAAGGTAAAGCCCAACTACCTGGTCCTTGGCGGCGCAGGGGCAGCAGTGTTCGCGCTGATCACGATCGTGGCCATCATTAAGAAGCGGCAAACGTCCGGGCAAGTGCCAGGTGTTTAAACCTGAGTGAGTTTTGCCGGATGAACAGAAGGAATGCGCCGGCACCTAGGCATCTCTCGCTTCCGCAATGAGCTCATCAATACCAGCGAGGCGGTACTGGTGGCACACGGATCGGATCTCGTCCAGATCCAAGTCTGGGTTTCGCAGCAGGAGTTCGATGATGTCAGCCTTTGATTTGTACCTGCCGGCGTATAGCTTCAACGCTATAAGCTGAGGAATTGGCACAACCTTGAGAGGACTACCCTCTCGGACAACGAGCGTAGCGAGACGCAAGGCGTCCTCGATGACCGCCGGAAACCTATCGCCATAGTTGACAATCTGCAGCGCCCCGAAAGACCCCGTCACATCGATCACACCGCCAAGCGGATCGCTACCGTCGGGTTCGCGAAGCTCAACCGTGTAGCCTGACTCACGCAGCGATTCTGCCACAGCTCGCAACGTGGAGAGATCCATGTTGACCCCAAGATCGACGTCTTCGGTTTGCCGCACATACTGGTAGGCCGCGAGAGCCACGGCTCCGATCACAACAGCATCAATTCGATGGCGCTGCAGAATGGTAATGACATCTTCGGCCGCACGCAGGATTGCGTCAGAATCGTCCACGGTCTAGCTTTCCCTTGGTACCGGCTTGAGCCACGAAAACCTGGAACTCATTGTCAGCGCAGCGTCAATCCGGGCCTCCACGGTCATTCCGCGAAGACGCTCAAGTTCGCGTTCACGCGAACGCGCCGCACATAGGCTGCGTCGTGGTTTGCAGGAAGAATCGATATTTGAGTCCATTTGAGCGCCTCTATTACTGCAGTCAAAACAATAACAATCCCGAGCAACACGGTGCAAGTAGAATGAGTTGCCATCACGATGTCGGAGAGGTCAGCCGAATCAGGGCTCAAGAAATGCCTACACAGTGCAAGCCGTTTATGCGGCTTCCATCTCCATGTCCACGTTGCAGCAGCGGGGGTGGAAGTCACCTTCCCCTTCGCACAGAACGGCAATTTCCGCGCCACACACAGGACAGATGTGAAATCGCACCAGCTTCTGTTTTGGCTCCATAGGTTTGTTACAGCACCGGGGATGAAAAACACCATGCTCGGGTGCCAGGGTGGTGATTTCAGCAGCGCAGATTGGGCAGAAGTAGACCGTGCCTCGCGTGGCGTTATGCGTCATTCCTTGTCTCCTGAATCTGGTGAACGAGGACCGGCAAACTGTTCCATCTGCTTGCCGCAACAGGTCATGTCCATTACACCAATACCTCCCTTTGTCACCATGACCAGGTTGCCGCAGTCGTGGCAGGCATAGGTTGTTCCGACATGGATACTAAGCGACTCCTTCCACACAGCGAGATCCCAGTCAGGAGTCTGTGCTTCTGAGAATTCATTCATAATGCATCTCCCTTGCCGTGTTTCCCGCCGTCACTGCTGTAACGCGGACCGGCATGTACGTTTGCTCTCTTGAGCCTTGTTGGAATCAATTACCCGAAAGCATGGCTTCAATGTCCCCCGAGACTTCACCAATGAGTTTTGTGTCAAATTCTCGTGTCATGGCTTTCATCATCCTGGGTGTCAAGAATCCGGGTGCCGTGGGTCCCCGTCTGATATTCTTCACACCCATATGAACCAATGCTAACAGTACCGCTATCGCCTTTTGTTCATACCATGCGATATCGAAAGAGAGCGGCAAATCATTGATATCTGTCACACCAAGAGCTTTTCCAAGTTGTTGTGCAATGAGCACGAGAGAGTATGAATCATTACACTGTCCTGCATCAAGGACTCTTGGGATTCCTTCAATGTCACCCAGGTTAAGTTTGTTATATCGATATTTTGCACATCCCGAGGTCAGAATAACAGTATCTTTAGGCAAGGCTTCTGCGATTTCCGTATAGTATTTCCTGGTCTTATGTCTACCGTCACAACCTGACATGACAACAAAATGCTTGATCTTTCCTGTTTTCACTGCTTCTACTATTCTGTCCGCCAAGGCCAGCACTTGATGGTGTGCAAAGCCACCAACGATTTCTCCTTTTTCAAGTTCGCTTGGAGGAGAACATTTCTTTGCGAGTTCGATTATCTCAGAAAAATCTTTGATGCCACCGTCTTTCCTGTCGGCAACATGCTTGACCCCCGGATACCCAGCCATTCCTGTTGTGAAGATTCTCTCTCTATACGTATCTTTGACTGGAACAATGCAATTTGTTGTCATCAGAATAGGGCCATTGAAAGAGTCAAATTCCGTGGCCTGCTGCCACCAGGCATTCCCATAATTCCCGACAAGATGTTTGTACTTCTTGAGAGACGGGTAGTAATGTGCGGGAAGCATTTCGCCATGAGTATAGATATCAATCCCCGTGCCATCAGATTGTTTGAGGAGGTCTTCCAGGTCCCTGAAATCATGCCCTGAGATCAGGATGCCCGGGTTTGCGCCAACTCCAATACTGACGTTGGTTATTTCAGGATGGCCAAAACTCTCATTGTTTGCCTTATCCAAAAGTGCCATCGTCTTGACAGCGCATTCCCCGGCTTCTCTTGTGACGCCCCGTAGCTCTTCAACTGATAGCTCTTGAGCGGTTGCGGCCAATGCTTCGATGATAAAATCATAGATGCCCCGGTCTTCAAAACCTAACATTGCCGCGTGATCGGCGTAGGCGGAAATGCCTTTGCATCCATAAATTATAAGGGCTTTCAAGGCACGAATATCTTCATCTACATAGGATAGAAATCCAACATGTTTCGCTTTCTCATGATAGTCAGCGATACTGTCTGAATGCCACACCGCACAATCAGGAAGATTCTCAAAGAACTCTTTGCGAGTAGAGGTCGATAGCAATTGGTCTTTCAGTTGCTCTCGAATACTCAATCCCTCTTCTATCAAGGAGATAATGCGGTTGTCATCGAAGTTGGCGTTTGTGATTGTAGCGAAGAGAGACTGGGCAACGAACAGACCTATTGATTCATCAACATGTCCAGATTTATTTGTTTCAACGCCATAAATGGATATTCCCTTCAGAACGAATATCAGTAGATCCTGCAGATTAGCAGTCACTTCCGGTTTGCCACATACGCCCCTCACCGTACATCCCGAGTTCCTGGCGGTTTCTTGACACTGGAAGCAGAGCATACTCATATTGCCGCATCCTCGCTTGTATCCGTGGTTCTCCCAAACAGACGAGAAGGGTTACCATTTGCTGCGTGCTGCATAGGTAGCGTATCCCCCCCCCGCGCGTGCGTCTATTATCAAACTAGCAGACTCCTCCTGGACCTGCAACAATTCGCTCAAGTGAGCATTCTACGCTGCAAGGGCTTTCAACCGCGGATATCGCGTCCCGCAGTGGCGGGATGCAAGCAGATGGGCACGGAGCCCTGCTCGTAATCCTAATCGGACTTGTCTTTCTTGTGTACAATCAGCCCAAAATCACACCTGTAAGCCGTGGTGCTAACGTGTGCTTCAGGCGTGCCTTCCGAGGCGTCGCCTGGAAGCATTTGAAATCCATCTTCATCCTGATCATTGTCACGATCGTAGTCATTCCCCATCTTTGTCTCGATCGTCGTCCCGATCATTGTCGACGACGATCAAGACAAGGATCGGGACAACGGTGAAGATCGACGAAGATCGAGACGACGATCAACCCCGTATGAATTGCCTCATTCTATGATCTTATCTTGTCGAACGACCTGTGGGGGGCTCCACGATTGGCAATGCTCCTACTATCTGTGGGGTACTTCACAGGATGGGAATGTCGATGGGTGAATACCTCTCCAGCAGGGCGGGAGAAGAGTCAGCGGTGTGTGGCTCTAGTGGCGTCTAGGGCCGCGCCGTCCCTGAGCCGTCCCTCTATAGGGTAGTGGTCCTCTGGGCAGGCCTCTCCAATGTCCACTCCATGAGCGCGAATAGTACCAGCTGTAATCCACGCAGTCATAGTAATACCCTTCATAAACGTAGTAGGGTTCTGGGCCGAACAGCATTACCGGCGACAGAAGCGGCACGAAGGACACATTCTCGCCTCTAGGTTCGGGCACCATCACGCACCCCGCGAGCACGAACGGCACAATCAACCAGGCCAAGACCAACACGGCTCTTTTCGCTCTCATATCATCAGTTTACAGAAATGGGTCACCGATCTCAACGTAATATGCAAAACAAACCCAATCACTGAGGCACCCATAGGTTATTCAGAGCATTGCCGATCCTTGAGTGCCCCACGGTCCATAATGGCGAGGGTGGTCTTCTGGTGTCACAATAATGTAACTAATGGGTAGACACGCTACAGGATTGTGTTATGCTGCTTGTTGTTTATCTGCAAGAGAAACGAGCTGATACGGGGAAAAGGCCTTGTTTACAGCGCTTTTCGATGAATCAGTGCAAGTGGCACAGTTTCTGCGAATACTCTTCGCTATCAGAAATGCCAACGAAGCAATTATGGGTGGTGACAGATCATGGGTGGTGACATGTACTCCGGTAAGGAGAATGCTGGGAGTGATGACGAGTCGATTGGGCCTCTCACCGGGAGGCAAAAGGAACTCGTGAGGTATCTTCAGAATCTAAACCCCGAAACGCGTCATACCATGACCTTGATGTGCAGGGGTACAGAACCTTGGAAGATCGACAGAGTGTTGGAACATATTGGCAGTGAATTAAGGCCAAAGAAAAGATAGCAGAGCAAAGACAACCCTTTTAAGCACGGCACGAAGCAAACACGGACTTAAGCCGGCGATATCGAGAAGGACCTGGATGGTCTCGATACGCCGGCTCTCTTTTTGTCAGGGGATGGCCCTGACCGGTAGGAAGGAATAATGGATGAAGATGAATCGTTACCCACGAAAGCTGGCGACCGGAATCGGCATCGCTTCGCTATTCCTGTATAGCAGCGCAGCTTATGCGGATTATACGAGAGTACCTGTCACGTCAGAAGAGGTGCAGACAAACCTGGACTTCGTATGGATCTGTCTGGCCGCCATTCTTGTTTTCTTCATGAAGGCAGGCTTCAGCATGGTGGAAATCGGCTTCACGCGTGGAAAGAATGCTGTCAATGCCATCATGAAGAACGTCATGGACTTTGCTGTCAGCTCGGTTGCCTTCTGGGCGTTTGGGTTTGGTTTGATGTTTGGGGCGACCAATGGACTTTTTGGAATAGATGGTTTCTTCCTGCACAGTTATGCAGCAAATCAAGATCCGTGGCTTTATTCATTCTGGATGTACCAACTTGTCTTTGTCTCTTCCGTTGCGGCTATTGTTTCAGGTGCGATGGCTGAGCGTACGAGTTTCGTGGCAAGCTTGATGTTTACTACCGCGATGGCCGTCTTCATTTATCCGGTTTTTGGCAGCTGGGTGTGGGGAGGGCTACATGATGGTAGTGGCTGGCTTGAGAACCTTGGATTCATAGACTTTGCCGGATCCACAGTAATCCATGCCTTGGGAGGGTGGGCGGGCCTCGCAGGTACGTTGGTTCTTGGTCCCAGAATCGGAAAATTCAGACCTGATGGCTCGGTAGCACCGATACCGGGACATAATCTTCCGCTGGCGGCGCTTGGCACCCTCATCTTGTGGTTTGGCTGGTACGGTTTCAATGCCGGCAACACGCTTTCAGGAAATGAAACAATTGCGCAGATCCTCATAAACACCACCTTGGCAGGGGCAGGGGGCGCTATTGCCGGCATGACCACGGCATGTTTCAAATTCGGGAAAGCAGATGCGGGAATAACTTTGAACGGAGCGCTGGCAGGGCTGGTCGCAATTACTGCTGGATGCGCGCATGTTGAACCGATCTGGGCCATTGTTATTGGAGGTTTCGCAGGAGTTATTGTTGTTCATTCGATCATCTTCTTTGACAAGAGGGGGATAGACGATCCCGTTGGAGCTATATCTGTGCATGGTGTGTGCGGGTTCTGGGGCACAGTTGCTGTTGGTATGTTCAAGTCGGGTGAGATGTTTCAACTACGCAACATACTGATACAGCTTCTCGGATCCGTTGTCGCCTTCGTATGGGCCTTCTTCGTCTCATACTTCGTGTTCAAAGTCATCTCATTCGCAGTCAAGTTGCGGGTCAGCGAACAGGATGAACTCAGAGGTCTGGACCTGTCCGAGCACGCGAACGAAGCGTACCCGGATTTCCAGGTATGGCACAACAAATAGCGCATGATGTTCTATGTTCAGCAAGGGCGTACATAAAAAGCAGATAGCAATGGTATCGTTGTCTACAACATTGTTCCTTACGGGTGCTCACTGGGCAACAAAGTGGTCGTACCATTACTCGTCCACGACTGAATTCTGTGTCTCCTGTCACGAGATGGTTCAGCCATATCAGCAATACAAGAATTCGTCACATTTCAACAACAGGAGTGGGGTGGTTGCTGAATGTGCTGACTGCCACCTTCCTCCAGGTACATTCAGTAAATGGTACACAAAGATCACACAGGGAGCGAATGACACGTTCAGACATATGCTGCTGAAGCCGGAAGATATCGATCATGAAGCCTGGAAATGTAAAGCGGTAAAGAACATCAGTCCCGATTCGTGCAGGAAATGTCACAAGGACCTCTTGCCTGCAGGGATGCCGCGAGGCGGGTTTATGGGCCACCGGGCTTTCTTGAACGGAGAGGCCAAGTCATGCCTTGAATGCCACCGCAATTTAGTACACACGGATCACGAATCATGAATGAAGGAATAAAACTACCTATGAAAACATCGCTATTATCTGTTCTGTTTCTCGTTATCTGTACTTCTGCATATGCAGACGGCCTCAGAGCGTTGAGAAAAGACCGCATCCAGGCGAAGAAGTGCGAGACATGTCACGCGCGCACCTCATCCGGTATCGTTCATGACTGGGAAAACAGTCTTCATGCCAAGGCAAGAGTCACATGTATAGATTGCCATGAAGCCGAGAAAACAGACGTTGACGCCATGGCTCATGAGGGTGTGTATATCTCGCCCCTCGTCACCCCGAAAGACTGTTCGCGCTGTCACCCCCGGCAGGTAGCTGAATTCAACCAGTCACTTCATCACAAAGCGTCATCTTTTGTTCAGGATCTCTCAGGTGATCGTGCCGGTGATAATGTTCTGGCGTATCATATTGAGGGCGAAGCCGCTGCAATCAATGGCTGTGAGAAGTGTCACGGTTCAGTAGTTAAAGTTAAAGATGGAAAACTGGATCCTGACACATGGCCGAATAATGGAATTGGTCGAATCAATCCTGACGGCAGCAAAGGTTCCTGTACGGCCTGTCATACCAGGCACAAGTTTTCCATTGCAGAAGCAAGAAGGCCGGAAACATGCGGTACATGCCATATGGGTCCGGATCACCCGCAGCTAGAGATATACAATGAGTCCAAACATGGTGTCATCTATGCATCTGAGGGTCACACATGGAATCTGGATGTTTCCAGCGATGCATGGGATACGAAACATCACCGTGCACCTACATGCGCAACCTGCCACATGTCAGGCATTGGTGAGCTAACGCCGACGCACAATGTCAGCTCCCGGCTTTCGTGGGAGCTGGAACGTCCCAGGACTTCAAAAACCGATAACTGGGAGGAAAAGAGGTCTGCGATGAAAACAGTCTGTCTTTCCTGCCACTCACGAAGTTGGGCTGACAACCACTACCATCAGTTTGATAGAGCTGTTGAGCTCTATAACAAAGAGTATTTCGACCCGATAAAGCAGGGTATGGATGCGCTTTACGCAGAGAAGTATTTAACGAAGGACAAGTTCGATGAAATGATCGAGTACAAGTACTTCGAGTTCTGGCACCACGAGGGCAGGAGGGCGCGGATGGGCGCATCGATGATGGCTCCGGATTTCACCCAGTGGCATGGCTTCTATGAACTGGCCAAGCACAGGTTGGAACTAAAACACATGATGCAGGAGATCCGCGAGGAAAAGGACAAGAAGGACAGGTAATAGAGTTCATTACAGAACAATGTTAGCAGAACAGGTTGATATGAAACTGAAACGGTTCAAGAAAGCCATCATTGCAGGTCTGGTTGCGGTGTTAGTGATCGGTGGGGTTCTGGTCAATCACATCAAGTCAAAGCGCGAAGAATCACCCCTCACCCCGCCGACCAATATGATGCCGATCGATCAAGGTGCTTTTCGGATGGGAAGTGAGCACGGTGCTCTGGATGAAAAACCTGTGCACCTGGTGAAACTCTCTTCTTTCTTGATGGATCGCGATGAAGTCACTTACCGGGAATACCAGGAATTCGTTGAGGAATGCCCGGAGTGGAGAAAAGAAAGTGTCGATCTTGACTTTGCTGACCTCAACTACCTGTGCGATTGGGATGGGCTGTCTTTTCCTTCGGAGAAGGCGGAACATCCGATTGTCTATATCAGTTGGTATGCCGCCAGAGCCTACGCAGAGTGGATGGGAAAAGCGTTACCTTCGGAAGCCCAGTGGGAGTATGCCTCTCGAGGCGGATTCAAGAATATCGATTACCCGTGGGGGAAGGATTTCAAATCGCACCTTACGCAGTGGAAGGAATCTGACGTGCGAGGAACAGTCAAGGGAGGACGTTACTCAATAAATGGATATGGTTTGCAGGACGTCATTGGCAATGCCGCTGAATGGACTGTTGATGGATATGAAATGTACATGGAAGACGAGCAGATTGACCCGTCGCCTTCTATCAACCGCCACCTGAAAGTGATCCGCGGCGGTTCATGGAAAAGTGACTGGGAGGATTTGAGAGTATCGGCCAGGCGTGCATGTCGGCCTAACGTGTGTTTGCCGGATGTAGGATTCAGGTGTGTCTTTAATTGAAAAATGGAACAACAAGGAGGGAATATGAACAAAGAAATGGATCTCAAGAGTAACAATAAGCTGTTCAAGGGCGCTGCAGGTATCATTGTTGCCGCGGCGATATGCTGGACGCTGTTTGGCCACAATGTGGCTGGCTACTACCACGTACTGCAGAAGTGGCCAAGTGGTAAATTGAAGATAATCCAATCACCAGGCATTTACTGGAAGGGGCCGTTCGGAAGGGTAACAAAATTCCAGATCTCCTCGATTGTCAGTTTTGTGAAAACATTCGAGGAGCACAAAAAGGGTCTTCATAAAATAGAAGATGCCATAGTTGTGACCTTCAAGGACAATGGGCAGGGCAGCGTTAACGCCTATGTTCGATATTCTCTTCCTGCTGATGAGGAGCAAATGAGGCTAATCGTCAATATTGCTCGTACTGAAGAGGTCCTGAAAAGACTGATAAAGGCCAATGTCAACACAGTTCTAACGCTTGTTGCTGCGAACTACGAAAGCGGTGACAGTGTTAAGAACAGAGGGCAATTCATAAGAGACATTTTTGACGCTCTACGAAACGGGCTTATCGCATACGACAAGAAAGTCGTCGATGGCGAGGTCCTGACGTCCCCTCGCATCGCTGGCGATAATGAGATAGAAAGGTTGCCCGGCATAAGCAGCAAATTCGGACTCGGAATCGCCAATTTCACACTGAAGCATATCGAGTACGATAACCAGACTCAGACCAAGCTGGATGAACATCGCCTGCTGGAACAGGAAAGAAACATAGCCATGTTGACCGCAGAGAAGTTGAAGCAGGAGACGATAACTGCGGCGGCGGAAGAAGAGAAGCTGTTGGCCGAGACAAAAGCACAGGAAGAACACAAGAAGCTCGAAGCGACAATCCAGGCAGAAATGGAAGATGAAGTAGCGATGATCAATGCAGAATCCGAGAAGACCGTTGCATTGGTGCTGGCAGAAAAGGCGCGTGAGGTAGCTGAAATCGAACTCGCGAAAGCCGAGTTAGAGAAGGATGCCATAATCACCCAGGCGGAGGGCAAGAAGCAGGCAGCCATCAGTGAAGCTGAGGGACGAAAAGCTCTTGCCGAGGCCGACGGTTCACTTGAGTTGAGACTCGAGATGCAGAAGGAAACTCTTACAGGAATTGCGGAGGCTCTAAAGGACGTAAATGTTCCCACCACAATCATTGGGAGAGGCGAAGGAGATTCGAGCAGTGGCAATCCCATTCTGGACATCTTTCTCATGAACCAGATTAAGCAGCTAGAGAACATCGAAGTAAAACCGTGAAGGCGCTTCCCCTTCGACTGATGTTGGACGGGACAACCGCGTTGCATAGTGGCCGCCGGGCGGTCGCCGGTCTGTCGAGCCATTACCGCTGTTATGTGGAGTGCGGGATTATGTTGAGTAGATTTGGCCTCTTCCAGTGAATGTGCTGTGACGTCGCGGAGTTACTCAACATAAATGCGGATGGTGATGGCCCAAAGTAGCCGGAATTGAATAAGCAGCATGTGATCTGGGGATTAGAATTGGAGAACGTAACCACCCGCGCTCCCGCGCTAGAGGGCCCGAGGACACGGAGGTTAGATGGGAGGAGGAGACGCTGCTTCCGGGAGCGGCATGAATTTGACGATGGTTTCGTTGTGACTTTCATGTCGCCAGGCATTTTCCAGAACAAAGGCAAAACCATCATCAAATTCATGTCGCGTTTGCCTCTTGAGAGGGATTGTGGGGACGGAGGACTGAGGTCAGAACAAAGGCGGTAATGAGAAGCCTACATTCTTTCTCTTCTTCCTCCCCATGGCAAACGTTGCATGAATCTGGGAAAAGGAATGAGAGGTAGAGGGGGTCATTCCGCCAGATTCATGCAACTTCCCCGGAACCCAAGTCTCCTCCTCCCATCTAACCTCCGTGTCCTCGGGCCCTCTAGCGCGGGAGCGCGGGTGGTTCAATCCTCTCCTCAACGAAGTGTGGCGAGCGCCTCAGCAGTTATGTTAAGTAGTTCTTCGCCCGATTTCCTCATCCGCAGAGACTTACGGAACCCACTCAACATAATCCCGTACTCCACATAACTGCGGTAATGCTCGTTTGCCGCCCCTGGCTTGACCCCTCTTCCGCTTTCCGGTAGCTTTTTCATGATGAGCGTGTGCCTTTAGCCGCGTATCAGGGATGTGCGTCCGACATCCCGGAAAAGGAAAATTCTGTCAGCCAGCTACTGGAGCGCGGATTGTGATCAAATGGGCGCGGGTATCTTCAATTGCTTTTCTCGCATGGTTCGCGATCTTCGGCATTTACGAGATCATTGAGCGAGCTTTTCTTCAGGGTGCAAGCGAGTCGCTGATCTACGTCTTGCACATCGTTCGTGGTACCGGTACGTCTTTTGCACTTGCAGCGATCGTCGCGTGGTACATTCTGAACAGGCGCCCCACCAGCACACCTCCAGGGATAACTGGGCTCAGGACCATTGTTGCAGAGACCCAGTTAGAAGAGCTCATCAGCCAGACGAGTTGGATCGTTCGATTACGGTGGATCGCAATTGCCGGCGTGTTCGCAGTGACTATCATGTGCCGGTTTGTCTTTCAGATCATTTCCGCGTTTTCCACCCTTGCCCTGATCCTCATAGGTTTCACCATGCTTGGCTACAACGCGCTCCTCGCAACTCATCCACCCAAGACGGAGAACGTAATACGCGTGGCATTTGTCCACGTCTTTCTTGACCTGGTCTCGCTTACCCTGATGATCTACTTTTCCGGTGGCATCAACAATCCCTTTTTCCTTTTCTACCTGTTTCACATTGTTATTGCCGGAATCCTGCTCAACAAGGGAGAGACCTACCTGGTAACACTGATCGCCTGTTCACTTTTCTGCTGCATGGCTGTCCTCGAGAAGTCGGCGGTGTTAGCTTCTTTCCCCCTGTTGTACGGCTCCGGGGTAGTCGGCGAGCAACTCAGATCGCATGGATGGACCTACGTGTCGGGATTCCTCGGCGCATTCGTTGCCACAGCCTGTTGCACGGCGTACTTCACAACTACAATAATGGACAAACTACGTACGCGCGGGATAGAAATCCTCGAAGCCGGTGAGATCCTGTCGCAGGAACGCGCGAAGACAGAAGACATAGTGCGTAATGTCGGCGCCGGTCTCCTGATAACAGACTTGCAGAACAAAGTTGTATGGGCAAATGAGATTGCACAAGAGTGGTTTGGGGCAGACATTCTGGACCAGACCGGCTGCAGCCTGTTGTGGCAGGGAGATGCCGGATGCGAATCATGTCCGATCAACAGCGCCCGAGATGCAAATGCTCCTGTGACCCGTGAAAGATCCATTCGACTGAATGGCGTTCAGCGTTTCTTTCTGACGAGCTGTACCCCGCTTCTCTCTACGGGCGGTGAAATCAACCAGGTGCTGGTTCTGATTCAGGACATCAGCCATCTTAAGGAGATGGAAATCCAGATCATGCAAACCGGCAGAATGGCTGCGGTAGGGCAATTGGCCGCCGGTATAGCGCACGAAATCAATAATCCGCTCGCCATTGTTGCCAGTTCGGCCGAAATCCTGGCGGAGAGAGAAGATGGCAGTATGTCTTCGGATGAAGAAAGGAGTTCGACCGCAAATCATCTGAAGCGGATAGGCGATAACGTGTTTCGCTGTAAGAACATTATCCAGAATCTGCTGGTGTTTTCCAGGGGTGAAGAGAGTGAGGAGGTTATCAATATCCCGGTGCTGCTTGACGACACGATTCAACTAGTAGAAGGCAGCAGCAGGGCCAGGCAACGCCACATCGAGCGCAACTACTTCACGAACGATAGGGGAAAGGGCGATGATTCATCGTGGTTTCTCACGCGGAGCCGGCCCCTGCAGGTCCAACAGGTTCTGCTCAATCTGCTGATGAACGCTTTGGATGCTACGGATATCGGTGGCACCGTAACGGTGTCAGCCGAGAACAAAGACGGTGGAATAGAGCTGAGCGTTGCGGACGATGGTACGGGCATTTCGCCCGATGACATCGGAAGGATATTCGATCCGTTCTTTACCACGAAACCCGTCGGCAAAGGGAGCGGCCTTGGCCTTTACATTTCTCACCAGATCATAGAGTCTTTGAACGGGAGGCTGACTGTTGATAGTCGGCTAGGAGAAGGATCATTGTTCAGGATCTGGTTGCCCGATGACTCGTCGGCTACCGGGGAACCCGCCGAGGTGGCGGACCATACCAACGTGGCAGTGTAACATTATGAAGCATTCTGGAACGATTCTGTTGGTAGACGACGAGGCCGATTTCCGGGAGAACATAGCCGAATACCTTCAATCCGAAGATCTTACCATTCTGCATGCTGGAGAAGCAGAGTCGGCCATAGAACAGGTGAAGAAACAGTTCGTAGATGTTGCACTCGTGGACGTCATGATGCCTGGAATGGACGGGATTTCTCTCCTGAAAGCACTCAAGGAAATCGATCCCGTTGTCGAGATCATCATGGTAACCGGGCAAGGCTCAATTGAATCGGCAGTCGAAGCCATGCGTCTGGGCGCGCATCACTTCATCACCAAGCCTGTCAGACTCAAGGAACTTGCAGTGCTGCTCGGGCATGCAATGGAAAAGGTTGCGTTGGCAAAGCAGAACCTGGTCTACCGTGAAGAAATACGGCGGCGTACCGGATCGGTCAGCGATATCGTTGCCGCGTCGCCGACCATGGCAAAGATCATGACGGAAGCCGAGCAGATTGCAGAAACAGATATGACAGTCCTGATTGATGGCGAAACAGGAGCCGGGAAAGGTGTTCTGGCTGAGTTCATCCATCTGAAGAGCCAAAGGCACAGCAGGGCGTACTCCGTACTGAACTGCGGGGCGCTTCCCGACAATCTGCTGGACGCCGAGCTTTTTGGTGCTGAGAAAGGGGCGTTCACGGGTGCCTCCGAAACAAGGCCGGGAATGTTTGAGGTATCGGACGGAGGTACTCTCCTGCTGGACGAAATCGGCGACATGAATACCGCCGCACAGGTGCGATTGCTCCGGGTACTTGAGACGGGCCTGTTCCGCAGGGTCGGTTCAGCCAGGGAACGTGCGGTAGATGTAAGAATCCTGGCGGCGACATACCAGGATCTTGCCACCAAAGTCAAAGAAGGTTCCTTCAGGGAAGATCTGTACCATCGATTGAATGTCTTTCGCCTGCATATACCGCCGTTGCGTGAGAGAATAGAGGACATCATTCCCCTGGCCGCCCATTTTCTGGAAAGACTTACGCAACGAGGCAGAGAATCCAGAACGCTCAGCAAAGATGCAGAAACCGCACTTCACGCTTATTCTTGGCCCGGTAATGTCAGGGAGCTGGCTCACGTAATCGAACGCGCCTGTTTCAGTTCGCAGCTGGCCGAAGCCGACGAAATCAGCCGGGAACATCTGAACCTGGCGCCGGGGGAGAACTCAGGCGGCGAATTACTTTCTTTGAAAGCCGCCCATGAACAGCATATCCGGAGAGTACTCGCCCGCACGAACGGCAATCGACAGAAAGCGGCTGAAGTTCTCGGAATCACAGAACGGCATCTGTATCGACTGATTAGCGCGAATAAGGGTACAGAAACCTGACATGAACGTCAGGCGACCCTGTCGTATTTGTCATGTCCTTTCATTTCAACTGTAGATTCACATTGATGCCCTCTCCTGCCGTGATCGACAGAAGGTGCGTAATGACAGTACATTACAACGACAGTAGATATGATTTCCACTTGAACGGATGAACTGGCATCGTTCTTGCATTACGTCTGCCGTGCTTACGAACTAATGAATTGTCGGCGTCATTGATACTGGTATGGCTGTTTGCAGTCGGATAACATGTTGCCGAACATGGCGAGACCTAGAGGAGATTTTGATAAAATGCAGATAAAGAAACTTCTTCTGGCATGGAGTCCGGTCCTCGTGACCGTGTTGTTCGTTGTTTCTTGCAGCAACATCAGTCCATCTAAACCGTCGGCGGTTTCGTCGGCAAAATCACTCGGACCGGAGCTGGCACGGGGTCTGGAGTTGTATACCAAGCACTGCGCGTCTTGCCACGGGGAGACGGGATTAGGTGATGGCGAAGCAGAGTACCTGCTGTCGCCCAAACCAAGGGATTTCAGTGGTGGTAAATTCCGTCTTACCTCTACTGAATCGGGACTTCCGTCTGAATCTGACATAGTTGATACGCTTCGGATGGGAATGGCCGGTTCGTCAATGCCTTCATGGGGGCATTTCTCTGACAATGACGTGAAGGCGCTTGCCAAAACGGTTAAACATCTTGCCATCGAGGGCAAAGTAACACGCTTGAAGGCCGACGATGACAGCATGACCCGCAAAGAAGCGCTTGAAATTGCAAATGAAGTGTTTGAGCCGGGACCAGTCGTTAAGATTGCGCCTGAGATCAAATCTACAGGGGCACAGATGGCGTTGGGCAAGAAGCTGTACACGGCAAATTGTGCGAAATGTCATGATGATGATGGGCGCGGCAGAAAAAAGACCGATATGAAGAATGGCGAAGGCCGTGCGATCTTCTCGCGTGACTTCTCACAAGGTATTTTTAAGGGTGGAAGCGAGGGAGTTAACCTGGCCCGGAGAATCAGGCGCGGCATGCCCGGCACACCGATGCCTGCAACAGAATATACTGAAGAACAGCTGTGGGCAGTTGTTCACTACACTCAGCAGTTCATCAAGCCGGGTGCCCAGGAACGGGTGCTTCAGAAGCAGAAATTGTTTGTCGCCGAGCGGGCCACTGGTGAAGTTAATGCGAATCCCAGCCACCCTGATTGGAACAACTATGAAGCAACGTTTGTTCCCGTCATGCCGCTGTGGTGGCGTCATGACCGTATTGAAGGCTGTGAGATTCAGGCGGCTCATGATGGCAAGAAACTGGCTGTACGGCTGGTTTGGGAAGATTCTGCCCGTAACGATTCAATGCTTCGTCAGAAGGAATTCACCGATGGCGCTGCAATCCAATTGTCAGCTGGTGATAATCCTCCGTTCTTTGCCATGGGCTCAAAGGACGATGAAGTAACGATCTGGTACTGGAAAGCTGCCTGGAAGAAAGATCTGGAGCGGGGTCATGGCTCACTTCGTGACGCCCATCCGAATATGCCGGTCGAGCATCATGACCACGGTGCACCAGGTGGTCCCGCATATCACACGGCAGCTCATGCGGGGAACCCCGTCTCTCAGAAGGCTCACCCGTCCGCGGTTGAGAACCTCGGTGCAGGTGGTTTCGGCACGCTTACTACGCGCGCTGCCGCAGTTCAGAACATAAAAGGCGAAGCTCACTGGGAGAATGGCAAATGGTCGGTGGTCTTCGTGAGCAACCTGGAAGGTGATGCCATGGTTTCTCCGGGTGAGACGATTTCTATTGCGTTGGCCTTATGGGATGGAAACGCGGGAGATCGCAACGGTCAGAAGTCTGTGACGATATGGCATAAACTTGAAATTCAGAAATAGTTGCCAGGAATCGAAGGAATATGAATATGAAGAAGAATTCACGAGATTCAAGACAGCCCCTCAATGGTCACTCGCAGAAAAGCGATTCGGGCATTCCACGGCGCAGTTTTCTGCAACTTCTGGGTGCCGGTTCCGTGATCGCGGCATCGCCTGTTGACGTTCTTGGTGGGCTGACGTCTATTCAGGATATAGAGAATCCTCTCGACCACTATCCAACACGCGGATGGGAGAAGGTCTACCTGGATCAATATCATTACGATAGAACATTTACATGGATCTGCGCCCCCAATGATACGCATATGTGCCGCATGCGTGCCTTTGTGAGGAATGGCGTGATGGTGCGAGCCGAGCAGAATTACGACCACGGTCGAGTCGGCGATCTTTACGGTAACAAGGCAACCGATCACTGGAATCCGCGCGGCTGTCCCAAAGGATATACCTTCCAAAGAAGGGTTTACGGACCATACCGCCTGAAGGGCCCCGTCATTCGCAAAGGATGGAAGGAATGGGCAGATGCCGGCTTCCCGTCTCTCTCAGACGACCCTTCACTCCGGACAAAATACAAATTTGACAGTCGCGGCTCGGACTCGTTCGTACGTGTTACCTGGGAGCAAGCCTGGGATTACAGTGCCAAGGGTATGATGGCAATTGGCGATACGTACAGCGGCGATCAGGGCAAAACCAGGCTACTGAAGGATGGTTACGACGAATCCATGCTGAAGCATTGGAAGGGCGCCGGAACCAGAACGATGAAGATTGGGTCCTGTCTTCCTATTCACGGACTCATCGGGAAGTTCGGGCTTTTCAGGTTTGCCAATATGACCGGGCTACTGGATCACCATGTTCGTGGTACCAGCGAGAAAGATGCTGTCGGATGTCGTGAATGGACGGAGTATACCTGGCGCGGCGACCAGGCGCCGGGCCAGCCGTTTGTCCATGGTCTGCAGACTTCTGATGCCGACATGAATGACATGCGTTTTTCCAGGCTGAACATCCAGATTGGCAAGAACCTTATCGAGAACAAGATGGCGGATAGTCACTGGCTCACAGAGATCATCGAGCATGGTGGCAAGATCGTCGTCATTACACCTGACTACAGTGCTCCATCGGCGAAGGCCGATTACTGGATTGGTGTGAGACCGGGGCTCTCTGATACGGCCGTTGTTCTATGTCTGGCCAAGATCCTGATGGATAATAATTGGATCGATGAGGAGTTTGTCAAGGGGTTCACGGACTTCCCTCTGTTGGTTCGCACGGACAATCTTCGCCGTTTACGTCCGGAAGAGGTGATTGCAGGATACAAGCAGAAAGATATTTCGAAGGGCCCTTCATTCACGAGACACAACCTCAAGGCTGATCAGCGCGAAAAGATCGGTGATTTCACCATATGGGATTCCGAAGCGAAGAAGGTCGTTGCGATCAGTCGCGATGATGTGGGCAAGAATGCCAACATGAACGCGGCGCTGAACGGAAAGTTCAAGGTTAAGACTGTAGACGGAAAAGAGATAGAAGTAATGCCCGTCTACGAGATGTATAAAGAGCATCTGAAGGATTACGACTCTAAAACGGTTGAGGATATCAGTGGAGCAAATGCAGCGCTGGTTGAGCGATTGGCCAAGGATATATGGGAAACGACAAAGGCGGGTCACCCGGTCGCCATTCACCACGGTGAAGGAACTAACCATTACTTCCATGGCACATTGCATAACAGGGCCTGCTACCTGCCGATGATGTTGACGGGGAACATTGGCAAACACGGTGCGGGTGTATTCACCTGGGCCGGCAATTACAAGGGCGCTCTATTGCAGGGCTCGCCCTGGACAGGCCCGGGCGCCGGAACCTATTCGCACGAGAACCCGTTCCGCCCCGTTCTGGATGAGAACGCCCGCATCAATCATCACGATCATATTCACAACTACACTTATGGTGAGGATGTTGCCTTCTGGGGGCATGGAGAGAAGCCGTTGATTGTGGATACTCCCGCGGAAGGGCGCAAGATCTTCACCGGCGACACGCATATGCCGTGCCCCACCAAGTTGATGTGGTACAACAACGCGAACCTGATCAACCAGGCGAAGTGGGTCTACAACCTGCTCGTCAATGTCTTCCCGAAGATCGACATGATTGTCGACCAGCAGGTGGAATGGACTGCTTCGGCAGAGTATTCCGACATTATTCTGCCGGCAAATTCCTGGGTGGAATTCGAAGACCTGGAACTGGGCGGAGCATGTTCCAACCCCTTCCTGCAGGTGTGGGGCGGGAACGGGATCAAGCCGTTGTATGATTCGAGGGACGATGGCGAGATCTTTGCCGGGGTTGGCAGAGCTCTTACGAAGATCACGGGGGATCGTCGATTTGCCGATTACTGGAAATTCGTTACGGAGAAGAAATCAAGGGTATATATCCAGCGTGTGTTGGATAACTGTACGACAACCCGTGGCGATAAGGGAGCTTACCAGCTCGACAAGCTTGAAAAGGGCGAGTATGGGGGTGAGCCGGGCGCGGCATTGATGCTGTTCCGCACCTATCCAAGGGTTGCGTTCTATGAGCAGGTACACGATGACATACCGTTCTACACGGATAACGGGCGTCTTTGCGGCTATTGCGATCTTCCCGAGGCCATCGAATACGGTGAGAACCTGATTGTTCATCGTGAGGGGACAGAAGCTACCCCTTATCTGCCCAATGTAATTGTCTCGACCAGTCCGTATATCAGGCCAAAGGACTATGGAATTCCACAGGATGCCATGGATCCGGATCTCAGGACGGTACGGAACATCAAGATGAGCTGGGCAGATGTGAAGAAGACAGCCAATCCGCTCTGGAAGGATGGCTACCGCTTCTTCTGTTCTACACCTAAAAGTAGACATACGACCCATTCATCCTGGTCGACCGTTGATTGGCACTGGATCTGGAGCAGCAACCATGGGGATCCATACCGCGAGGATAAACGTTCCCCCGGAGTTGGTGACAGGCAGGTGCAGATGAATCCGCTGGCAGCGAAAGAGATGGGCCTGAAGGAAGGCGATTACGTCTATGTCGATGCAAACACAGAGGACAGACCGTTTGTCGGTGCTACCAAGGACCATCCGTTGACAAAAGCGTTTCGCTGTCTGGTCCGAGTCAAGCTGAACCATTCACTGCCCTACAGCATGACGATAATGAAGCATACCGGGTGGATCGCCACGGAGCGTACCGTCAAGGCACACGAAAGTCGCGAAGACGGTATGGCTTTGGCCGAAGATACGGGCTACCAGTCAAACTACCGGTACGGATCGCACCAGAGTATCACCCGGAGCTGGCTGATGCCTATGCACCAGACTGACACCCTCTTCCACAAGAAGACAGGGGCAGTAGGCTTCACGTTCGGCTTCGCGGTGGATAACCACGGCGTGAATACAGTGCCGAAAGAGACGTTGGTACGCATCGTGAAAGCTGAGGACGGTGGACTTGGCGGCAAAGGAGTGTGGCTGCCGGCGACAACCGGCCACACCGTTGGCGAAGAGAATGATGAAATGAAGCGCTATATCGCGGGTGAGTTGACAACTACAGGTTAAGCATGTCTGAACGAGCAACAGAATCGGTTGGCCAGAGTACTGCAGAAGAGCAGTTCTTCAAGGATGAGCATCCGGCGAATCGTCCGGCCGAGACCGGCGATCCGATGGGGATGACGGCTGAGTCGGCACCGGGCGATCCGGAGCTTATGCTGACCATCCTGGTCGAGGAATATGCCTCTCTCGGAATGAATGCCGACGAGATCATGCGCATCTTCGACGATCCGTTCTATGGCGCCACCGCCAATCTCAAGCGACTGCTTGGTGAGGATAGAATTCGCACAAGAATCAACGAAGTTGTACAGAATTGCGGAGCATTACGTGTCTCAGTACGTTCATAGACAGTGAGCACATAAGATCTAAGAGTAATAAGGAAGGATACATTATGTCCGACGTTTTCAATTGGCAATTGGGTCGCGAGATGAGCTATCCGTACGACGAGAGCCATCCGGATTGGCAATTCGCGTTCGTGTTCAACATCAATCGCTGTATCGCCTGTCAGACTTGCACGATGGCCTGCAAATCCACCTGGACATTCTCCAAGGGACAGGAATTCATGTGGTGGAACAATGTTGAGAGCAAGCCCTACGGTGGTTATCCGCGGAACTGGGATGTGAAACTGCTGGGAATGTTGGAAAAGGCAAATCCTGACGAGCAGATTTGGGACACGTTCTCGAAAGGCCCGGAGAAACCTTTTGGAGTGTTTGAGGGAAAGACGATCTTCGAAGCGGCAGACAAGGATCCATCAGCTCGTGCCCCCAAGCGTGCATTGGGGTACCTTCCGACCGATGAAGAATGGCAGAACCCGAATATTCATGAAGAGACGGCATCAGGCAAGACGATGAAGGAAGGTGAATGGGGCCGATCAGCCCAATTGCCTGAGCACGATATATGGTTTTTCTACCTGCAACGTCTCTGCAACCACTGCAGTTACCCGGCCTGCCTTGCGGCCTGCCCTCGGAAGGCGATCTACAAGCGAAAAGAAGACGGCATAGTACTTATTGACCAGAAGCGATGTCGCGGATACAGAAAATGTGTTGAGGCCTGCCCTTACAAAAAGCCAATGTACCGTCCGACCACGCGAGTATCCGAGAAATGTATTGGATGCTATCCTCGCATCGAAGGTAAGGACCCTGAACTGAGCCCCAACCGTGAACCGTTGGAAACTCGCTGCATGTCCTCCTGCGTGGGCAAGATCCGGATGCAGGGCCTTCTTCCTGTCAAAGACGGCAAATGGGAAGCCGCGCCTGATCACCCGTTGTATTACCTGATCCAGGAACGGAAGATTGCTCTGCCCCTGTATCCGCAATTCGGGACACAGGCAAATGGGTACTACATCCCGCCGAGATGGGTGCCGCAGCCGCACCTGGAACAGATGTTCGGTCCGGGGGTCGCAAACGCATTGGTCCAGTACAGCTGCCCCGACCGGGAACTCCTGTCTGTTCTCCAGCTGTTCCGTTCGACCCAACAGATCATCTACAAGTTCAAGATCGAGAAGGGGCCGAAACTGGCCGAAATCGAAAGAACCCTGCCATCCGGTCAGAAGAAGGTGCAGGAGATCTACAACGATACTGTCATTGGCTACAACAAGTTCGGCAAAGAGGTCGTCCGCGCTACGACGGAGCAGCCTTCTTTCGAGAGAACGAAAGAACATCTGAATTCAATCTAGCGGCAAACGCCCGAAAAGGAAGATGAACAGCATTGTGAATAGTGAACGGGAAACGGATATTGCAGTCCAGAACGCACGGTACTGCTTGTACCAGTTCTTTGCGTTGGCGTTGTCGGATCCGCTCTCGGAACGTTCGGGCCGCTTGTACCAGCCCGGCTTTCTCGAAACTGTCTCAGCTGCGGCCGAGTTCATTCGGGCCGAAGCGAAAGACGAATCCGCCACACTTGCACCGGGAGAGAGACCTCCCTCGGCGCTGGATCTGCAGCCTGTCCAAGAGTTTTTCGAGAGGTCGCCGGAGCATTTTGAGGCAGATTACCAGAATACGTTTGGTCTTCTCATGTCGAAAGAATGCCCTCCGTACGGAACTGAATACTGCTTGCAGACGTTCTCCGTTTTTCGTTCGCAGGAACTTGCGGATATAGCCGGATACTACAAGGCATTTGGTGTAGAACCGTCCAGGGATCAACCGGAGCGGCAGGATCACATTGCGCTGCAACTGGAATTCATGTCCTGGCTTATCGGCAAAGCAATTCATGCGGAGCAATCGGATAACGACAGCGCTGCCGAGAATGCGGAACTATGCAGGCAAGCGCAGAAGGATTTCTTTGAGAAACACATGGCTTGGTGGATCCCCGCCTTCTGTGCGGCCCTTGAGCTCAAAGTAAAGAGCGTATCGGACAAGAATGGCGGAGATTCCGCGTCGCAGAGCTTCTATGGTTGCGTTGCGAGCTCCTTGTGTGCATACGTAGGGTTGGAACGAAATAGCATGGGTATTGAACCTCCGACCGAACTCGTGAAACCGAGACCGGACACGGATGACGCGGAGATGGAATGTGCCGCCTGTAGCGGCGCTCCTGCTGGACAATAAAGACTGGAGAACACGACATGAACAGTAAAAGCTGTGGAATCAGACCGTTAATCGTCCTGGTTGCGGCAGCGTTGGCGGCCGGCAGTATCGGTGTCAACGCTGGCGAGATCAAGGGAACTGTTAAGTTCAAGGGCACGCCACGAAAGGCACGCCCGATGAAGAAGCTTATGGCGGATGAGGCTTGTGCCTGTATGCATACTACCCCGCCTGTCGATGAGAAGTTCGTCTACGGCGAGACCGATGAAGCCGGCGTTGTGACACTCTGCAACGTGTTTGTGTGGATCAAAGAGGGACTGCCCGAGAAAGAATACGACATGCCGAAGGAACCGGCTGTGATAAACCAGAAGGGCTGCACTTTTCTTCCGCATGTCTTAGGCGTACGAGCCGGACAGGATTTGGAGGTCCGGAACGGAGACAAGACGGCTCACAACGTTAACGCACAACCGAAGAAGAACAAGGGCTTTAATAACGCTCAACCGCCGAATACCAGGCCTTTGACAAAGAGCTTTACAAGAGAAGAAATAATGGTGAAAGTCGCATGCGATATGCATACGTGGATGAGTTGCTACGTGGGCGTGGTGTCGCATCCGTTTTTCGCTGTTACCGGCAAGGATGGTACGTTTTCCTTGAAGGACGTGCCCGACGGAAAGTATGAGGTCGAGGTCTGGCACGAACTTCTGAAAACTAAGAGCCAAACCGTCACGGTGAAGGGTGGTGAGGCGGCGAGTGTCGAATTCGTTTACGCTAAACCGTAACTTCATGGATCAACTGTTGGAGACAGGAATTGTTCCGTAAAGGCTTGCTGGATGATAAAAGGGAAACGCGATTTCTACTCTACCGTACCCAAAATGCCGCGGGTCATACTCAGCAAGAAGAAGACCCCCAAGCTAGTGGCAGAAGTGGATGAGGCGAACTGCACAGGATGCCAGGTCTGTGTGCCGTTCTGTCCTGTGGATTGCATTGAACCCGTAGCAGCAGACAAGTACAGCGATGTGACGATTCCTCCTGTTCATGTTCGCTACAATGAATGCATAGGCTGCAGGGCCTGTGTCAGGGCTTGCGCACAGCTGACGTGGGATGCGATCCGCATGGTCGATAAGGCGGAGTTTGAAGAAAAGCACGGGGTAACGATTGAATAATTGGCGGAAGTATTTTCACGGGTTTGTTGTCATTCCTTTCCTGATCGCTGCAATCGGCATACTGCCGATCGCGGTAACGATGGCTATTGTGAAGGGATCTGGCGACAAATCTCCTGCAGAGTACCTCCAGGTAATAGAAAACAAGCGGGGCAATGCTCGCTGGCGTGCCGCCTACCAGCTCTCGATGCTCGTAACAGCTGATAATAGCATTGGGATGGAAGACTCTATTGCAGACCAGATGATAGGTGTCTTTGGCAGCGAATCGGTCAAAACCGGGGACCTGAAGGTGCGCCAGTTTCTTGCCGTGACCATGGGGCGGGCAGGCAATCCGAGATTCTTTGAACCACTGCTGCAAGCGCTCAACGAAACAGCTGATGACCTTGCGCAGAAGGGCGTTTTTGTGAGGGCCCTGGGTTACCTTGGCGATGAGCGGGCGATCTCCCCGGTGACGGCGCTGCTGAAACATGAAGAGTCTGTGATACGGCATGAAGCAGTGCAGGCGTTGGGGAACATAGGATCGAAGACTTCGCTGGAATCGTTGAAGGGCATGCTGAATGATCCGGAGCCCGATGTTCGATGGGATGCGTCAATTGCTCTGGCAAAAATGAAAGACGCGTCCGGTAAAAAGATACTCTTGTCGCTGCTCGACGAATCTTATTACGCCGGGTTCCCGCATGTGTCACGGGATGCCAGGGATTGGGCCATGGAAGTTGCCATTCGTACGTCCGTCCTGCTAGGTGATCCAGATCTGAATGCAATGATAAGGGAACTGGCCGCTTCTTCGGAGAGTATCAAGGTCAGGCAGGCGGCATTATCGGCGGCAAAGACATTTCTAATGTAACCAGGCAAGGGACAAGCTATGGCAGACAGCAAACAGGATCAGGCCGACAAGCTAAAGGCCGCCGGAGCAGGAAAGGCCCATGGTCATGTGGCGAAGGGTCACGTTGCAAGTGGCGATGGCCAAACGCGGCGCAGCTTTATTTCCTGGGTGGTTGTTGGCTGGGCGGCGTTCGCGGCCTGTATGGGCGGGCTTGCCACGATTACGATGCGCTTCTTTGCGCCCAATGTTCTCTATGAACCGCAGCAGACCTTCAGGGCCGGGGCCGTTTCCGAGTATGCCCCTGGCGAGGTGTCGACCCGTTGGAAGTCCAAGTTCGGTATTTGGATAGTGCGCCTGGATGACCGGGTTGTGGCGCTGTCTACCATATGTACGCACCTGGGTTGCACGCCCAACTGGCTGGCCAGCGAACAGAAGTTCAAATGCCCCTGCCATGGTAGCGCCTTTCGCATGAATGGCATTAATTTTGAGGGACCGGCACCGCGCCCGTTGGAGCGGCACAAGATCTACCTGGACGATGAAGGCATAATGGTTGTGGACAAGACCGTTAGCTTCCGACAGGAACGCGGACAGTGGGATGAGCCGGAATCATTCGTAGCGGTGTAAGGAAGAACGGCGAACGATGGCTGAAGAAGAGAAAAAAGATTTTTGGGCCCGGTTTTTCGGTAGCTACATATGGAAGTCCATCTTCCGTGTGGGGATTCCGCGTGATCGTCGCGGGCGGCTCATGCAGGTCCTCAGCAATTTCTTCCTGCACTTGCATCCCGTGTCCCTTCCCAAGCACGCGGTGAAACTCAAGTACACATGGTGTATGGGCGGGCTTTCCTTCTTTCTCTTCATCGTACTGACGTTCACAGGCGTTCTCTTGATGTTCTATTACCGGCCTACAATCGAGTATGCGTATAACGACGTCATCGATCTCAGGGAAACGACACCCATGGGTATCATGCGCGAGATCCATCGGTGGGCCGCCCATCTCATGGTCATTGCGGTGTGGTTCCATATGTTCAGGGTCTTCATGACCGGCTCTTACAAAGCGCCGCGTGAATTCAACTGGTGTATCGGCGTTGTCCTTCTTACCTTCACGTTACTGTTGAGCTTCACCGGTTATCTTCTTCCATGGGATCAACTTGCCATATGGGCGATCACGGTCGGCTCCAACATGGCTGCTGCGACGCCGTTTGTAGGGCAGGAGGGGCCGGGGGTGGCACTGCTCAGCATCGGGAATGTCAATCTGATCGGCAGGACCAGTGATGCGCGGTTCCTTCTGCTGGGCGACACGAGCATCGGTGCCGGTGCCTTGCTGCGATTTTACGTGTTCCACTGCGTGTTCTTTCCGCTGATTGCCGTGTTTTTTATGGTTGTTCATTTCTGGAGGGTACGAAAAGACGGAGGCATCTCCGGGCCGGTGTAATTGAGTCATGGATACCCTGAAACATGTTATTAACGTATTGTCGGCGCCGCAGGTGAGTTTTCTGGCCGCGGCAATCGCATTCTTCTTTGTCTTTCCGCCGACCGATAGATTCCAAAGCTGGAATCGCCGGTTGCGCCTGGATTGGCTTTGGACGGTCAAGGGCGGCATATTGCTTCACGCGCTGGTGATTGGCGCGTTCTTCCTGAGTACGTTGGATCCCAACTTCCGCGCCATTGTAACGAAGCCGGACAATGTTCCAATCGCCCTTCTGCTTTTCGGCACGCTGTTCTTCCTCTGGCTTTCCATGAAGCAGGCGTGTGATAACGATGCCCGGCTGGCAAATGACCAGAAGCCCAATGAATACACCGACCCGTCTGAATCCAAGATCCTGGTCTGGCCGGACCTGGTGTATATTGAGTTGATTGCCGGGATCCTGTGCATGGCTGCCTTGATTTTCTGGTCGATTGCTCTTGAAGCTCCGCTCGAAGAGCCCGCGAACCCAACTCTCTCGCCGAATCCTGCCAAGGCTCCGTGGTATTTCCTGGGACTCCAGGAAATGCTGGTCTATTTCGATCCATGGCTGGCCGGAGTGGTCTTTCCAGTAATCATTATCGTGGGTCTGATGTCGCTGCCGTACATCGATACCGAGCCGGGCGGGTCTGGTTACTACTCCTATTCGGATAGAAAGCTGTACGTTTCGCTATTCATGTTCGGATGGCTTTTGCTTTGGGTGTACCTGATCATTGTCGGAGCATTCATGCGAGGTCCAAACTGGAACTTCTTCGGGCCCTACGAGAGGTGGGACCTGCACAAGGTGGTTGCACTTACAAATATCAATTTGTCCTCACTCATATGGGTCAAGCTGCTGAACCAGCCGTTGCCGGACAACATCATCATCAGGGAGATGTTCGGCATTGCAATGCTCGGCTTCCATTTTCTTGTGATACCACCGTTACTGGCGATGACGATTCTGAAGAAGTTCTATGCACGCATGGGCAATGTGAAATACGCGGTCTTCATGTTCTTGAGCATGGCCGCGGTATCGCTGCCGATCAAAATGTTCCTTCGCTGGACCATCAATCTGAAATACGTGGTCGCCATCCCGGGCTGGTTCAATCTCTGAGGCCTGGAGACGCTACCGTAATCGATAGAGCAGTGTTGAGAGATTAGGAAAACGCAAAGTGGATAATGATACACAACGCTATTACGACCCGAACACCTTGAACAGGTGGTTCGCCGTTTCCTGTGTCGTATTCCTGGTATCGCTGGTCGCCATGTTCTACTACGACTATAAGCGGGAATGGCGGGATCACCAGGCCACGTTTCGTGAGATAGATATACGTGTTTCCACCGAGAAGTTGGACAGGGAACAGGAAAATGTGGCAGAGAAAGAGGAGTACGAGCAGCTCCAGACAGCTCTCCTGGCGGCCCAGGAGGAGCAGTCAAAGCAAGGCCAGGAACTGGACACGCTCGCGTCTGAACTCGCGGCCATCACAAAGGAGCGTGACTCTGCCCGTGAGGACATGAACTTCAAGAAGGGCGAGCGGGATGCGGTCAAGTATGAGATGGAACAGGCACGCGAGAAGGGGGACCGGAAAGCTGCCAAGCTCGTCAAGAGGCTCGAGGCACGGGAACAGGAGCTTGCAGAGAAGAAGCTCAATGTTGAACAGCTGGAATCCAAGATGCTGGTCATGAATAGTGCTATCACTGAGAAGACGGCTGCCGTAGTGTCTGTCGAGCGGCAGTTGGCCAGGCTGACATCCCAGGGCGACCTGCTGAAACGGAAGCTGGATGTGTTGGATCCCGCGCGAATGTCTTTCCTGGATAAGGCCGGCGACAAGATGCGTGATCTGCCGGGGATGGACATGCTGAATCCACGATATAGCGTCCGCGATCATCAGTTGATCATCAACGGCATCACGGAAGACCTGGTCTTCACCCGGGTCCCCAGGGTCGATCGCTGTAAAGCCTGTCATATGGGAATCGTCAGCAGGAATTTCCAGGAGGAAGAGAACCCTTATCGATCACATCCCAATCTCGACCTGTTCCTGACTCAGTCTTCGGCTCACCCAATCAAGGAATTCGGTTGCACCAGCTGTCACAGTGGGCGTGGCAGGGGCACGTCATTCAAGACGGCAGTACATATGCCGACCACCAGGGAACAGCGCGAAGAATGGGAAAAGGAACACGGTTGGAAAAAACTTCATCATTGGGGTTCCCCAATGTATCCTGCCCGATACACGCAGGCTGGCTGCTACGAATGTCACGCAAACGATCCGGAACTGGATGGCGCAGACAAGCTGAACCTGGGCCTGGCCATCGTCAGAAAAGCCGGCTGTAACGGTTGTCACTTGATTGATAGGTTCAACGGAGAGCCGAAAGCCGGCCCAGGCCTCCGGCGTCTCAAGCCGAAGCTTGCAAAAGACTGGTCGTTCAATTGGATCAAAAACCCGAAGGCGTTCAGAAAACATACATGGATGCCGTCCTTCTTCAAACAGTCCAACAACAGCGACATTGAGGCCAGGACAGATGTCGAGCTGAAAGCCATCGTTCATTATCTGTTCGCAAAGAGCGAAGAACACAGTGCTCAGCAGCCGAAAGCCGATACCTCTTCAGGTAATGCTGAGAATGGAAAGAGATTGGTCCGCGCCCGGGGTTGCCAGGCCTGTCACATGCTGGATGACGACAAGTATGACGATACCCTGGACGTCGAAGCCATGCGCCGTCAGCAGGGTCCTGGACTGGTCGGATTCAGTTCCAAGACTACGGCTGCCTGGCTGTACGGCTGGCTGAAGGATCCATCGTCGTATGATCCGGTGACAAGGATGCCGGATCTGAGATTGAGCGATGAGGACGCACGGGACATAACGGCATACCTTCTGGTCTCAGAGACAGACGAAGAAAAAGACGCAGCAATATCTGAGGTCGACGGGCAGATTCTTGACGAGGTCACCTTGGAGCTTATAGCCGGTAATATGTCCCATGCGGCTGCTGAAGAAAAGCTAAAGGGAATGGATGCCGGTAGCAAACTCGAGTACACGGGTATGCAGATGACACGACACTATGGCTGTTTCGGTTGTCACGACATCCCTGGATTCGAAGATGAACAGCCGATTGGCACAGACCTGAGCGAAGCGGGCAGCAAGCCGATAGCACAACTCGACTTCGGGCTCCTGCACGATCTGGAACATGTCAACTATGCCTGGTTCGAGCAGAAGCTGAAAGATCCGCGGAGTTTTGATCACGGTTTGGAGAAGAAACCAAGTGAGCGGCTTCGGATGCCCGCGTTTGGCTTCGACGAGCAGGACATAGAAGCTATCGTTACTTGCCTTCTGGCGTTTTCAAAACCGGATTCCGAGCTTAAGAAAGCACTCCCGCGAACGCCAAAAAACATATTTGTTGAAGAGGGCGAGAAGCTCATTACGCAGCTTAACTGTCGGGGCTGCCATATCATAGACGGATCCGGCAGTGCGATCAGGCCGTCGATCGTCAAATGGGCCGGCGAATATCCCCCCGGAGCTGAACTTGAAGAGGCCGAGGAAGAAGAGGAAGAAGAGGACGATGGCTGGGGTGACGAAGAAGAGGATGAAATAGATCCGGAAGTCCTCGCCATGGCATATACGCCGCCCGATCTGACGGGCGAAGGCGCCAAGGTTCAGCCTGAGTGGCTGTTCCATTTTCTTGGCGACCCCACAGCGGTCAGACCATGGTTTGAAGTACGCATGCCCACATACTCGTTGTCGGAAGAAGAAAAGAACACGCTCCTGCGATACTTCAGCTACCTCGACGACCAGAAGTTCCCCTTCGAGACGGTGGCAACGGTTGACAGGAACAGCGAGGAGTTCAAGGTTGCAGAGAAGATGTTCTCACCCACAGTCATGAACTGCAAAAGCTGTCATGTAGTGGCCGGCAAGCCCCCCGCAGGCAAGACTGCCGCCGAATGGGCCCCGGATCTCGGTATGGCCAAAACTCGTCTGAAGTCCGACTGGGTACTGAAGTGGTTGATCGATCCCCAGGAACTGACTCCCGGTACAAAGATGCCGCAATACTGGCCGAAAGGTGAGCCCAGTCCGATGCCTGAGCTTGGCGGCGATTCACTTCGACAGCAAGAAGCTATGCGCAACTACTTGTTGACTCTTGAGGATGAGTAGTTCTGAATACTTGTAACGGTTTGCCATGAGTGAGAATAGGACATACCAACATCTCCTGAGCCACGACCAGATCTTTGAAGGTGATGCCTGCAAGGTGGCCTGTCCTCTGCACATCAATATGCCCGTCTACTACGACCTGATACGGCAGGGCAAGTTTGAAGACGCGTACGTCCTACTTAAGTCCGCTAACCCTTTTCCGGGATTGACCGGCAGGGTCTGCTTTTTTCCATGCGAGTACAAATGTCTTCGAGGCAAGTTGGACACGCCGATATCTATTCGCGAGATCGAGTACTACCTGTCTGATTACATCGAACTGGGACCGAACAGCCGCCCTGACCTGGTTCTTTACAAAGAGGGCAGCCTGAAGGGTTCCAGGGAGGAGTCGGTGGCCATTGTTGGTTCCGGACCGGCCGGAATGGCGGCAGCCTGGGATCTGGCCCATTTCGGCTACAAGGTCACTGTTTATGAGCGGCACCAGGCTTGCGGTGGGATGGCGTTTCTGGGTATCCCGGTGTATAAGCTTATGAACGATGTCTTTGAGCGTGACGCTGATACCCTCAGAAAACTGGGAGTCACAATCCTGAATAGTGTGACGGTTGGTACCGACATTTCTCTAAAGGAACTGGCAACCCAGAATTCAGCCGTCTGTCTGGCCGTTGGTGCTCATCTCGGCAACCTGATGCGAGTGCCCGGTGAAGATAAGTGCAACCAGATTTTTGGCGCGGCTGACATTCTTGGAAAGGTACGGGTAGGCAATAGGAACAGAATTGGGCTGGGCAAGAGGGTTGCCATCATTGGTGGCGGAAATACGGCCATGGATATGGCGCGTACCAGCCGGCGGCTTGGTGCTGAAGTCACTGTGATTTACCGAAGGGCAAGAGAGAGCATGCCGGCGTATGATTACGAGGTGGATTCCGCGGAAGAGGAAGGTGTCCAGTTCAGATTTCTAACGTCTCCCGAACGTATTGAGATGGACGGCGACAAACTGTCAGGCCTGCTGTGCAGCGAGATCGATCCGGAATCACTCGGAGGCAGAGGGGCTAAACTCCGGAAGAAAGAGAATTCAGAGTTTCTGTTCCCCGTCGATTCAATCGTTCGTGCAATCAGCGAGATGCCTAACCTGGGCTTGCTCGGTGATGAGTATATGGATGCCGTGGCGGAAACTGGCCTGTTGAAGGAAGGATTGGAAGAGGGCATAGAGGAAATGCCGGGGATGTTTGCGGCAGGCGATGCGGTGACCGGGCCGCTTTCCATAGTGACTGCGATGGCCTCAGGCCGTAAGGCCGCCCGCGGTATTGACAGGTTCATTCGTGGTGAGCCGAAGCAGCCAGAGGAAGAATTGCCAACAGAACGTTTGTCGTATGCTGGGGTTACATCCCATTTTGATGAGCTGAAGCGGCAGAAATCTCACAAGCGAGTTCCTTTGGAGGTAGAGAACAATTTCGAGCTGCTCACAGAGAAGTTCTCGCACGAGGAGGCCCTGGAAGAATCAGAACGCTGCATGAGATGCAATCACAGCATTGAGATCGATCCGCAGACCTGCACGGCGTGCAACTATTGTGTCGAAGCCTGCCCCGTAAACTGTCTTACCATGGTTACCGAAGAAGGACGGACGTTTGAAGACCCATCGGAACTGAACGAAGAAGAGAGCGGGTGCGCGGTTATGATCCGAGAGGAATTATGCATCCGTTGCGCTGTCTGTATCAATGTCTGTCCCGAAGACTGCATATACTTCAAGAAGCTGTGTCCGCAGTAGATCCCTTCCGGGAATCAGCCGCGAAACAGTTAGTGGCTGTGGCCCAATCATTCGCTGGACAGCAGACGACAATGGGATCATACGATCCGAATCCGATTCATCCTCGCCGCCGTTCCCGGAGCCTCCACTTCACTTCTTATTATCAAGTGATGAGCGGGGCAACAATTCGACCGGCCCCAGGCCAAGCTCCTCAAGCGGCTTGAGCTGAGTGGCAGCATCGCCCACAACCAGGAAGACCATTCGTTCCGGAACGATGTATTCCTGTGCCAGTTCCTTGTGATGCCTGACGGTCATTTCACGAACGATGCTCTCGCGCTGTCGAATATAGTCGTCAGGCAAATCGTAGGCCGCGATGTTGTTAAGCATCTCCAAAAGCGCATCCAGGCTCTCGAAACGACGGGCAGTAGATCCGAGGATGGCGTTACGCGTTGATGCAAGACGCTCCCCGGAAATGCCTTCGCGGTAGTTCTTCATCTCATCCAGAAAGATTCTCATGCTGTCGAGCGTCGCCGCCGACGTCACGGCCGCTTCTGCAGTAAACGGTCCCGTGAGTTTCGTGCCGGAGAAACGTGACCGCGCCCCATACGTGTAGCCCTTTTCTTCACGGAGAATTGCATTGAAAACGGAGTCAAAGGCACCACCAAGTTTATCGTTCATCACGTTTGCCGGGTAGTAGTCGGGATGCGTATACGCGAGAGCCAGGTAGCCGATCCTAATATGCGACTGGCGCGCGCCCGGCACATCCACGAAGCACAGACGTGGGCTGGAACGCGGTGGTGCCGGCGTGAATGCCGGTATCCTGACCTGGCCTGGCGCCCACCTGGCGTTCAACTGAGCCAACGACTGGACCACCTCCGCCTTACAGACGTCACCGGCGATTGCCAGATAGGCCCCTGATGGCGACAGGCTGTTCGCATAGCGCTCCTTCAGATCTTTCAGCGTGATAGACGCCACCGAATCTGTATTACCGGCAAGTGGGTGTCCGAAAACGTGTCCTTCACCGTAGATGAGCCGATCAAATGTCTCTGCGGCGATACTCTCCGGATCCGCACGGTGCCGTTTTATTCCCTCCAGAGTACGTTTCTTGACACGGATGAACTCGTCCGCGTCCCATCGCGGCTCCAGCAACATCTCCGTCAGAAGTGCCATCGTTGCGGGGAACTTCGACGCCAGGCAATTCCCCCAAATCACAATCTCTTCCTTCCCCGCAAACACACCCAAATCAGCCCCCAGATCACGGATAGCGTCCTGCAGTTCCGGCGGAGTTCTCGTACGCGTCCCTTCGTTCATGAGAAGTGCCATAAGATTGGCCACGCCGACCTTGTTGTTGGTGTCAAGAAGCATGCCGCCGGGGATAGTGAGGGAGAAACGAACAAGCGGAAGCTCGTTGTGCTCGACGCCCAGGACACGCAACCCGTTCTTAACCCCGGCCCGCCATACGGACGGGAGCGATATTGACGGAAGTGGCCCTTTTGCAGGAACCTGCGAACGGTTGAAGGAGGACGGCACGGGGTTCGTGGACACCTCGCCTTCACCACGCCGCCCAAGATCGTCTTGAGCGAAAGAGGGGTCAACAGGTATCTCAAATCTTTCGGCGCCCGATGCGGCGAGTCCTGTTTCACCTTTCGGTACGACGCTGACAGATACATGCGACTTACCCTTGATGTACCGGCTGTAGACGCGCCTGACATCAGCCGGCGTCACGGCAATCTTCCGCCTGAGATCCTCCAATGCAAAGTCTGGGCTGCCGGCATACTCGTTATACCACCCCAGGCGGAACGACTTGCTGAGGACCTCCGCGAGGCCATTGTAGAAATGGGTCTCCTCCATGATCTTGAGTCGTCGCAGATCACGCTTGTCGAAACCATCCTTTTCGAACCGTGCCAGGCCCTCCTCAACGGCCGACTCAAGATCGGCAAGACGGGTGCCTTCAAAGGTTCGCACAGTGATCGTGAATGTACCGGCCAGCTCGCCGGCGTGGTGGTAAGCGCTGACGCCCGGGGCCAGCTTCTTATCTTCGACGATGACCTTGTACAGCGGCGTTTTCTTACCGTGACTGAGCAGGTCAGCCAGGTAGTCCAGTGCATAAGAATCGGTATGGAACTGCTCTACCGTGGGGAACGTCAGTATGAGCTGCGGCGACTTGGCGAAGCGGTCCTCGTAGAATGCCTTCCGTGTAGATTGCAGCGCAGCCGGTCGAGGGCCAGGGTCTCTCACCGGTGGCGGGGCGGTGATTTCTCCAAAGTACTTGGAAATCCATGCCTTCGCCTGCTCGATTTCAAAACTGCCGGCGAGTGTCAATGTCGCGTTGTTAGGGCCATACCACTTTTTGTGGAATGCATGCGCGTCCGCGACAGTCGCACTGATCAGGTGCGGGGTTTCGCCAATAACCGTGTGATTGTATGGGTGGTCCGGCGCATACAGCAACTTACCCACTACATAACGCCCATACCCATACGGACGATTGTCCATGCGCTGCTTTTTTTCGTTGATCACAACCGTCTGCTGGTTCGCGAAGGCCTCCTGGGTCACCTTGCTGAGCAGGAACCCCATCCGGTCCGACTCCATCCACAGGACCATCTCGAGCGCATTATTCGGGACGACTTCGTAGTACACTGTTCCGTCCCGGCTGGTGCCGCCATTCAAAGTGCCCCCGGCGTCCTGGATGCGACTGAAGAACTCATCCTGGCCAACATGCTCCGACTCCTGGAACATCATATGCTCGAAGAGATGAGCGAATCCCGTGTGGCCCGGTTCTTCCCTGTTGGCGCCCACATGGTACTGGACCGCAACGCTGACCACGGGATCGGACCTGTCTTCGTGCATGATAACTTCAAGACCGTTACTCAGTACGTACTTTTCGAAGGATACCTCGGGAAGGTCGAACTTGTCATCGCACCCAACTACCAGCATCGGCAACACTATCAAAAACAATCGCAGTATCCGCATGGATTTACCTCCTGAGCGTTCTGCGCTGTGAGCGCAGAACGCAGTGGTTAGTGGTTAGGCGCTAGGCGTTAGCGGGAAAGGTCCGCCGTCCGCGTAGCGATGCCTGCCCCGTTGATCTGTTTCACAACGCAGATGGCTCCTCCTATTGATTCAAGCGAATAGAAACTGTAACGCAACAGCAGCAGAAATAGCACACAAAAGCGCAGCCACAGCACAAGGCGCAGGAGGCGGTGTTGAACGCTCGCCTGGTGAAGTTACTTTGACCAGGGACGTCCCACCATCGGGCCGGCCATGAAGATCGATGAGTAGGTTCCCACTACTATGCCGATGAGCAGTGTGAAGGCGAAGCCGCGAATCACTTCGCCTCCCAGAACAAAGAGCGCCACCACGACCAACAGCGTCGTGAAGCTCGTTACCAGGGTTCGCAGCAGCACCTGGTTTATTGATTTATTGATGGTTTCCGGCGATATCGCATCTCCTCGTGCGTTCTCACGAATGCGGTCAAATACAACGATTGTGTCGTTGAGCGAGTAACCGATTGTCGTCAACAGCGCGGCGCTCACCTTCAGGTCAATCTGTCCCTGGATCAGACCCAGACGCCCACCCAGCAATAGCAACCCAAGGGTAATGATGACATCGTGTGCCAGTGTCAGTACGGCAACCCAGCCGAATACGCCGTGCATTCGGAAACGGAAGAAGATGTATAGGAATATCGCCCCCAACGCCAACGCAATGGCCGTCGAGGTAGCCCGGCGCATCTCGCCGGCCACCAGTGGACCCATTTGACTCGCGGCCAGAATGGTTTCTTCATCGCGGGTACGTTCCGTTGCGAATGCATCCCGAATGGCGCTCTCAAAACGGGTCAACACCGAGATGGCCTGGGAGTCGCTACCGTCCTCAACCTGCTGCGCGGAAAGGGAGAATTCGGAGAACAACGGTTCGGCGCTGTTTCCATTAGACTTTTCGAAACCTGGCCCTCTTGGGATGTCCAGTGTTCGTTGATCGCGCCGCTGCCCTCTGCCGGGAGGGACGCCGGCCTCGGCGTCCGCGGGCAGCGAGGCCGCTGCCCCTCCCAAAGCACCCCTGCGGGGTGCTTCTTTCAATGCTCCTTCCTGCGGCCGGCCATGCGAGCGCAGAGTAACAGCGGCATCCGGATACTCATCTCCCAACGTGGATTGAATACGTTGCCGCACCACCTCGACGCGCTGCGCTTGTGACAACCGGAACCGCACGCGGATGCCACCTGTGAATTCGGTGCCGAAGGCGTCTCCCCTGTGATACATCCAGGCAAACAGCAGGGCAGATCCCACGATCAGGACCAGGCTGGTTCCTGCCGCCCGGCGATGGCACTTTACAAAATCGATAGTCGGGCAACGGGGTGGGGGCATCATGCGCAACCGTGCGGACGGGCGAAGCTCAGCCAGGCCGTCAAGCATCCAGCGAATGCCCACCAGTGAACAGAAGAGTCCCGTGAGAATTCCGATTACCAATACAAGGCAGAAGCCTTTTACCGCATCTGCTGCAAAGACGTACAGAATCCCTGCCGCAAGGATCGTGGTTACGTTCGTGTCAACGATTGTTGTGAACGCCCTGTCGTAGGCTGCGTGAACAATGTTGTGCGTGGAACTCGCGCTCTTCTGTTCCTCCCTCAACCGCTCATAAATCAATACGGCAGAATCCACCGTGATGCCCACCAGGAGAATTGCACCAGCGATTCCCGGAAGAGCCACGGCTGAATCCAGCGCTGACAGAATGGCTGCCAGGATCAACATGTTTGCAAGCAGCGCGCTCACGGCAATCAGGCCGGCAACCCGATAGTAAAGCGCCATGAATAAGACGACTGCCAGGAAGCCCGCGGCAAGTGATCGTACGCCGCGACGTATCGAGTCTTCTCCGAGGCTTGGGCCGATTCGCGTCTGCGACTCCCGGGAGACACGAACCTTAAGCGCACCGCTCTGAAGAATCACGGCAAGATTGCGGGCCTCCCGTTCGGCAAAATCGCCAATGATTTCCGTGCGGCCTTCATCCACTACCTCGCCAATGTACGGAGCGGAGACCAGGCGGCCATCGAGCACGATACCGAGCTGCCTGCCCAGGTTGTCACGAGTTGTCTCCAGGAAACGTTGTGAACCCTCGGCATCGAACTCCACTTGTACGCGCCAGTTCTCACCACGGTGATCGCTGGCGTGTCTCGCTGCAATGATGCGCGATCCTGTTAGTACGGGAGTGCGCTGGACTACCCGGAAATAGCCACGTCGCAAATCCCCCCCCTCAGTTGCCGTATCGGGTGTACGCAACCAGTCGAAAGGCGCATGGTCCCGGTGTTCAGCGTCCAACGGGAGGGTGCCGGCGGCAGTGAGACCCCGGGTGTCGCTTCCAAAGCCCTGGCTTTCGATTGCAGCGTAGAGCGATGGTTGTCCCTGCGCACCCGTGCGCGGCACTATCATCCGGAATGCCAGCACGCCCTGTTGCTCCACCGTTTGGACGACCGCCTCGGCCTCGTCGGTGTTCATATCCGGGAGCTGAATCAATATGCGGTCTCTACCATCCCGCATGACCGCGATGTCGCTGACGCCAATGCCACTGAGTCTGTGGCGCACGATGTCGACAGCCTGTGCGAGTTGGTCTTCCAGGCGCGTCTCCTCTCGGGAGATGGAATCCGCGAGGCTCGAAATGGCCATCTGGCGTTCCGGGGTAGGGGAGGAGGCCTGCTTCTCCGCGAGCTCGCGTTGTTCCTCGCGCAAGCGTTCGATCCGGCTCTGATCCGGGTGCAGGCGCAGGCGGATTTCGGTGCCTCCGCGAAGATCGAGGCCCAGGCGAAAGGGCAGTCGCTCGAGTCCCGTCGCTTTCCGTTGCTCTGTCTCGGCTGCCGCCCGCTGTTGGGCCAGAGCACGACTGTCGGGATGATCATCGGGCAGTGAAGCAATAGTGCGATCAAGCGAGGCAATTCGCCTGCCCAGCGGCGTCACAAGAAGCTGCAACGCAAAGGCCAACAGCAGTCCACCGGCAACGCATGCCCGAAACCACAGCACGCGGCGGCGAAACAGCGCCGTCACGCCGATGAGCAACGTACAACCTAAGACCAGAAGCTGCCACCGCAGCATAATCATCGTACCCATGCAGTCCATGTCCGATCATATACCTGTAGCCTGATGAGGAAACATCTCACTGTAGACACTCTTTGATCTGATGTCTATTGCGGGTTCGGTTTCGACAACCGATTCTCCGTGACCGGCATGTGACAAGAGAACCAGTCCTGCGCAGCAAAGCGCACTAAAATGTACAATAAAGGTCTGGCCCTGATTCGCTGACCCTGATTCGCCCCCCTGATTCGCCCTCGGGGCAAGCCGGAGGCTTGTCAGCGATTAGCCGGTGGTTGATCCAGCGGAGCGGGAGATACCACCGGTAAACGGAGATATGAATTGCATCCCGAAGGGATGCCAGCATTGGCGGATACGCGGCCGAGCGGGAATCGCTGCCATCCCTCCGGGATGGGTGATGCTCTCGCCACGAAGTCCGGTGGTGGCGCGCGTTCCGCGCGCAACCACCGGCTAATCGCTGGCAGGCCTCCGGCCTGACGTAACGTTACAAAGGGTTTGGATCGACAAAGCTCGCGACAAAGTAGGGAAAAGAGGCTTAAGTAAGTGGCATGAGATCTGACCGCCCCCCCCTTAAGGATTGCGGGCAAAACATGTTCTGGGATACACTGCACGGCTATGAATATTCGGCGGGGCAGCTTGTTTGGACTTTGTTTCCTGGTTCTCTTTCTGCTGGTGCAGTCTGTCTTCTCACAGGATGCGGAAACATCCTCTCCGATGCCGAAGAAGCCACATGCCTTTGCGCAGAGTGGCGCTCCTGGTCCCGCCACCGGGGATGCGACTGACGGTAGAATGTGCGAGTTCTGCGGCATGATTGACTGCACCATGGGGTGCAAGGCCATCATTTTCGACTCACAGTACCGCAAGATGGTGGTGATGCCGGGGATCCCGGACTGGCTCTACTATAGCGGGCTGGTGGCAATCATCCTCGTCTCGTTCTTTTTCGCCGAGACGGTTGGCCGCCGCACCCTGCGTAAGCGGAAGCGACGCCGCTTTGACCTGCTTCGCTGGGGCGCGCTCAAACGATTCATCCGGCTGCCTATTTTTCCGGCGCTGTTCCAGTTTCCAACGACGCTCCTCTTTGCCTTTCTGATCTACGCCGGACTTGCGGGCCACCAGGTCGTCAACATCGTCCCCACGCTGACCTGGACCATCTGGTGGGCTGGGCTGATCTTCATCGTTCTGTTTGCCGGCAAGATCTGGTGCGTCTTCTGTCCCTGGGATTTCGTGGCCACCGTGCTCTCCCGCCTGCGACTGTTCGGCACCGGCCGGGCGCCGCTCAATCTCGGACTGCAGTGGCCACGCCGCCTGCGGTCGGTCTGGCCCGCCCTGTGGCTCTTCATCGCGCTGACCTGGCTCGAGCTGGGATGCCACGTGACCAAGTCGCCCATGAAAACCGCCTATGTCGCAATAGGCATGCTCGTTCTGGCCCTTGTTCCTGCACTCTTGTTCGACAAGAAATCCTTTTGTCGCTACGGCTGTTTTGTCGGCCGCATCGCCGGCATGTATGCCAACTTCGCCCCGGTGGAGGTGAGGGCGGCAAACCTGGATGTCTGCGCGTCCTGTAAGAGCCGCGACTGTTTCGCCGGCAATGAGAAGGGGAACGCTTGCCCCACCTCGCTCTGCCTGGCCACGCTGGAAGACAACACCTACTGCACCATGTGCGGGGAGTGCTTCAAGAGCTGCCCGAAGGATAATGTGGCGTTGAACGTGCGTCCCTTTGGGGAGGATCTCTATGACTACAACAGCCCCAAACGTGACGAGGCTTTCCTGGCCATAACCTTGCTTTCGCTGACGAGCTTTCATGGACTCACGATGACCCCGTTCTGGGAGAACGTGACGGAACCGGAAGGCACCATCCTGGGCTGGGTTGGTGACCTGTTTGGCACGGGACATCTTGGATCGTTCACGATCGGCATGATCGTGGTGTTGGCCGCGCCTATATTGCTCTACCTGGTTTTCTGCCGGGTCGTCGCCGCGCTCGCGGCGCGTAAAACGGAGACAGGTGGGGGGCACTCCACCATGGAGATTTTTATTCAGTTCTCCTACGCGTTGCTGCCGATCGCCCTCTTCTATCACCTGGCCCACAACGGGATGCACCTTTTCATGGAGGGCCAGAATGTTTTGACATTCCTCTCCGATCCAATGGGCCGCGGCTGGAATCTTTTTGGGACGGCGACGCGTGCCTACCCGCAAATGCTCTCCACCAACACCATCTGGATTGCGCAGGTCGTTCTGGTGGTCGTGGGGCACGTGTACGGTATAGCCATCACGCACCGCGTCACCCAGCGGCTCTTTGGCAAGGGCACAACATCCTACCTCGTGGAAGTGCCCATCCTGGCGGCGATGATCCTCTTCTCGTACTTCTCGCTCTGGATCATGCATTTGGACATGAACATGCGGGGGACGTTGTTGTAGCCTGCCCGCATATTTCACGAAGACTCGTGAAATAGCGGGAATGACGAAGCACCCAAGTACCCAAATACCCAAAGAATTCCGAACTCTGAACTCCGAAACTGGCGGCCCAAAGCTGATTGGTTAGGTCTCAACAATTCGTCCGCTCCAGCAGACTCACAAAATGGGGTCATTCGGGCTTGGGTACTTCGGATTTCTTTGGGTATCTGGGTATTTCGTCATTAGGGTTTTCAGTCATTTCGCCGCTTGTGGCGAAATGCGCTGGTTACACATTCTCAAGCTCCAGCCCCTTCAGGCCTGCTTTGCGAACTGTTGCTTCCAGGGGAATGACTTCTACGGCCTTCTTACGCACTGGGCAGCCTTCTTCGCACATCCCGCATCCCGTACAGTGTTTTTCGTGGAAAATGGGTTTCAAGCGGATGAGCTCTTGCGTAATTGCTTTTCCCTTGCGAGGGCAGCATTGGTAGCATACTTCGCAGACGCCACGCCCGCGATGTGAGAGGCAGAGGTCCTTATCCAGTACGGCCTTTCCCATTTTGACATCTTCTTCTAAAACATCTTCCAAGGCCCCTGTCGGGCAGACGGCAACGCATTTCATGCAGAGTTCGCAGGCCTTCTTCCGCGGTAGAATGTATGGAGTGTCCTGATTGGGGCCTCTGTCGAAGAAACGTATACAATCAGGGTAGCAAGCTTGAGCACAAGCTCCGCACCGGATGCAGGTTCTGAGGAATTCCGTCTCCCGCAGTGCACCGGGTGGACGCAGGTAGATGCCTATTTCGCTTTCCTGCCGCGGCAACGCCCGCACGGCGGGAATTCCCAGCATCGCCGCGGTGGCAAGAGATGCCACGCCAAGACTGTTCAGAAACTCGCGACGATTGATCTTTCGGCTTCTCATGGCGTTGACTCCTTCGGTATCGCCCTTGGCCGCCTATAGGCCAGGGCGTCCTCGGGACAAGCGGCGATGCAGCGAACGCAGTTGTCGCATTCCATGCCCGGCGAGGCCTCGTCGGGACGCAAGTCATACGGGCAGACGGGGCGGCAGGCCCCGCAGTGAGTGCAGCGATCTTCATGCAGTTTGATCCGCAGGAGGCGTCGCGATCCTAGCAGCGAGTACAGCGCACCGCCCGGGCACAGGTGCGTACACCAGGCACGTGGCAGAACCAGTACTTCGAGAAGAACGATTCCCAGCAGGAAAACCACACCGAAGCGCAACGTGCCTTCAAGGATATAGTGATCGAGTTCGACGCAGATGAGCCTCGGTGGGTAAATCCATGCAAGAGTATACCGTCCTGTCACCCACGCAAGTGCCAGGCCGACTCCCAGCATGAGGTATTTCGTGAAGCGTGGAATTACCTTTTCCGGCAGATCGAAACCCACGCGAATGAGCCCCTTTCTTACCAGTCTGCCAAAGTCAAATAACAGGGCGGCCGGGCACAGGTAGGAGCAGAAGACGCGTCCGCAGCCCAGGCAGAGCAGTAGAATCCAGATGCCGGCCAGCAGGAAGGAGATAGTCAGCCGGTGTGACGCAAACACGTACTCCAGTACCGCAAGATCGTCGGCGATGGCCACACCACCTACATCGAAGTACCACAGGTTTCCCCGCAATCCGTTCAGTGTCTTATCCAGCCCCGAATGTGACTCGAGTAAAGATTCGTACCGTGATTGATCGGGAGAGAAGGCATCCTGAAGGCGACGAGAATCCCGCAACGCGTCCTGGCGAAAGGCGCTATCTTTTGCCGCCAGGATCAGCAAGAGTATCACGCTGATCTGGACGAGCCGGCGAGACACACGCGTAAGTGTGATCGAGAATTTCATTTCGTTCCTTGAAATCCCGTCCTATGGGCGGGGTCAGAGTCTTTTGGCTACGCCGCTGTGCTCCGACGGGAGGACGCCGGCCTCGGCGTCCGCGGGCAGCGAGGCCGCTGCCCCTCCCACTCAAGCGCCGCCTGCGGCTGTCTTGATAATTTGAAGAAAACTGTCGGAGTCTGGTGCGTTCAGGAGTTCCTCCCTTACTTCTTCTTCTCCAAGAATGCCGGCTATCGCACTAAGCAGCTTTATGTGCTGGGAGGGATCGCCTGCACCGCTGAGCAGCAGAACTATCAAGTTGCATGGTTCGTTATCAATGCCGCCGAAAACAACGCCATCACTATGTCGCCCGAATACAACAATGGCATGGTCGAGTGCAAGAAGGCGGCAATGGGGAAGTGCAATGCCGTGACCCATTCCCGTGGGCATCAACTGCTCTCGTTCCAGTATAAGCTGCATCGGTTCTTCCGAAGTGAGGAGTTGATCGGAAGTGGCTACGGCGTGGTCAACCATTTCCTCTATAGCTCCCAGTTTCAAGGGATGCTTCAGATCCAGCTTGATTGATGCCGGACTCAGCTTGTTCAGGAGCATGTCGGATGCAGCCACCGCCTCCTCCGCCTCTCGAATCTCGAGGAAATCTCCTTCGCCGGCAATCCAGCTTCGCCACCTGCTGAGAACACGGTCCGACATGATCACGCCGCCGACCTCAAAGATGACGATAGCCGGCAGGACAACGGCGGGAATGACCGGATCCCCCAGGAGGGTTCCGGCATAGATTGCTTCGACCGCGGCAACGGCGGCCTGGGGGAACATCAGGTACGGGAAGCAGGAAGCGACCTTCTTGTCCTCTTTCACCACCTTGCACCCAATCCAAGTGCCGACGATCTTGCCCAGTGCGCGGAAACAGACGTAGATCAATATGTAGACGGCCACGGTACTGTCAAACGAGTCGAACCGGATGGTCGAGCCCACGATGGCGAAGAACCCCAGGTTCAGAAGGGCCGAGATATTGGTTATCTTCAGAGAATCAAAAATTGCATGCGAATGGAAGTTGGCAACAAGAAAACCTGCAACGGCTGATGTTGCAAGGAAAGGCAGGTGGAAGTAGTGCGCGAACCCGGCACCTATGGAAACGCTTGATACCACGACGACGAAAATCTCGGCAGATGGAGACGGATGTTCTGCAAGAACCCTGTGAAGCAACCCGAGAGAACCGTCATGGAGCTCGGTGTCATGCGTGTGGGGAATAAGTGCCTTTCCTTTTCTTCGCACGAGGGCTCTAAGTACGATGAAAATCGCCACACCTATCAGGTGCGCCAAGAACAGATCCTTTACGACAGGCAGAAACAGTCTCCACCTTGCGGTGGCAAAGGAGAACTCAGCTCCTGACTGGATGACCACACCGCATTCGACGAGGACCGTAAAGATCATCACCCCAATGATGTCGCAGAGGATCTCAACGCTGCCCAGCATGTTGCGCAGCCTGCCTTCTATCTTCAGCCTGTTGAGAATTATGAATGTTACTTCCGGAGCCATAACAATACCGATGGCGCCAATAAGTGTTGCTTGCAGGACAGGCATTCTGCCCAGAAGAATCAGGCCAAGGGAAACCAGAACGAATGTTACCGCTGCCTGGCAGAGACAGATAACTAAGGCTGATTTTCCAACCGTCCTCAGCCGGCTCATGTGCAGTTCCTCGCCGATGCTGAACGCCACGAGGCTTACGAAGGTAAAGATAAAGAAGTTGAAACTGCCGACAGCAGTGTCATATGCAACCGGGAAATCGGGAAGAACTCCAACCATGTGCAGAACCCATGGCCCTGCGATAACGCCGCCGAGGAGCTGTCCGGCGGGTACGGGCAGCCTGAGCTTGTCGCACAGCCTTCCGCCCAGGTGTGCTGCCAGCACAAGAAGTCCAAGTGCAGCCATCTGGACCGGGACAAGATGGTCGGCTACGCTACTTGTTACGGGATTGGACAATCGTCTACCTCTTTACTTACGATACTGCTGAACAGAAAAGCTTTTCGCGCTGCGTGAAGCCGAAGCTTACCGCATGGTCCTTCCCAACGTCCAGAGTTTTTTCGGGTGGCTGGATTCGCTGGTTGAGCAGGTGGCAGTTGCTGTATCATTCCCCGCTCTCTTCCTGCAGAATTCCGCTTTCTTCGCTTCTTACCACCAGATCGTAGTATCGGCCGTTCTGTTTCATCAGGGAATCATGGTCTCCATCTTCGATTATTGCGCCATCGTCTATGACCACGATTCTGTCGGCATGGCGTACTGTTGAAAGCCTGTGGGCGATCACTATTGTCGTCCGGTTGGCGATGAGTTTTTCAATGGCGTTTTGGATCGTGTGTTCAGTATGTACGTCAAGCGATGAGGTGGGCTCGTCCAGAACCAGGATCTTGGGATTGGCAATCAACGCGCGGGTGATCGAGACTATCTGTCTCTGGCCCTCGGATATGGAAGATCCGCCTTCCAGAATGAGAGTTTCATAGCCGTCGGAAAGGCTCATGATCGCATCGTGAGTGCCCAGGTCTTTCGCGACGCGCACCACTTCTTCCCTGGCCATGTCTGGACTCCGGAAGCGAAGGTTGTCCAGTACCGTACCTGAGAACAGAAAGCCCTCCTGCAGTACTATTCCCATCTGGTGATGCAGGAGATCCTGGGGAATCGATTTCAGCTCCACCCCGTCGAGGAGTATTCGCCCTTCCTGCACATCGTAGAAGCGTGCAAGCAATGAGGAGACTGTCGTCTTGCCCGCACCGGTTTCGCCCACGAGAGCTATGGTCCTGCCGGCGGGAACCTCCAGGGAGAAGTTCCTCAGAATCCATGCCTTGTCCTCCGCGTAACGGAAACCAACATTCTCCATGACCATGCGTCCGTGAACAGTATCCGGGAGGTCAGACGACGGAGGGTCCTGTACTTCGGGTTCCATGTCGATTACCTCGAAAACCCTTTCCGCGGCAGCCATGGCACGCATTGCCATGCTGTAGAGTTCAACCATGAGCCTTACAGGGAATATGATCACGTTCATGTAGAGCATGTAGGCCACCAGGTCGCCGGTTGACAACTTGACGGCAAACATGCCTTCGGTTGCATTGCGGCTTACCAGCCACGAACCGAAGACTATGACGATCGTAGTGTTCAAGATACCCAGGAAGTCCATCGACGGAATGAAAAGGGAGTTGAGTCTTGCGACGCGAATCTCCGTGTCGTGGTGCATTAGATTCAGAGTATTGAATTCTTCGAGATTGTGTTCCTGCCGGGAGAACGCATGCACGACCCTGACACCCCGCACGGCCTCGGTCATGTTTGCCACCAGTCGGCTGTGCTGTTCTCTCGCCGCGCGCTGGGCAATACTTATGTGATGTTTATACGTGATAGTGATTGCAAGGACGATTGGGACGATCAGGATACAGGGGAGCAGGAGCACCCCTGAGATTCTCGCTATCTCCACGGTTGCGCACCCGACCGCCGCCAGAAACACCATGAATATCATCAGGGCGAACGTCATGAAATCCTCTATGATCCGAATGTCCCCGGTGTTCCGGGCTACGAGCCAGCCGGCCTTGTGCCGGTCATGGAAGCTCTTTGACAGGTCCTGCAGCCTCTCGAAAAACCTGACTCTGAGCCGCGCTATTGCCCTGTTGGACGCAAAGATCGTAATCATCCACTGGCTCCATCCAAACAACCTGTTAACGGCCGCCAACAGGACTATCGGTCCTATCAGCGTGAAGATGCCTGCGGTCATCAAGTCATCACGATCGAGGAGCTTCCTGATCTCCCTGATAATCAGCATGTCTGCCCGAATGCATATAAAGAGGAAGACGTTTGCCAGAAAGACCAGCCAGATATAGCGTCCCAGCGTACCCAGGATGCGCAGGACGAGTTTCAAAGACAAAGGCCGCGAAGCCCCTTCCTTCATTTCTTCGGTTTCAGATGTCGTGTTCTTGCTCACTGGTCGGTACATCCGTCTTCTTGTGTTCGGAGAATCTTGCTGAACATGGTCCCCGGTGTTTCCAGTTCTTCAGGACTGCCGGCTTCAACGATCCTGCCCTCATGGAGCACATATGCCTTGTCGGCGTCGGCGATGCTGGAGAATCTGTGGGCAATGATGATCTTCGTTGTGGATCTGCCGAGTGCACGGAGCCCGGACTGGATTGCTTTTTCGGTTAGAGGATCAACGGCTGATGTCGAAGCATCCAGGATCAGGAACCTGGGTCTCCGCAGGATCGCTCTCGCAATGCTGATTCGCTGCCGCTGCCCGCCGGACAGGTTGACACCTTTCTCTCCAATCATCGTGTCATAGCCGTCCGGCATCTCCATGGTGAATTCATGGGCCTGGGCAAGAGTGGCGGCATTGACGATCTCCTCAAACGCGGCATCCGGCTTGCCGTAAGCAATGTTGTCGCGAACACTTGCCGAGAAGAGGAATGTCTGCTGAAAAACAAGCGAGGACTGATCCCTGATCTCGTTCAGCGAATACTCCCGCATATCACGCCCGTCGATAAGGATCCTTCCCGACGTGGGGTCATAGAAACGGCACAGCAGAAGGGCCAGGGTTGTCTTTCCTGAACCGGTCGAACCAACAAAACCGATGGTCTCCCCGGCATTCAGTTCGAGCGACACATTCTTGAGAGAAGAGATGCGGTTTCCATACGCGAACGAAACGTCTTCAACTTTAACTTTTTCAGGTCCCTTGTCGGGGAAGGAGAGCGTACCGGAGTCATCAAGGTAATCACGCGCCGAGAACAGTTTGTCCAGGCGTTCCCCCGTTATCAGGAACCGCATCAGCAATTCCAGCCCCCGCGTGAACATGCGGGAACGAAAGACCAGTGAGCTTTGCAGGTAAAAGAGGAAGAACAGCGATCCAGGGGTGTATGTCCAGCGGCCCTGGCGTGCCGCCATGAGGGCAGCTCCCAGAACGGCTGGTATGCCGAATGTCATGGAGCATACAAACGCCTGGCTGACAACGGATGAAAGGGCTCTCTCCTTGATGGTCGAACTTTGAAGGGCCCAGACCTGGCGCCTGTACTGTTGTCTCTGGGGTATACGGCATCCGAATGCGCGAACAACCAGGTGCCCCTCAATGTTCTCCGTGAAAAGCTGGACAGCTTCTGCAAACAGCTCTTTAGTCCTCGAGAAGAACCCCTGGCCGTACCGGAAGAACAGCACCATGACCACCAGGGACAATGAGAGAAGCGCCAGCGATGCAATTGCCGCCGAGGGACAGATCCAGATCATTGCCCCGTACACGACCGCCGCATAAGCCGCTGATTCCAGTAGGGGAAAAATCCCGAACTGAAAGAACATCGAGGCGTAATTGACGTCTTCCACAACGTTGGATATCAGGGTGCCGCTGTGCGAAGAATCGTGATATGCAAAAGACAGATTCTGCATAGTGTTGAATATGCGCCCGCGCAGATCGAACAGCGCGCCTTGTCCAAGGCGTGTCTGCAGTACTGAGCGAATGTAAGTGAATGTCCACCTCAACGCGGCAAACCCCAGCAGAACGAATGGCAGTACAAGCATTCGTCCGGTTGCCGTGTTGAGCGAGTCGATGTCGATTCCAAAAACTGCAAGGTGATTGCCGGCAATGGAGTCCACGAAAAGCTGCAGCAGTTTGGGAATTGCCAGTTCCAGGAAGTTAAACCCCAGGACTGCCACGAGGGTAACCAGGAAAAGCCGCTTACGGGGCTCAAGGCAAAGCCGAAGCAGTTGCTTAAATGTTCGAAAAGAAGCCATCAGCAAACGTTAAGCAGTCATCGTGTGTGGTGCAAAGAGAAAAAGAACCCCGCCTGTTGGCGGGGTTCGCTGTCTTTCTGTAGGCCAGGACGGCAGAACTACTCTACGCGTTCTACCGTTATAGCGTCATCAACTTGCTCTTTGAGGATGCGTTCGATGCCCTGCTTTATTGTTATGGTGGCATGCGGGCAGCCACCACAGGCGCCTGTCAGTCTGAGTTTCACATTCGTGTCCTCTATCTCAGCGACTTCCAGATCACCGCCATCCGCCTGAAGCATCGAGCGTACTTCTTCCAATTTGGCTCTTATCTTTTCTTCCATTTTTCCGTTTCCTTAGTTGTGTTTTCCGTTGTCAAACGCAAAGATAGCTGTAACTTTTTTCCGTTGTCATGCGTATATCACTATTAAAGACGCCTCGGCTAACAAGTGTAAACACAATATTCTCATACACGAACGCACACAGGCAAGCCGGAAGTGAGCGTTTTGAGTCGGTACCCAAAACGCGGAGGTCAGAGGTGTGTAGGTCCGACCTGCAATCGGACCATGGATCCGGTGTACGCCTGAGGCGGGGATGCTACAGAAGGAGCGCACGATGAATTCCAGGATGACAGGCATAATAATATCGATTCTCAGTGTTGTTTGCGTCTTCAGCCTTGCACGCACGGCCATACTTCAGAAACGCCAGGCCGAGCTCCCGTTGCTTCGTGACAGAGTTGCGATCCTTGAAAAGGAACTTACAGATGCCCGTGAGCTGCCCTCCAGGGAGATTACCCCGGTCACTCCTGAAGAACCAGCCGAACCCGATGTTGAACCTGTGGCGCAGGAAGAGCCTCCTGTGGACGAAGGCCTCCTGCAGGAAATTGCCGGCAAAAACAAGGAGATTGGCGACCTCCAGATGGAGCTCAACGACCTTCGCGGCTATCTCGATGACGCGAGGACAAAGCTGACTTCGATCGAAGGCGAGCGGGAAGAAAGGGATAAAAGGCGCCAGTCTTATCGTGACCGTTTTCGTACGAACTTGGAGGAATTAAAGGAAAAGGAACCGGAGCGCTACGAGGAAATTCAGAAACAGCGCGACGAATTCAGGAATCGTATCGCTGATACCCTGGCCAAGCAGTCGGCCTTTGTCCTTGATCTGGATGTGACGAAAATGTCCGAAGAACAACGCGAGAACCATGAGCGCCTGGTAGAAGTCCTAGATGAGAATTGGACGCACATGGAGACCCTGAAAGAGGATGCCGGGACGGATACGACCTCGGAGGCCAGGATTGCGCTCATGAGGAACGCTTCGGAGTTGCGCGGGCTCTTCGAGGTCGAGCGGGAAACCGCGCTGCAGGACCTGGGGCGTGAGATTGGGTATGAAGGCGACGACAGTAAGGCGTTTTCGGAGGCCGTGTCGGAAGTCTATGATATGACATCGCTCAGCAGCTACTGGCGCCATAGTCGTTCTTCCTCGAGGGGCGGCGAGAAGAAAGAGGGACAGTAGGAAGGTCGCTTTCCGGAGGCTCTGTCTGACTCTTGCAAGCGGGCCTATGTCTGCTGCGAGCGCTTTCTCATCAGGCATGCCCATGCAAGTGGCGGGTCTTCGGCATCGGAGTCGAAGTCAGTTCGTCTCAGGCTGATTATCTCGAACCTGGGTTCTACTGCCGATACGATTTCTGATGCCGACCGGCGTGGAGGACCAAATTCCCTTACCGGTCCGTCGGCGTTTCCTATGAGGCTGAGCCACAAGCCGCCCGTGGTAAGGTATCCAGAAATCAATTCCGTGCACCTTTCCGTATCCGTTGGATTGTCCAGCGAGTGGAAGCAACCGCGGTCGAATACGAATTCGAACGGGGCGTTGGGAATGGGATCGGTGAGAATGTCGGCAGCGCTGAAAGAGATGCCAACACCTTCTGAAGCGGCCTTTTGTCGCGCGGCTTCAATCGCAAGGGGAGCGATATCAATTCCAGTCACGGAGAACCCCTGCTTTGCCAGCCACACCGCATTGCTGCCTGTGCCGCATCCCAGGTCAAGCATGCGGCAGGGGGCTATGCGGTTGTCTTCGATGCATTGGGAGAGGTTCTTGTCGTCTCGGCCTGTATCCCACGGCAGGTTACAGGTCCGGTAGCGTTCATCCCATTCCGCGCTTGTTTTCATAGCGTCCTCCGATTTCAACCCCGGGCTCAGAGCAGAGGCCACACGATGAACACTGCTACTGTCCAGGCTGTGTGCGTGATGATATTGAGTCGTATGGACCTGTAACGCCAGTAGAGAAATGCCCAGAATAATCCGCAGGCCGCTGCCGCGGTAACAAGCATGAGGTTTCCTGATGCAACGTGGGCCAGTGAATAAGCCGCAATAGCGGGTATCATGCCTTTGGTTCCAAAGCGTCTCTCCATGGCGCTTTGCACGTAGCCCCTCCAGAACAATTCTTCCCCTGGAGCTATCAGAACGGTGAGCAGCACGATTGTCACCAAGGGGTCCGCATGTACCCTGAGTTTGTAGACGTTGGAGATCTCGGTCGTGGCGAAAGGAAACAGAAATCGAATCAGCGCGAAAAAGAATGCGCAGACTCCGTACAATATCGCAGCGTATACCAGTCCGAGGCAAGCGCTGCAGAACCCCGAAGGCCATCGCTTCAGTCGTACCACCCTTCGCATCATTTGGAAATCTGCGGCAAACGCAAGGGAGCACAGGAGTACTACCAGTACGGAGATCTCAATCCAGAAAAAGCTGCTCATGCGTAGGAAGAGGAGAGAGAAAGCAGCCACACCAACCCCGGTTACGATCCAATGACGATGTTGTCCAATACTCTTCACGTCGATCCTAAACCCCATGCAGGCTTCAAGAAAACTCCAGCCGCGTAGTATATCGGCTGATTCGCAAACGGCAATGAAAAGCTTGGGACGAGGATTCGATGTGGAGTTTTTTTGACAGGATTTGGGATAATTGAAGATGATCCTCCTTCGCGCTTCGCGGCTACGGCGGACAAGTTGCGATTGTGTCATGAATTCGAAGGTGCTTCCCGTGATGCAGAGTCAGTTACACTATTCCAACAAAGAAGACGCTTAAAGCACCATCAAATTCCTGCCACGGGTTGCTTTGGATTGGAGAAGATGTGCTTGGCTCTCATCTCTTCTCTCTATCCATGCAGAAATGTGGCAGAAATTTGATGCTGGCTTTGCAAACAGATGAGCCAAGACTGTGTGCGTTTCCAGTAAAATGAAACCAGCGTCAAGTTTATGCCGCCTCCCATCCCTCTCATCATCTTCAATCATCTCTAATCCTGTCAAAAAAACTCTCTACCTTATGACTTCTCTGGTTTTCGCATACCTAAACCACCATTGTTCGTGGGGTCAATGTTTCGGAATCTCTCTGTTTCTTTCTTCTGCCTGCTGACCCCTGTTTCCTTTTGCGGGGTAAAGAGAATCTTCCACCTCAGTTTCGGCCAGCTATCATTGATCGATATCGCATCGCAGATGGCTCTGGGACGAGGATTTGTGCCGCAGTGCTGGCGCGGGTGCTTGGATTCGCGGATTCCCCACCATGAGCCATCTGCGTTGAGAAACAGATCAACGGGGGCAGGGTGAAACGGGCGTACGAGATTCTGTTTACCCCAGAGCACAAGTGGTTAGGCGCTAGGCGTTAGTAGCTAGGACAGCGCAAATCGACCCCACGGTTTTGAGTGGGATACGAGGCAGGCATCGCTACGCGGACGGCGGACCTTTCCCGCTAACGCCTAGCGCCTAACCCCTAACCACTGCGTTCTGCGCTCACAGCGCAGAACGCTCCAGCATCTTTGTCCCTTGCCTTCCTTCTTTCCGACCTCTACCGTACTGCATGCTGCGGTTGCAGTTGGAGGGTATGAGCAGGTGGAATCCGTTGAACAGACGCTTGCTGGATTCGGTATCGCCGAAAGCCGGATTCATGTCGAAGATTTCGAGATCTTCCGGCACGAAGGAGTGACCCGGACGATCGAGGCGTTCAGGCTGGAGAGGCCCTCCGCCGAGCCGCCGCTGTCGTCGATCACGATCGTGCGCTATGTCCGGCAGGACAGTTTTGTTGCCGACCTGGAAAGCACTCTCGGGCTCCTGGGCGACCATGCCGAGCGGATGGAACGTTTTGCCGTGCAGTACGGGATCGAAATCATCGTTCATTTGTACGTGCAGCAACTCGAGGCCGGCAGGGCGGCTGCGATCGCGTCTTATGCCGGCACGCGCGCCCTGGACCGTCTTGCGTTCTTTTTCGATATGGATGCTCTGAATCCTCAGACGGCGCCGGGGATCAGAAAGGCCCTGGCTGCCCTCTGCGAGGACCCTGGCGTGCGCAACAACTCCAAGGTACGGATTGGAAATCTCCCCTTCTGCCTGGCCCCGCAGGGACGCTTCAAATTCCTTTACCGTGACGCCATCGAACCCGTGAAAGGGCAGTCGGTGGCCCAGCGGTCGCTGGTGCGGGACATCAGGGAGAAGGACTTCGATTTTCATGAAGCCTGCAAGCATTGCCGGTGCCGCAAGGCCTGCTACACTTACACTGAGATCGAGGACTACGCCGGTAGTGAAGCCGTCCTGCGCCCGCGCCGGGAGACGACAGTGGTGTTTGCCGGGGGTAGCATTTCGCCCGGAGATGTTCCGCCCGATGCCGACGTGGTATGGGCAGGTCCGGCCGAACAGGGCGACATGCTGGCGGCCGTGCTCGAGGGTTTCTCTACCATCCTGGTCATAGACGGCTACTTCTATTCCCGGTTTCCCTGCACAACATTCGAAGTGATGCTGGCCCTGGAGCACGGCCTCAACGTTTTTGGATCGTCGAGCATTGGAGCTCTGCGTGCCGTGGAACTCAGCAGCTACGGCATGGAAGGGGCCGGCACGGTTTTCGGGTACCTCAATGGCCGCGAGGTCAAGCCATACCACGTTGTGGCCCAGGCATATGACGACAACGACAGACCGGTTACCACTCCGTTGGTGCAGATCACCTGCTTTCTCGAGAATGCCGTTGCCGCCGCCGTGATTTCCGCAGAAGACGGAAGGCGCTGTCAGGCCGCAGTTGATGCCATGCATTTTACGGAGCTGTCGATAGGGAACGTCTTCCGCACAATGGAGAAGACAGAGGGCGTTTCGGACGGTGCCGTGAACAGCTTGCGTGATTGCCTGGAGAAGAACCAGGCAGCCTTTGATATCAAGAAGCGTGATGCACTCTTATTACTTTCTGGGTTCAGAGAACGTATGCGGTCACGGCCGGCACGGTATGCTGCGGCCTTGATGAGGGATGAACGTCAGCGCCAGTGCGCGCTTGTCAGTGACAAATTCGGGCGGTCCGACGACCTGTCCCTGCCGGGAGGATGGAATGCGGGGGCGAATGACGGTACTCCCGGGGAAGGATCCACCCGGGACAATCGCGAATGTACGGCCGGGGAAACCTGTGACCGCGCCAGGAAGTTGCTCGAGGGACTGAACATGACCCTTGCCGACACTTCCAATTACGACCGGGCCGATAACCACGTCTTGAGCGTGTTCTTCGTGCCACTGTACTTCTACAACTACTCTCCGTCGTCGGCGACGGGCAACGGCGACGTGTTCGAAGAATCCCTGGCTTCCGCCTACATGGAACTTGTTGAACGTCTGCCTGCCGCGGCTGCCGTTTTTCCAGGCCGGCCCGTTGGGAACGTGGAGGGCCGGGTTCTCGATCCTGAAATCCTCCCGCAGTTCTACAACTGGGGGGGCTCTGATGAAGAGAAGCAGACGGCAATAGATTCGCATGGCTACGTGCGCGTAACCGACATAGTGTCGGAAGAGCCCGTCCACATCCCCAAGGCAGCCGTGATGTTCGAATACTCCGGGACGGACGGCAACGCATCCGGCAACTCCATACGCGAAGCGGCACTCTATGGTATCTATGAACTGGTGGAGAGAGATACCTGCCAGATGCACCTCCTTGATGCGGATCTGCGTGAGCGCCTTCCCGGATTTCAGCTTGCTGCCGGCGTCGTGACCGATCCGCGTTCGGAAAGGCTTATGGAACAGGCGGAGGAAAAAGGCTGCAGCATGGTGTTGTTCGAGTTGCCCAACCTGTATGACCTGCCCTGCGTGATGTGCCACGTGTACGATCGGAACCGGGAGATCCAGTGTCACGGCGGCATAGCCGTCAGGGCGGATTTCCAGGGAGCGATACGGGCCGTACTGCAGGAAGCCTACATGCAGTATATCACCTACTTCGTCGGCACGAGGGACGACTATCGTTCGTTCGCTCCGCTGAAGCGGGCGCAACTTGCGTACGACTACGCCCGTGAGACCTATTTGAAAGCACCCGGCCGGGCGGCGGGACTCGCCGAAAGCCGGTCGTTCGGGAACGTCGGAGAGGAGTTGGATTGCGTCATGCAAGCGCTGACAGGCGCAGGCGTTTCACAGATCCTCGTGGCAAACATCGGTCCGCACGAGGACTACGGGCTGAGCAGCCTAAAGGTCATCATTCCGGGCCTCGATCTATGGTTCTGCCCCGACTACCAACCATCACCTTATCTCCGCGAACGCACGGATGAACTGAAAGGGGAAACTGGGCTATAACAGCAATCGTGTCTGAGGCTCTTGTCGTCAAAGAACGAGTGCGGAAACGTGTAGCGGAACTCGCCAAGAGTTCCGATCTCCGTGATCCACATCTGCCCTTTGCGAAGTCCAAGGGAATCACCCAATGGGTGCGAGCCAGACGTTCTGATTTGCCAATAAAGCCGGATCTTCGTCCAAGCCTCGCCACTTCTGCATTTTGCTTTGGTTGTGCCATAAAGTCGCTCGTCCACCTCGTAGCGGCGGACGTACAGGGAGGGTAGGTCCACCGCTATGAGGTGGACCATCGCTGCATACAGGCCTCATCCACGGCGCAGTGCTCGTCCATCGGCCAGAACGACAGTTTCTCGCAACCGGCTCCTGCACCCTCCTTACGAGCCAATTGCGCTGTGATTTCGATCAACACTGCCAGCGTGATTTGATCGCGTGAGATTCTGTTTACCCCACAGCGCAAGGCGTTAGGCGCTAGGCGTTAGTAGCTAGGACTCTGGACAGCGCAGAATCGACCCCACGGTTTTCAACGGGTTACGAGGCAGGCATGGCTCTGCGGACGGCGGACCTTTCCCGCTAACGCCTAGCGCCTAACCCCTAGCCACTGCGTTCTGCGCGCGCAGCGCAGAACGCTCCTTACGGTTTGCTTTTGTGTGGCTGGGGAGTTAGCATTCTTACGGGTAGATTTATGAGTGTTACAGTACGGATTTCTTCATCCTTCAACAGCCTGATGCGCGGTCAGCGCGACGTAGTTGTCGACGCGGCGGACGTGGCCGGGGTAATCGACGCGCTGGATGCGGATTATCCGGGAATGAAGGACAGGCTATGCGACGGCGACGGTGAGTTGCGACGGTTCAACATGATTTGCGTCGACTGCGTTGACGTGCGTTCCCTCCAGGGGCCGTCGACCCCAACCCCGCCGGGAAGCGAGGTCGAGATAATTTCGGCTATCGCGGGCGGGTAGTTCTGCCAGGTTTTCTTGCAGCCGAGGATTACAAGAAATGGGAATTACGCTATCGAGTGCACCACGGGTCGCAAACGGACGCTGCGCTAAGCCGGAAGAGACACTGGAGCGACTCGAATCCGTTCTGGGCGCCGCCTACCGGTTCAGCTACAGGGAAGAGAAGATCGCGGATTCCCTCTACCGTGGAGCCGTGGTCACCGACGCCCTGGGGTTTCCGCCCATGGGGAAAGGGACCACGCCGCTGCTATGCAGGATCAGCGCGCTGGCCGAGGCCGTCGAATGGTTGGCGTTGAAGCGCCGTCGCGAACTCCCCGAACACATTGACGCTCACCAGGACGAGATCAACGCACCCCTTGCGATCGAAGAACTCCTTACACACATCGCCACTGTTACGCCGGAAACGGCGGCGAGGATCAAGCAGACCGAGGCCGCACGGCACTGGGTCTCCGGATATTCACTTGTGGAGGAGCGCCCGATGAACGTGCCGCTGGAGTACATCCACGGCATCAGCGGCACGAACGGTCTTGCCGCGGGAAACTGCATTGAGGAGGCCATTGTCCAGGGCACTAACGAGGTCCTTGAGCGGCGTGCGGTTATTACGCTGGTGAAGAACCGGATGACGGCACCGACCTTTGATATCAATTCGGTCGAAAGCACGGTGGCCCGGGATCAGATTTCCTGCATACGTGACCACGGAATAGACGTTACGATTAAGGACCTGTCGTTCGGTGGCGCATTGCCTTGCCTGGGGGTCTACTTTCGCGACCGGAGAATCCCCCCCGAACTGCAATGCCATCACCTCTTCAAAGCAGCGGCCTCCTGTGACCGCACGGCTGCCCTGGTGAGCTGTCTCACCGAGTACGCCCAGCTCACTCGACTGACCCGGAATGAGGGGCCGTCTTCCAGCGAGCACGAGCGTTTGCTCTGCGAGGAAGATAGTGACAACTTTCTGCCCCTCTTCTGGTTTGGCTACATTCCCTTTCCGCAGGCGGACTTCCTGGAACAGGGGGAGGTCATTCCTTTCGATCCGGGAGAACTTCCGGACGACTGCCTTGAAGATATCGCGCGCGCGAAGGAGATCTTCAGGCAACTGGGGAAGGATTACCTTGTCGTGGACCTTACCGATCCGAAAGTCGATTTCCCGGTCGTCCAGGTTGTGATACCCGGCTACTCGGATATCCTGCCGTACCATCCTGCCTCCAGTCCTGTTCTGTTTTCGGGCTGGACTCGCGAACTGTCCATGGGCCGATGCAGCAACGAGGCCGGCCCGCCTACTCCCTGCACTGCGCAGGGGCTTTTTCCGGAGTGGTGATGCGCGTTGTCCTGATCAATATGCCCTTTGCTTCGTTGGCGATGCCTTCATTGGCACTGACACAGCTTTCGGCGGTGATGGAGGGACTGGGGGAGAGGGTACAGACCGAGACACTGTACCTGAATCTTGATCTCGCCCATTACCTGGGAAACCGGTCCGACTACTCGCATGCGCTTGAAGACGCCGGATTCATGACCGGCTTTGGTGACTGGTTTTTCCGACAGGTGGCCTTTCCCGACGCCGATGACAACAGCGAGGCGTACCTGGATCGCTATTACTTTGGCGACCACGAAGTGTCTCGCCGGATGCGCCGTGTCCTGGCGGCAAAGCGCGAAGGCCTGGCGGCTTTCCTGGACGAGCGAATTGAGGAATACGGCCTGGAGCAGGCCGATGTCATCGGTTTTACAGCCCTTTTCTCGCAGACGGTTGCCTCCTTCGCCATGGCCCGGCGGCTGAAGCTGGCTAACCCGGAATTGATCACGGTTATCGGCGGCCCCGCCTGTGAGGGCGTAATGGGGCAGGAATTTGCCGCGAGGGTCCCGCAGATCGACTACGTGTTCTCTGGCCCAGGTCTCGTGAGTTTTCCTGAATTCATTCGGCGCAGGCTCGACGGGGATCCGGACCCCGGTTCTGGAATCGACGGCGTGTTCAGCGGGTCAGAATCCCGGGATTCCTCCGGCGCGTCCGGAGAAGATCTCGAGATCGATAACAACGTTCGCCTCGATTACGGCCCTTTTCTCGACAAAGTGGAAGCGATTTATCCCGACGGCGAGATCGAGCCCTGTTTGCTTTTCGAGACCTCGCGAGGTTGTTTCTGGGCCGAGCGATCGGCCTGCACGTTCTGCGGCCTGAACGGGTTGCGACGGCGGCACAGTTGCATGACGCCGGGTAACGCGATCGAACAGATCCGGTCCCTTTTCGAGTGGGTCCCGCGCTGCAGCAACTTCATTGCGGTTGATACAATACTGCCGCAAAGCTATGCGCAGGAAGTCTTTCCGGTCCTGAAGGCTCCTGCCGGCATGAGAATCATGTACGAAGTTCGCCCCAATCTGAACGAGGCGGAGATCAAACTGCTCTACGATACCGGGGTGGTTGCCCTGCAGCCTGGAATCGAGTCGCTGTCGACGGCGACCCTCAAACTGATGCGCAAGGGGACTACCGCTTTCCGCAATATCGCTTTCCTGAAAGCAGCTGCTAAGCACGCCACTCATCTCGACTGGAATCTGCTGCTTTTCTCCCCCGGTGAGGAGGAGCCAACCTACGAGAAGTACCTGCGGGATCTGCCCCGGCTCATGCACCTGACGCCGCCGAACGGCGCATTTCCAATTAACTTCGTCCGGTACAGCCGATACTTCGAGGCACCGGAGGAATATGACCTGCAGCTTGAGCCGCAGGACTTTTACGCTCTAACATACCCGTTTCCGCCCGATTCCATCCGGAACATCGCCCAGCACTTCCTGGACCGCAAGGCTGTCACGGAGATCCAGGATGGCTGGCTTGCCAGGGTTAACGAAGCCGTGAGTCACTGGCGTGACCGTTGGCTTGGCGGGGACGGCAAGCCGCAGGCCCGCCTTTGCTTCCTTGAGGATGAGGGTGGTGCGTCAGTCTACGATTCCCGGTCGGGAGACGAACGAGAGCACGACCTCACTCCCCAGGCCGAGTTGATGTTGCGCCATCTCGAGCGACCGGCCACCATGGAAGACGTCGCCGAGGCCCTCGAGGAGATTTCCGGATTGGACGCCGCGCGGGAAATTGCCTATCTTAACAACCGCGGTTTGCTGTTTGAAGAAAACGGCCGCTATATGAGCCTGGTGCTGCAATAGATGATGTAGAATTTGCTGCAAGCTGAAGGCCGGCAGACGTTGTCCGAAAAGGGGTGATGTACCGAAACGCCTGAGAATACTCGCTGGAGTGCGGCGGGCCTCCGCCGCTATGGAGCAAGGGATGTGCATAAGCATGACCGAATTGAACGAAGTGCCCGCTGTCGCAAGCAAATGCGCTGGTATTGCGCGTCCGGCGGAGGCCCGCCGGGCTCCAGGACCCTTTCTCGGATGGGGCCCAGCTATATTCTTCCTGAGGTGCAAGTTGAGATGCTTATCGATATCTGTCCTGTTTGCCCTGTTAGTCCTATCCGCCCCCGTTGCGCATGCCAGGGGTGACGGGCCTTCGCTGGTGGCTTTGCGCAGCGTATACGATGAGCAGAAGCGCATGTTTGACAAGCCTCTTGAAGAGAAACGCGCCGAGGCTTCGGAGCGGTACCTGGCCGATCTGCAATCCCTGGTGAGATACATGGAACAGAAAGGGGACGACTTCGGTGTGCGCCCTGTGAACAAAGAGATCGTGCGCTTCAAGGCGGAGAAGACCGTGCCTGAGGAGTCGGCGGCCGGCACACCGGAGCTGCTCAAGAAGGCGCGAGCGCGGTACTACGAGATCGTCGACAAAGCCAAAGCGGACAGGAATGGCCAGCTGAAGACGCTGACGCAGAAGTACGTGTCCAGGCTTAAGGCCCAGAGATCACGGCTCCTGTCAAACTCTTCCCCCGCGGAGGCAACCCTTTTCGCAGAGGAGATCGCGCGCGTATCGTCGGAAGGTGGCGATTCCATAAGCTCGGCCAAGTCCGAGATCCGGCTTCCGCAGAACCTGTCCAGGGACCTGCGGCTGGCATACACGTTCGAGGGCATATCCGGCCGCCGTGTGCGGGACCTGAGCGGCTGGCGCAGGCATGGTGCGATGATGGGTGTCAAGACGCGAACCGATCCGGCGGAGGGGGTCGTGTGCGAATTCAAGGGCCAATACGACGCGATCGAGCCTGAACAAGTGGGCGAGGATGCGGCCATTACAATATCGGCACGGGTGCAGTTTCCTCTGGCTCAGTCGGAGCAGGCGCGTGTCCTGGCGTCGGGAGGTTTTGGGAAGGATCACGTTGTCGTCGACGAACGGGGCATTCTCGGGACTGGAGCCGGAGGGTTCACTCCCTCGAAGTTCAGCGTGGGCAACCTGAAGGGGTGGCATGACCTGACGTTCGTCTGCGGCCGCACCCGAACCGCGTTCTACGTGGACGGCAAGGCCGTAGGGGTGGTGGAAGCTGCCTGTCGCGAGCCTCTCAAGGTTGTCGGAAACAGCGGTGCGGGGGGGCGTCCCTGGTGTGGCTCCGTTTCCTCCCTGATGGCCTGGTCACGCTCCCTTTCCAGCGCGGAAGTCGAAGCACTCATCAAGGTATTGCGGCAAGGTAAATGACCTCTCTCGACCAACACATTGAGGCATGTATCCAAGGGGACGTGAACCGTTTTGAGGAGGTGGTGGCGGCTTGCGAATCCAGGGTGCGCGGGATCATTGCGGCCATGGTTCCCGATCCCGGTACGGTTCCTGATCTGACCCAGGAAGTCTTTGTAATTGCCTATAAGCGGCTGACCACCTATCGCCCCGGCACAAACTTCGCGGCCTGGATCGGGACCATTGCCCGCAACGTTGCCCAAAATGAAAGACGCCGCTGGTACCGCAGCCGGCAACTGCAGCGGGACTACCAGGCGGAGGCGGAATACCAGCTTGCCGAGAATATCGATCGTTTCGTTGAGAGCTTGCCCGAAGAAACACTGGCAGCGCTGCAGGACTGCGTAGACGGATTGCATGGCAAGACGCGCTCGCTCGTCGACGGTTTCTACCAGGACCGCTGTTCCATCAAGGAGTTGTCTGACATCCTGAAGATGACCACCGGTGCGGCCAAGGTGGCCCTGCACCGTGCCAGGCAGGCGCTGGGAAAATGCATCCAGAAGAAGGGCCACGATGTCTGAAGATCAGCGACTGCAACGTATGATCGATGCTTACGCCGACGGTGAGCTGGCGGAAGAGAGCGTTGGTGAACTGAATGAGCTGGCGAAGTCCTCGGAGGAGGTGCGCAAGCGCCTGGCCCTGACCGTTGTGGCTCAGCGTCTCCTGACGACTCTCGGGCGTGGGCCGGTTTCGTCGCGACAAATCATGGAAACCATTGCCTTGCGGGCCCCTAGAGTGAAAAAGCCGCGGCCCCGCGCCAGGAAACAGCCGAATTCCGGGCGCGCCCACCATCCTGCCGTGGCCGTGACAATCGTTTTCGTGCTTGCGGTGGCTGCAGGCGGCTTACTCTGGAAGAATCATCCTGGCAAAGCCCCCTCCGCCGATCCGGCGTCAGGGATCGGTCCGGCCGCGGACAGTACCGTGGAGAATGCTGGCGAACGCGATTCGCCACGGCGCGCAGACGATAATCGGCCGTTGCTTCCGGAACGGAATGCGGACCCCAGGGGCACAGATGCCGGTATAGTTGTCGGGGATGATGCCCTGTCGACTGCACCGGGCTTTTCCAGCGGCCTGCCGCTTGAACTCCCGGATCCGCCGGAGGGCGAGGACCTGGTTCCGCCGGCGACAGATGGCTCTGACGAACCCGGATTCGTGGCACCTGCAGCCTCGTGGCCAAAGCCGTCTGCGCGAACGGGCGAAACACTTGTCCCCGCCCCTCCGGTGATGTGGGTGAAGGTCCGGGTTGGGGAGGGCGCACCGGTGACACCTGGTGATGTTGAGGCCCTCATGCAGCTTGTCGACGAGCGGCTGGGACTGCGTTACGGTACCCTCGTACGTCCGATTGATCTAGTCGCAGCCGCCCCTTCCGAGAATCCCGTGCTTTACATGTCGGGACATCATCATTTCTCATTCACATCGAAACAGCGGCGTGTCATGCGACGGCTCATCCTTTCTGGCGGCATGGTGGTCTTTAACGCCGCGTTGGGTTCCGAGCCTTTCTATGATTCCGCCTGCCGTGAACTGCGGATGATCCTCCCTGAGATCCCGCTCCAGCGGCTTGGACCGGACCATCCCCTGTATCACGCCTACTACGACCTTGAGCGCGTGCCGCATTCCCCCGGGGTACGCCAGAGTGGGTACAAAGATGAACATCCCTGGCTCGAGGGAGTCACTATTTCCTGCCGGACCACGGTTGTCGTTTCGCGCTGGGGCCTCTCGGCCGGTTGGGTGGATCACCAGGAAGAGAACTTCCGGACGGTCGATACCGAGAATGCGAGGCGTCTTGGAATCAACCTGTTTTCGTATGCAACGGCCGTGAGGGCCTGGGCAAAACGCCGTTCACATGCTACGCGGTTCACGGACCGTGGCACGCCGGGCAGCAGCAGGATGTTTGTGGCCCAGGTCATGCACGCAGGCGAATGGCGGACACGTTACGAAGCCCTCTCTGTTCTGCTGCACACGTTCAACCGGCGCACCGATGTGCCGGTTACGCTCAGAACACGGACCCTGAGATTGACCGACGCAGAAGTGTTCAATGCGCCGCTGCTGTACCTGACTGGGCACGAACCCCTGGTTCTCGGGGAGCGTGAGATAGAGAAATTGCGGATCTATATAGAGAATGGCGGGTTCCTACTGGCGGAGGCCTGCTGCGGGCGCAAAGGCTTCGATCGCTCCTTCCGGGCCCTGATGAAGCTGGCATTTCCAGAGCACCCGCTCGAGGTGGTTCCGCGCGATGCCACAGTCTTCCGTATTCCCAACCCTGTCGAATTGCTGGGGGTTACCCCATCTCTTGGAGCCCGCTCGGGATCCATGCTCATGGCCCCACGGCTTGAGGGGATGAAGGTGGGAGAGAATTACGCCGTGCTCTACAGCCCCTACGGCCTGGCCGGCGGTTGGGAGATGTCACAGGTACCATACGCCGACGGCTATGAAGACCCCGACGCCCTGAAGTTGGGCCAGAACATCCTGATGTATGCGATTACGCAGTGACGTCCAAAGCGAACTCCCCTCAGAGAGGGGGACTGCAGCTTTGTCTTCGCCGTAGACTTCCCGCACAGAGGAAAGATGTTCACAATAGTGAGAGATTGGCGGCAGTCTTCGCAACAGTGACAGACGTGTCCAGCTGTTCAGGTGATAAGAACCTGCTTTCCCAGCCCCCGAACAGCACGGATTTCATGAAGGAGTTCGAGGTTTCGCGCCGCACTCTGGCGCGGGATCCAAAACTCTCGAAGTGCAGAGCTTTCTTTACAAGGATTTGTTAGCTATGGAATACTTTTAAAGGTAACGTTTCACAAGGAAATGGAAGAAGATAGATGATCAAAAGAATAAGAGTTCTGTCCAAATGGATCAAAGAATTAAGAAGCCCAATTGCGCGCCAATTATCTTTTTTGCATTTAAAGGGTCATATCAGAGGAGAATTTGATGAATGATATGAGCCTTTCAGTTATGTGTTCCATTACTAGTATGTTAGGAATGTGTGCTTTTGGATTAATCGCCCGACATCTGAAATACATAGATGAAGACGATGTGCGAAAATGGAATAAGTTTATTATGGATTTTCTTATTCCTATGTTGATTTTCAGTAGCCTTATTAAGAGCTTTAACAGAGAGCAAGCTTTAGATATGTGGCCATTGCCATTTATGGGTTTGCTGATGATCTTTATTGGTACGGTTATTGGATATATTTTCCGTTTTGGCTTAAAGAATCAGAATGACGACTCTCGTAAGATGTTTGTCCATATGTGTGCTTTTTCGAATACCGTTATGTTACCCGTGGTTATTTGGGTCTCTATTTATGAACCAGGTATGGCTTGGGTTTTCATTATGAGTTTAGGCCTGAGTTCTGCATTTTGGGGGTATGGAACTTTTCTTCTTGCTGGTTCCAAAATTACATTGCGTGAAAAGGTGAAGAATATATTTTCTATCAACTTTATCGTATTGATTCTTACTTTAACTATGTGTCTTCTTGATATCCCAAAACATCTTCCCCATCCTGCTATTGTTATTGCTGACGGTATGGGGAAGGCTGCGATCCCTTTGATTTTGATAATTCTTGGTGCTTCGGTTTATAGCACTGGAAAAAGGATAATCAGTTTTGATGTGATTTATGTTGCCATTTTTCGCCTCTTTATCATACCCATTGTTTTGATTGTAGTGATATGCCTATTGCCTCTTTCCAAGGAAGTTTTCCATCATTGTTTGGTTGTTGCTTTAATGCCAGTTGCCTTAAATACAACGTCAGTTGCCAAGAGGTACGGTGGTGATTCTGATTTTGCTGCAAAATGTGTAATCGTTACGATGATTGCATCCATGGTTACCATTCCTGTTAGTCTGATGACCCTACATAAGATGGGGATATGGATAGGTTTTGATTAAATGGTTCTTTCGCATAAAAGGAGTGACAATGAGGTCCTGAGAAATCTCATAATAAGCAGCGCGTAAGCACCCTTCTCATTCTCACCCGCGAAGGTAATACTATGAGATCAGGATCGAGCGACTCTACATTAGCTGGGGCGAATCAGGCTCAAGATAATATATTCCTGCAGGCCGAAACTAGAAATACTGAGCTTGAAATTAGGCTGATCGGTTTAAAGAGATCCATGCTACATGCGGTTGGCGCGTGGATCAGAAAAGTTGTAGTCGCGGGGAGCGGTAAACCTTTCTATTTCTTGAATAACTCCGCTTATTTTAACAAAAGATCAAATGTCGTTTTTAACGGCATGCTCTACGGTAATCAATTTATTAAGTTGGATAAAGCACAGGGCATTTGCCAATCCCTCGCCTCTGGCACAGCCGCAGAATATTACAATGGATCTGGCGATGTAGTTTTCAAGACAAGAATTTCACCTCCAGATTACGACGTGAGCCTTGAATTAAGCGGCAGTCAACATTTATCTCGTGTAGCCTCCATGGTGACCCAAGAGTGGGAGAAATGCTTGAAAAATATCTCCAGCAAAAACTGGGGGGGATACTTGATCGGTGTTGAGGATAGCTTAGCTGCTTGGGTTGAAGATAAAATGACTCCCATAGTCTATTCCAGAGCAAAGCCTAAGCGGATTGTAAACGTTATAATACTCAGAGATCCCTTTAATACCTTTGCAAGCCGACTTAAGTTTCGAGTAAGCAAATTCAACGATATTGGCCACCCGGCCATGAGCACCAATCAACGGGTGATTGATAATTATTTAGAACTTGCTCAAATCGCGCTTACTCAACAAATAGAAGATAAAGAGCTTAGCGAGAAGTCCTATTATGGATTATTCTCACAAAAAGCGCAGTTACCTTCGCATGAGACGGTAGTTATCTTGTCCAATCTTTGGCTAAAATCTCTTGCATACCGTCAAAAGATATCAACATTTCTTGGCTTTCCTGGGGTACTGGTAGATACAAACGAGGTACCTTCGTATGGCGGCGGCAGCAGTTTTGAGGGAGTGGATGCAGATGCGCAAAGACGATATCAATCAGCCGGCCATAGATATCATGAATTCCTCGCGGTCCCTGAGTTTCGAAAGATTTTTTCTCAGGAGCCTAAGCTGGAGAAGATAAGTAGAATGCTATTCGATGTCCCTCCCAAGAGTTTTCGTTGGCTCTAATACCTATTGTCTTACTCCACCCTCACGTCCCCCAGATGTTTCAAGGAGCAGACGAGACAGTGGGGGCTTTGACATGCCCTGAAATCTCCCTGCAGGATCAGTGCAGGAGTTTCAGCTTTAATTCGATACTTGGTTCAACCTTTTTTCTGTAACCTTTCCTGCCCACAATACATTAGGACATTGAAGAGTTGACAGTGTGTCTCGAATTTGAGAGAAAGGTCATCGAAAGAGAGGAAGAAATTATGAAGAAGACGGTATTGATACCGGTATTGGCAGCTACCCTTTGCGGTGGGACAGTTTTGGCGGGTGATGGATCGAATGAGAAGGGCTTTGTTGCGCCTCCGAAGCAGAAGAAGCTCCCTCCAGCGCCACCTCGCACTGCATCGTCGGCCGAGACATTCATCCCTGGTGGTTGCACGACTCCCATGTCGCGTACCGAGTCCAAGAAGCCACCGAGGCCCCCTGTTCTGGTTACAAAGCTCAAAGATAAGTAGAAGACCAGACATTAGGGCAGTTAATTTGACGAGGCATGCTTTCGCTTGGAGCGTCGGCATGTCTCGTTTGCTTTTTTGGAAGCCATACGCTAGGATTGAAGCAGCTATGGATAAGATGAGCAAAACTGGTGCCCTCATGATTATGGCCCTCCTTCTGCCCTGGGCGGCCCCGGGCCAATCTGCCAAGGAGACTTACGGCGGAGACATCTATTGGAACGCAACTCCGAACGATGTCAACCACCTGCTCAGGAACCTGAAGGATCTGGCGGACATCAACTACAACATGGATGTCCGGTTTCTCGGAGAGATCTCACCAGATCCCGAGAAGAATCCCGTGTTGTTCCGGTCGGGCCACTACAATTTCGAGTACTCGGCGGCGGAACGAAAGAAGCTTCGCGAATTTCTGCTGGCCGGTGGCATGATCATCTACAACACCGGGCTGGGGTCCGCTCCCTTCTACCGCTCCGTGATCCGGGAGATGAAAGAGATTTTCCCCGAGCAACCGGTGCAGCGATTGACCTCCGATCATCCCATCTTTCATGCTTTCTACGACGTGGACCGTGTCAAGTATGCCGCCGGTGTCCGCAAGGCAGGTTACAAGGGTGATGAGCCGTGGTTCGACGCGGTGGAAATAAACTGTCGTGTGGTCGCCCTGATCTCCCGCTGGGGTATGGCGGTCGGATGGCAGGACGCCGTGCAGGAGAATTACCAGGCCTACCATCCTGAGTCGGCTTTCAAACTGGGGATGAACATCTTCTCCTATGCCAGTGCCATGCGTGCCTGGGCCAAGAACGCGGCGAACGCGATGAAATTCGTCGACAAGAATGAGAAGTCGACCGACAAGGTATCCGTTGTTCAGCTGGCCTACGAGGGAGTCTGGAAGACACGGCACGCTGGATTAGCCGTGCTTCTGCACACGTTCAACCAACGCACGGAAGTTCCAGTGAAGTTCAAGATCCGGGAGATGCGCCTTACCAACCGGGAGATCTTCAATGCGCCGCTCCTCTACCTGACGGGACACGAGCATTTCTCACTATCCAAGAAGGAGATCGCTCAGCTCCGCCAGTACCTGCAGAACGGTGGGTTCCTCTTTGCGGAGGCCTGTTGTGGACGAAAAGGATTCGACATGGCGTTTCGCCAACTGATCAAGAACGTGCTGCCGACCAGTCCGCTCAAGTCGATCCCCAGGGACTCTCCAGTTTTCAGTTATCCTTATGAAATCAAGACGCTCGGCGTGACCCCGACACTCGCCCGAGACCTGGGCAAGGCCGCCGTCCCGCCGCTACTTGAGGGGGTTGAGATCGACGGCAACGTCGTGGTCGTGTACAGCCGTTTCGGCCTGTCTGGTGGCTGGGAAATGTCGCAAAGCCCGTATGCCAGGGGCTACAACGATATAGGTTGCCTGAAACTGGGCCAGTGCGTTTTAATGCATGCGGTAACGCAGTAGGGGCGATAAACGACCATGTACACAATGAAGAGAACACTCAGACCCCGCCGTTACTTCTACAGCCTTCTCGCATCGGTACTCCTGCTCGGCACGGTTCCCGCCATCGCCCGCACCTCCAACGGCAACGACTTTGCCTTGTACTTCTCCGAGGCGAAGACGAAGCGGGAACGGTCGGACCTGTTGACCGAAGCGAAGGGACGTCCGCATTTCTTCCGCTACCTCCAGATCATGGAGTTGGAAGATAAATCCTCCACCGGAGGCGGTATTGCCATCACGGCTTTCGAGCCGGCTTCTTTCATGGACGTGAAGTTCGTGGTCAGGAAAAGGGTCTCCCTCCGCACGCTCAAGGAGGATCCCGTATCCAAGGTTGGTGACGCGCTGGCCATCACGGGAGTCGTGGTGGGGGCGGATACAAACACCATCATTATTGGGCCCGTGATCGTGCGTCACAAGGACCGACTTTCTCCAAAACGCGGCAAGGAAATGCTTTACGAGGTCGATGACAGCGCCACGTTCTACTCGTACACGGGCGGCAAGCGCCCCGTCAGCCTGACCTACAAGGATAGGGATCTCTTGCAGCACCGTGGCAGAATCCTGGGACAGTACGGCAAGCAGGGCTGGACAGAGTTCCTGGAACAGGAGCTGGCGAAACGCAAGAAGGCTCGCGCAGCCGCCAAGAAGGCGGGAAGGAGCACGCCATGATGATGCGGGCTGCCGCCCATGCCGCTCACATCGGCCTCCTCTGCGTTTTCTTGCCGATTCTGCTGTCTGCTTCACTTCCCGCCGGCGCCGCCGAACCGGATGAGCGCGGCCTCTGGGAGCTCTGGCAGCAGCATGCTCAGCCGCCGCACGATCACAAGGCCCTGCTCACTGCCTGCCAGGCGTTCAACGATAAACACCCGTCCGATCCATTAGCCGTGGTGAGTCAGACGCTGGCCGGCTGGCACATGCTGCAGCTCGGGCGCCAGGAAGATGCGGCGAAGGTCTTCGTGCGCTTCTCGAAGTCGCGCGGCAGCTCTTTGCAGGACGGTGGCAAGACTATTTCGCTGGCCTGGCTTACGCGTATGGACAGGGATAGAATCAAGGAATCCCTGCAGTTCTATTATCGAAGGAAAATGGCCTATCCCGCGAAGCTGGCCGACCTGGCAGCGTTCCCCAAGCTTCCCGAGTCGCTCGTATTCGCCGAGCGCGATCGCTGGGATTCCACCTGGAGCTACCAGTTGACGGGGTTCAGGACAATTCCCAACATGCTGGACCAGAAGTACAGGTTGCGGTCTGTACGGCTCGGCGGCGGTTCAGACCTCGCCGAAGCCCTGGCTGTACCTTGCGGCGGGCTCGTTCGAATCGAACCCGTACGTGTCAGTTCCTCCGTTACCGGCATGGAAGTCCTGGAGTTGCGGCACCTTCCGGAGAGTGAAGGTGCTGCGGAGGAGGCCCCTGCACGCGGGAAGATCATGCTGAAGGTGGGTTCCCGGACCGACTCGGTTTTTCTCGCCTATGTTGGACCCCATCTTGTTATTGTGAGCGACTATCACCACTGGAAAGTGCTGCCTAGGCCAAGGGCGAATTAGGGGCCGAACGATGGCAAAACGAGTTGAACTGGTCAAAGAGGGTAAGCCGGAGAAGCAGGGGACGGCCGCATTCCTGACTTCGGAGGAGATGCACAAGCTGGCGAAGCTCGTGCTGATGTCGCGCTATGTGGTCGAAGGTAACCTGGCCGGCGCCCATCGCAGCCCCCTGCGCGGAGCCAGCTCGGAGTTCTCCGATCACAAGGCATACGGCATAGGGGACGACCCCAAGCATATTGACTGGCGCGTTCTGGCCCGTACAGACAAATACTATGTAAAGCGTTTTCAGGACGAAACGAACCTTCGAGTCTACCTCTCCATCGATCGTAGCGAATCCATGGATTACGGCAGCGGCGACATTACAAAGTACGACTACGCCTGTCATCTCGCCGCTGCGTTGGGCTACATTGTTGTGAAGGCCCGCGACTCGGTCGGACTCTTCGTACATGCTGACAAGATCGATGCCCGGATGGATGCCCGCAACTCCTTCAATCACCTCAACAACATGCTCAAGCGTCTGCAATCCTTCAAGCCGGGCTCCACGACGGAGATCGCGGAATCGCTGCACCAGATTGCAACTTCTATTCGGCGTCGCGGGCAGGTTGTCATCCTTTCGGACCTGTTGGGTGACGAGGAGGCCATCATCCATGCGCTGGCGCATTTCAGGAAGCACCACCATGACGTGATCGTGCTGCATATCCTCGATCCCATGGAGTTGGACCTGTCATTCAAGAAGCCCTGCCAATTCGAGGATCTCGAGACGAAGGACCGCCTGACAGCGGATCCCCGTGCCCTGAAAGATGCCTATAACAAAGTCTTCGGTGAGTTTCTGGACCAGTACCGGAAGGCCTGTGCGGGTATGAATATAGACTACCGGATCGTTAGAACAGACCAGCCCCCCGAGGATTTCATCCGGGCTTACCTTAAGGAACGCCAGAGGCTTTCAAAGTGAGTGGCGCTGGTCGTGTTATTGAATGTTGGGTTCGCTGCTTGATGGATAGACTGTAGAACGCATGTTTGATCTCCTAAATCCTCTATACTTCATCATCGCCGGGTCAATTGGTGTGATTGTGCCGTTGGTGCTGCACCTTATCCAGACCAGCCGCACCGTCAAGCTGCCCTTCAGCACGATTCGCTTCCTTAAACTCGCCCAGAAACAGTCGGCCAGCCGCATCCGAATGCAGAATATCCTGCTCTGGCTTCTGCGCACCCTGATGCTCGTGATGCTGGCCCTGGCCTTCGCCATGCCACTGCTGCGCAACAAGTCCCTCGGCAGGTGGTTCGGGCGCTCTCCACGGGACGTGGCGATCGTGATCGACGGATCTTTCAGCATGGACTACAACCTGGGCCGCAGCACCGTCTGGGAGAAGGCAGTAGAAACCGCCACCGCCGTGCTCGAGGGTCTCTCGGAGCAGGACCGGGTCTGCATCTTTGTAGCCCGCGACCACGTGGAGCCCGTAATCGAGCAGTTGATCGGTGACTGGGAAGAAGCGACCGGCCGGCTGAAAGCCCTGGAGTTCAGCCAGACTTCGTCTGAACTGGCCCCGGCGGTAATGGAAGCCAACGCGGCGCTGATGGAAGTGAAGGAACGCCGCGAACGCGAGATCCATATCATCACCGATACCCAGGCGCTGCCCTGGGAGGGTTTCGGCGGAGAAAACGCCGACGGCCCTGCCGCGGAACCCGAGAAGGAGAAGAAGAAAGAGAAGGAAGAAGACGCATCCACAGACGACGACGAGGACGATTCCGAGAGGAAGACAGTTACGACGATGGGTGCATGGGATCCCGACAAGGTGGACAAACGAACCGTTTGTTTCGTCTCTATGCTGGGTGCCAGCGAACCGGAAAACATGGCCCCGGTAGATGTTGAAATCGAACCGGCGGTAACCATGGCCCTGTCGCCGTCGAAGGCGACCGTCCGACTCGGATACACCGGGCCGCCCAGGGGCTCCACTGTCTCGCTCTTTGTTGACGACAGAGAGGTTTCGACACGTTCGGTCGCGGTCGGCGCCGACCAGGCCGGTGAACTGTCCTTCATGGTGCCGCCGCTCACGGCAGGCCGGCATGCGGCGCGCGTGCAGATCCCCGACGACAACCTGCAGATCGACAACACGTTTCACTTCGTTTTCAAGGTGGAGGACCGTTTTCCCGCATTGTGCGTAGGTACTCCCGACGACACGTTTTTCCTGCGGACGGCGCTGTCGGCCGGCATCGACGGTAAGGCCTCTATCGAGATGGAGTGGGTTCCACCCGGCAATGTCACCGACGAGAAACTCCAGGGCTATTCCTGCGCCTTTCTCTGCAACGCGGTACCCCTTTCGGCCGGTGAACTTGGAGCACTTGAAAGGTTCGTCGACGGGGGAGGGCTAATGGTCATTTTTCCCGGCGATCGTGGCTCCGCCATGGACTACCAGGCCTGGACCTGCCTCCCCGTGGTGCCGGCGAGAATTGAAAGCGTGTCGATCTCGCGACGCAAGCGTCTGCTTCACTGGGAGGCGCCCCGACACCCGTTGTTCGAGACGCTCAAGTCGGTGGGGGATTCCACCGTCATGGTGACCGTGCGCAAGACGCTGCATTTGGAGGAGCTGGACAAGCGTGCCGAACTTCTTGTCTCCCAGGGCGATGACAAGCCTTTCCTCGTTGGTCGCCCTCATGGCAACGGCTACGTACTGCTTTTCGCGGTGGCGGCCGATCGAACCTGGAGCGACTTCCCCCTGTCGCCTTTCTTCCTGCCGATAGCTCACCAGGTTGTACAGTTCGGTGCCGGCGTCGGTTCCTACTCCCGCTACGTGTGGTGCACCGAAAGCCTCCCCCTGGCGCAGGTCCTGCCGGAGGCGACGCACGACACCCTGCTTCTGGGTCCCGACGGCGAGACGGTGCCGATCCGGAGCGCTGTCGCCGAGACGCGGACGGTGCTTCACATTGAAGATCTTTGGAAAGCGGGGATTTACAGCATGGACCTGGAAGGTGATGGCAATCCCGTGCCTGCGCTTGCCGTCAACATGACCCGCAAGGAGTCGGACCTTACCCCGCTTGATCCGGCTCGCGTCCCGGACCTGCTCCAGGTCAAGCACGTGAACGTGGCCCTCGACCAGGACGAACTCATGACCCAGATACAGGATAGCCGTGTGGGCCGCACCTTTGGAGAGCAGCTGCTCTGGCTGGTCCTCATCCTGGCCGCGGCCGAATTCTTCGTTGCCAATTTCCAGGCTCGGCCAAAGGCCAGCCTTACCGACGAGATGGTGGTTGACTCCTCAGGCCGCGTCAAGGGGGGTGCCAAATGATTATCTTTGAACATACTGTTCCCACTCTGATGATCTGGATGGGCCTACTGGCTGCCGTGGCGCTTGGGGCCTATAGCGCCTGGCGCTTTGCACCGCGGATGCGGGCTATTCTGATTATCGGGGGACTGCATCTCCTGTTCCTCCTGATCCTCGCCTGGTGCCTGCTTCTGCCGGGTAGCCGGAAGGTGGAGACACATACCCTCAAGCCGCGTTTCGTCGTGGCCCTGGACACATCCGTGAGCATGCTGCTCAGCCCGTCAGAAAACATTTCCAACCGTTGGTCGATTGCGCGGGATATTCTCGAATTGCCATGGACTCGCAGCGTCGCCGCGGAGTGCGAGATTGATGTCTACGCGTTCAATTCGGAGGTGGCCAGCAAGATACCGCTGGCCGAGGCTATTGAGCTTACCCCGGACGGCAAATCCACGCTTTTGCGTGACGCACTGCAGAAGATCACGGGACGTTACGCAGGCATGAACGTGGCAGGCGGGTTAGTGCTCTCCGACGGTCTGGATACGCGTGAAGCCTTTGATGAATGGGCGGCGGAAGCGCGTCCGTTCCGGCTTTACACCGCGCGCCTGGAACCAGACTCCATATGGGAAATTGAGCCAGATATCCGGGTGGACGCAGTACACACTCCCCGCCGCGTTACAGTGGACTGGCAGTCCGAGCTCAAGGCCGTCATCTCGGGCCAGGGCACAAAGGGACGTGCGGTCAACGTGCAGCTCTACAAGGATGGCACCCTCCAGCAGGAAACCCCCACCCAGATTCCCGACGACGGTGGCTCACGGCAGGTCAATTTCGCCCTCACTCACGACGAGATCGGCGTGTTCACCTACCGCGTTGTGGCCCCGCCCGTTCCGGGCGAGTCCAACACCAACGACAACGAGTATGCTGTCTCCGTACAGGTCATCGATGCTAAGAACCGCCTGATCTACGTGGAAGGGCCGCCGCGCTGGGAGTCAAAGTATCTCAAGCGGGCCCTGCAGGCCAATGAACAGGTGACTCCGTTGATATTTGTGCAGGGCCCCGGGGGCAAACCGTTGAGCTTCGGTCCCGTCGGCAGCATGACCGCCGACCTCACCGACCAGCAGCTTGCATTCTTCAAGATCGTCATACTGGGCAATTTGGATGCCGAGGAGATCGGCGAACAGCGGGCGCGCAACCTCGTGCAGTTCGTGGAGACGGGAGGCAGCCTGGTCCTGCTTGGCGGCACGAAAGGCTGGAGCAAACAAGGTTTTCCAGCGACTTCACTGAAGAAGATTCTGCCCGTCAAGAGCTACGGAGGCAAGACGGAGGAGGGCGAGTTCCCCGTCTCCCTGACCGATGAAGGCCGCACGCATCAGGCTTTTGCCGGCGATCCGGAGCTGTGGGACATTATTCCTCCGGTGTTGTCAGTCTTCCCCAGGGCCGTTCCCTCGCGCGCCGCGCGGGCCCTCGTTTCAGTTCAAACTACGACGGGTGAGCAGCCTATCATCCTCACCCAGCGTTACGGACAGGGAAAGGTTGTGGCGGTCTTCACCGATTCGCTCTGGAAGTGGAAACTGCACCCCGATGCGATCGATACAAGGCCATACCAGCGGTTCTGGGACCAGTTGATCTCCTGGATGTTGCCGGAAGAAGACGAGTTGGCAAAGGACAAGCTGGAGATCTTTGCCGACAAGGAAACGGTTGTGCTGGGCGAGGAAATCAAGGTGAGCGCACGCCTGGGCGGCGACGAGCAGGAGGGGAACGTTACCGTGCGCTGCAAAGTCGAGTTGCCGGACGGCAGCAAGGCGCCATTCTCGATGCGGCCCGAGGTCGTGACGACCGCGTCGGGGAAGGTATATCCCGGTTTTGTTATGAACTACGAAGCGATCCTGCCGGGCCTGCACACCGTCATGGCCACGGCCACGGTGGGAGGAAACCCGCTTAATTCCGATCCAATCTCGTTCTTTGTGAAACCTTTCTCCCCCGAGTCCGTGCCGCGAGCCGTGAACAACGAGGTGCTCAAGACCCTGGCACGCACCAGCGGGGGGCGGTTCTTCGAGGACCAGGAATCACTCAACGATGCGCTCTCCTCTCTGCGATTCGCACAGATCGAAGATGAGGTCTCAACGTATCGTTCGCTCTGGCAGCTTCCCTGGGTGATTGCTTGCCTAATCGCCATAGCTACGATAACATGGATTGTACGGAAAATAAATAATATGCCGTAGGACGTTGATAGTAGCACCCCATAGGGTGTGCAATGGGAGGGGCAGCGGCCTCGCTGCCCGCGGATGCCGAGGCCGGCGTCCATGCCGTTGAAGTGCAAGGGTATATGCAAGGGAGACTGTGACCCCGCCCAAAGGGCGGGGGCGTAGGAGAATTGAGGAAAGGATTCGGATCGTGAAACGTGCTGGACTCATCTTGGTTGTCGTGGGAATCGCTTTCTCGGCTTATGGTGCACCTACTGCCCTCCGCTCCAACGAGAACCTCTGCTACAATGGTACCTTCGATGTTACCGAGAACCCGCTGGACGGGTGGATGACCGACTACAGTTGGACGGGCAACTCCCACTACATGGCGAACAAAACGCGCGTTTCTGCGGTGGCCTCGTACAAGGGCAGGCGAAACGTACTCCGCATTGGGGGTGGGGGCGAAACCAAGGTCGAAAGCCGCGCCATCCCGTTCGAAGAGGGCGCGAAATACCGCTGCACGCTTGAAATCACGGGGGCGATGCCGCATATATATTTCACTGGGTACAAGTGGAAACCTGGCATCAGGCCCCATGAGAATCCGCACCTCGGCGATCTGCGCAGGATCTACAAGAGCCAATTCAGAAACCACAAGGTTACGGGTAGTTCAGGCGGCTGGAAGAAGGTGACTTTCGAGTTCCCCATGGATAATCCTTCGAAATTAGCTAAGAAACACCTCAAGTACATGCGTCTATTTACTGTATACATCATTATGGTCTCCGGCACGGGGGGAGAGGTCCACGTGGACAACGTCGTCGTGAAGAGAATAAAGTAGAACCAGCACCAGGAGGAGTTCTATGGCTCCTGCACCTTTGAAAAGACAACTCGACACCGTCGGGCAGAAAGTTGCGTGGTGGCGTGCGCAGCTGAGGGGTTCTGCCTGTGCTGCCGGCATCATCCTGTTCGTCTGGGCGTTCAGCCTGCTGGACCTCTGGTTACGCTACAGCAGGATGGGACGGTTCATGATCTGGCTTGCCATCATGGCCGGTGTGGCGGCGACCGCCTGGTTCGTGATGCGGGCGACGGCCCGGTCGCTCAATCCGCAGGCCGTAGCGGCGATGCTCGAGAAGGCATTCCCGGAGCTGGATAACCACCTCATCAACTACCTGCAGTTCTTCGCGGACAAGGATCCCTTCAAGGCGGCCTATGTCAGCAAGGGACCACCCTCTCTGCAACGTTTCGAAGTCACCGAGATGAAGAACCGGCGCGCGCACCGGCGAGTCAAAATTGCCCTTGCGATTGCGGCCGTTCTGATCGTGCTGCCGGGGCTGTTCCTGGGCCAGGCCTGGGGTGTGGCCGTATGGCGCGTGGTAAACCCCTTCACGAATACCCAGCCGGCAACGCTGACCAATATTCTCAGCGTGGATCCGGGCGATATCACGGTTATGCAGGGCGAGCCGCTCGTCCTGACCTGCACGTTGCGGGGGTACAAGGGGCACCGCGTCTCGCTGGATGTGGAGCCGGCCGACAAGGAGAAGACGAGCTATTCGCTGGGTGCCGTAGCCGGAGGCGGGTTGGAAGAGGAGTTTTCTTACCGGCTTCCCAAGGTCAATACTCGCCTGCGATACCGGTTCCGTGCCGGCGATGCCGCCTTTCCCAAGTGGTACCGTGTAACCACCCGTCCGCCGCTGGCTTTCAGCGAACTGGCGGCCAAGGTGGTCCCGCCACGCTACACGGGGCTGCCGGCAAAACAATACGACGCTTTATCCGAGGATATGTATGTTCCGTTGGGGTCCGAGCTGGAGTTGCGGCCGCGCTCCAATCTCCCGCTTAAAGGCATCACCCTTATTCGCGGCAAGGAGGAGGTGGCCATGGCCTCCACGGGCGACCCCACGGCCTGGAAGGGCGCCGTGACCATGTCCGATGCCATCCCACCGCGACTGTTTGCCGTCGGCGAGACGGACGACCGGCTGGAACAGGATGTCAGGTTTACCTTCGAACAGGATCGATTGCCTGCTATCGAAATCCTGGCTCCACAGGGCCGTACGATCCTGGCCGCCGGCGCGATTCCGACGATTAGCTTTACTGTTTCCGATGACTACGGGCTGGTGGACGTGGCGGTCGAGCAGGTATTGGCGGGAGCCGTTAGGAAGGCACGGGGCAAAGTTCTGAAGACCTGGCCGGCGGGCGGTAGCAAGGACTTCTCTCAGACCTGGGTCGACGAGAACTGGCATTCGCGCGAGGAAAGTGTCTTGGCCTACCGGATCATAGTGCATGACAACTGTCCCTTCGGCGCAAGTAACCGCGTGGCGAGATCGGCTGCGATCGTGTTCAATTCTCCGTCGATGAAGACGGCCTCGGAAGCTCGCGACAAGCTGGAGGCGCAGGCATTTGCTGTGCTGTCGCGCGTGATCGAGTTGCAGCGCGAAAACATTGCCAGGACCCGGGTCTACGAGAAGATCCTGGAGACCAGCACGCCGGACCAGTGGAAGGAGACCGCGCAACGTCAAAAGCAGATTCGCACCCTGACCAAGGAACTGCTGGCCAACCCGCTGGATCCGCTGGGGAACCTTACGGGCACAGCCAAGAAGCTCTATCTCAACGAAATGGCCGATGTCATCCCCCTGCTGTCGGGTGTGCCGAACACGGCGGACTCGCAGCGGCCGGCACGCGTGACCCGTGCGCTCAACATGGAGAACAAGATCCTGAGGGGGCTCACTTACGCCGATGTCGCCGCCGCCAAGTCAAAGGTCCAGCGAAGGGTGGCCGCGCTGGCGAGCATGCTGGGGGGGATGATCAAGGAACAGACTGCCATCATCAAGCAGACCGAGTCCTACGCCCAGCAGTCGGCCGAGGTCGGGACAACAGTGGTTGATCGCCAGGACGAGCTGGCTATGGACTTTACGGATTTTCTTGCCATGTGCCGGACGGAGTCGGCCCAGGTTACGGGCAACGATGAGAGTTACGCACAGCTGCTGCTGCGCATCGCCGAGACCGGAGAGAAGAAGAAAGTGCGCGACGATATGGTGCTGGCCGCCGAAAAACTGGACGAGAATGCGGCGAAAGACGCGCTTCCGTTCGAGAAATCGGCACTTGCGAAGCTTAAGGAATTGCTGGCCATGATGGACGAGATCCAAATGGAGGAGGGCCTCGAGGATGAAAAAGCCATGATGGAAGCCCTCGACGAAGCCCGCGCACGCTTTGAAAAGCTGGAGGATCTCCACCGCAAGGCTCTCGAGAACATGGAGATGGTCAAGGACCAGCTCGATAAGAGCGACAAGGAAGTCGACATGATGGAGGAGGAGTACCAGGAGCTCCTCAAGAATACGATGGAGGCCCTGCTGCAGGTGCCGACCGACCTCAACATATTCATGGAACTGAACGTGGCCAATGACATCGTGGAAGACGTGTTCTCGGTTTTCGAAGAAATCGAGCAGGCGGCGGGCTCCGAGGACATGGACAAGGGCGATGTCCAGGAACGCGCGCTGGCCAAGCGTGAGGAATACCTCGAAGGCATGGAGGAGGCCAAGGACCGCCTCGACGACCTGGAATCCTGGCTGGCCGACAAGCCCGACAGCCTGAAGGTGACTGCCGAGCCTTTTGACCAGGAAGAAATGCCGGAGGCCGGAATCGCCCTGGGCGCCCTGACCACCGAGGCCGAGGAATTGATTGGCGATTTGCTGGACAAACAGGAAGACATGGACGCGGAAGCCGACGATGGCGCTATCAATACGTCCGTACCGGACATGGTTGCGAGCGCCGAGGTGAAGGAGGGTGATGTCGCGTCTTTTGCCGCTAAGGGCAAATCAGGCAACGAAACCCCGGATCACAAGGAGCAGGATGGCCGCTCGAACGTTGGCCGCCAGGGCATGGCGGTCGGAGAAACGGCCGCAGGATCGGGTACGATCAACGAAGGCGACAAGGATATCGAAGAGCGTCGCACGCAGGATCCCACACAGAGCGGACAGGTGGATCTGGATGGCGAGGACATTAAGACCAAGGCCACGGGAGGCGGCAAACTCGGCACGGGGAAAGCGGACGAACTCGGTATGGACGGGGGCGTCAAACGCATGGACTCCATGGAAGCCGGCTCCATGGAAGGGCTCGAGTCCCTGATGGCAGACAAGGCCGATACATTGTTCGCCAAGGCATCCATGCAGAACGTAAGGGCAGATTCTCTGAAGGATGCCGCACATCACCTTCGCCAGGCCGCCGACGCAGTTGCCGGGGGCAATATCGCACAGCTCAAGGAACACCGCAAGATGGCCATGGCCGCCCTCAAGAAGGCCAAGGCCCAGATTAACGCTGCCGCGACGGGCAGTTTCAGCATCGATAAGAAGACCTCATTGCTCGACGACGTCGTCGATGGCGGCCCCGAACTCGCCCCGGCCAAGTACAGGGCTCTGGTCTCGGAATACTATAAGGCGTTGAATGATGGGATATAAGGTCTTTCCTGGAAGAGACCGCTTTCGGATTCTCTTCTTGCTGGTTTGCATGATAGCCATGGTGGCCCCGGCGGCTGACTGGCATGTGACGCAGGCTCCGATTCGTTTTAACGTGAAGCTGGGTTCTCGTCCAACTCACAAGCAGGCCGGCTATTTTGTGCAACTGCCCGACGGGGGTATCCTGCCCAAGCCTTTTCCGAGGACGCATGTCATATCCGGCAACGCCGAGGTGAAGAGCTATACTCTATGGCAGAACGCGGAGTCTGGAATGGGTGTGGTCTTCGAAGCCCCGTCACGGGGCGGAGATGTCCTCATATACGTACTTCCCTCGCGCCAATTGAACACCTGGACAGCGGCTTCCGGCCTCACTCCCAGCGCGATCCTTTGTACGCAACCCGGGCGCGGGAGTAGAACCGATGCCGTGGCCCTCTCGAACCTTGGTGCCGTTTCATGGAACGTTCATTACCGCAACCGTCCAGGTGATGGACGCGCACCGATGTCTCTGCCTGGAGAGTTGACCGGATGGCCCGGTCCCTGCGCTCTCTACATGCTGGCCCATGTGATGACGAGTGACCCCGGGAAGACATGGATTGCACCGATCACGTTCGGTGGCAGCACCGAGGTGCGTGTTGACGGAAAAGCGATTGTGCCGGCAAAACGAAACAACAAGGCGGGCGGCACCGGCCAGGAGATCAATCTCTCCAAGGGGTTGCACCGCTTAGAGCTGCTGGGATGGGCGGGTGGATCCAACACGAGGAACGGGCTCATGACCCTGACGTGGCGGACCCCGAACACGAAGGCCAACCAGCTTGGAGGCAAACGTCCCGCGGATCTGCCTTACCCGGGCACGTCCATGTGGGAGGCCCGGCCACTGCAAGGTGGCGAGATTGTGCGTTCCGGGGGGGCAAGCGTGACATCCTGCAAATCCCGCGACGGTCTTCCGGTGGCCAGGGTCCAGTTGACTCCGATCGAGAACTTCTGGCTGGGGGGCGAGAAGCCCCTGTTTGTTTACAAGGTTAGCGCCTTTAAAGACGGTCATCCCCAGGATGCCCGCTACGAATGGAACTTCGGCAACGGCGCCACATCGCGAAAACCTGAAACCTACTGGCTCTTTTCCGGCGGGCAGAGTCACCGGGTTCGGCTGAGCGTGACCGCGGACGGTAAGCAGTCGGTCTGCACGGTGCCGCTATACCCGTTTAGCACTGGAAAGACGGATATCAACCGGCCGCAGTGCCGGGAGAACTTCCGGCGAGCCGCGCTGGATGTCCTCGAGGCCTATCCGGCCGGTACGGACCCCACTGCGGGCTGGGACGCAAGTTATTGGAACAACTTTTTCCGCAACATGGAACTGGGCAAGGGCGAATCCCTGCTCATGCACATCTTCCGTGTGCGTTGGGACACCATTAAGCCGAAACTCAGCCCTCAGCGCAGGCAGCAGCTCCTGGACATCTTTCTCGACTTGCTGCCGCGAATCGATCCAGACATGGCGATCAAATGGACGGAGACCCTCGAGGAGAACACACGCGATAAACAAGAAGCAACGATGATGAAGGTACTCCGCGCGGAGATACTCCTGTACTACAAGACTGATCCGGACGCCGCGCGTGCGATACTGCTTTCAATTCTGCGGAGCAGGGGTACGGATGAAGCGTCAGAATGGGCGCGGATCCGGGCAGGGGATCTCGAGTTCCTTGCCGGGAACCTGGACGATGCCGTGCGCTACTACGGCGATGTTCAGGACAGGGCCAAGAAGATGGTTGCCGGGGGAGCGGGGGCCGCGAAACCCGTCAAACGTTTCACGATGCAGGGGCTTGCCCGCTCGAAGGCCGAGTTGCAGGCCCGGCGTAGTGGCCCTGCCAAGGAGAAAGCCGGGGACACAGGCGGCCGCTCGTTCGCCGTGAAGGGCGACGGCAACATTGCCGATTGGAAGAAGAACGCCGTAGCGGATGCCGCGGCTTCCGAGACGATCAGGAGTCTTATCGAGCAGGGCTACCTGCTTGAGGCGAAACAGGCGCTGAGAGACTGGGAGCGACGTTTCCCGCTCAGCAAGGTCTCCAGTGACTTCGTCATCAGGGAAGGCAGTTTCTATATTGCACTGGAGGACTGGACAAGGGCTGGTGCGATTCTCGATGCCTATTGCGACCAGGTTGATGCATCGAGCTTTATGCCGGAGGCCGTTAAGGGACTGCTGCAGTGCAAGTGCAAGCTGAAGGTCCCCAGGGCTGAGCTCGACGAGTTCTGCAAGAAGATGAAGAGGAAGTTGGAGTTTCACCCCGTAGGGCTTGAGATCGATCAGCTGAGGCTGATCTACGGATCGGAGTAGGGCTGACTCTCCATCTTCACACACTTGGACACTCGTTATACCTCAGATCTTCCAGGGGCCGATGCTCTCAATGCAAGCCGGAGGCTTGTAAGCCATTAGCCGGTGGTTGATCTGCCGTAGGCGGAGACACCACCGGTTACGTCATGCACATGATCTGCATCCCGGAGGGATGCCAGCACCAAAGGAACATCGTCGTCGAAGCAGAGTCGCTGCCATCCCTCCGGGATGGTCATGTGTTTGTCACGAGTCCGGTGGTATCTCCCGCTTCACGGGATCAACCACCGGCTAATAGCTGACAAGCCTCCGGCTTGTCGTGACGGTGTTACGTTCTATGGAGATGTGAGGTATAACGAGCCAGAATGCCTCGTTTCCTTTGTGGAGGGACGACCTTCGTGTCGTCCGTTTGTCTTATACCAGTCTCTGATGCTGCTCGGCACTTATTCAAACTCCTGGAGCCCGGCGGGCCTCCGCCGGGGAGAGGGCGGCGGAGGCCCGCCGCACTCCAGAGTTTGTATCGAGAGTCTTACTGATTGATATTACAAACTCTCCAGCACCTTCTTCGCCCTCTCACGCGTTCTTTCGTGCTTGATGCTGTCGGCCACTTTTGTCATTACCACCTTGATTTCGGCCTTGCTGCCGTCCGTGATCTTTTCGGCGATATTAACTGCGGCAAAACCGGCGTCTTCCAGGAGTTCGGGTTTGTCCATGGCAGCGGCAACCAGTTTCAGTGCTTCCTCCGTTGGGACGGTGCCCAGGGCGCCAATCACCAGGATCTTTTCTTCCTTGCGGGATGCAAGTTTCATGGTTTCAGCGAGCGTGGCCAGGTCCGCGGGTTTGTCCTTTCCGGGGGCGGCAAGTCGAACTATTCCCCTGATCGCCAGGACGTGATTCCGCAGGTTCTTGACGTCGCCTGCCATTTTCTTCAAGTGGGGTATCGCAGCAGGCCCGGTCCATCCCGCGAGGACACGCACGGCTTCAGAACTTACGCCCGCATCCTCGTCTTTCACGCGGGCCACTATCTCGCCTAGGGCTTCAGGCCCCCCGGCTTCGGCCAGTGAACGTACCATGGAGATGCGCGCGGCTACATCCGCGCCTTCGAAACCGGCGACAACCGCGTCGGCACATTTTGCGCGTCCGCGACTACAGGTCGCCAGCAGCGCGAGTTCGGCCTGCTTGTGCTCGGATTTGTCCTTTGATGCTTTGAGGCATTTCACGACAGTCGCAACGTGATTCTCATCCGCCATGGCACGAAGCGCCGCAAGGACAGCCAGCCTTACTTCGAGGTCTGAATCAGCCGCGCTTTCGAGTACCGCTGGCACAGACTCCTTTGCATCTCTGTCAATCAGCGCGCTGATCAGTTCGATTCTGGTCTTTGCGTCGGCTTTCTTCAGGGCCCCTGTCATAGCAACGTTCATCTCGTTGCCGGGAAGTCGTCTCAGGCTATGCCGGGCCGATTCTTTCTCCGCGTCCGACCCGGTTGCGGCCACCTTGGCCAGAACGGGAATATCAGCAGGCGTCGCGAGTCCGGATAGGGCGCGTGCTGCCATAGCGCGGACGGCGTCGGTCTTGCTGTTGAGCATTTTCAGGACTCCGGGGCGGGCGACGGCATCGCCCCGTTCTCCCAGCGCGTCCAAGACCTCAACCTGTAGGTCCGGGGGGAGAGTCGGCAGCAGTTCGACGAAACGCGTTGTCGCGGCTTCACCCGGAATTTCCTCACGAATCTGCTGGAGAGCCAGGGCGCGCATGTCGCCGTCCGAACCTTTGACCAACTCAACGATCATATTTATGAGATCGTCGTCGTCGGCAAGTGCCTGGCCTGTCGGAAAAGAAGCGAGGGCAGTTGAGAACAGTAAGGCGGCGAGAATAAGTGGATGGTTGAGTGTACTCTTGATCTTCATGAAGGTGTCATTCGTTGAAGGGCCCCCACCGGCATGAGGCCGGTGGGGGCTTCTCTTTGGATTCTGTATTGCTATGTTGGGCGCCTTTTACTTCTTTGCCGCGGCGGTCAGCATTCCTTTTGTGGCGGCGACCTTGACGTGCTTGGGCACGCCTTCGCCCTGGAAACCCTTGTATATGGCTATCGCCGCTGTCTTATTGCCATCAGCTAGAAGCTGTTCGGCGCAGAGCAGGCAGGCATCGGCAGCCTCACCCTTCATGCCGTCCGGCGCCTTCTTCGCGAAGCTGGTAAGCGCCTTGGCAGCGGTCGAGGTGCCAATCAGGCCAAGGGAGTGGGCAGCGGCCTTTGCAATCAGCAGATCAGAGCTACCGAGATACTTCGAGATCGCGCTAACACTTTTCTCGTCTCGTCGTATGCCCAGTGAACCGATGAAGCCGGGCTTGAGCTTGTCGCTGACCTTTGGAAGCGCAGCGCGCATCGCGTCGCACGCCTTGGCGTCCGGAAGACGTTCCAGCGCGTAGCGGGCTATATGTGATGTCTCCTCTGCAGGCAGAAGAGCTGCCAGGGCGTTAATCGACTGTGCCGTGCCGATGACCCTCAGCCTGCGGCACACGTAGTCCTGCGCGGCTCGTGAAATTCCGCCGGCAAGTGCGTCCACGAGGCCCTTTTCCAGTGCCTTGCGTCCCGCCGCATCGCCGTGCGTGGCGATGATCGCCTCGTCTATCGGCTTCAGGCTGTTTCGATCTGCACCCAAGTCATAGGTCTTAAGTGTCTTGAACGCCTCGTCCACCTTGGCGGCATCCACCGCGGCAACGGTCTTGGAAGCAGCCACGGCAGCCGCGCCGGCCGCCAATGTCATCTTTGCAATACCTTCGTTAGTCATAGTCCAATTCTCCTAGTCGCATATACCGGTTACTTAAATCACCCAGGGTTCTCTTCTTGCAACGTCGACAAGGCGGTTGGCTTCGTCGTCGTCAACGAACTGCTGTTTAACGGTGTCCCATTTCAGCGACCGTTCCAGTTCGTATGCAATCAGGAACAGGTGGCACACAGTAGTGGTGTGAACGGCGAATTCGATATCACGGAATGGCCTCTTGCGTGTCTTGACGCAGTCGATGAAGTCACCGTAGATACCGCCCGTTCCGGAGTATTTCGGCACCGGCTTCGAGGGTCCCTTTTCTGCCGTTCCCTCTACGTGCAGGTTGCCTCTGCCCGGGTGGTTGTGGTGCAGAAGCTTGCCGTTGGGATAGACGCAAGTCGCGAACTTCTTGCCGTTCTCGTTATGGAAGATGACTTCCTCAGGTTCCAGTTCCCTGACGTCGATGGCGAAAGTGGCGCCGCCGAAATGGTGCGCTCCCCAGTCGGTCATGCCACCGCCGGAGTAATCTTTGAACGATCGCCAGCTTGTGCCGTTGATGTTGAAACTGCCACTGCAAAGGTGGGGATGGTACGGTGACCACGGCGCAGGTCCGAGCCACATGTCCCAGTCGAAACCGTCGGGGATCGGCTGCCCTTTCTTGTTGGACTCCCTCGGGAAGGGACCCACGTTGACGTTGATCGACTTGATTATGCCTTTGTCGCCGTTCCAGCAGGGATTGACCGTTCCCCTGTAATCACCCATTACGCGCTGGCTGCCGCCGGAAACGACTCGCCCGTAACGGCGGGCTGCCTTGAGCATCAAGTCGCCTTCGCGAAGGGTTTTTGTTTCAGGCTTCTGGCAGTAGATGTCCTTGCCGTTACGGCAGGCATCGATCACGATTATCGCATGCCAGTGATCAGGTGTCGCGCAATGCAGCGCGTCGATGTCATCACGTGCCATGATTTCGCGGAAGTCGTTATAACCCTTGCAGTCCTTGTTGCCATACTTCCCGTTGATGCGGTTCATCGAACCCTCGCGGGCGCCCTTCTTTACGTCGCACACGGCAACGTACTGGACATCCTTCCGGCCCAGGAATGCGCCCTGGTCGCCGCGGCCCATGTTACCTATACCTATGCCGGCCATTACGATACGCTCACTTGGCGCCGTGTTACCGTCTTTTCCCAACGCTGCCGCCGGGATGAAGTAGGGCAGGGCAACGGAGGCCGCTGCTGCTTTCAAGAATGTTCTTCGACCATGAGACGTGCTCTGGTCTTTTTTCGGTTTACTCTTATGGTTTGCCACGTGCTACTCCTCCACTTGGGTTGAGATTGAGATAATTATAGAAAGTTAGTGCATGGGGTGGTAAAAGGCAAGGGTTGGAAAGGGGGGAAGGGGGGAGGGGAGGGCAACGCCCAACGCCCAACGCCCAACAGCCAACGCCCAAGGTGGGAGTTTTTGGGAGGGGCTTACGATTATGATTATGATTATGATTGGGACCGGGAGACTGAGCATTCGTAAATCGTCAATCCCACAATCACTAATCGTCAATCAATCCGAAGCCTCTCGCATGAGCTTCGGCTCTCAAGGCGCAATTATAGCCACAACGGGCAGCGAGGCCGCTGCCTCTCCCGCCGCTGGACTTGCCTTGCACTGGGAGGGTCGGCGCCTGCCCGGCACCGTGCTTGCTCTGGTGCTGGGGCCTCGCCGACCGTGCTAAAAGGAACGTAACAGTACAGTCCACTCCCAAAGTGACCGCAAGCTTTGTCGACAAAGCTCAGGACAAAGTTAAGAAATGTCGCCGCCCTGGTCCTTCCCTCCCCACTTGGGCGTTGGACGTTGGACGTTGACTCCCCCCTCCCTCCCCCCTCTACCTAACCAATATCACTGTACTCGAGGCAAACGACGGGGGCGATAGCTGGATATTGATGTCATCCACGTACGCATTGTTCGTGCCGGTGTTCATTATGCCGAACCTGCTGTACGACGCTGTATTTGTGTAGAAGTCCAGGGCTACTCCGATTGGCTTTCCGTTCAGGTACAGGTCCCATTCCTGGTCGCCATAGTCGTTGTGTACCGTGAAGCGTACCCAGTTGTCACCGTCTATGAGCGGCGTGTGTACCAGCTCGGTCTGGTTGGTGCCGTCGTAGGCGACCACCTGCCCGTTGGTGTTCACAAAGAACGCCGCCGTTGTATTCTCACTCAGAGCGCCTGCGCCCAGTGGATCGCCGAAGGCGGGTTTTGTATAAAAGTCGGTCCAGACATCAGTCTGCCCGCCCACGAAGATGTGCGACATCCGGCCGCTGCCGTTGGTGGTAATGCACCCGGCCTTGCTGCTGCCCAGGTGGGTGATACTGCCCTGCACCTCGGTGCTGCTTGCCACCCATCCATACTGGCCATCCAGGTCCCCGAGCGTCCGGTTCTCGAACGTCTCAACGAACGGCAGAATATACTCGGGGCCGACGGTGGTGAAGCTCTCGCTGGGCGTTGCCCACATGTTGGTGGCCAGGTTTTGCGCCAAGAACGTGTAGTAGTAGGTCGTGCCCGGTTCCAGGTCGCTCCTGGGGAAGGCCAGGCTGACCCCGTTCGTATTGGCGTAGGAGCCGATGAAGTTGGTATTGGCCCACGCGCCCGGCGCGGCTCCGCCATCGCTTTCGCCCCAGTACAGGTAAACATCAAACACCGCCTGCGTGGCATCGAGCGTCCCGTTCATTGAGTAGTCCGGGTGACTCTCCGTGGCGGCACGGTTGGCGATGCTGACGCCGAAGGGGTTAAGTGCAGCAATGCCACCGTTATAAATCGTGTCGATGTCATCTGCGCTGAGAGCCTCACCCTTCCAGATACCGATGTCGTCGAAGTATCCCTTGATGTAGCGGTTCTGATGATTGCCGATCACCAGCGGGTCCTCATGAACACCCACAGCCCAATCACCGTCGTTGTCGTCGGTGCCCATGTCGTGGATCAACGGTGTGGGATCGTTATCGAGATAGAGTCGCATCTCGTTTGCGGAACTGTCCCTGACCACCACATAATGGTGCCATTGGTCGTCTGCCCGGTTCCCGCCCGCATTGAGTTGCAGGCGCGGGGTGCCCCCACTGGTCTTCCTGGAATCGTACGTGAAGTTCCCCCCAAGGGTCTGGAGCATCCAGTAGTTCGTGTTCCTGGTTGTATCGTGATAGCCCTTGGTGATCAGTCCGTCGTCGTTGTCGTTGACATCGCCCTTGTACCATATGGCAATGCTGAAGGACTCCTCAGAGGGGAATTCCAAATCGTTGTGATCCGGCGCCTGGACATACTCGTTTGCTCCCGGCAGATAGACTGCGCCGCCGAACTTGCCGCCGGCCGGCTGGAAGGCCGGACCTGTTCCGGTAAGCGTCCCATCGTGTTGGTTGACACTACCTGACGAATCGACGGCCGCGGTCCCGCCCGCTTCATCAAACTTCCACCATGCCACCAGGTTGGGTTCTGCGCCAACCGCCCTCGGCCCCACCAGGAAACTGGTAGTGGATTCCGCCCATGCGACGCCATTGGAGTTGGCGGCGAAGCAGCGGAAGTAGTACTGCTGTCCGAAGATGAGCCCGGACGTGGTGTTGGTGCTGAACGGTGTGCCTTCGGAAGCGCCATCGATTATGTTTGTATGTGCCCAACTGGTCTGGTTTGTATCCCCGTCTGTGTCGCCCCAGTAGACATGGACGGTGGTTGGTGCCCCGCCGGCGGAGAGCAGTTCGCCCCGCAGCGTGGCGTAGCCGATTTCGGGAGTGGCGTCGAGGTTTTGAACGGCAGGGAGTCCGTAGGTGTAGAACCTGGTGCTGGGATGTGCCCAGGCGGTGTAGCTGCCCTCGGTGGCGCGGAAGGTGTAGTAATACGGCGTGCTGTTGGTCAGTCCGCCGATCGCGAAACTGATATTGGTCGATGCCACGTTGGTGTAGGAGCCCACGAAGTTGGTGTTGGCCCAGGACCCTTCCGCGGTCCCGCCGTCGCTCGTGCCCCAGAAGACATAAACGTCATTCGTGCTCTCCGCCGTGTACAGCACTGCGTTGAGTACCGCCGAGGTGGTGCTGAGATCCGTGGCGGAACTGTTGGCGATGACGGTTTCGGTCGTGAACGTCATGCTTGGGGTCGCCCACATGGTGGTCAGCTGGTTCTGCGCCAGGAACGCGTAGTGGTACTCCGTATCCTGTGTCAGGCTGTTGGTGGCGAAGCTAAGATCGTTCGAGGCCACATTGGTGTAGGATCCGATGTAGTTGGTGTTAGCCCATGCGCTTTCGTTCGTGCCGCCATCGCTCTCTCCCCAGTAGACGTAGACGTTGAACAGCGATTGCGTTCCCTCAAGTACGGCATTGAATGTCGCGGATGTGTTCGAAAGCGACGAGACGGCTGTGTTGGCAATGCCGACGCCGGCGGGAAGCTCCTCGTTCGTGAGGCCGTACAAGTGGTAGGTTCCGCCACCGGTCTGGTCGATGTAAACGGTAAGCGTCGTTACACCCGCCGATAAGGTATAAGTATACGTGAATGCGTAAACCTGGGTATCTGTAGCAAAACCCGGATCCGGTTCACTTGCATCATCTGCATCGAATACTCCGCTATCCTCGGCGCCCGCAACTCCGTCCGTGGAGAATCCAATAGTCTGATCGCGCTCGCTGGCTCCCCATTGGCGGTTGTAAAGCCGGAATTGGTACTGCTGCCCGGGGGTCAGGCCCGTAACTAGAATCTCACCGGTGGCGTCGTTATAGATCATGTCACCAACCAGATCCTCCATGCCGCCATCAACGAGATATGCGTCGGCGGCGTCATTGCCGTTATGGTT
>JASLPY010000109.1 GCA_030744755.1 Kiritimatiellia bacterium | reverse complement strand
CGGCGGACCTTTCCCGCTAACGCCTAGCGCCTAACCACTAACCACTGCGTTCTGCGCTCACAGCGCAGAACGCTCGGTATCGCTTCCTGTTGACTCCCGAACTACGCTCGGATAAAAAGGTCTTCATGGCATACAGAAAGGCATGTAAGAAAGTGGGGAAACAGCCAATAGGAAGACCAAGGGCGACCGCCCAATCCCAAGGGACATGATAATTGGGCGAGTCTTCGACCAATGACGTAGGCACGGATAGGTCTGTCGGCGAAAAAAACTCTGAAGACATGTCTGGTGACAAACGTCTTCATCTTTAAGGGTTGGAGGTTATTGCCATCCTAAAGCTAACCGGGCAGGGAGATGGAGTTATGAGGTTTCTTATCATAGGCTTGATTCTTACATCGGGATACCTATTGCAGGCGCCTGTGGCCGTGTCTGCCGACGCGGTGCTCGTCAAGCGATTTGACGAGGCGATGACACAGGGAGATCGCGAAGCAGCTGCAAAACTGTTGAAAGGGAACCCGGCACTGGCAAATGCCTTTGTCAGTCGCCCCATAAAAGGCGGGCGGCTGCCAGTTATCCTGGCGGCCATTCAAGGTGGACATCTTGAAATCGTCCGCTTGCTTCTGGATCACGGTGTCAATCTTGCCGGTGCCAAGGGACAAGGAAGAGCGGCCTTTTACACAGCGTTGGGACAGGGACATACGGATATCGTTGAGCTGCTCATCAACCGGGGAGTCAATCCCCGCGTACCAAACGAGTCCGGTGAGGGCGCTCTCCATGTTGCCGCGGCACGGGGGAATACGGAGATCATAGCGCTGCTGCTGAAACACGGCCTGGATGTCAATGCAGGCAATATGCTGGGGTCGAATCCACCCATCACTCAGGCGGCGGATCGGCGGACGGTCGAAGTGCTGATAGCAGCGGGGGCGGACATTCGCCGCAGGAACCGCGGAGGGCTGGCTCCATTGCACTTTGCAGCACTGCGAGGCAATGTGGAAGTGGCCGAGACACTCATGGCCCATGGTGTCAAGGTCGATGAGACCGCCCGTAACGGTAGAACAGCGCTGCACATGGCTGCCAAATACGGTCAGACGGCTGTGTGCAAGTACCTGCTAGACCATGGTGCGGCGATTGATGCCAAGTCGGCCCGCGGGGAGACACCGTTGGCATGTGCCATCGCGGAAGCCACGCATCGCGAACGGGATATGGGCGACAGGCGGATTCGGCCGGTCATTGAGTTCCTTCTGAACCGAGGAGCAGAATGTTCACTGCATGATCTCGTGTGGCTCGGGGACGCGAAGCGCGTGGGAGCGCTCTTGGACGACAACCCTCAGCTCGCCAATGCTGTCAATCGCCGCAAAGAACCTATCCTGTGTGACGCCGCCCGCGAAGGCCACGCAGAAGTGGTTCGCGTCCTGATCGAGAAAGGCGGCCGACTGGACGCGCGGGACAGGAATAAAGGTCCGTTGCTCCATCAGGCAGCCTGGGCAGGTAGCACGGGCGTTGTACAGGTGCTTGTCACCAAGGGCGTGCACGTCAATCAGCTGGGCCCTTACGGTGAGTCGGCCCTGCACTGGGCCCTGGCGCGCAGAAACGCCGACGCCGCAAAGCTCCTGATCTCCAAAGGTTCAGACATCAGAGTGGCAACCAAAGCGCAACGGGCGGACATGAATGCCATAGCCGACGACATTGACTTGATCAAGCAGGAGCTCAGTTTCCTTGAGGCGAGCAAGAAGCCGGTGCAGATCATGGCGCCTGTCCGGATGGCCTTTGCGGTCGGTGACACTCCTCTGCACTGCGTGATGCAACCGGGGCCACGATACCGTTTCGGCGGCGGCGGAAGCGACAGAACACTAGATCGCGCGAAGCTGGCCCGAGCCTTGGTCGAGAAAGGGGCGGATGTCAACGCGGCTAATGCTCGCGGGCAGACACCGCTGCACTATGCTGTGGCTCTTCTTCGTGAGAAAAGCGTAGTGGAGGAACTGATTCGGCTCGGAGCAGATCCCGTCGCGAAAACAGAGAACGGTGACACGGCGATCGAACTCGCCCGCAAGGCTGGTGCCACGGAGGTCGCTGAATGCCTGGTCCGCTTCAAATAGACTTGGTTCCTATGGGCTCGCTGCCGGATCGGGACTGAACCGCGGGAATTGTGAGTGGTTATGAGTGCGACTGCGAGCGGAGCGAGAGAATGGGGACAGGTAGATAATGTCCAATTTACTGCTCCACAGTTTCGGCAATGGTTTGGCACCCATCTAACGACGAATACGGCATGGAGATCTACGCGGGATCATGCCTCTCGGAGATAGGCATGTACTTGAGAAGTAGGGACCTATCTCCGAGAGGTCCCTCCCTAGTGCCGTGCAAGCCTCTGGCTGGACCATCACTTTGATTGATCTCCCTCCTAGTGAAGAAGACCGAAGTAGAATCCGCCGAGGAGTATCGCGCTGGTAATGATCGAGGCCGCGACTTTGAACACGATGACGGCAACTCGGGCAAGGAGTGCGCCTTTCGCTACCTGTGTGGCCTCCTGGTGTGTGCGCATGTGTCTTCGTTCCACCAGGTAGGACAGGCCGAAACTGCCGGCGCAGACACCAAGAAGTGGCCCTATCAGCGGAATCGGGATCAGCGATCCCGCAACCATGCCCAGCAAGCCGCCGGCAACCGCTGCGATGCCTGCAGCCTTAGATCCGCCTCGCCTCGTAACCCCCCAGTGACCTGCGAGGGCCTCTATTACTTCGGTAACACCGGAGATGAGGAAAAGCAGCAACACGGTTACCCATCCGGGAAACTCAGACCCGCTGAGCCACGCAGCCAGAATCGCGGCAGCAGCAATAATCCATGTCCCCGTGAATGATACACAGGACACGAGAATCCCGGCGAAACATGACAGCCACAGAATTACATGCAGTATCACTATGCCCGCTTGCGCCAGAAATGGTGTGATTGTGTCCATTACACTAGTCTTCCTGATTCCGGACGATGTCCACGACAAAGATATCGGATTGGCAATAGATCCTCACGGGAGGATTCGCTACGCCGACTCCGCTTGCGACTAACAGGTGTGTCCCGTTGCCCTGCACATGGATGGCTATCCGCGCCGATTCTTCAGTGTCGTAGAGGGGGCGCTTTCACCGATCACGATCTCGGGACCGAGAAACTTCGGCTGCGTTCTGAGCAGGCTGACATCCAGAACCGCCTTCACTCTTGCCAGCTGCTCCCTGAATTTTGTGCGAAGGCTCCTGTATGAGCTGACTTCCCTGGCATTGAAACCTATGGCGTCGATGCCCTTGTCTCCAGCGATGTAGATGGCCCGTTGATTGTGAAATTTCTGGGAGACTATGGTCATGCTCGACTGGCCGAATACCTCCTTTGCGCGTACGATCGAGTCGAGAGTCCTGAAGCCGGCGAAATCGCAGTAGATCCTATCAACGGGAACACCGGCAGCCACTAACGCATCTTTCATGGCAGTGGCCTCGTCATATTTCACAGTATGGTTGTCACCACTGGCAATAAGATAGTCTACCTTCTTCGCTTTGAAGAGCTCTGCGGCGGCAAGGATTCGATAGGAAAAGAAGAGGTTCGCCCTGCCGTCGGAAAGGTGCCTGGAGCATCCGAGAACAACGCCGACCCTGCGGTAGGGTACGGATGAGACATCAGAGTAGGTGCGTCCTTTGGCCGACCGTCGGATCAGCATTCCGGCGCCGATGATGGCTATCAACCCGATTACGGGGATCATCGCCGCGATTATCCTCAGTTTCGTGCTCATGTCAGCCCTTCTTGCCCGGTGCATGTTCAGAGAATTGGTTTCTCCATCGATATTGCGTTCGGCAAGAGCTCAAGTCAAGAAATGGGCGAAAAGGGATGAGCCGGATGTGGACAAAGAAATGGTGGCGAGAGACAGAATTGAACTGTCGACACGCGGATTTTCAGTCCGCTGCTCTACCAACTGAGCTACCTCGCCACCTGTGATAGTGTTTCCGGCCACTACCAGCCGCTAAAGTGTCTCCAAAAAAGGAACGCTGAATATAGGGGATTGGGTGATGGGTGTCAATAGAATGGTTAACGGTTGATGGTTATTGGGGAGATGGGGAATCGTTATCGGTTGGGGATTCCTCGGCTGTCTCGGGTTCTTCGTCCTGGGGCTTGTCGCCTTCGAGCATTTGGATCACTTCTTCCTGGACGTGCTCCAATTCATCGAGCCGCAGCTGGGGATCCGGTATGACGAAGGTTTCTCCTGATTGTCGGTGCTCGTAAATCCGGGTAGTGAGGTCGTCAGCTATCTTTACATCCTTCTCCTCTATGATGCGTTTGCGCTCCAGCATCACGGCCAGGATGTATATGACGTTGATGTGCCTTTCGGCATCATCTTCGATGAGCTTCCTGAGCAGTGACTCGGCATTCTCTTTTTGTACCGGATCCTCGGGTTTGGCCGGCGGGAGTCTGAAAACCCCCTGCCACGTGCTGAAGGCTGACTTCTCGATGCCTTCCTTGTCCCAGCAGGAAGAACAGTAGTCACCCCTGATGTAGCCGGATTCTTCGAACGTCAGAATGGAGACATAGGGTTGCATGTCTTCGAACGGATTCTCACACTGCCTGCATGCAGTGCCTCTTGATTTGATGTCCCAGTCTTGTGCCATGGTATGAGAGATGGTTAATGGTTCCGCCTTCGCCAAGGCTACGGCGGACATGTAATGGTTGATGGTTGATGCTTAATGGTTAATGGTTGCACAAATCGAAGAAGCGCCTTCGGCAAGCTCAGCATGACATTACTCAAAAGAGATACGGTCGCTTCAGTATGTCATCTCGAGCGTAGTCGAGAGATCTCTATTCGTGCAACTTGACGTTCATAGTTGATTGCCTACTTGTTCTGCTTCCATGTCGTAATCCACTTGAGCTGTGTACCGTACAGGAACAAAGGCGCCGGGTCGACCGTTCTTTACGTTTCGTACAAGGACTTCCCCGTCGACCTCCGGAGCAAAACGCGGGGTGCGGCCAATCCAGGATGTCTCGTCTTCTGCTTCCGGATGCTCGAGAATGAGCTGATCCTCACGACCTATAAGCCCTGAGAGTTTCCTGTCCACAATGTCCAACTGGCAGATCATCAGGCGGCTCCTACGTGATTCCGCAACTTCCGCGTCTGGCCTGTCCGGCATATCGAGTGCAGGAGTCCCGTCTTCCGGCGAGAAGACGAAAGCGCCCAGGTGGTCAAACTCCGTGGCTTGCACATAGTCGAGCAAGTGATTGAAATGATCTTCGGTTTCACCCGGAAATCCAAGTAGGCATGTTGTTCGTAGTACGCCGTCGGGAAGAAAACTGCGAATTCGCGGCCCCATGTCACGTACCGAATCGGCTGTCTCGGTGCGTTTCATCCCTTTCAGGATGTCCGGATGGCTGTGCTGTATCGGGAGGTCCAGGTAATGGCACACCTGGGACACGTCTCCCATGGCCTCCAGAAGTTCGTCTGTCACATGTGACGGGTATCCGTAAAGAAGGCGTATCCAAAAGTGGCCTCCTATCTTTCCCAGTTCTCTGAGCAATGCGGGCAGATCGTTTCCGCTGTCAAGATCGCGCCCGTAAAAGGTGATGTCCTGGGAGATGAGGTTGAGTTCCCTGTATCCCATTTCGAGGAGATCCTCTGCTTCTTTGACTATGCTTGCCATCGGCCGCGAACGGTGGGTTCCACGGATGCCAGGTATCGCACAGAAAGAGCAAAGGTGATTGCAGCCTTCCGCAACTTTCAGGTAGGCGTACGGTCCGCCCGTGAAAACTATACCGGAAACTTTCGGATCATACAGGCGGGTGGGGGACTGTGACACGTCAAGTACCCGGTTCTCTCCCCCGACGATGCGCCTGATTACAGTACCCACGTCCTCGAGCTCGTCAAGGCCCACGAAAGCATCTACATCGGGCATCTGATCAAGAAGATCGTTCCTGTAACGCTGGGAGAGACATCCGGTCACCACGACGTGGCTGCATTGCCCCGCACGTTTCATTTCGCAGGCTGACTCAATCGAATCGTACGATTCATCGCGTGCATCCTTTATGAAGGAGCAAGTATTCACGAGAACAACGTCAGCTTCTTCCGGAGAAGGGGCCAGGCTGATGCCGTCCGCAATCAGATTGCCGGCCATGAGCTGGGCATCCACCAGGTTCTTTGCGCAGCCCAAGCTGATGAAACCCACGGAGATTCGGGTGCCCGCAGAGGTGAATCCTCCCGGTGGGGTAGTTCCATGCTGCCTTGGTGAGTCGTGATTGGTGTCGTGCATCAGTCGAAGTAGGGTGGGGGTGGATCGACAGCGACACGCAGCTCTTCCGGCTCAACAGGTACAGCTACTGCCTCTTCGTCCTCAGCGACGGGCGTGCATTGCTGGACAGAGACAGCGACAAGAGCCAGCACTACAAGTACTGCCGCGGCGATCGCCAAAGGTGTCCAGTTAAGCCCTTTGGGCCCGTTTTCGGCAGTTCCATTCTGCCTGGCCGATTGAAACGCTTCCATGAGCTTCCGGGGAACTTCACGCAAGTGTTCGATTATGGATGTCGCAATCGTGGTAACATCAATGCCCGATTGTCGTTCCCGTGGGGCTCTCTTGGGGGTGGCGGAGTCCGAGAGGGAACTGCTCAATGGGCGCTGAGATTCCGAGGTCTCCGGAACATAGTCGAAGAGATCCTGTTCGGATGAATCGATGTCCTGATCGCCTTCCTGGTCCGTCGCCTGTTTGCTAAGAATCTTGCCGACGCGAGGTGCGCCTTCGCCCTGTAGTGAACCGCTTCCAGCACCATGGTGCCGTGCCATATACTCGTCAATAAGGGGTTTAGCGTCCAAGCCGACGTGTTCTGCATAGAGCTTGATGAATCCCTTTGCATAAATCGGTGCCGCCAGGCGGCGAAAGTCTTCTTTCTCGAGATCTTCGACGATCTGGACCTTCATCCGGGTAGCAGCCGCCACCTGCGAAGTTGTTTCCTTCCTCGCCAGGCGCGCGTTACAGAGTTTTTCTCCTAGTGACATGGGCTTATGTTCTCAGTTCCGAGTTCTGAGTTCAGTTCTCCGGGGCTAAACTGTTTCCTCCGAGAATTCATCCTCTTCAACACTTTCTTCTTCTGGGCCCGCATTATCAGGAATCTCTCCCTCCAGATCAATAAGGATTTCCCTCGGATCTGAACCCCTTGGCGGGCCGACAAGTCCTTTTTCTTCGAGTATATCCATAATCCGTGCAGCCCGCGTGTAGCCGATCCTGAGCCTGCGCTGGAGGGAAGAGGTGGATGCCCTTCGGGTTTCCCTGATGATTTCGACTGCCTGAGGGAGAAGATCGTCTTCCTGGTCCACGTCTACTGCCGACGCCGGGCGTTCGATTTTCTCCTGGATCTCCGTCTCGTACGAGGGCTGGGCCTGCTGCTTTATGAAGGCTACAATGTTGTTTATTTCGGCGTCCTTAACCATGGCTCCCTGCGCACGAACCAGCCTGCTGGAGGATGGCGGAAGGAAGAGCATATCGCCTCGCCCAAGGAGCTTGTCGGCACCGGGGCCGTCGAGGATTGTCCGGCTGTCCACCTTCTGGGCCACCTGGAAGGCAATCCTGGCAGGAAAATTAGCCTTGATCGTGCCGGTGATAACGTTTACCGATGGGCGCTGCGTGGCGATGATCATGTGAATCCCCACGGCCCTTGACAGTTGCGCCAGCCTTGCAACGCTGTTTTCAATCTCATTGCCTGCCGCAAGCATAAGGTCGGCCAGTTCGTCAATAACAATGACCAGGTACGGGACGTTGGCGGGTATGTCATCTTCCTTGGCGGGACTGCCGGGGGCCTCAAAGAGGTCTTCCTGGGTGGCTACTACCCGTGAGTTGAAACTGTCGATGTTTCTTACTCCGACCTTCGCAAAGAGCTTGAAGCGTCTTTCCATTTCCTTTATCGCCCAGCGTAGCGCGAGGGCCACCTTGTGGGGGTCTGTGACCACCGGTATGACGAGATGGGGCAGGTGGTTGTAGCCGGAGAATTCAACAATCTTGGGGTCGACGAGCAGGAGCCGAAGCTGATCGGGTGTGCGAGACATAAGAAGTCCGCCGAGTATAGAGTTCATGCAGACTGTCTTACCTGAGCCTGTTGCCCCGGCTATCAGCAGGTGCGGCATCTTGGCCAGGTCGGCCACAATGTCTTTTCCGCTGACGTCTTTGCCAAGGGCTAGCGGAAGACGAATAGAGCTCTTGCCCCACTTGTTTCCTTCGAGAAGCTCCCGCAAATAGACGATCTCGGCTATGTCGTTGGGTACCTCGACGCCAACCACTCCTTTGCCCGGTATTGGCGCTTGTACACGAACGCTGGTGGCCTTCAGCGAAAGGGCCAGGTTATTTGAGAGTCCGGCGATCTTCTCAACCCGAATTCCGGGAGCGGGCAGCAGTTCGTAGCGAGTTACCACGGGCCCCACTTCAACGTTCGTTGCCTGCGCCTCGATTCCGAACTCGGACAGTGTTTCTACCAGCACCCTGGCGGTAGTTTCGGTATCCGCCTTTATTCCACCCTCCGAGGGGGGAATGGGCTCGAGGAGGCTCAGTGGCGGAAGCTGGTAGTCCCCGGAAGCGACCGCGGCAGGAGTCGGTATCAGCGGTTTCCTGACCCGCGGTTCGGGTTTCGGTTCAGGGGGAGTCTTTTTCGGTGGTTTGGGTCTCTTTGGTTGTTTTGGAGGTGGACGCTTCGGTTTCGGTTCCTCGTCATCAGGTTCTACCCGTTCATATCCACCGGTCTCGCCTTCCACCTCTGGTTTCGAGAGCTTCTGCAATAAGGCGGAAGTAAGCGATGCAGTTTTCAAAGCCGTAGCTTTGCACAGCATGCCGAGGATCTTTGCGAGCCCAACAATGTTGGAAATGCGGACCGACATTACCATGGAAACGGCAAAGATGGACCAGAGCAGTATCCCTGCCCCGACGGGGCTGAGCCAGCGAACAAGGAGACGACTCGTGATAACGTACCCCAGGATTCCCCCTGGGTCGGCAATGTTCAAATCAGCACAGAGCTCGGTCCAGGTGTCCGGGCGAATTTCGGAAGTTAATCCGAGGCAGAGCATTGCACCGGAAAGCCAGAGTCCCCTTGGCCAGGCTCGTTCGGTACTGTCGGTCAGAAGGATAAGGGAGAAACCAATGCACCATAGCGGAGCAAGGTAGCCTCCTACACCAAACAGTAGGAACAGCCTGAACGACAGCCAGGCGCCGAAAGGCCCGAACAGGTTTCCCGGAGGGTCGTTGGGAGGTGCCTTGAGGACTGAGACATCACGCCAGTCATAGGAGAAAACGCTCAGGGCAATCAGCACGGTAAGCACCATGAAAACAATGCCCAGAAAGCGTCTCAGCCCAACATCAACATCCTTCTTAATCCCTCCAGGCATCCTTACTCCATTGTCCCTTCCCTGAAGCTCACGTCGATCGTCTGGGGTACCATCGTAGCCGTAATTCCCAGGCCCGGAGGCAGGTGCGCCGCCAGGGGGCATTCGTTTGTGACTGCCGGATCCAGGCCGACGCAGTCCACGAACACCTTGACCAGACCGTTAGTCAGTCCGTCCAGTACTTCGGCCCTGCCCCTTACCGTGACATTGACCGCGTCGGGATCAAAAATGAGATTACTTTGGCTTCCAGGTTCAGAGATTGCGAGTACCGGAACGTTTGTCCAGACACGCTCCACGACCTTGGAGACTATGCTTACGCGTACGAGCACTTCGGGTGGCTCTATTTGAGAGACCCACGTATCGGTTGGCGGAAGAACCCGGACATGCTTGGTGAATGACTGGGCACGGCCTTCCACGTCAACCGGTTCGGTATCCATCTGGCTCATGTCCTTTAGCCCGCGCTGTGATCCGTGAACGACCACGGCTTTGGGTTCATAGTCGATTTCAACCTTGCCGCGCAGCGGCTCACCAGAAATCTCGGGCTTGGCTACGTCCACAAGTTTAACTGCTTCCCTGTCAAATGTAAGGTGGACCGCTGCCGGTCTGATCTTGGTTATCCTGACCCGCGCGGCACCTTCAATGTCCCCGGAAGTGATCGGGACCGTTTCCATGAGTTGATTCGGATCGCTTGCTTTCGGTCGAACGACAGCCTTCATCTCCTTACTGTCCAGGCCGTCAATATCTTCCTTGGATCCAAGGAAGGTGACGTCCACCGTCATTGGATCCTGTTCCATAATGGCTACGCCTTTTTCCGCCCTGACCTCAACGGTGACATTCATGGTCACTTCGTTGCTCGTTGTGCTTCGAATGGCTTGGAAGCTCAGCACGGCCAGCACCAGGGCGAGAAGTTTCAGGCCCGGATCCTTACGTATAAAATCGCCAATCCAATGTAACTTAATCGCCACTTGTCTTCTCCTGGCTGACAAGTTTCTCTGATTTCGCGATACCCTCCGGCGTCAAGTCGAGCTGTTCCTGCGCCCGCCGCCAGGCACTTCCCGCGGGTCTTCCCTTGAGAAGCGCGGAGAGGAAACGTTTCAGTCGCTCTCCATCGAGTCCCCTGCTTAACCTTCCCCTGTATGATACGGAGATTGTTCCTGTTTCTTCGGATACCACGACGACGACCGCATCGGTCTCTTCGCTGAGTCCGACAGCAGCCCTGTGGCGTGTTCCCGTCTTCTTGTGAAGTTCTATGTCGTGGGACAGGGGAAACACGCAGCCTGCGGCGAGAATGCGGTTGCCACGGATTATGACTCCACCATCGTGCAGCGGCGTGTGTGGAAAGAAGATGCTGGCGAGGAGTTCAGGTGCCACGGTTGCGTCCAGGGCTACTCCGGTCTCCTGTATGGCTCGCGTTCCGATTTCGCGCTCTATCGCGATCAATGCTCCAATCTTGTGCTCTGCCAGCGTTGTGACTGCCTGGACTATGTGGTCGATAACCGTTCGCTTCTCGGTAGACAGGACAACTCCCGGCTGCTTGCCCAGCTCGGCAAGTGCGCGCCTGATCTCTGGCTGAAAGATGACAATGATCGCAACACCGAGCACAAGGGAGACACGCCTGAGTATCCAGCTGAGCACATCAAGGCTGAAGACGTGGGTCACGGCCATCAGGATGACAAAGAACAACGTCAGGCCTACAAGCACCTGCGCGCCCCGCGTGCCCCGGAAAAACAGGAATATGTAGTAGTAAAGCGTGGCAAGGGCTAGAACCTGTATCAGCCCGTTTATGCCAAATGCCTGCAATGACTCAAGTATTGCCATTCTTACCGTTTCCCAGAATCCCTTATCGCCGCGAGGACTTCTATCGCGTCCCGCGATTCCCTGACATCATGCACCCGCATAATATCGACGCCGTTCAGCACGCAGTATGCCAGAGCAGCAATGCTCCCCGCCAGTCTTTCATCGACCTCGCGTCCCGTGATCCTCCCCAGGAAGCTCTTGCGTGACAGTCCCATAACTACGGGCTTGCCGAAACTGCCGAACTCCTTCAGGCTGGCAATCAGCCGAAGATTGTGTTCCAGGGTCTTTCCGAAACCGATGCCCGGGTCAACCGCTATGCTCTCTTCTGCCAGTCCAGCCGACGCAAGTTCCGAAATCCGTGCATCCAGGTACCCAGCGATGTCACGAATGACATCATTGTAAGCGGGGCTGTCCTGCATGGTCCCCGGTGTGCCCAGCATATGCATGAGCACAACGCCCGCTCCCTTGCTGATGGCCACCTCCGCCATCGCAGGATCATGCGTGAGCGCCGACACATCGTTGATTATGCAGGCCCCGGCCGAAATAGCCTTCTCTGCAACAACAGCCTTCGTGGTGTCTATCGAGACAACCACATCACTTGCCTTGCACAGGGCCTCTATGACCGGTATGACCCGCCGCAGTTCATCTTCCGCAGTAACCGGGTCGGAACCGGGACGCGTGGACTCACCGCCAATATCGAGTATGTCCGCACCATCAGAAAGCATTGTTCCTGCATGCTCAATGGCTTTCTCGACGGTTGTGTATTTTCCACCGTCCGAAAACGAGTCGGGTGTCACGTTAAGAATGCCCATAACGAGGGGACGATTGCCGATGGCAAGCAGCTTGTCGCGGCATTTCCATGTTATGGGGTCTCTACGCTTGCTCTTCGTCTTCCTTCTCCCGGCCGGGCCAGGACATAGGCGGCTCCTCAGGCGCTTTATGCGGCTCGGGCTCTTTCCCGGGGCTGCCTGCGGTGCCTGCGACCTCGTCCGTTGTGTCCGTACTTTCTTCTTCTTCCTTCTTTTTCCTGTCAATCACTTCTCGTTCTTCTTCGGAAAGGACACGCCCGTGCTCGACGATTTCTTCAACGTCGCGGCCGTCTATGGTTTCGTGCTCCAGGAGTCGCTCCGCAATCATATCCAGTTTCGCACGCTCCCTCGTCAGTATATCGACGGCGGTAGCGTGTGCCGTCATGAGTAGCCGGCTCACTTCGGTATCGATCCTCCTTGCGGTATCTTCGCTGTAGTCCTGCGATCTTGATACTTCCCTTCCGAGGAACATCAGCTCCTGGTTCTCGCCGTAAGACTGCGGTCCGAGCTCGTCGCTCATTCCCCAGTTGCATACCATGTTGCGAGCAAGACGGGTTGCATGCTTGATGTCGCCGTAAGCACCATTGGTGATGTCGCCGAATACGATTTCTTCAGCAGCACGCCCACCCATGCATAGTGAGAGTTCTCCCAGTAACTGGCTCTTACTTGTAGAGTACCTGTCCTTCTCGGGTAGCGACATTGTTGCGCCCATGTACATTCCACGCGGAATGATCGTGACCTTGTGCAGCGGTTCGGTTCCCTCCACGACTTGCTGAACAAGAGCGTGACCTGCCTCGTGATAAGCCGTGTTGCGCTTCTCTTTTTCGTCCATTACGCGGCTGCGCCGTTCCCGGCCCCACATCACCTTGTCCCTGGCTTCCTCGAGATCTACTATTTCTACCGCGTCTTTGCCCTGCCTCGCTGCACAGAGTGCCGCCTCATTGAGCAGGTTTTCCAGGTCCGCGCCTGAAAAGCCGGGAGTCCCGCGGGCAATTTTTCGCAGGGTAATGTCTTTCGCAAGTGTGATCGCCTTCGCGTGCATGTCCAGTATGGCCTCCCGGCCATCTATCATTGGAAGATCGATAACAACCTGGCGATCAAAACGTCCGGGGCGAAGGAGGGCCTGGTCGAGTACGTCAGGGCGGTTGGTGGCGGCCAGGATTATGACGCCTTCCTGGGTCTCAAACCCATCCATCTCAACCAGCAAGGCGTTCAGAGTCTGTTCACGTTCATCATGACCGCCGCCGATTCCGGTGAACCGACTTCTGCCTACGGCATCAATCTCGTCGATGAATATTATGCAGGGAGCGCTTTTCTTGCCCTGTTCGAACATGTCTCGCACGCGCGAAGCGCCGACTCCCACAAACATCTCAACGAAATCAGACCCGCTTATGCTGAAAAAGGGAACATCCGCTTCGCCCGCAATGGCCTTGGCAAGGAGGGTCTTTCCGGTGCCCGGAGGGCCCATGAGAAGCACACCTTTGGGGATTCGGCCGCCCAGTTTCTGGAATTTCTTGGGGTCTTTGAGAAAGGCGATGATCTCCTGGACCTCCTCCTTGGCTTCGTCTATTCCAGCGACGTTCTCAAAGGTGACCTTGTTCTTGTCCCTTGCAAGGATACGTGCACGGCTCTTTCCGAAGCTCAGTGCTCCATGACCGGCCGACTTCATCTGGCGCATGAAGAAGAAATAGAGTATGCCGAAAATCAGCAGTACCGGCAGGATGCTTGATACAATCTGAAGGAAATAGGGGTTCTGGTGCAGGATGCTGAATTCGACGTTATTGTCAACCAGCAGCTTCCTGATATCTTCATCAGCACTGGCGATGTTAACCTTGAACCGGATGGTATTGACGCTATCGGTTGCAGGGTCGAGCTCTATGATCTCGCCGCGTATGTGATCCTCTCCGGAGACCTCGTTGACTATCACGCATTTCTGGATCTTCCCTTCGGCCACTTTCGCGATGAAGTCGGGATTGAACGGGATCTCCTTGTAGGCCTGCTGGCGGGTGGTCATGAAATGTATGATAGTGAGCAGTACTACGAAGAAGACGACCCACATGAGGATAGAGCGCCTCTGGGCGACGGGTAGATTCTGGGGCCCCTTTTCTCCCGGTGTTCCCTGGCTATTCTTGTTGCTGTCCTGCCCTTTCATACCGCTCCCATGCTCCTTGAATACTCCAATACAGCTTAGATACTAAACACGCGAACGATGGCGGTCAATGGGAATAGAGGGATTTGAGCGTTCTGCGCTGCGAGCGCAGAACGCAGTGCTTAGTGGTTAGGCGCTAGGCGTTAGCTGGAAAGGTCCGCCGTC
>JASLPY010000108.1 GCA_030744755.1 Kiritimatiellia bacterium | reverse complement strand
TGCTGTGGGGTAAACAAAATCTCGTACCCCCGTTTCACCCTGCCCCCGTTGATCTGTTTCACAACGCAGATGGCTCCGGACACAGAAGAATCGGTCGCGTCACAGAACGCTCCGCTTGAATGAACCTTGCTTTGGGGCGGCTTTCTACCGATACTACTGCTTCTGAAGCTGACTCGGTTACGGTGAGTATCCACAAAAAAGGAAAGAGGAACAACATGTCAAAGAAATGCTTCTTACCGGTAGCAACATTCCTGGCCATGGCCCTGTCACTCACGTCAATTGCCGCCGATGATGATTCGGTGTCACTTTTTGACGGTAAAACGCTGAAGGGGTGGATTCAAAAGAACGGGATCGCTACATACCGGGTGGAAGACAGCGCCATCGTGGGAAGAACCGCGCCTGGCAGCCCCAACTCATTCCTTTGCACTGAGAAAGAGTATGGCGATTTCGACTTGGAATTCGAGGTCCACTTGATCAACAACCAACTGAACTCAGGAGTTCAGATCCGGTCCCAAACAAAGCCGGCCAAGGGGGATCAGAAGTTTGGCCGCGTGAACGGCCCACAGGTTGAGATCGAGGCGAGCGGCAACAATGGCGCAGAATCGGGCTACATTTACGGTGAAGCGTGCGGCGGTTGGATGACGCCAAACGATCGACGTAAACCCCGCAAGGTCTTCAAGGACGGCGAATGGAACAAGTATCGAATCGTCGCCAGGGGAGCACGCATCCAGACATGGATCAACGGCGAACAGGTTGAGGATCTCACGGACGAAGGAAAGCTGAAGTCACACCCCAAGGGCTTCATCGGCCTCCAGGTTCACGGTGTCGGAAACCGTGGCCCATACGAAGTTGCCTGGCGCAATATCCGGATCAAGGTACTTGATAAAGAGTAGCGACGTCACTCACAGGATTACGCCCCTCTGGCGAGGGGCGCTACGGGGAGACACGCCTTACGGCGTTAACTACAAACGTTTTCCCGAACAGACGGGGCTGTTTGTTTTATCCCGTAAGAGCTGCTCTCCATCCTGATACGGGTTCCTCAGGGTCGACTTCCGGTTTCCACGGCGCCTACCCGCGCTTCTTCACCTCCGGTATCGGACGGCCCAGGTGATGCAGGACGGTTTTCAGATCCTCCCAGACATACTTCTTCATGTTGGCGTTCCGAAGAAGGTATGCGGGGTGAAAGGTTGGCATCAGGTCTATGCCTTCGAAACTCATCCAAGTGCCGCGTAGCTTCGTTATCCCCATACCTTTCGGCATCTCCACCAGGCCCTTTACGGCAGTGGCACCAAGAGCAACGATAACCCTTGGCTGTAGAGCGGCGATTTGCCGCTTCAGGTAGGGCATGCAGGCTATCATCTCGGCTGGTTCCGGAGCACGGTTCTCGGGAGGGCGGCATTTAACAATGTTGCCTATAAACACTTCCTCCCGAGTATAGCCCATGGCCTCGATCATCCTCGTGAGAAGTTGGCCCGCCCGTCCGACAAAAGCGAGGCCGGCCTTATCCTCATCGGCCCCGGGCCCCTCGCCAACAAACATTATCTCTGGCGATGGAGACCCCTGGCCAGGAACGGTCTTTGTTCGGGAGGAATGCAGCTGGCACAGTTTGCATTCTGATATTTCGAGGGCGATTCTCTCAAGGTCAGCGCCAGAACCGGGGGAATCCGATGTTTTCGGCGCAGCCTCCGTAACAGGCTCCTGGGATCCCTGTCCTTCAACCGCTCCCTTCAGCCCACCCATGACATCTTCGGACACCTTGGCAGAGGATGTACCTTCATCCATTTGTAGTTCCACGTATTTTGAGAGGTCGTCGAGGACCTGTCCCAGGCTCATGCTCCTCTCCCGTAGCGGGCGGCTTCCCTGCGGGCTTTATGCACCGCCACGCCCTTTACAAAAAGTGGACCAAAAACCCCGTAGCCCAGACCGAGAACCAGGATCACCACCGCCACCCTGACGGAGAACTTCTGCAGCGGTACGAATAACAGGCCGACAAGGATGACGCAGGGAATGAACAGGATAGTCTTCTTCGTTGGTTTCGGATACCGCACGTTGCTGACCTGCAGAGCTATGAATATAACTATCCCCAGCAGGAAGAGGACAGCCACCGATCCTTCGTTAAGCGAAAAGCGTTCGAGTGGAGGGGTCTGGCTTATGAACACAAAGAGCGCGACCCATCCGGCATTTCCCGTGATGGGAAGGCCCGCATACCCGCCCTGCCCTCGCAGAGGATCCTTTACCTTGAATCTCGCGAGGCGGACAACGCCTGACAAAGCAACAGCCGAGGGAAGCACGATTCGCCACAGCGAACTGCCATGCAGCGTGACGGCAAAGATGAGTATGGCGGGGGCAATGCCGAAAGCCGTCATGTCCACGTAGGTGTCCAGTTCGCCGCCAAACTCAGACTGTCCCCTGAGAGCCCGCGCAACATTTCCGTCTATACCGTCGAGTATCATGGCCAACATTATGAGCTGTGCAGCCCAGCGGTAGTAAGGATAGGGTTCACCCGTCCTTATTCCTTCCATTGTAACGAGTATGCTCAGAAACCCCGAAAGCATGGCCACAATAGTGACAGAAGTCGGAACTGCCTGTCGCCACTTCATGAGCTCTCCGTTCTCTTTATCCGGGCAATGACACTTTCGCCGGCCCTGACTTTATCCCCCAGCCGGGCAGTAACCGTGATGTCCTCAGCTGGAAAGTACATGTCGAGGCGCGAACCAAACTTCATCATGCCAATCCTGTCTCCTTTTTCTAATGGAACCGCGTTGTCATGGTCCGGCCAGTAGACAACTCGGCGGCAGACGGGTCCCACGATCTGGTAGAGCAGGCAACGTGTGAGATCACCCTCGATCAGAATTGCATTGTGCTGGTTCTGATCCGAGGATTTTTCATCAAAAGTGAAAAGACGCTTTCCGGGAAAGTACCCAAGGAACGTGGAGTTACCCTTGATAGGACTCCTGTTGACATGGACGTTGAACAGGCTAAGGAAGATGCTTATCCGTATGGTTTCGCATTTGAGGTGCTCGTCCTCGGGGAGAGTTTTTATGGCCGCAACAACTCCGTCAGCTCCCGCCAGAACGGCATCCGCGTCTACCGGAGGAATGCGATCAGGATCCCGAAAAAAGAAACACATGTAGAATATGAGCACAAACTCTAGCAGGGAGGAACAGAGCAGGGACGTGCGCATGCCGGCACCCGCTACTTTCAGCAGCGCGCCGAAAATCAGCCCCATCACTATAACAGCAAACAAAAAAGGTAAAACTTCAGCCCGAATACTCATAGATTTCCCACCGTGAATAACACCAGGAGTGCCGAAGAACAGAAAAGACACCCGCACCCAATGCTTTCTCAAAGAGCCCGATTCTCAACAATTGGGCCCCTCCTTGTCAAGAATCACTCCGCAGGGCCTCGACGGCCTGTGTCAGGTCCGTCGGCCACGGCGCCGTAAAGCTCACTTCTTTTCCTGTCACGGGGTGGGTAAACGAGAGAAACTCCGCATGCAGCAACTGGCGTTCAGGGACCACCGGCAGGCACTTGTCTTTGGATGATCGCCCGTAAAAGTTGTCGCCTGCAACGGGACAACCGATGTGAGTCATATGAACGCGTATCTGGTGCGTTCTGCCCGTGGCTATGCGAACGCGTAGAAGCGACGCAATCTCGTAGGTTTCCTCGACCTCGTACGATGTTATCGCTTCCCGCCCGTTGCGGGTGAGAACCGCCATTCTTTTTCGATTATGCCAACTTCGCCCTATCTGCGTTTCGATTGTACCTTGCCGGGGCGAAGGAACCCCGTGCACCAGCGCTAAGTACTCCTTCTTTACCAACCTGTCGTGAAACTGGCCGCAGAGCGAAAGCATTGCCGGGTCAGTCTTGGCAACAACGAGTACCCCGCTGGTATCCTTGTCGAGCCTGTGAACAATCCCGGGGCGCAACTCTCCCCCAAGACCCGCCAGGTCACTGCAATGATACAGCAACGCATTCACCAGCGTCCCCGAATCGTGCCCCGGCGCGGGATGCACAACCAGGCCGGCAGGTTTGTTGACGACAATCAGGTCGGAATCTTCGTGAAGGACATCCAGCGGGATCTCCTCGGCCTTGATTTCAAGCTCGGCCGGCGGCGGCACCAGGAGCTCGATCTCCATGCCTGCGGTCACCTTGGAGTGAGCGCGAACGGATCTGCCGTCAACCGTTACGTTTCCCGCCTTCAAGAGAGCCTGAACCCGAGAGCGCGATATCTCGGGCAGTTTGGATGTCAACCAGACGTCGATTCGACTTCCGGCGCTTTCTGAGTCTGCCGTGAATCGCACAGCGCACCTGCCTTCCGGGACCGGAACAAGAAGAACAGGCCTACTGTGAACAAGAAGATGCTCACGACCTGAGCCACCGACATACCCCACCACCTGACGCGGTCATCCCCGCGGAAGAACTCCAGGCAGAAACGGCCTACGGGATATACCAGGAGATAAAGCGCAATCGTGCTGCCGTTGTGCTTCCGAGTGCGGTAATGCCATATCACCACGGCATACAGTGCGAGGTTGAACAGTGCCTCGTAAATCTGCACGGGATGAACAGGGAGACTGGCCTTGGTGAAGCGGAGTATCTCGCCGCTGTAAACGTGATCCCTCCAGACGGCGCTTTGAGCCGGGAAGCGCACTCCTATGGGCAATTCGCAGATCTTCCCGTAGCAGCAGCCATTCATAAAGCAGCCAATCCGCCCCATGGCATGTGCAAGCGGTACCGCAGTCAGGGCGAAATCAAGAAGTGCCACCAGTTCTTGCTTGTGATGCTTCGCAAACAGGAAGATAGCAATCCCAGACCCTATGAACCCCCCGTAGTAGATCAATCCTCCGCGGTGAATCCAGAAGATCTCAACCGGGTTTGCACTGAAGTGCTCCCACTCAGCCAGCACATAAGCCACCCGGGCTCCAAGTATGCCGGAAAGCATGATCCAGAAGAGCAGATCAGAACAGAAGTTGAAGGTCCGACCATCACGCCTGCCAACCAGAACCCAGTTCCAAAGGCCGAGAAAGAACCCGAGGGCCATCATGACCCCGTACCAATGGACTGTAAGGGCACCTATACTAAACAGTTCAGAATGCATAACTGGAAGTGATTTTCGTAATCGACAAATTCCCTAAGCCTGTATTAGATTTCAGTATGTACGTCTGTACCGTGACTTCCAAGGACAAATATGTCTCAGCATAAAGACAAGATTAGTGTTGCAACCGAGAAGTTTGATCAGCTCGTCTGCAGCAAGTGCGAGTGTATCATTGATATAAGGGAGCTCGAACCGTTCACACGGATCGAATGCCCGCAGTGTTCGCATCCCGCCACTCTTCCTGCGAAGTTTGGTGAGTTCCTGTTGCTCGACCTTATACGCGCCGGAGGTATGGGTGCCGTCTTTATTGCGGAAGATGAGACGCTGGACCGGCTCGTCGCCATCAAGGTCATGCTGCGAGCTCTGGGTGAAAACACCGAGGCCCTTGCAACGTTCAAGCGCGAAGCACAGGCCGCCGCGCGGATTAACCATCCCAACATCGCACAAATCTATTCCTTCGGGCAGGAAAAGGGGCAACCCTATATTGTAATGGAGCTGGTTACAGGCAAGGGTCTCGACTCGCTGATCGATGAGGGCAAACCCCTTGGCCAGGGCGTGACCCTGAAGATAGCGCACCAGGTTGCGGAAGCGTTACAGGCTGCAGATGAAGCCGGACTCGTCCATGGAGATATCAAGCCCGAGAATATCCTCATGACCGAGAAGGGGCGCGTCAAACTTGTAGATTTCGGACTGGCTTCCTTCAAGAACCAGGCCGCTGCCGAGGGTATATGGGGAACCCCCTACTACATAGCACCGGAGAAGATCAGGAGAAAGAAGTCCGATGCAAGGTCGGACATCTACAGCCTGGGAGCAACGCTTTATCACGCACTCACGGCTCGTCCGCCTTTTGAAGGAGATACGCCGGCGGAAGTCGTTAAAGCCAGGCTGGATGAACCGCCGCAAAAACTGAGCGAAATCCGGCCGGGCATTAATCAGAATGTTGAAAACACAATACTGAGGATGCTCCAGGTACAGCAGTCCCGCCGCCACCCGACCTATGCATCACTTTTGAGCGACCTCAAGAAGGCACTCGACTCCCTGTCTCCCAAGGAACGGGGCGCTAAACCTAAACAAGGCAAGAGTTCGCAGTTCCGCAGCACCACCACACGTTCGCCTCGGGTGACTGCCAGCATAGACATACCTGCCGAGCTGGGAGACGAGGAGCGAGGGAAGCGCCCGAGAATCGTAATCAAGAAGAGGCGCACCACCATTGGTTCCGGGGCGCTCGCCGGGTACAAGACCAGCGCTACTGCCACAACCGCCTCAAAGAGGCAACCGAAGGCGGAGGCGGAGAAGGAGAAGGAAGAAAAGAAACCAAGGTCCAAGGCCCCTCTCTGGTTCACTCTCGTACTGCTGGTCGCTGCAATCGCCGGTGTCATATTCTTCTATGTACGTGAAGAGCGCATAAAGGCGCGTGATGCCCGTCGAGAGAGCTTTGCGCTCGCCGAGGCGATTACTTCGGCAAGTAACCTTTATGTTGAAATAAGCACGTCGGCGACCAACGTACAGAACATGGCGTTGTCCATGACCGGCGCGGTCGCTAGAGCCACAAACGCCGTAAGCTATATTTTTGAGGAGCCCTTTAGCGTCTCACTACTGACGGGATCGACTATTCCGCTGGAAACAGCATCGGAAAAAGGACATCAAAAGAAACCCAAGGAAGATCCTGGGGAAGCGGGCAACGAGAAGGAAGAACCGGCTGACCCCGATGAAATGACCGCACCGGAAGGAGTCGTCAGCCGGGAGGCCATGGAACGAACGAAGAAACGCGCTGCTGCCGCTGAACCTGCCGAGGAACCTGCGGTCGAAGAGGATGCAGACGTGGACGAGGATGGTGAAGCCGCACTGGACGGTGGCGAAGAAGCAGAAGAGCCTGCCGAAGGTGAAGAACCGGAAGAGGAAGAAGAAGAGGAAGAAGAGGTCTTCATCCAGGATATGGACATCAAGGACCTTGCCGTCATCGTCCTGAATGCCAAGTCCAGGATTGACCGTGCTTCAATGGAGGCCTTATCCGTTGCTACCAACGCTTCTGACACGCATGCCAACGCTTTCAAGGCCCCGACCTCAGCAGTAGCCACCCAGGAGAATGTCAGGCTTAAAGAATTGCTCAGCAATGTGATCGACCTCGAGAAGGATACACAGGGAATCTTTGAGCGTGCCGGTGAGGCGGCCAAGCAAGCAGACAAACTCCGGAAAGAGGTCGAAAAGGAAAGAGAGCAGGCTGGCTTGGAGGCCGAAGCGGCCGCGGAGGCGGCAAGAAAAGAAGCCGAACGGATTGAGGCCGAAAAAAGATACAAAGCCCAGGTGGAGATTGAACTCGCCCAGGCAAAGGCAGCGCACGGATCGGGCCTTGTCTTCGTCCAGGAGTATCGTTTCAAGGATGCCGCAAAAGAGGCAACAAGAGAGTCAGCGACCTGCAAGACGGATGAAGGCCGCGCCGCGTACCAGGTTCTCATAGACAGGTACACCAAGTTGGCCAGCCTGAAACAGTTCATCACCGAGAGGTTGAACAAAGACCCAAAGCCGTGGATATGGCAGGGGACCCAGGATGTCAAGTTTGCGGACGATAAGATCATAAAACTCACCAGGTCTACGGTACAATGGACCAAGGTTCCCATTCCGCAGATGCTGAAGTTCATCAACGTCTATGTTACGGGCCCCGCAAGCCGTAAGGTGAAGATCAGAATCAAGTGCAATCACCTTGTCGCAGCCGCTATTTTCTGCATGGAACATGGTGGGGAAGCCGCGACGGCGGCGGCCAAGAACTACTCCAACCGTGCGCTTGATATTTGCCCGGACGTCCGTGAAGACCTCGATCGGTTGCTGAATTACGGCGAAGAAGATGAATTGTGAGACTACTGAGCCTGCAAGCGGTGGAGCTTAGGCACGGATTTCGTATAAGCGAACAGGGACTGCCAAGTGAGGGGGCCGAAGGGCTGGTGACACTATGACTACAAAGAAGTTTAAGCTTAAGAAGGTTCTTCCTGACGAGCAGCGCGTAACCTTTCATAAAGGGCATCACGTGCGGAAGGCGACAATCCCTGAGGGGAAAAGGCATGCCATCCACACCAAGGAAACCTACAAGAAGAAAAAGCCTGTCTCCGCGGGTTTGATCGTGGGAATTGTGATGGCGATAGTCTTGCTGGCCTCGCTCACCGGTATTTACCTGTACGTCAAGGAAAAGCAGCGCGAAGCCAGGCTGGAAGCTTACACTTTGCGAACTAACCGTGAGAAGGCCGCCGAGTTGTACACAGTTATACCTCCGATGGTCGACGAGACTGCAGATGCCAAAAAGGAATCCTCCGATTACATTGAGCAGGTCAGGGATGCAGTACAGGTCGTGACCGGTACTCCACTTCCCCCTCTTCCAGCAAGGCCGAAAGAGGTCAAACCGTCGGGCACGGACACGAACGCTCCCGCGGACTCAGAGTCTCCCCCTGAAAAAACAGAATCGCCAGACTCCACCCCAGTTCCAGCTCCCGCTCCCACGCCTCAGCCTGCACCCGATCCGGCTGAGGAAGATAATGACGTTGATGCACCTGCAGGCATCATGACCAGGCGCGAGCTCGAGTTGAGAAGGAGCGGCAAGGTTCCGCCGCCACGGCCCACAAAGAATACCACCCCTTCGAAGAATAAGGGTACGGCGCATGCAGGCCCACCTGCCGCTCTCAGAGGCCGTCCCGGCCTGTCACGTAACTATCCGCCAATTGTAGTTCTCGCACATTCGATTCTTGAAAAAGACGAGGAACTTACCGAGGCACTTGACGAACTTGCAGCCCTACAGGCAGAGGCTGAAATGGAACGGGACGACGCGTATCGTGACCGGTTCTCGAACGAGGCCCACAAGAGGGTGCTTCGCATCACCGAGATACAGAAGGCCGCCGAAGCTTTGCGCGATACTGCCCTGGCCTGCATTGTTGAAATTGAGAAAAACACCGAGAAGGTGATTGCGATCAAGGTCCAGACACTCGAAGATCGAAAGAATGCGGCAGAAGCCGAACGCCAGAGACAACTCAAGGAACAGCATGAGGCACTCGTTGCGAAGGAGAAGGCAACGGTTGTATCTTTGCACGCAAATGCCAAGCCCTTCGTAAAGAAATACGAATTTGCGGAACCGCTCAACCTGCTAACCGGCAGAATGTTTACGCTCAAAACAGACGAGGGCAAGAAAGATCTCCAGGTGGTTATCGACCGTTTTCAGAGGCTGAGTAAGCTGAAGAAGTTTATCATCGACGGCCTTAACTCCAACCCGTTCGGCTGGGGCTGGGGAATTGGTGCACAAACAAAGGACGTTCGGGGAGCAGATGACATGGTCGTCAAGATCGTTGGCGCGAACGTCCCCTGGCAGGATGTAAGCCTTCCCCAGTTCATGAAGTTCTTTAATCATTACCTTGCATCACCCAGCACAAAGATGAGTACGAAAGCGGATCACACTCTCGCCATCGCAATCTTCTATGACGACCTGGGAATGGTTGACGAGGCATCCAAGAATGCGAAGGAAGCGGCCAACATGGCTTCGCACCTTCGGCCACAGGTCAAAAGGCTACTTCCCAACTACTGATCGCATTTACTGCCAAACACATGAATCTATGAAGATTCTTCGCGTGTTTCGTAGCTACTTCAAGTGCCGGACTGAACGTGAGTGGCTCTTGTTCCGGGGTCCAGCCTGAAACTGAGACGCCTTACATGGTCGCCCCCGGTATGACCCTGGATCTTCTCGAGCATCTCCTTGTTCCCGTATCGTGATATCTCGCTAAGCCAGACGGAGCTGTCAACGAAAACAGTCAGGATTCGGCCCTCAAGTGAACCCGGCCTGGTGTGCATGGCAACCGCATCCCCCACAATGCTGCCCCATTCATCGGTGAGCGACAGCATCCACTGTGACTCGCCAAGGCCAAGACGATCGACTATGCCGCCGAGAATGTTGTTCACCGCTGTTGCCTCACGAAAAGCCGGCGACGGATACCTGTTGCTTATGCGGCACCGCTCCCTCTCCACATTCCAGCGCCCGAGGCGCCGTTTGCCGGCTGGTCGTTTCTTTTTCACAGGGAAACAGTAACACAATTTCCGCTTGATTTTCCAAATGAATCAGTGGCACAGTTCCGACTTCCTAATTCAAGACAGCCACTACGACAACTAGGAGAAACGGCCATGGCAGGCAAGACAACCGGCAACATGCTCATAGCACAGAGCGGCGGACCTTCGATGGTCATAAACCAGAGCCTCATCGGCGCCGTTATCGAAGCGAAAAAGCACGCGCAAGTGAAGAAGATCTTTGGCGCGCTTCACGGAATCAAGGGGATTCTCGAAGAGGATTTCATTGATCTCAAGAAGGAAAGCCTGAAGACACTTGAGGCAGTGGCCGCGACACCGTCATCGGGTCTCGGAACCGTCCGCAAGAAGCCTACCGCTGAAGATTGCAAGGCCATCTTTGCGGTTCTGCACAGGTACGGAGTGCGTTTCTTCTTCTATATCGGTGGAAACGACTCCGCTGAAACCGCACACATCATCAACGAGGAAGCTATTAGGCAGGGGTACCAGCTCCGTTGCTTCCACATTCCGAAGACGATTGACAACGACCTTCGCGAGAACGATCACACTCCCGGATTCGGAAGTGCGGCCAAGTTTGTTGCATGCGCCCTCATGGGAGACAACCTGGACAACCGGGCCCTCCCCGGCGTCAAGATTGACGTAATTATGGGCAGGCATGCTGGTTTCCTGACCGCGGCAGCAGCACTTGCCAGGGTTTACCCTGACGACGGCCCGCATCTTATTTACCTGCCCGAACGTGCATTCAGCATGTCCCGGTTCGTCCGCGACGTCAAACGCGTATACAAAAAGCTCGGACGCTGTGTTGTTGCTGTCTCGGAAGGCATAGCAGACAGAAACGGAATCGCCATCGCCAGCAAGTTCATTGAAGAAGTCGACTCGCATGGTAACGTCCAGTTGAGCGGCAGCGGAGCCCTCGGCGATTGCCTTTCGGCCGAGATCAAGGCAAAAACCAAAATTGCGCGCGTGCGTGCCGACACATTTGGTTATCTTCAGCGTTCCTTTCCGGGGGTCCTATCGGAGCGGGATGCAAGGGAAGCAAGAGGCGTTGGCGCCGCTGCGGTCAAGGAAGCCGTAAAGAATAACACTAACGGTTCAATGGCGATCAAACGTCTGCCGGGCAAAAGCTATCGCGTAAAATACAAACGCGTTCCCCTTAAGAACGTTGCCCGTGAAACAAAGGAAGTTCCGGCAAGGTTCATCAACAAAGCCGGCAACGACGTGACAAAGGCCTTTGTCGATTATGCCGCACCAATCGTTGGTAAGCTTCCGCCGATAGGACGTTTCAAGGGCGTCAAGGTGAAGACGGTCAAGTAGCGCCCCGAGATCAGCTCTACGGGTTGGTTCTCGCGTAGAACCGGCCCATGGTCCGAACGTACTCCTCGGGCACACCAGTGTCGCAGCGAAGCCCCTTCGTCTCATACGCGTAGTATTCTACACGCTCCCGGGCCATTTCGAAGGCGCTGGTGAGCTGTATCTCGCCGGACTCGCGGATGTCATTCTCCACCAGGTAATCCAGCGCATCAAAGATAGCCGCCTGCAGTATGTACTGTCCGAAGATACACAGGTACTCATTCTCAGGCAAACCGGGGGTCCGCAGATTCTGGCTGGCGAAGACGGGGTCGGGCTTTTCGCCGAAATTCATAATCCTGTACGTGTCGGCTTCATCGAGGACAGGCTCTCCACGAACCGTACCGAAGAGATGCAGTTGCGACTCGTCCGTTCTCTGGACAGCCAGCATGCTTTTTCCGTGCTTCTTAAATGCCGCAACCAGTTGTGATGCACAGGACAGCTCGGAATCGGAGAGAAACAGATGATCTCCCAGCAGGAGCAGAAACGGTTCGCCTGCAACCCAGTCCTTTGCACAATGCACGGCATGTCCAAACCCTTCCTGGGTTGGCTGATGCACGTACGTGATTCGTGAGGCAATATCCTTGAGCCTTTTGCTCGCGTCTCTGGCCCAGTCCCTGGCATGCACTTTGTCCCTGAGATCCTGAGGCAGGGAGCCCCCGAAGTAATCGCGGAAGTCGGCTTCACCGCCGGGCTGAGTAATCAGACATATTTCCTCAACTCCTGAGTCAAGGGCCTCCTCGAGCACGATTTGAATAATCGGTTTGGCCAGGCCGTCACGGTCAACAATGGGAAAAAGCTCCTTTTTGAGCGCTTTGCTGGCAGGGTACATCCTTGTCCCATAACCTGCAGCCGGAACCACTGCCTTCCTGATCCTCGACATTCTGGCCTCCTCCCCTACCGGTCTTCGCAAACTATACGCGATTAGGCTACAGCGCCGCCGCGGCGACCGCCGCACGGCAGTTTTCAGTTATAGTATCCCAGTCTGCAGCAGCGATCAGGTCCTTCTTGGCCAGCCAGGTTCCACCGACTCCAAGCACGAAGCCGTGCTGCAGGTATTCACCCATGTTTTCCAGGGTCACACCCCCGGTCGGAATAAACTTCACGCCGAGATGCATGTACGGCGCAGCCACGCTTTTCAGCATCCCCGGACCACCCGCCGCGCCCGCCGGAAAAAACTTCAGCACTTTCAGTCCAAACGAAAGACCGGCCTCAATATCGCTGGGTGTCATCACGCCCGGAGCTATTGGAAGTCCGGCATCGAGAGAAGCTTTGACCACAGAAGGATTCAACCCCGGAGAGACGGCAAACTGGGCACCGCAATCTTTTGCGCGCCGGGCGTTCTCTTCGGTAAGGACGGTGCCCGCGCCGATAAGCAACTGAGGGCGTTCCTTCTTGAGAAGAGCGATCACATCCGCGGCCGCGGATGTTCTAAACGTGATCTCGGCAATCGGCAACCCCCCCGCCAGGAGGGCATCGGCAAGCGGCACAGCCGAATCCACAGACTCAATCGCGATCACCGGGACTACCCGAATCTCAGAAATCCTGTCATACACATCACTCACGAAAACAACTCCTCCCATAGTTCTAGAAACTCGCGTCGATATTCATTTCTGTTGCAACAGTCTTCTTCACAAACCTGGAGGTCTCGATCTTCTCCTGAAGCTTGCCAAAGAAAAGATCCTCATCAATCGGCAGATCAACCCAGTCATCGATCCACGTTGAAAGCAACATTGCATTGGCAAGCTCGACACCACGAATACCTTCCTGCCCTTTTGCTACCATCAGTGAAGAATCGTTGGCCTGAATCGCTTTGCCCCACGCCTCGAGTACGCCGGCGTGATTATCGTCGGAGCTCGATGTCGGTATATCGCATTTCCAGATCTCGGGTTCGCCGAACCCCCCCTTGAACTCTGAGTTAAACTGCCGTTCCGAAACCCTGGTTCGGTCGAAAACGAGCTTGCCTCCTTCCATGACGATCCTTCCGTTATTGCCGGCAATCTCCAGCCTGTTCGTTCCCGGTGTTTCACCCGTGGAGGTTATAAAGCTTCCCGTAGCGCCGTTCTCGTATTCAACGTACGCCAGGACATCATCTTCGACCTCGATATCATGATACTTACCGAAGGAGCAGAAGGCCCTAACCCTCTTTGGCATGCCGCAGAACCACTGCCATAGGTCCAACTGGTGGGGAGACTGATTTATCAGAACTCCACCACCCTCTCCCGCCCAGGTTGCACGCCAGCCGCCCGAATCGAAGTAGCTCTGGGATCGATACCAACTTGTTACCGTCCAGTTCATGCGTTTCATTGCCCCGATCTCGCCGGATTCCAGGAGATCTTTAAGCCTGATGTGAGTTTCGTTCAGGCGCTGCTGAAACATGAGGCCAAACATCAACTCGCTCTCATCCGCAACTGCATTCATTTCCCGCACCTGCTTCGTATACACGCCGGCAGGTTTTTCGCACATCACGTGAAGACCGGCTTTAAGCGCCGCAATCGTGATTCTCGTATGCTCGTAATGCGGTGTGGCTACTATGATTGCATCAACCGCCCCTGATCCCAGGAAGGCATCAAGATTGTCGAAAGACTTCAGATCCTCACCATACTCCTTCAGCACGCGCTCCCTCGTACCAGGGTCTGCCTCACAGATGGCCGCCAGTTCAAGACCGTTGACCTTCCCACTAGTAAGCTGTTTTGCGTGGTGACACCCGATACCTCCGCAACCAACAATTCCAACACGAACATCTGCCATCACGATCTCCAGTAAGCTTGAGATTAATATCCAGAGAGGTTTTGTACTCTCTTTACATACGCTTCCTCAATCAAGAAATGGTACAAAGTGCAGCTTCCAGCCTGTAATTGTTCACAATGGGTGCACGACATAGAAATGGGTAATTATGCGGCGATAGACTCCCAGAAGTCCTCGAAGCGTCTAGAGAACTGAC
>JASLPY010000107.1 GCA_030744755.1 Kiritimatiellia bacterium | reverse complement strand
TCAAAGCACTGGTGGTTACCGCCCCGGCCCGCCTCCGGGCCAGCCTGGATGGACTCTCCTCCGACCGTCTCGTCCGACGCTGTGGCCGACTGCGGCCGGCTCGACCCCTGACCGCTACCAGTGCCATGAAGCAGGCCCTCCACCTCCTCGCTCAGCGGTGGATCCGACTGACAGCGGAGATGACGGCCATCGAGGCGGACCTGGAACGGGTCACCAGCACGGTGGCGCCAGAATTGGTAGAGGCATTGGGTGTGGGACCGGTAGTAGCCGCCACTCTGTTGGTTACCGCCAGCGACCAACCCCAACGGCTCACATCGGAGGCGGGTTTCGCGGCCTTGTGTGGGGTGAGTCCGATACCGGCGTCGTCAGGCAAGACTAACCGGCATCGCCTCAATCGCGGCGGTGACCGCCAGGCCAACTCAGCCTTGCATCATATCGTGATCGTCCGCCTTCGGTATGACCAGCGCACCCGCGCCTACATGGAACGTCGGATAGGAGAAGGCTTGTCCAAGTTGGAAGTCATCCGCTGTCTGAAGCGCTACGTGGCCAGAGAGGTATTCGCCCTCCTCAAGAGCCAGATGCGCGCACCAGCTCAGGAGACCGCTTGACTTCTATAGGAGCATCACATCTGCTCCTTTCTGGAAGTAATGTACCTTCATTCCAGGAGCTCACGCCACCGCCCTTCTCTCGGGTTTCTTTACCCCCTAATGTGTCCCATTATCGCTGACGGTCTACAACTGCTACGGTTGATCTGGGGAATGTGGGCTTAGAATATACACCGGCCTGGCATGATTCAGTCATGAATAATGCAAAATGGGAAATGCCCGTGCGGCACTTGCCCCTGAATTTACTATGGGCCAGTGATGCCGTTCATAGGGTGCTCAGAACGATGTTGCAAAATAGATAGAGCCCAATCAAAATTAGAAAGGTCCCGCTGATCTTCATTATGGTGGGACTGTGCATTTGTAAAAGCGATATCATGCTGGCTTTTGTAAGGGTTAAAGTAACCGCAACATACCATCCGGCATCGATCGAAGCCGCAGTAATGCTTAACAGACCTGTAGCCGTCCAACCCATGTTGCGTTCCACGAAATGACTGAATATCGCCAGGAAAAACAGAGCGATCTTGGGGTTGAGTACAGATATTAGGAGACCTTCTACAGCACCTTGTATCAAGGTGTTCGAGGAAGAGATGGGTAGGGGGATCTTGCTGCCGCTGGGGCTGGGTTTCGTAGAGATGATGCGAAAGCCGATATACGAAACTAGACATGCACCCAACAGCTGAGCTGCAATCAATACGGCCGCCGGCGTCGCAACGACAACTTTTGCCAGCCCTATCGCTGTTAAGAGCGCCCACAATCCGATTCCTACCGCATGACCTAATGAGGTTGCAATACCATATGCGCGGCCCCTTGCCAGAGTATTTGCAGAGACGAGAGCTAAACTGGGACCCGGCGATGCGGCTCCTAGAAAGCAGAGCAATACTATTTTGGACCACGAAAGGATGTCCACTGGATTACATTCCTTAATAAGTCATCTGACTGTGTATAATTCTTAGGTACGCTCGGCATTACTTGGGACGCCTACCAGTAAACGTGAAGATCGGTATGTGCGTATGACCTGCATCAAGAATGATATAATGGTACAATGATACATGGTATGGGACGCTCTAGAAGGGCAGAGATATATACGCCATTATCTGCTTCCGGCTGTCTTGAACTAGTTGGTCAATTTGGCTGAAAATATTTGGGATACGTGTATTGACGATAATATCGACGTAGCGCTTCAAGGCCGGTCCAGGAAAAATGATTTCAGGAGGGTACCAAAATATGCTCAGCCTTAGTAGGTCGATGTTGGGGTTAACTCTTGCCCTGATCCTCGTCGGCTTGGTGGCATGCCAAGGGGGAGACTCAGAGCTCAAGATTGGCCAGATCAACGCCTATTCCGGGAGCCTCTCATTCTTTGGAGAATCTCATGGCAATTCCGCCAAATTAGCCGCGGATCAAGTCATGGCTGCTGGTGGACCAACCATAGTTCTCACACATGAAGATACACAAGTTAACCCCGATGTTGGTGTTGAAGCCGCCCGAAAGTTAGTCGAAGTAGATAACGTAGCCGCTATAGTTGGAGCATTGTCCAGCGGAGTCTCTATGGCAGTATCGAGCGCTGTTACTTCGCCTAACCAGGTATTGCAGATCTCTGCCGCATCTACATCTCCAGGGTTGACCGCGCTCAATGATAACGATTTCCTATTCAGGACGACTGTTTCAGATGCTGCCCAAGGGGTAGTCCTCGCTCGACTCGCGAAAGAGCTTGGCTACACGACGGCTGCGTCTTTGTACCTCAATAATCCGTACGGAGAAGGGCTAGCCGGGCAATTTAAGACTACATTTGAGGCAGGTGGTGGTACCGTCACTGCTCAGGTATCGCACGAGAATGAGCAGCCGTCGTTTACATCGGAGTTAACTAAAGCAACTGGCCAAGACCCCGATGTACTGATAGCGATCGGTTACCCCGGCCAAGCCCAGGTCTATCTGAGGGAGGCTTTGGAAGGCGGTTACATCGATAACTTCCTTTTCGTCGATGGCACCAAATCGGCCGACCTTTTCGATGCAGTAGGTTGGGGGCCGTTTGAAGGCATGTATGGGACAGCCCCAGGCTCAGCTGGGAATGATGCGAGAAATACCTTTAACGCAGACTACGAGAACGCCTTCTCAGAGGCTGCCGAAAATCCGTATACAGCGGAGACATACGACGCCGTGGTTTTGATAGCTCTTGCAGCCGAAAAAGCTGGGAGCACCACTGACAGCATAAAAATCAGAGACGCCCTCCGTGACGTATCAAGCGCCCCTGGAACGGTGGTAGGGCCGGGGGTTGACGGCATCAAACAAGCCATCAAGCTGATAGGTGACGGGAAAGACATTAACTACGAAGGAGCCGCTGGCTCACACGAATTCGATGAAAACGGTGATGTGGCTTCCACGATAGAGATCTGGCAGATCAAAGGAGGAGCAATATCGTCCACCGGACGCTTTGAACTACCGTAAGGTGTGACTTTTGGGTCAGTGACCCGGGTTTTGATTATGCGCCTCCTGCGAGCCAACTGCTCAACGGAGGCGTTTTTTGCGGCTATGTGACTCGATTGGAGAATCTCCGTTCTTCCCCTAGGATTCCACCTGGCTTGAATAACATGACTCCAACGATCAGGACGCCGATCATTAACAATCGGATATTCGGGTCAGAGAGGAACCCCGGAAGGAATTGGGTCCCGGCCCAGATACCCCATACGATAAACGACCCGAGTATGGCGCCCTTGTTGTTGCCACTGCCTCCAACCATCAACATAGCCCATATCACAAACGTCGCCATCAACGGATCAAATGTAATCGGAGAAACGAACCTGATGTTGTGGGCGTACAACGCACCGCCTACTCCCATTATGCAGGCTCCAACTACAAAAGCTTGAAGCTTGAATAGGGCGACATTCTTCCCGCTGGCCTGGGCGGTCATCTCATCCTCTCTGATGGCCTTGAGGACTCTCCCCCACGGTGAATTGATGGCTCGACTTACCGCGATATACAGAAACCCCAAGACAAGTAGCACAACTATGAGATACAGGTAGTTGTAATGTTCGGGGTGTACCAGACCGCCAAGATATTTCGGGATGTTATAGAGTCCCCTCGATCCATTGGCTAACCAACCCTCGTTCAGGAACACCAATCTAATTGTTTCGGCAATTCCCAATGTCGTTATCGCCAGATAGTCTTCCTTAAGTCTTATGGTGAGAAAACCGATCGCAAAAGCAATGATCCCGCAAGCCGTGGCGGCCGCCAATAAGGCAATCACGAACCAGAGGTCAATCCCTAAGTTAAGAACTCCTAAACGAGACGGAAGGTCTCCCCCGAACACAAAGTCTTCGAAGAGCGCCGTATCAGGAGAGGGAGTCGTGAGGAGTGCGGAAGTGTAAGCCCCGATAGCAAAAAAGCCGGCGATTCCTATATTAAATAGACCGGTAAATCCCCAGTGCACATTGAGTCCGAGCGTGAAAACTGCGTAAATGCCGGCCACAACCGCCCATCCGACGCCGTAGTCAACGATCCCCAATAGATCTATCAATCTCGGACTCCAAATATGCCCCTAGGGCGTAAGAGGAGTACCACGATCAGGATTGCGAAAGCTATAGCTGGCTTATACGATGGGTTTATCCACTGGGTTGCAACCTCGGCGCTTACTCCTACTATCATGGCGCCCCAAAAAGCGCCGTACGGGTTTCCGATGCCCCCAAGTATGACCGCGGAGAACAGAGGTATAAGGAACTTCCACCCCATTATAGGGAGGAGTTGTGCCTGGAAAACCGCTAGTAAGACTCCAGCGACTGCCGCTAACCCGGCACCTATCACCCATGTCCATAGGATCACGATCTCTGTGTTGATCCCTGTAACCCGCGCGAGGTCAACGTTATCGGCCGTCGCCCGCATCGCTTTCCCAATTTTGGTTTTCGTAAGTAGCAGATGCAACGAAATAGTAACCACAAGTGCGATACCCGCGATAAATAACGCGTCTGGTGGTATTCGTACATCCATAGGCAGCTTGAAAAAGAGCTTGGACATCCTAGGATACTGTTGGATATCACCCCCCCAGATGATTTGAACCAGTCCTCGTAGAGCTATAGCGACTCCGAGGGAGGCCATAGCCATTACAACAGTGCCGGAACCACGATTTCTCAGACGCCGGTATACACCTAGATCAAGTAGTACCGCGGCAAAGGCAGCTATCAATACCGCGAATGGCAAGGCTACTAGCAGAGGGTAACCAAAGGTAAATGGACCTAACCCAATCGCTTTCAGACCAATGTTCGATAGTGGGACGGAGATGATGAACAGCACTAGATATGCAGCGATGGTCATGAAATCTCCATGCGCGATGTGCGCGAATTTGAGGTTCCCGTACAGTAACGTAAGCCCCATCGCCCCCAGCGCGATTATGCTCCCCATCACCAGGCCGTTAACCACCAACTCTAATTCGACCACTGACGTCATCGACAGGACTACTACTGTCAATACGGCCAGGGAAACCAAGAATCTAGCAATCACCTAGACCCCTTTGTGTGGTGGGTGCGCGTATCGGTACATCGGTTCAACCTCCCAGATACAACCGTGCTACTTCGGGGTCGTGTAGTAATTCTTCACCTTTACCTTCAAGCTGATTTTGACCTGCTGCCAAGACGTATGCGCGGTCTGATATGGACAATGCATCCTTCGCGTTTTGCTCTACAAGCATGATAGCTATTCCAGAATCATTGATTTCCTTGACCCTTTCAAACACAGAATCGATCATCATAGGAGCTAGTCCGGCAGTCGGTTCGTCTAACAACAATAAGTTCGGATCCAGCATCAAAGCCCGGGCCAAAGCAAGCATCTGACGCTGGCCACCAGAGAGGCGCCCTGCTGTTTCCTTTTGCTTTCCGTGCAAATCAGGAAATAGGTCTAGTATCTCCGATATACGTGGACCGGAATCCCCTTGTCGTAGAAACGCGCCCATCTCGAGGTTTTCCCTGATGGTAAGGGACGGAAACACGTTGCTGGATTGTGGAACATATGAAATCCCTTTGCGTACTATAGTTTCCGGCGAATTCCCCACTATGCTCTCGTTCTCGAACAATATTTGGCCGTCCGTTGGAGTCAGAAGTCCTAAGACTGTCTTCATGAGTGTAGATTTGCCCGATCCGTTTGGGCCGATCACGGTTACTAATTCACCACTATTCACCGTCGCTGATACGCCCCGGAGTATCGCGGCGTCCCCGTAACCCGCGGTTACGTCGTTGATTTCAAGTACGCTCATTGCGCCCGTACCCCAAATACGCTTCTAAGACTTTGGGATCTTGCTGAATTGACTCCGGCGACCCCTCAGCGATGGTCACTCCATCGCTCATGACGATGATTGGATCGCAAAGTCGCATTACGAGGTTCATATCGTGTTCAATCACGAGGAACGTAACTCCTAAATCATTAACGGCACGAACGATATGATCCGCTAATTCGTTCATCAACGAAGGGTTTACGCCTGCCGCTGGTTCGTCCAAAAGGACCAACCAGGGCTCTGACATTAGTGCTCGAGAGAATTCCAATAATCTTTTTTGACCGGTAGATAGGTTCCCAGCGTACTCATCACGAAGGGCAAAAAGATTGGTGTATTTGAGAATGTCCAGGGCTTTTTCCTGTGTGTCTTTTTCTTGACGAGATACGGCCCATGGAAGAAGCCAGGCTTTTAGCAGATTTTCACCTATCTGATCGCTTGGCACCACCATCAGGTTCTCCAGAACGGTCATCCGTTTCAGCTCTCGGGGTATCTGGAAGGTCCGGACCACGCCCCTGCGGAAAACCTGGTGGGGTGGAAGCCCATCGATACGCTTGCCGTCGAAGAGAATCTGGCCGCTGCTGCAGCGCAAGAACCCGGTTATCAGGTTGAAGAGGGTGGTTTTCCCGGCGCCGTTGGGGCCGATCAGCCCCGTAATCGTCCCCTCTTTGACCTGAAATGAGCAGCCGCTGACCGCCCGGAGGCCATCGAAGTCCTTCACCACGTCCCGTACTTCCAGGATGGGGTGTCCGTCGGCCATTATACCGGCTCTCCGTACCTGCAACGTATCTGGCTATCCAGGGTCAAGCCTATTATGGCACAGGGCGCCAGCGTCCGCCACGCTTCATGGGCGCCGTCTGCCCGGCTTCAGGGCTTTGAGGGGTTAGCACATAGTTCCGGAGATGGTGGGGCCATGTCCTTGGAAGGCGCAGACGTTCCGTAGAGTGCCGGGCGGAGGGGGCCGCCCCGCCCGGCGCCCGCCAGGCCAGATGTCTGGGGCAGGCAGCTCGGACGGTTCATTTCGATACTCATATGCGATTCACTTCTGGCTTGCGAGTCCCGCCGCTTGAGTTACAAGCTGTAGGAACTCCGTGACGTCACGGTCGCCCGGCAACAAGCCGCTGACTTGCCCCGCCACGGCTCGCACGTCCTCCATGCTGCCTTCCAGGGCCCAGTAGTGCTTACGCAGTATCTCAGCGTACTCCGCCACCGCCGCGTCAAGCTGGAAGCGAGGAGATGCCGTTTCGAATGTTGGATTGAGGGGCGAAATCCCCATCGGTCCCCCTTTATAAAGGAGGACTTAGGGGGATTTCCTCGTCTCCAGGTCTAGCAACTTGTTCGTGGATCAGTGTCTAGCCAGTACATCAGACTATGAGCTACAGCGCCAGATAGGCCCCTCTGACCTCCTCGTTCTTTGCCAGCTCTTCGGCGGTGCCCTCAAACCGGACTTGCCCCTTCTCTATCACGTAGGCCCGGTCGCTAAGCTCCAGGGCAAACTTCAGGTTCTGCTCGGTGACAAGGATGGTCATGCCTTCTTCTTTCAGCATTCGGACCTGCTCGGCGAGGCGCCGGACCACCAGGGGCGCCAGGCCCTCCGCCGGCTCGTCCAGAAGCAGCAGCCGAGGGTTGCCCATCAAGGCCCTGGCGATGGCGAGCATCTGCTGCTCCCCTCCGCTCAGGTGCCCGCCCTTGCGTCCGTCCAGCTTTTCCAGGCCGGAGAAGAGATCGTAGACCCGCGCCACGCTCCACCCTCCGGCCATGACGCGGGGCTTCCTTTCGGCCACCGCCAGGTTCTCCCGGACCGTCAGGTCGGGGAAGATCCTCCGGTCCTCGGGGACCAACGCTACGCCCATGCGGGCGATGGCGTGGGGAGGCTTGCCCTGGATTTCATCACCCTGGAAGGTGATGCTGCCTTGGGAAGGCGGGGTCAGGCCCATGATGCCGCGCAGAGTGGTGGTCTTGCCCGCCCCGTTTCTCCCCAGCAGAGCCACCACCTCGCCTTCGGCGATTGACAGGGAAATCCCGAAGAGGACGTGGCTCAGCCCATAGTAAGAATGGATGTCATCTACTTCCAGGATCAAATCGTCTCGCCCAGGTAGACCCTTTGGACGTTCTCGTTGCTCCGAACCTCCCGAGGGGTCCCGGAGGCGATGATCCGGCCCTGATGCATCACCGTAACCGTTTGCGAGATGGAGAAGACCATATCCATGTCGTGCTCGGTAAACAGCAGGGTCAGCCCCCGCTCCCGGGTGACCCGCTCAATAAGCTCGATACTCGAAGCGGTCTCTTGAGGGGACATCCCAGCGGTGGGTTCATCCAGGAGCAACAGGTCGGGATTGTTGGCCAGCGCTATGGCCAGCTCCACCCGTTTCTGGTCGCCGTGGGAAAGGGACCCGGCGGTGTGTCCGGCGAGTTCCTCGAGACCGGCACTCTCCAGGATTTGCAGGGTCTCCCGCCGAACCAGGTTTCGAGCCGGGGAGAATAGGTTCAAGCTCTTGCCTTGCTGAGACAGCACCGCTACCTGAACGTTCACGAACACCGGCAGACTGGAGAAGATGTTGATCCGCTGAAACGACCTGCCGATCCCCCGCTTGCAGATCTGATGCGGGGACAGCTTCGTGATCGTCTCCTCCTTGAAAATGACCGTTCCCGAGTCCGGGGGAACGTGTCCGGTCAGCAGGTTGAAGAGGCTGGTCTTGCCCGCTCCGTTGGGACCGATGATGGAGCTGATCTCCCCTTTCCGGAGGCTGAAATCCACTCCGTCCACGGCCCGCACACCGCCGAAGTGCTTCTTGAGCCCCTCAGCCTTCAGGATAATTTCGACCCAAGCGTCCATCAGCGCCGGCCCCGAGGCTCTTCCGCCGCCGCCGTCCCAAGAAACGCCGGAGGCCCCGGCGCTGGACCCTCACCTGAAGCCCTGCCCCTGGCGCCAAGCCTCGACGCCGCCAGCCGCACCGCCCGTTGCAACATGCCGCCGACCCCCAGGGGAAGAAAGATGGCCACCGCCAGCGCCACCGCTCCCAAGGTCAGGCCCTCAAGGGTTAGGATTTGCCCCAGATGCTTTTCAGTCAGCTCGGGGAAAACCCCTTGCACCGAGTCTCGGAGATACACCACCAGGCCCGCCCCCAGTGCCGGTCCCCAGAACAGGTGGACGCCTCCCAGGAGGGACATGAGCAGCACCTGGGCCGACACGAGCCAGAACAGCATCTCGGGGTGGACGAAGTGGTTGTGGACGGCGAAGAGCCCGCCGGCCAGGCCCGCGAAGAGCCCCGATATGACAAAGGCCAGCAACCGGTAACGCCGCACGGGTATCCCAACGAACTCGGCCCTGGTGGGGCTCTCACGCATGGCCTGAAGAGTGTAGCCGAAGGCCGAGTTCACCATCAGGTAGAGGACCAGAAGGGCCGCCGCGACGATAGCCACGATGAAGAAGTAGAGGGACTCGCTCCCTGGCGAGGAGATCGGGTCTGGTATGGAAGCGGCGGTGACCGCCAGGCTGTCGTCGCCGCCGGTGAAGCTGACCCACTTGTTGGCGACGCTCCAGGCCACCTGCCCGACGGCCAGGGTGAAAAGCGCGAAATAGATTTGGGCCAGCCGCAGCGCCAGGAAGCCCATGACCAGGGCGGCGGCGGCTCCCATGATGGGCGCCGATACCAGGGCGACGACGAAAGGAGTTCCGGTTTTAGCGAGGATGAGAGCCAGGGTGTAGCCGCCGATGCCGAACAGGGCGGCATGGCCGAAGGACACCAACCCGCAATAGCCCAGGAGCAGGTTGTAGCTCACGGCAAGGAGGGCGAATATCGCGATCTCGCCGAGCAGAATCACCTTGAAGTCGGAGAGGACGAAGGGCGCCGCCACCAGCAGCCCGGCGCCGGCGAGCAGGGGCAAGAATCGCCGCCAAGCTTCAGGGCCGGCTGCCGCTCTCTTCCCCATCCGTCTGCGAGTGTTCAACCCTCACTCCTCCAAGGGCTTGCCCAAAAGCCCCCAGGGCCGCAGTAGGAGCACCACGGCCATAATCACGAAAACGAACGCCAGGGCAAATTGAGGGAGCAAGAGGATTCCAAAGGTCGTAACCTCGGCGATGATGAGGGCCCCCAGCAACGATCCGCCAAAGCTGCCCAGCCCCCCGACCACCACCACGATGAATGCCAGCAGTATGATCTGCACGTCCATGGTGGGCGAAATAGCCACCCCTCGTCCGGCGTCCAGGGCGCCCGCCAACCCGCCCAATCCGGCCCCCAAGGCAAAGACCATCGTGAATAGTAAAGGAACGTTGACCCCTAAGGCGCTGGTCATCTCCCGGTCCGAAGCGGCAGCCCGGATGGTCCGGCCCAGCCTGGTCCTCTGAAGCACCAGCCACATCCCCAGGGCCACCGCCAGTGCCACGACGATGAGGAAAAAATTGTATTCGGGGAAGGGACGCCCCATGACCGACACGGACCCCGAGAGGAGATCCGGGCGGCTGATGGACTTGAACTCGCCGCCGAAGGACATCCGCATAACATCGGCGATGATGAGGATGAGGCCGAAGGTCAGCAAGAACTGGTGGAAATGGGACCGCCGGTAGATGTGGCGCAGCAGCACCACCTCAACGGCGCCTCCGATCAGGGCGACCACCAGGGGAGCCAGGACCAGAGCAATCCAGAAGTGCCCCGGGGTGCCGGCGAACCGGGAGACGAGCCAGTACGCGGTGAAGGCGCCCATCATGTACATGGAGCCGTGGGCAAAGTTCACGATCCTCAACACTCCGAAAATCAAGCTGAGCCCCGAGGCGATGAGGAAGAGGACCATGGCCATCGAGAGGCCACCCAGGAGCTGGAAGACCACGCAGCCCGGGTCGGAGAGGCAGGAGGTGAAACTCGATACGCTCAGCAGCATAGACTGGTGGCTTGAAGGGGCGGGCCCGGAAGGCTAGTGTACTGTCTTCCAAATGGACCTACATCGGTGATGTTGTGCGACATTCCGTCCCCAGGATCGTCCCCGATTGCGCCGGGGCCGGGATGACGAACCGGATTCCAAGCCATCCACGAGACACCAGGCTCACCCCGCGGCCGGCTGGGCCATCATCACCGGTGCTTGAGACCCTTCGCTGGATGGCTATTGCCCGGCCCGGCGCGCTTCGACCTCGGCGATGCTGAGGATCACGTCGCTTCCCGAAACAGGGACGAGATCGGTCAGAATGGGGAACGGGAGTTCCTCGCTCTGGACGCTGCTGCCCACCCAGATCATGGGGTCGGCCTGATGATCGAAAGCGCGGATGGTTATCCGGCCGGTGGGGGTATCGATGGTCAAATCTTCTAGGGCGTCGGCCACCGCCTCGGTCTCGGTGGTGCCCGCCTTCTCGATAGCCGCCGCCAAGACTAGGGTGGCGGTATACCCTTGCAAAGCGCCGATCATCGGCTGCTCCCCCGTGGCGTTGAAGTAATCCGTGGTGAACTTCTGGGCCGCCGGGGTATCCAGGCTGTACCAGGGGAAGCCGGAGCCGGCCACTATGCCCTCCGGCATTTCAGCGCCCACGGCCTTGAGGATGTCCAGGTCCATGTTGTAGGCCACCAGCGTCGTCTGATCGAAGAACCCGAAGGGGATGGCCTGTTTGATGAAGTTGATCTGGTCCCCGCCCCACATGGAGGCGTAGACGGCGTCGGGCTTCTCCTCCAGAATGGCGGTTATGAAAGGTGTGAAGTCGGGATTCAACATTGGCGGCCACAGCTCGGCTACAACCTCAACCTCGGGCTTCAGCTCCTGCAGCTTGCCCATGAAGTCGTTGACCGCGTCATGCCCGAAGGCGTAGTCGGGGCCGATGGTGACGTACTTGGTCTCCGGCCGCTCCGCCATCACCGTCGCCACGGCCCGGCCGGATATGACGGTATCAGTGGCGCTGCGGAAGACGTAACGGTGGCCCAGGTTGGCGGTGGTCGTCGAAGACTGGGCCAGGGAGTCGATGAAGATGATTCTATTCTCTTTGGCAAACTCGGAAACAGCCTGGGCCACTCCGCTGCTGATGGTCCCCATGAGGAAGTCGACTTCCTCCTCCAGGACCAGGGACTGGGTCTCTCGAACGGCCACCGTGGGGCTAAGGTGCGTCTCCCTCACGGCCAGCTCCATCGGGCGCCCCAAAACACCACCCGCGGCGTTGATTTCGCTCACCGCCAGGTTGTGGCCCTTCACCGCTCCCTGGGTGTAGACTGCCGCGATGCTGCTCAGCCCATAGAGGACTCCAACTTTTATGGGCGGCCCGGCCGGAGCCGCCGGGGTCGGTGTAGCCACGACGACTACCTCTTTCTCCACCTCGACCGTCCGCTCCACAACCTTCTCCACCTCAATCACCATCGGCGTCGGGTCCCCACCGCAGGCGGTCAGAGACAACGCCCCCAGAGAGAGAGCCAGCACCATCAGGAACAGCATCAAACATCGCTTTAGGGCCATGAATTCCACCTTTACTGTAGAATCTATGCCTCGGGCAGCTTGGTCAAAAGGCTGGCCCAATGCGGGCCGGGAAGCAACTGGGGCCCCACGCCTTGGCCAAGAGTTGGCCGGAGCTTCGCCACCGTTGGCGTCCGCTCCTTCCCCGGCTGGGCAGCGGTTTCCCCAAGGTATGGCGGACCAGGTGGCCGATGGACGGGCTTGCGAATCAAGCCAGGCTAGAGCCGGCATTCTTGCGCCGGCCGAACCACGAATCGACGTTAGGATAGTTGCATATCTGCAAGCTGTCAAATGGAAGGTGAGGCGAAGCGCCGGCGGTGGTTCTCCAAAACCGGGACACTGCCCCAGTACCGCCTCAATGCGGAGCCGGTGGATGCGAGTTGACCCCCTCTACGTTTCCTTCCCTAGGTTAACCCACTAACAATTCTTACATGATGTGACAATCTCTGAGATATCCAATATAATAGTCGAACTTACATCAACATCCAGCCTACTTTTAGGCGCGGACCCTTGGGACGGTGGCCCGATTCTTGGTGCTTTGGCAGCGACTGAGCAGCATCACCGAGGAGGTCCCGGATGTCATCGGAAATCACTAGTTTAGACCAGCCTTTAGATGTGATGTTTCTGATCCATAAGGCGCTTCGCGCCGAGGCCGTCCGCACGGAAAAGGCGGTGTCAGACCTGGAGGACGGCAGCAGCCTGCAACCCTTCAAACTGGCTTTCAACTCTTGGGCAACGGCCCTGTTGTACCACGCCGAAGCGGAGATGGGCACCGACATGGCCGGGCCGGAAGTGCCGGCGGACGGGGAATCGAATCTAGCGGCAAGGGTGAAATCGGCCCTGTTGGCCCAAGAGGAAGCGGAGCACTTGGAACTGGTCGAAAAAGTCCAAGAGGTGCTGACAGTTCTGGACGAGGACATAGGGGCGACCAGTGTCATCACTCGCACCAAACAGCACCTTTTTCGGCAGGTGGTCGCCTTGAGGATCACTCAGGAAGACCACCTGGAATCCGAGGAAGCGTTGATCCTGCCCATGGTGCGCCAGCGGCTGACCGAGGAGCAGCAGCTCAAGGTGGCCAGGGCCCTTTTGATCGACGACCAGGCGGACGACCCTCGCTGGATCGTTGAGTGGGTAACCCGGGATTTGAGCTCGGGCGAGCAGAATCTGCTGGCGGACCTGGAGGTCCGGCTCAACGGGTCGGCGCCCTCCAATGGCTAGCGGGACACGCGGCTCCCCAAACCGGGTGCCGCCCCCAATCGCCAATCGAGGGGCGTGTTTTGCAGAGCTGCCTGTGGCGTTCGCCCGGCAGATAGAGGCAGGCCAAAACCGGAGAATCCTCGCCCTCTTGACGGCAACGGCTAAGAAAAGCTAGACTGAACTGAAAATTCCGGCTCTAAATTTCTGGTAGGCAGTGTCTATCGAGTGTGGAAGAGCACCCATTCCACGAAAAGAGTAAGGAGGCTGACGATGGCAGTGGAAACTAAGCTTGAGGCCCCGATTGACATGATGACCCTGATGCACAAGGCTTTTCGAGTCCAGTCGGAGCGGACGGAAGCGTTGGCGGCTGAGGCGCAAGGCGGCGGCGACCTGGGAGCGCTCACCGAGGCTTTTGGATTTTGGATGAAGCAGTTGCTCTATCATGCCACCAGCGAAGATAAGGCCATGACCGCCCCGTTGAACGATTGCCAGCCGGCCCGGGACAATGAGTCGGAGCACGCGGAACTGGCGGCTCAGGGCACCAGTCTCGTGGGCTTCATCCAAAAGGGCGATGCCGCCGGGTTGGAAGAGAGCGTGAAAGCGACCATGCTCACCATGGAAGACGATCAGCACAAGGAACTGGCGGATAAGGCACAAGAGGTTGAGTCTGCCCTGAAGGAAGCGCTGGGGGAGAGCACCGTAACCGCCCGGACCAGGAGGCACCTGTACCGGCGGATCATGGCGCTTCGAATCCTCGAGTACGATCACTTCGAGAATGAAGAAGCGTTTGTGTGCTCCGTGGTGAAAGAACGGATGAGCGATCAGGAGCAGCTTGTGATGGTCAAGCAGATCCTGACTGAAGAAGGGGCCGATGATCCCCGCTGGATAATACAATGGGTCCTCGATGAGATCGACCCCGCCGAGCGCGAGTGGCTGACCGCGCTTGAAAGCCGGTTCAACAGCGTCATCGCTGGCGGTTCCGGAGAAAGCGAGAAGAAGCGAGGGTTCTTCGCAAGGCTCTTCGGGTCCAAGAAGTAATCCCCCTAACGCCCG
>JASLPY010000106.1 GCA_030744755.1 Kiritimatiellia bacterium | reverse complement strand
ATCAATGCGTCAGCACTTCTGACTCCTGATTCCTGACTACTGACTCCTGCATTCGGCGTGCAACGCAGAATCCTCCATGTGGCGTAATGTTGCCTCGTTACCATTATGCTGGTAATCTTCCTTTCATTAAAGGGATCTGTTGGTGTTTGTACGACGATGGATCCAATGTCCGCCCGAGGCGGAGAACCTACGTAAGACAGGAGACGACTATGATGAGGCGGATTGGTGTATTGTTGGCTGTGCTGGTGGTTATGGGGTCGATACGGGACGTTGAAGCCAAGGTTGCGGTGTCCGGGATGTTTGGCGACAACATGGTGCTGCAATGCGACATGAAAGTGCCAGTATGGGGAACCGCCGATGCAGACGAGAAAGTAGTCGTCGAGTTTTCAGGCCAGAAGAAAGAAACGGTGGCCGACAAGGACGGCAAATGGATGCTGCATCTTGACCCGGTAAAGACAACGGCAAAAGAGGGTGTCCTGACGGTTAAGTCGGGCACCGATAATCAGCAATCACCAATCAGCTTTTCAAATGTTCTCGTTGGGGAAGTCTGGCTTGGCTCGGGACAATCGAATATGGCCGGTGGCACCGGCGGTTACGCTAAGAATGATCCGGTTCTGAAACAAATGGCCACCGGTGGACCGTATCCGACCTTGCGGCTTTACGGCAGGAACGGTTGGCAAGTTGCAGATGAGAACTCGATAAGAGGCTTTTCCGCAATACATTTTGCTTTCGGACGAAACCTTCACAAGGAACTGAACGTTCCGGTTGGCCTTATGGTGGGCGCTGTTGGTGGTACGCCGTCCGGACGATGGTTGACCGAAGAGATGGCCGCGGCTGATCCAGCCCTGGTCAAGATGCTGCAGGACAATACTGATTGCGACAGCGTTGCCGATATTGGTTCGAATTACGAAGAGCTTAAGAAGCAATATGACGCTGAAGCCGAGAAGGCCAAGGCCGAAGGGAAGAAGCCTGGGCGTGCTCCGAGGCGGGCAGTGATAGGAGACCTGTACGAGCGGCACATAGCGCACAAGGTTCCGTACGGGATCAGAGGAGTACTCTGGGACCAGGGCGAATCAAGAACGCAGATCCCCGGGGTTGATCAGATCACGACCATGCACGCATTGATTGAAGGATGGCGTAACGCATGGAACCAGCCGTCTTCGCCTGAAGGCTCCGGCGCTCCGGAGAAGGATTTCCATTTCATGCATGTGCAGAAACCCAGTGGGGAGGGATGCGCATGGGACTACGAGAATCCGGTCAATCGCCTTGCTATCAAATTCGACAAACTGCCGGCACAGCATGTGGACAAACCAAGTGCATTAAAATACCAGTTGGACCACATCAAGATTGCCACCCTCAAGAATGCACCCATCGTGACGGCATCCGACCTGGCTGGCGGCATCCATCCGCAGAACAAATCCGGTTACGGCAAACGCGCCTGCCGGGTGGCGCTGGGTTCGGTATACGGCAAAGACGTTGCGATCTGCGGCCCAGTCTACAAAGCACACAAAGTAGAGGGAAAGACCATCCGCATAGAGTATAATCATGTTGGCAAGGGCCTGGCATTCAAACATGGTGAGACCCTGCAGGGCTTCGAAATTGCCGGCGCCGACGGCAAATGGGATTGGGCCGAAGCCAAGATAGACGGCAACACGGTTGTGGTCACGAGCGAGAACATTGCGGAACCCGTCAATGTTCAGTATGCCTTCAACCGAAGGCACAATTTCGCCAACCTGTTCAACAAAGATGGCCTGCCCGCGTTGATGTTCACCAGCGTTGAGCACTGAGCATTGTATCCGGTGCGACGGATCGAAAGAGTAATGGAGGAAGGTGCATGACTGCGATCATGAAGACGACGAGACTCGCGATAGTATTGTCGGCAGGTCTTCTATGTTTCGGATGTGGCAGGAATGACACATCGACCCCACCGGAGACCCCTCCCGAAGACCCCCCGGAACAGGTTGCTCCAGCGGCGGCGGTTTCAAATGCTCCCGCTGAAGCAACTAACACACCCGCCACCAGCGCGTCCGAAGAAACAGCTGAGAAGAACGTCGACGCAGGCACAAACAGCGAAACCAGGATAGAAGAGCCACCGGCCGTTGAAAAGCAGGAAGCCCACAAGACCTTTGAGCAAACGCTCCTGAAACTCCTGGAACTCGAGAATGATGCCCAATTCAACGAGGCCTACAAGCTGTGTCGAAAGGCTGTGCGCACATTCAACGAGCCCGCGCAGGCCGATCTCCTGGGAAAAGCCCTGGACCGGCTGCGAAACGAACGCACCGAAGCGACCCAGCTCTCCTTCGCAACCAAATCTCTTGCCGATGGGACAGCGGCCACCCGCTCTGTCTCACGTTCAAAACTCAGGGCCGGCGGAGAGACGGGCCGGATACTGCTGCGGAAGGTAGTGCGCGAAGGCACGGAGATTGCTGTTGTTGAAGCGGGTTCCCTTCTCATCGACATGGGTGACAAATCCGTACCTGACATCTTCATTGAACGCCTGCGCACCAATCCTCCAGGCCCGGTGGTTGCGGCACTGATAAGTCTGCTCCAGTCTCCGGAAGCAGCACTCGACTACCGGCTCATCATGGAACTCTGCGACCTTGCTGCCAAACAGGGCCCTAACCGTCTCACTATCCTGAACATAATCCTCGATGCGCTGGAGCAGTCAGTTACGCCACACCCTCCGTCGGACAAACCGAAGCCGGAAGACAAGAACGCAGCGAAGCCGGTACCTGAGCTGGACAGGCTGCCGGCACGTATCGGCAATCTTGAGCCCCAGGTGGTGAACACCATCATCACCTTCGTCGAACAGCAGGCGGCCGACCGGCCGAAAGATGCACCACCTCCCACGCCGGAAGAGCTGGCTGCCGTGAAGCGATGCGAGAAGATCCTGGTGGAAAGCGGGTTCCTATGTCTACCGGACATCCTGGTTCAGAAGCTGGCCAGAGATCCGGCAGCCACGGTGTCTGCAAAACTTGTGGGGATTCTCAAGCAACTGACCGGCCGGCTGGATATGGCGATCCTCGAACAGCTTGCCGACTATGCCATCCGCGGTGGTGCCAACGAGATCTCCTCCGTCAACATCATGATAGATGCGCTCGAAATATCCGTTACACCGGTGCCCCCGGCAGATAAACCTGATCAGAAAATGGCGCCGGCATGGCAACACCTGCCTGCCCGGCTGGATATGAATCAGCAGTCGGCCATCGTCAACGGGCTGGTTGCTTTCGTGGTACGCCAGGCTGCGCCCCGGCCGAAAGACGCGCCTCAACCCACGGCGGCGGAGAAGGCAGCTGTGGCACGCGTCACAACAGTCCTGGTGAAAGGGCGACTTCCGCAGGTGCCTGGCTTCGTGGTCACACGACTTGCCGCAGCACCGGCCGGGCCGGTTGCCTCTGCCCTCGCCGGGTTAATGAAACCGCTGACCGCCCAGATTGACCAGGATACCGTGAAACTGCTTTGCGAATACGTCACGAAGGCCGGGCCCAACCAGACCATGGCCGTCAGCATTATAATGGACGCACTCCAGTACTCTGTCACGCCGGCGCCCCCAGCCGACAAGCCCGATCAGAAAATGCTGCCGGCCCTGGACAAACTTCCGGCCAGATTGAAGCTGGAGCTTCAGCCGACAGTGGCCCAGGCACTGATCGCATTCCTGGAAAAGCAGACGGCACCCAAGGCCAAGGACGCTCCACCGGCTACGCCGGAGGAAACGGCAACCGTGGCACGAGCCGAAAAGCTCCTGGTGGAAAGCCGCCTGCCCCAGGTGCCGGGCCTGTTAACCGCGAAGCTTGCCGCAGACCCAAAGGCGCCCATGGCGAGACGCTCCGTAAAACTGCTTGAGCCCATGACACCGCGGCTGCGTGAGCTGGACGCCAAGCAGCAGGTATCCCTTATCGATTCACTGCTCAAGCTTGTCGAGGACCTTGTTAAACCGGGACCCAAGACTGCACCACAGCCTACGCCGGAAACCGTCGCCGCACTCGGCCAGGCAGAGAAGATTCTCGTGAACAGCCACCTGCCCATGCTGCCCGGCCTGCTCTTCGCAAAGCTGACCGCCGATCCCGCAGGCCCCGTAGCCCAGCAAACGGCAAAGATCCTCAAACAGCTCACGCCTCAGCAGGATCCGCTTGCATTGAAACAGCACAGTGAATACCTGGTGCTGGGCGGTGCGAACCAGATTGCCGCGGCCGACCTGATGATGGACCTTATCGAATACTTGGTAAGTCCAGCCCCCCCGGCCAATGAGCCCACCAAGAAGATGCCCCCTGTACTGGGCAAGCTGCCGACACGACTTAACAGGGAAATGCAGTTGGCCGTTTCGACGGCACTGATTGCCTTTGTAGAGAAAGAGACTGCGCCCAGGCCAAAGGAAGCCACGCCGGCCACGCCGGAGGATCTGGCCGTGGTCGCCCGCGCCGAAACACTTCTCGTAGAAAGCCGGCTTCCCAACGTGCCTGGCCTGTTGGTCGGCACGCTGATAAAGGATCCCGCAACTCCCATAGCCGTGGAGCTGACAAAGCTGCTCAAGTCAATGGCGGGCAGGCTGGACATAGACAATCTTAAACTGCTGGCGGACTACGTGATTAAGGCCGGCCCACACCAATCAGCGGCTGCCGACCTCCTGATGGATTCGCTAACGAGCATGGTCACTCTTCCTCCCGCCAACAAACCGGCGATCCAAACGCTGCCGGTCCGGCTCAGCCCGGAACTCCAGAAAACAGTGGCAGGCGCGTTGATTGCCTTCGTGGAGAAACAGGCGACACCGAGACCGAAGGAAACCCCGCCACCCACCGCGGAGGAAACCGCTTCTGTGGCACGAGCGGAGAGCATCTTGGTTGAAAGTGGTTTGCCGCCCGTAACAGTCATTCTTCTGCAGAAGCTGTTGAAGCAGCCCGATGGGCCTGCTACCGAACGGATGGTTAACCTGCTCAAGATTCTCAACCGAAAGATCGACGACCAGGCGCTGAGTGAGCTCGCGAAGCTTGCACGTAAGGATACGCCCAACAAGGCGCTCATTGCAGATCTTGTAATCCATACGTTGACAACATCCGCACAGGGAAAGTAGCCCTGGATTGCTCTAAAACATAGAGTTCTATTGAGGTACAACTTATCGCTGATCGAGGATACCCAATGATTAGAATACTGATTCTGATGCTGGCAGCAGCGAGTGCGGTGGCGGCACCGGTGAAGAATGTGATTCTGATCGTGAGCGATGATCATCGTTACGATTTTATGGGATTTCATACTGATGCACCGAAGTGGCTGGAAACACCGGCGTTAGATCGGCTGGCTGCGGACGGGGCGCATGTGAAGAATGCATTTGTCAGTACGTCGCTGTGCTCGCCGAGCCGGGCATCGATTCTAAGCGGGCAGTATATGCATCGGCATCGAGTGGTCGACAACCAGCGGGCCGTTGAACCGCACGTTCGTTTCTTCCCCGAGTACTTACAGGCGGCAGGGCTGCAGACGGCGTTTGTCGGTAAATGGCACATGGGGCACGACAATGACGAACGACGCAAGGGATATGATTATTGGGCCAGCTTTAAGGGGCAGGGAGTCTATTTCGACCCGGAATTCAATCTCAACGGTACGCGCAACAAATACGAAGGGTACAATGCCGACGTCACCACGGATATTGCGATCGATTGGTTGAGGAATAATCATAAGAAACGATTCTTTCTGCAGGTCTGTTATAAAGCGGTGCACTATCCGTTTCAGCCGCCGAAGCGCCACCACGGACGGTACCAGGATAAACCGATCCCGTATCCGGCAACAATGTCGCTGACGGAACGCAACTACGAGACGCAACCCAATTGGCTGCGCGAACGCCGATATGGGATTCATGGGATTGATCACATGCAGACGGGACCGTTGGATCACGATCCCGTGCCGTCATTTGATGATCTTTACTGGCGATTCTGTGAGACGGTTCACGCCTTGGACGAGAACGTGGGGCGTTTGATGAAGGCGGTTGACGACCTCAAGCGTCGGGGTGACACCCTGGTGATTTATCTTGGCGACAACGGGTTTGCCCTCGGTGAGCATGGTTTCTACGACAAGCGCGATGCATTCGAGGAATCCATACGCATTCCGATGCTGGTACGGGCGCCCGGCGTTGTTAAGCCTGGAACAGTTATTGAGCCGATGATTCAGAATATCGACGTGGCACCAACCGTTCTCGAGGCGATGGGGGTAGCGAAACCCGCGGATGGGCCACGGATGGATGGCAAGTCATTCCTGCCGCTGGTGGCAGGAAAGACGATTCCCTGGCGCGACCATATTCTTTATGAATACCATTGGGAGTGGAACTTCCCGGCTCAGCCAACCACCCTTGCCATCCGGACGGATCGCTATAAATACGTGTACTATCACGGCGTTTGGGACAAGCATAGCTTTCACGATCTCGAAACGGATCCCCATGAGCGTCACAACCTGATCAATATTCCGGCATACAAGAAGCAGATTGAAGAACTAAAGACGCAGTTGTTTGCCGAACTAGAAGCTTCAGGTGGACTCAACATCCCGATTCGACCACCCAAAGGCGTTGAGTTCTACGATCGTAAGCTCGTTCGATAATACGGGGCGGGGCGGGCCCTATGGCTCCTCGGGATTCATCGAAATCAATGCTCATCAATCAGTACTTGATCTTCAGCTTGTACCTGATTTCTGCCTCCCCAGTTGCGGGGACGGGTATGACGAAACGTATGGTTTCGCTGTCGAGTTGTTCATACTTCGCGCTGGTTTCCGAGATTTCCCACCGGCCCCAGGGGTGCTCGAAGACTGTCGCAAGAATGTCGGTTTTCGTGTTGTTGTTCAGTCGTATCGTGATCGCCTGCTCCTGGCAGCGTTCGTCCACCAGCTCAACGAACGGTGTCTGCGTGCGTTTACCCATCAACCCCTCGCCCCCCCCGAGCGCGACTTGAATCTTCTCGTCCGGTGCGACGGAGGCGAGACGCTGTTCCCCGAGCGACTCGGCATAACCGGACATGTGTCGCATCACAACTTTCGCTTTGCCCGAAGGCAGCGATCCGCCCAATCCGAGCGCATCGGCTTCGAGTGAGTTCGCAATGAAGATGACCCGCTGAAGCTTCTGCGCCGGCATGTCGACACGGGGACCATCGGCCAGAGGGTCGAAGACGTAGGCGATTGTCACCGGCAGACTGCGCGCCTCGAGAAGGGGCAAGCGCAAGCTGCCGTGCGCGGGCAGAGACTGCCGATCTTTCGACCTGAGCGGCGAGAACTCCATTACCCTGTCCTGCCTGGCGGGTTCCGGCCAGCCGACTTTCTGCTTCTCGGTTGAGAAGAAACGCCAGGCGGCATCTTCGAACCCGGTCTCCGTATCGTTACTCAGAATCAAAGTCCCGGAAAAGTCGGCTTTTCCGGTCTTCTCGTTGAAGGTGATGGAATAAAGCGCTTCCCACTTAACCCCTCCGGTGCGGTAACTCAGCTGCACGTCACGATTGCCTTCTAATGGCGTCGCGAGGCGCCCCACCAGGGTTGGTTGGGAAACAAGGCCGGCATCGGGCGGCAGTACAATCTCACCGGCCGGATCCAGGTGCAGTGAGCCGTCGGCAGTTTTGAGCATGCCGGGGCGCCCCTTGTCCACCGTCAGCAGTGTGCCGCTGATTCCATCACCCGTCTCGGGACGAACTATCCGGACCACTTTGCCGATATACCGGCGCAGGAGGGTATCGCGGCTGCCGCCCAGGTGGTTGACCACCTTCAGCGCCGATACGGGCAACGGTGTCCCATTGCCTGACGGGGCAAACCTGACACTGTCCAAATCCAGTCGGGGACTGACCGGCGCCCAGCTGATCTCGGCCAGCTGGCCACCGAGGACGAGCTTCCGCGTTTCTGTCACTTCCGCCTGGCCGCGGGCATGGACTGTAACGGACAGATCATCCCCGAAAACGGAACTGCCGGTTGCAATGGCCACAAGAATCAACGCACTTGTCAGTGCGATGCTGGGATTCATATTTCTCTTTGTGTCTGCCATCGTTTCTCTCTTTCTGTTGCGTTTTCCTCATATGGCCATTCAAACACCTGGACAGAAACTCGGAATCCTCACGGATCCCGCTACTATGAGAATCCAATGCCGTCTCCACATCTCCCGTAGCTGGATTCGTTAGAATTCAGACTCCCTCAATATCTCATCCCTCATGCCCATCGGAATCCTCACGGATCCCGCTACGTGGGATTCGTTGAGTAAACCCAGGCAAGCAATCCCACGCTTAATCACTTTCTCCAAACAGCCCCTTGAAGCGACGCCACAATGATCGTCGTTCCTGCACCTCGAAACATACTCGGCCCTCATCCGACATGTTGCCGGGCGCCGCCACACCTCGAACCGTGCTCCCTTGCGGCAGGTATATGTACTGCCCGTTGTCGCAACGCGTCCGAGCCGACATGATAACGTGGCCTTCAGCGGCAATGGAGACTGGTTCCCTGTACGGGGTCCAGGCCCCGCTATTCACCTTGTACTCAATTCCGGCTACGCCGAAACCGCCGGGAACGGCATTTGCCGATATGCGCACGCGTGCAGGACTGTACCAGGCATCTTCTCGCCGGATCTTTTCCCCTTCGACCGAGATGCGCGGCACGGGGGCGCGGCGACATAGCTGCCAGTCCTCGCCAAAGTAGCCGGCATCCAGAAATGTGTCGGGCAGGTAGCGCAGCGGTGCCTGTACAGTCGGACCAGGGCGACGACGCGCGTCCCATATGACGTAATCGGGCCAGTAAAACGGGAGGGCCTCCATATCCTTGCCTACCTGGCGCGCGCCAGACCGGTTGGCATCAATCCCGCTGGAAAGATAGCCACGCGCCAGCACGACGTACTGCCGCGGAGTTAACGGGTTGGGAGCGATGAAGAAGTAGTTCACATGATCCCCGGAATAGACGCGGGCGCCGCACTGCACATTGACTCCCGTCACGCCGTCAAGTGTCACCCGTATCGGCAGGCGTTCCGCCAGGTGCGCGACGATCCAGTTCGAACCGGGATCGCCAAACAATACCAGGTTACGGTCGTCGGGCAGTGACTCCAACGTGAAATCCGTGTCGGGGCGGGGCGTTACGAGTAGCGTGTCCGGGTGGACATGCCGCCCCGGCCGGAACGGATATGGCTGTTGCCACCAATCCGCGCGTCGCCGGCCCGGCGGACGTTGATTGCCCCAGTGCAGCGTCATCCAGCCGTTCCATTCAGCCGCAAAACGAAGTGCGTCGTCCCGGTCTGCCCCAGTCGACCCGCGCCGGCTGCCGGGCTGCGCCCCGTAGATCACTGTGAAACGTGAGCGAAAGGCGTCATCGATGGGTCCGGCCAGCTCGTGTGTCTTTCGGACATCACTCGCCGAATCGTCGCCGGGCTGATCCACGAGCACCCATTCAGCGATCCCAAGATGATCGTTCAAACGGGCCTCGAATGACAGGCTTGGGCGCGGGTCTGTTTCTATCGGTTCGCGCCCATCAATCTGAATCTTTACGGGGACGTCCATCTCCACCAGCTCGGGATCCAGGTCCAGACCGAAGGCCAGAACGTTCCTGCACGTCACGGTTACACGCTGCTCATCGACATCGGCTTCTGCGCGCGCCCACTGGTTGAGGACCCGCAAACGCTCGATCGTTATCCAATGCGCACGATTGTGGCGCAGCGTGTTCGTGGTCAGGCGGACGGTCCGCGGCCATCGATTGAGAGTCTTACCGCGAAAGAAGCGCAGGTTTTCCTTTATGTCATAGCTCCCGCAGTGGCCGCCCGTACCCTCGAGGCATGTCACCTGCACACCGCCGACCCCACGGATCCGGCGAATCATGTCGCGCGCATTGGAGGGAGGATTGATGCCGTCATTGAGATCGTAGGTTGCGAACACCGGGCACCAGAGAGCGTTCTCCGCCTGCTTGAGCGATGACGCCGTCTCCAGCAGAGGCAGGCGAGCTGGGTCGATATACCCGCCGCCCAGGTCGGTAGATGACGTGTCATACCAGTGGCGGTAGAATTCACGATGCGTGGTCCATCCCGCCACAGGAGCGACGGCCGCGAAGGTACCGGCGTGCCGCGTGGCGAGGCGAAAGGCGCCGTGCCCCCCCATGGAGAACCCCTCCGCGTAGAGCCGCTCCCCGTCGATATTGAACGCCGCGTGGTCGGGAGTTGACCGGCGCATGTCGGCCAGCACGTGGAAGATGTCATCCTCACCGATACCGTCCCAGTTCTGGTTTCCTCTACCGTCGGGGCGGACCAGTAACCAGGCGTTCGCGTCGGCCCAGCGCCCGTGCAATCCGCCGCCCGCCGGTCCGGTGCGTCCGCCGAAGCCATGCAGGGAGAAAACCACGGGGGTCGGTTGCGTCGGATCATAGAAGGCGGGCACGTAGACATGGTAGAATTGCAGCGAGCCATCAACTGGCGACAGGTAACCATAGCGGTGGTCACCCGTGGGGACGGGTTCGTACGCCGCGGCAACGGCGAAAGCCAGGCAGGTGACGATCAGCGGGAAAGCGAAGTTCGGGAGTTTTCGCATAGTTGTCTGCCTGTAATCTATCATGAACGCTTGAGTAAACTACTCTCTGCCCGGCAGACCCGTCAATACTTCGGGCGATAGTCTCCTGTCGAAGCAGCACGCTGTAGGAATGGTGATGGTACCGATGATGGCATTGCAGAGCTCTTATGCGGAATCTGACGGCAGTTCCTGCAAATACCGGGGCCGAGAGTCGTTTTACTGCCCAAGGTTAATCTGCCTTTAAGACAAGCTCACCAAACCGCACCCCGGAGTTCCCCCAGGAGTACAGCCCCACCGTGCCGCGGGAATAGGTTACATCTTCTGCTTCCAAATCCTTTTTGCCGTCCACAAAGACGGTCATGCGTGGGCCGTCACACTGGATCGTCACCTGGTACGTCTGTTTCGGTGTGAATCCGGAGTTGTTGATGGCCAGGACCTTGTACGTGTCGCCCTGCTTGCACGCCAGCAGCCGGTAGTGCTTCTGGCTGTTCATTGTCCACAGGTAATAGTGCCCGACATCGCCCAGGCGGAAGACGGCTCCGACACCGTCATCGTCGCTGGAGTTGACAGTAAAGGAAAATGTCCCGTCGCAAAACTCCGTTCCGCCGTTGTATGTGTAAAGCGACCCAAGGCGTTCCACCGCCGGATCCTTGCCCAAGGGAATCGCTCCCTCCACCAGGACGTTCGAGGTCTGGTCGATCGCCCTTTCGGAAACGCGCCAGGCACTGGGCGGTTTTGAGCCGGGTGCGTCCCACACTGTCCACCGTTCCGTTTCCAGGGGAATCAGATCCTTGTCGACGACAAAGCGAGCTTCGGAAACCGGGCCGGAGCGTCCGCGCGCATCGAACCCACGAGCCCGGATGGCGGCCGATCGGGTCACATCTAGAGGTGAGGTATAAAGGGCGGATTGCCTTGAGGGGGTCGTTCCGTCCATGGTGTAGTGGACACGTGTTTGGTCTGAAGGATCCGCCGTGATCGTGACGGCGATGGGATCCCGGGAAACGGTTCCCGGCGGGTCAATAACCGGCGCACGAAGGCCTCCGGGCTGCAGGGCTATCCAGGACTGGTTCAGGTAGCTGCATCGGCAACCGGCCGAAGCGTCGGGAGCCAGCACCAGGCCGCCGGCGGGAATCGCGTTGATCCAGCACCCCGGACGTATGCCCCCGAAATCCTCGTTCTTTTCATTTCGCGTGAGATCAAAATACCCCAGGGTGGCCGAGCGGTAGACGATGAGGTCTTTCGCGCCGGCCATGATGCCGCATGCGTAAGAGCGTTTGAAATTGAACGGACGGGGTTCCCCTGTCAGCAGATCCCACGCCCCGCCCTGGGCATAGATCGTCGGTCCGTTGATCAAAGGACGGGATTCGTATTGGATGCTCTTCTCCCACCGCGGCATTCCCGTTTTCAGGTCGAACACCGCCATTCTCCCTCCAAGCTCACTGGCCAGCTTGAAACGAGTGGACTGGTAACTCATCAGAACCGATTCGTGTGCGTCGCTGGCGGCGAGGAGCGTGCCGAAAATGCCTTCCTGCCGATTCCAGACAAGCCTTCCGGTCATAGCGTCAAAGGCCTTCAGTTCCCCCCCCTCCTCCGGAACACTTCTGGCCTTGCGTTTCCGATCGTACAAGGCGAGTGGCCGATCAATCAGGAGGACCAGGTTTGAGGTCACGGCAATTGCATTGTGCCTGATGGAGTAGCTGGCGTCGTACCGCCACGCTAACTCCCCGGAATCCGCGTGAAGGGCAAAAAAAGCCTTCGACTCGGTCAATTGACCGCTCATGTCACCGCCCTTCACGTATCGATAGGTCACTATGTGATTGGTGTCGGAGAGTGACCCGTACAGCAAACCTTGCGCCACGGAAATATGCCCCCAGGTCCCGGGAGTTCCGTCGGTGTTTTTCGGCGCTTGAAAGGTTTTCAGCAGGGCCCCGGTCTCCGCGTCCAGCACCAGGCATTCGTGGCCCTGTCTGACATAGACCCGGCCATCCGCCGCGCAGTAGTTGCTGCCGCTGCCACTGGTTCCCATGAGGTGGTCCCCGTCATAGGCCTTGAGAATGCCGGGCAGGGCATAACTCCAGCGCAAGTGCCCGTTGTAGGCGTCGACGGCAAACAGGCTGTCGAGCCCTTCCGAATACAGGGTGCCCCGATGGAAAAGCGGGGCGGGTGCCCGGCCGTGCCTTTGCACCATACGCTGACCGAGGTCGTCAAACCACAGGGTCCCCAGAGGCCCCTTCACCAGGGCATCGCCGGAACAGGTCGTGTTGGCCGCGTCGGCGTACTGGTGGGTCCACTCACCCGCGCCCTCCAACGGACCCCGCCGGTTCACCTTCATGGCACCCGGGCGCCCCAGACAGACCACGCCGCCGTACGGACGCTGGACGCGGGTCACCCGCGCCGGGTTGGGAATGTCCGGGCCGGCGACGACTGATTTCGCGGACACCACGAGGTTGGCAAAACAGTCCGGGAGAATATCGTCATCCGTGGCGGCCTGCAGAATCGTGATCCGGGATCCGTACAAACCGGCTGCGGCCAGTGTCTCCCGGGCCTGGGCCACCTTGGCCGGATCCGAATCCATCCCGATAATCTGAAGTTTGCTGCGCATCGCCAGTTCATACGCCAGGCGGCCATCCCCGCAATCCAGGTCCAGGCAATAGCCCTGGTTCACACCGGTCAACCGCAGAATCTCCTCTGCGGCTCTGGCAAACCCCTCGTTCGCCTTGAAGACTCGTACATGGGGCGATTTAACCGAAACGGCATGGTCGCCGCTCGCGTCGAAACATACCAACTGTCCCCGGTCCGTACTCGCCAGGAGACGCCCGTCCGAGACAGCCAAACCGTATACCGTGCCATCCATCTCAGCCGACCAGGTTGGCTCGCCAGAGTCCAAGTCTATCACCCGCACACGTCCTTCTTCACCCAGAACAGCCCGGTTCGCCGCCACCGCAACGCTTGTCGCAACGCTTGTCGCGGGCATGTTGGTTAATACCGTTGCCGGGGTTCCGGATTCCCCGGGCGCCCACTGATATACCACGATTCCTTTTGGCCCGGCCTGGACAAAACCGTCCCGAGTTGCCGCAACGGGGCCGGGTTTGATTTGGTTGAGTGCCTTTCCTGTTTCACTACGAAAGAGACGCCCACTGTTCAGGAAGAGTCCATCCCCCACCATGATGGAAGAACCGCCGGCATGGCCAAGCTGCTGCAGGTGGAAATAGCTAAAGGACCCGTCCTCACGATCGAAGACGGCCGGCACGGCTCGACCGGTCGGTATGAACAGTCTCTCTTCGTCGGCGGCCAGGTAACCCTGGGCGGACACGCCGCTGTGTGCAAACGCGCCACCGTGCGGCTGCGCCATGTAGCGGTATCCGTCGGCATCATTGCACCAGCGGACCCGGCCTGTTTCGGCATCCAGCGCATAGAGATAGACTCCATCGGACGGCCAGATGCCCGCGGCATAATACACAAGGTTGCCCATCAGCACTGGACCACCACGCGCGGGGATCCGCGAAATCATGCGTCCGTTGCCCAGGATACGCCGCTCGTCGGGTCCCGCCCGCTGTTTCCAGACAAGGGACCCGTTCGCCGCCTTCAGGCAATGCAGATACCCGTCATCGCTCACGACATACAGGCGCCCGTTGGCATACGCCGGTGCGAACCGAACCGGGCCTTCCGTAAAATACTCCCAGCGGCGAATACCGGTCTCTGCGTCCAGGGCCACAACCCGGTCATCAGCGCTGCTCCCGAAGAACACCAGGCCCTCCCCCACCACAGGATGAAGAGCCCGGTCGAACGGCATGCGTTCCTGTCGAGGCCAGGCGGGCCGAGGAGGCAACACGGCCTGAAACGACCAGCGTAATGAAAGCTTGTCCGCCAAGGCTTCTGCCGTGTATGCACTGCGAGCGGCATCATGACGAAACGTGGGCCAATCCGCGGCAGAAGGCTGCTCAAGGAACATTGTAATCAGCAGAACAAGACAGGGAATCAGGTACTGATGCTTACGGTGGCGGCCAAGGATTCTCATATTGACCGAGAATCATACACGATTGACGAACATGTCGCAACCAATTGGCCCCAGTTGAGCCATCTGCGTTGTGAAACAGATCAACGGGGGCAGGGTGAAACGGGGGTACGAGATTCTGTTTACCCCACAGCGC
>JASLPY010000105.1:15023-15251 GCA_030744755.1 Kiritimatiellia bacterium | reverse complement strand
CATGCAGTGGTAACACCCACCCGGATCATCGACATGCACACCGGTGAAACCGTGTCGCTAGAACCGATCGCAGAACAGGGAGAACCACAACAGTGAAGGAGGACGAGTACATCGACGAAAGGAAACCACGTTCACGCACTGTCAGGCACACCGTCAGGACCGCTGACGGAGGCTCAAAGAGCCTTGGATTGACCCGAAAGACGGCGATCGCCGCCCTGTGCACCGAAT
>JASLPY010000105.1:0-15013 GCA_030744755.1 Kiritimatiellia bacterium | reverse complement strand
CCGGCGACGCAGACGGAAGCCCACAAGGGCATCCACAGAGACCAAGCACCCTCGTGTGCCGGTTCCCATACAGGTGAGGCTGGTGTTGACCACCCGGCTACATCAGCGCCGTCAGGCGCGGTCGATTTGAACGATCCGCCGCACGGTGTTGCGGATTCAAACAGAAGTCGAACGCCGGAAAGCCCGGCAGGAAGAGGTGAAGAATGAAAACGAATGAGATCTGTGACCATGGATGGATCCCGGCCGCCAACGGCCAGGTCCCCAGGCGACTCAGGCGAACGGTCATCAAGGAGGAACTCGTCGCAGTGACGGGTGATCCTATGAGCGCCGCCGTGCTGAACTACTTCATCGAGTGCACCGAGTACGCACGCCGCATCGATGAACACATTGAGGCGGAGAAGTCCCTGCTGAACGAATGGGCACGGGAGGACTTCTGTATTGAACCAACAGAGGGGTGGGTACGTCGAGGGGCTAAGGATCTCGCTAGAGATCTGATGATCGGCTCAGACCGGACCACTCGCTCATACGCTGCCACCTGCATTCGTCTCGGACTGATTGAGGAGCGCAGGAACCCCCACAACAAGTTCGATGGAACCAAGCAGTATCGGGTCGACTTCGATGAACTGCGGCGGCAGCTGCGGGTGAAAGGCTTCGTTCTCGGCGACTACGCCGCGGGGTAGGACAGCATCAAACAAGTCGTAGGCCTGCAACGGCCGACGGAGAAGGGCCTCGATGTTTCACACGAGGCATATAGGGCGCGGCTTACCCGCACCCGTGAAACCGGGGCGGGCGGCTTCGGCCGCCGGTACCTGCCCAACCAGGGATAGCCCAGCATGGGCATAAGCGCGATGAGATGGTGCTCAGTGGCACCGTAGAAAGCACGCGGCGGACCGAACCGCCGGAGCGAATACGAAAGGATTGATATGATGAAGGTATTTGACAATGAACGACGTGATTGGAAACGACGAGAACAGCGGTGGCGGATGCGCCGTTTTGGAGAATTCCAGAGCTTCCAGTAGTATAGGTGGCGACAAGAGGGCAGAGCAAGATTGCCCCAGCGGGACATACCACGACCGACTCAGTGTGGCGCGATGTCGGGAGCTAATTGGAGAGGGCGAAAAACAGCTGGACGATGAGGATGTCGTTGGTCTCAGGGATTTCTTGTATCGCCTGGCTGACATTATCTGCTGCGACATTGAACGCACGCAGAGCAAAGGAAGGGATGGTGAAGTATGCGACGCGGCGTGATCTATGTACGGGTGTCCTATGCCGATCAGGTTGAAGGCACGTCTTTGGGGTCACAAGAACGTGACTGTCGACGGTATTGTGCCGAAAACGACATTGAGGTCGTTGAGGTCTTTGTGGAGCGCGGCCGCTCGGCAAAGACCAAGGAACGTCCTGAATTGTACCGCTTGCTGAACTTCTGCGGCAAGAAGCGCAGCAGGATTGATGCGCTGGTTGTTCACAAGCTTGATCGACTGGCACGCAATTCAGATGACCATGGCTACCTGAAGGTAACCTTGTCCGGTTGCGGGGTCTCGATCATCAGCGCAACAGAACCCATTGCGGACACTGCTGAAGGCCGATTCATGGAGAATATTCTGAGCGGCTTCAGCCAGTTTGAGAATGAACGGCGAGGTCAGAAATCGAAAGGCGAGATGGTCACGCTTGTTGAACAGGGGTACTGGTGCCATATGGCACCCACCGGATACCTGAACGCCCGTGATGCCAACAAAAGGCCGATCCTGGTGTCTGACCCCAAGAAAGGGCCGCTGGTACGACGGGCGTTTGAGCTGGTTGCTGACCGGGGCTACACCCAGAGGGCGGCGCTTACCGACGTGACTGCGCAAGGCCTCGTTGGACGCACGGGAAAGCCCTTGGGATTCCAAGCCTTCAACAAGATGCTTGTGAACCCCTTGTACGCCGGCCGAGTCTGCTGCGCCCAAACAAATGGCAGGACTGTTCTCGCCAAGTTCCCGCCCCTGGTTGATCCGGAGATGTATGACAGGCTCCAGCCCCGCGTTGGAGGCAAGAAACATGCCCCGCAAGTACGTGATGACAAGCGTTACCCACTGCGGAACTGGATCAAGTGCGGGGTCTGTGGGCGCGCCCTCACGGCCTCACGCAGTCGAAGCAAGGGCGGAAAGCTATACGCCTACTATCACTGTTACGCTAGCGACTGTAGCGCCGTACGGGTGCCCGCAGCGCAAATGCTGAAGCGTTATGAGGAACTGCTGACCGGCATCAGTCATCGCGTCTCGCCTGTCTTGAAACTACTGCGGGAGATCGTCATCGACTGGTGGACGCAGAAACAGGATGAGATCACGGCCATGCAGGCGCGTATCGATAAGCGTATCCAGAATCTGGAGACCAAGAAGAGTCGCCTGGTCGATGCCTTCCTTGATGAGAAGCTGGACCAGGAGACCTTCATGGACAAGAAGTCCGAGATCCAGGCTCAGATATGCCTGGCGAAGTGCGAGAGGCACGATGAAGAGCTGGAGGCACTGGACATCGAAGCCGTACTGGCGTCGGCCGAATACGTGCTGTGCGATGCCTGGGAGCTGTGGAAACGGCTACCAGATGAGGAGAAGAAGAGACTCAATGCACTACTGTTCCCGGAAGGGGTGGAATGCACCGAAAATGGCCGACTTCGAACACCCTCAACTAACGCTGCCATAGAGGTTTGCGACCGGTTGGCCGCGGGAAAATCTCCACTGGCACCCCCTAGGAGAGTCGAACTCCTCTTTCCAGGATGAGAACCTGGCGTCCTAGCCGATAGACGAAGGGGGCTCAGTATCATTTGTAACTCAATCAACGGGCGCGAAATATATATTGAGAGGGTTCGGATGTCAACGGAGAATTAAAGCAGGCTGTTTTATCGATGTCCGTCTGAATCCTCACGAATTCAGCTACGGGAACACAGCACAAGTGGTTGGATTCGCCTGGCCTCCATACTCGTTAGGATTCAGGCGGCCACCCGCAAAACGCTTGATTTGGGGAACAAGCCGACCAGGGAAACAGCAATTGATTCGTGCTTGGTAGTTGAATGGCAGGGAAATATGCGTGTACGATGCCGGCAACACTTGAAAGGAATTCAGAAATGTCCGAATTAAAGCTAGATAGACCGCTTGCGTTCTTCGATATAGAAGCAACAGGGATTTCCCCCAGGGCCGACAGAATCATAGACTTGGCCATAGTGACATTGAATCCCGACGGCACACGCGACACCCACACATTCCGGGTCAACCCGGAGATGCCCATACCAGAAGAATCCACGAAGATTCACGGCATTACTGACCAGGATGTTGAAAACAGCCCCACGTTCAAGGAAGTCGCACCCGAGATAAACAGCGTTCTAGAGGGGTGTGATCTTGGGGGATACAACATAGTGAGATTCGATATTCCTATGCTGGCCGAAGAGTTCATTCGCTGCGGCATCAAGTTCGATGTGGACAGCCGTCGGCTCATCGATGCGCAGCGCATCTTCCACCGAAGGGAGCCCAGGGATCTCACCGCGGCACTGTCTTTCTACTGCGGGGAATTGCACATGGGCGCTCACGGAGCCGAGGCCGATGTCCTGGCAACGATACAGGTGCTGGAAGGACAGTTTGCTAAGTACCAGGATCTGCCCGGCGAGATGGACTCCCTGCATGATTACTGCAATCCACGCGATCCTTCATGGGTTGACCGCCAAGGGCGCCTGAAATGGTCCGGCGGCAAGGTGGCCCTCAACTTCGGCAAGAAGAAAGGGCAATTGCTGCGACGTATCGTCGAAGAGGATCCAGGGTTTATAAAGTGGATGCTGAGAAGCGACTTCCCGGCCGATACTCGTCAGATAGTCCAGGATGCAATGCAGGGAATATGGCCGGAGCCACCTAAAAGCAGCGACTAGAGAACCCACTCCGTCTTCCTCCTTCGCCAAAGCTACAATACAAGCCGCCGGCGAACCCTAGAACTGGGCATTCGTGACTGATAGGTGACTGCGCCCAAACTTGGGCGTTGGATGTTGAGCGTTGGGCGTTGGGCGTTCATCCCAGCTCCCCCCTGTTTGGAGGGGTGGGTTTCCCAGCGTAGCTTCACTGCCCCTTGTTGTAGACCTGCTCGACCTTGTCGGCGATGTCCCGATACTGGATATCTACCTGGTAGATCTGCTTGAAGTAATCTGCAGCTTGCTCCCTCTTGCCCATAAGCTCGGACAGTTCGCCCAGGGCATAACAGATATCTTTCTTGGTCTTGTCCATTCGCGTCAAGTCAGACGCGGCCTTCTCCAGCTCGTTGAAGGCAAGGTCATACTGCTCCTTGTGCTTGAAGCACATTGCAAGATGGTACAGTGAATCAGCGCGCAGCTTGGGATTGCGCTGAGACATCTGGAACTGCTGTATGGCCTCGTTGACATAGTCATTGTCATACAGCATAACTCCAAACTCGTAACGGAGATTCAAATCGTTGGGATATCTCGCGACGCGCTCCTGGAGGCTGTCGAACACGAACTGGGCGCGTTCTGTCTCTTTAGCAAGGGCTTCTTCCTCCCTACCATCGGCTTTCAGGGTTTCGATTTCCGCGTTGAACCTGCTGATCTTCAGATCCGACAACGCATGCTCGAGTTCGGGGTCTCCGGGGGCCATTTTCAGGGCCTTTGCCAGGGTGGCCACGGCATCGTCAAACTCGCCCTTCTGCCCGTAGTACCTGGAAAGTGCACGGTAGTAGTTGATGTTGTCGGGTTCCGCCTTGATCTTCTCAATTGTGTCGGCAATCAGGTTATCAACATCCTTGCTCGTTTTGACGGCCTTGGCCTCCTGTTCGAGTCGTGTGGCTTCACCCGTATCCTTGATCAAGTCGCGGTAGCTACCACCGTCCTCGGATGCCTCCGCCCACCCGTCACCTTCAAGGCTGTCCAGGGCCATTGCATCCTTCATCGCCTTTATGGCGGTCGGATTGTTGGGATTCATCTCGCAAAGCTTCTCAAAGCACGCGATCGCCTTCTTGTTCTCCCCCGCCAACTGGTAGTGACGTCCCAGGCATTCCAGTACGGCACCGTCATCCGGGTAATGTTCACGGGCAATCTCAAGAATCTGGACGGCGGCTTCCGGCAATGCCGCCAGCTCGGCTGCATCGGCAAAGAGTTTCATGTACCTGCGGTCAAGAGGGTTGTTCCTGAGCAGTCTGTCGGTGGCAACGAGGGCTTTTGCCCCCTTTCCGGATTTAACTGCAACAATCGCCGGCACGTACGCCGGCAGACTGCCGACGAGAGAGAGTATCCTGGCGATAGCGCTGGTCTTCTCTTTCTTGTACTTCTGAATCTCGGCGGCCCGCAGAAACTTGCGTGCCTGCAGAAGCGCAGGCTCCTCCTCGAGACAATGTGACAGCATGTCAATAGCGTATTCGAGGCGACCGTGCTCTAACGCGGCGAACCCCTTGTTAAAGAAGTCGCGCACCTTCCGTGGAACAACATCAAGAGTTACTTCGGCCATAACTGAAAAAGCTCCATGTTCTGTGCCGCTTACAACGGCTCAATGCAGAATGCCAGACAACGATAACACCCAGGTTGCCGGAGGCTTAATTGTCTCCGGGAGTTGAACGGCGGATCGAATGATGGTATAGAACAGTCAACATGTCAACGCAAAGTCTCATCCTCGGAATCACGGTTGCCTCCCTCTTTATGCGCTCCTGTTCGGGCGACATTGATCCTGCGGGCAAAGGTAGTTCCCGTGTTAAGGACCTGGCCGCCGAACACGAGTTCAAGTGCATGGAATCTTCGGACACCGGTGTCACTTACGGAAACGGCCAGACGACGATTTCGCTGATCTTGAACAGCAGAAAGCTGATCTTTAACGACACCCTCATACTGATGAATGCTCCCGCAACTGTCAGAAGACGGAAATGGGTTATCTCTGAGGCCGACACCGCGGGAACTCTCGTGCCACTTGTCAGCCCGCACAGGTTTCTGGACCAGGTGGGATCGAGGTTGGTCGTTATTGATGCCGGGCATGGAGGGTCGGACTCCGGGGCCCTGGGAAAGCGCGGTACAAAGGAAAAGGATGTGGTGCTCGATATTGCAACCCGGGCAAAGCACATCCTTGAATCCCGTGGCGTTGCCGTTCAGCTGACTCGCAGCCGAGACACAACACTCGACCTGGGAACCCGGCCGGCGCTGGCCAGAAAATGGAAGGCGGATGTGTTCGTGAGCATTCACATCAACTCTGCGGCCAATTCCAATTCCCGGGGAGCCGAAACCTTCGTGCTGACAGCCGACGGATATCCGTCCACGGCAGAGGGAAGCAAGCCCAGGGGAATGTCTCCCGGAAACCGCTTTGATCCGGCGAACACCGTTTTGGCCTATGACGTGCATCGAACCCTTATGAAACGGACCGGACTGGAGGACCGAGGCGTGAAGCGGGCAAGGTTCAAGGTCCTTCGCAGCGCTTCGTGTCCATCCATTCTCGTAGAGGCCGGGTTTGTCTCCAACCCTGACGAAGAAACCAGGATTCGCACAGACGCCTATCGCATTGCAGCAGCCGAAGGAATCGCCGAGGGCATACTCTCATACCTCTCACGCGTGAGAAAAGCATCCCGAAAACTCCAGCCATCGAAGTGACCTTCTTTCAAGGGGCTGTTGCCCAAACCCTTGAACGTATGAATCTATAGTCGGCAGTTGAACTGCCAGAAACTGCGACCGTGCCCGTCGGCATTGACGAATCGGTCTGCCGAACTCGCACCCCCTGGGTGAACTCTGATGTCGCCGCTCCGGATAGAGATTAAGGTAAAGATTAGGGCAAAGATTAAGGAAGATGTTCTTCTTCCCTTGTCTTTACCGTAATCTTTACCCTCGTCTGTTGAGTCAAATGCTCTCTTTAGGATGAATCCGCGATCCGCGAGGCCGCGGACCCTCCCAATTCTCATGAAAAGTGACATGCGTAGACGGGAGGGACGCCGGCCTCGGCGTCGGAAGTCCATTTGGGCAACAGGCAGTCAACTGGCTACCTGTCCCCCTGATTGCTTAATGGAGAGTATTCTCTTGCTCATATTACAATATTGTCAAAGAATAGCCAAAACCCTACAGAATAGACTATGGATGCTACGCATAATACTGAACTGGAGATCATCTACGGGATATCCCGGGCGATCACCCGCCAGCACGATATATCAGCCCTTCTGAACGAGGTCCTCGATATTCTCGAAACCGAGATGGGTATGTCGCGCGGCACACTTACATTGAGACGGCCCGGAACAGATATTCTCGTGATTGAAGCCTCGCGCGGGCTCACCCATGACGAGCAGCTGAGAGGTCAGTATCGCCTGGGCGAAGGTGTAACAGGCGAAGTTGCCGAGACGGCGAAGCCCATCGTTATTCCGGATATCGCTGAAGACCAGCGCTTCTTGAACCGCACCAGGTCCCGAGTCGGTTCCAAGGTAGCCTTTCTTTGCGTACCGATTATTCATCAGAGAAGCACGATCGGTACTCTCAGTATCGACCGCACATCCGAGAGCATAGATGCGCTCGAGGAAGACCTGAGCTTCCTGCAGCTCGTAGCAGATCTCCTCGCACAAGCCGTTGCAAGCATCCGTGAACAGATTGCCGAGCATGAGAGCCTCATGGAGGAAAACAAACTCCTGCGCCGGCAACTCGGCGATCAATTTCACCCCAGAAGCATCATCGGCAATTGTAGCAACATGCGCTCGGTCTATGACCAGATTGCCCAGGTTGCCGACAGTGCCGCCACGGTCTTGATCCGCGGCGAATCCGGAACCGGCAAGGAGCTTGTTGCCCGGGCAATACACTTTGGAAGCTCCAAGAAAGACACGCCGTTCATAGCCGTCAATTGTGCAGCCCTCCCGGAGCAGCTGATCGAAAGCGAGCTTTTTGGACACGAGAAGGGCGCCTTCACGGGTGCGGCAGCGGAAAGAAAGGGGCGCTTCGAACTGGCCAATGGGGGGACATTATTCCTCGACGAGATCGGGGATATCGCGCCAAGCGTGCAAATACGATTGCTCAGAGTCCTGCAGGAGAAAACATTTGAACGAGTGGGAGGCGTCACGCCAATCTCCGTGAACGTCCGGGTTGTTACGGCAACGAGCCGGGATCTGGAAGATGCCCTTGAGGATGGTTCGTTCAGGGAGGATCTCTACTACCGCCTCAACGTGTTTCCAATCATTCTGCCGTCGCTGAGAAGCCGGCGTTCGGATATCATCCTTCTCGCCGACCATTTCCTGCGCAAGTTCAACGAAAGCTACGGCAAGAAAATCAGGCGGATCTCCACCACGGCAATCAACATGATGATGGCCTACCACTGGCCGGGAAACGTGAGGGAATTGGAGAACTGCATCGAGCGGGCAGTCCTGACTACCGCCGATGAAGTCCTCCACGGTTACTCTCTGCCGCCATCGCTGCAGACGAGTGACCTCACGCGTACAGCTTCCATCCCCGAAGCAGGCGCAGACCTGAAAACGATGATCCAGAGTTACGAGCGGGAGATCATTGTGGATGCATTGAAGAAACACCGCGGCAATGCCGCCGCCGCGGCAAGAACACTGCATACAACCCAACGCATCATCAACTACAGGATAGCCCAGCTCGGCATCCATCCGCGCGATTACAGGTAGCTGGAACTCAGCCCTTCCCAATCAGTTCGCGGAAGCGGGCGAAAAGGTAGTAGGGATCGTGTGGACCGGGACATGCTTCGGGGTGATACTGGATTCCGAACATGGGTTCTGTCTTGTGTTCGATTCCCTCGACGGTCATATCGTTCAGGTTCAGATGCGTCACCTCTGCGTTGGTGCTTTTCAGCGAATCGGCAGCAATCGCGAAGTTATGGTTCTGTGATGTGATCTCGACCTTCGAGGTCTTCAAGTCCTTGACCGGATGATTGCATCCGTGGTGCCCGAATTTGAGCCTGTATTTCTTTCCGCCAACCGCGATACCCAGTATCTGGTGCCCCAGGCAGATACCCATCAGGGGCACCTTGCCCAGCAGAGATCTTGCCGCATCAATTGCGTAAGAAACAGGTTCAGGATCCGCGGGCCCATTCGAAAGGAATACGCCGTCGGGTTTCATGGCAAGAACATCTTCCGCCGAAGTCTGTGCCGGTACCACCGTGACATCCATGCGGCTTCGCCTCATGCTGCGCAGGATGTTCCACTTGATGCCGAAATCATACGCGATGATGTGCATGTCTGTTCGCTGAAGCTTATCCGTGATGCCCCAGGACGCGGTGATCTTACCATCTTTGTCCCACTTGAACGGCTCGTCGCACGTGACTTTCGCGGCATAGTCCTGGTTGTCGAGGCCTTCCCAGTCCTGCGCCTTCTTGACAGCCGTGTCCCCGGACAGATCTTCACCCGAGACACACATGTACCCCTTTAACGTGCCCTTGTCCCGCAGCAAGCCGGTAAGAAAGCGCGTGTCTATACCGGCTATCGCTGGAACGTCCTGGCGCACCAGCGATTCACTAAGCGACTCCTCGCATCGCCAGTTACTCGGGGTATTCATATCGTGCATTATAAAACCGTTGGCAAAGAAGCGCCTCGATTCCATGTCGGCTTCGTTGATCCCCGTGTTGCCTATCTCCGGATAGGTCATAGTAACGAACTGCCCGCTATAGGACGGATCGCTCAGGATCTCCTGGTAACCGGACATCCCCGTGTTGAAGACTACTTCTCCGACGTTGTCCCGTGGCGCACCCACGGAGTAACCGCGAAGAACGGTGCCGTCTTCCAGGGCAAGGAATGCGCTCTTCTCTCTCTTTTCTTTCCAGTTCCACCCAGAACTCATAACGTTTCATCCATAAGCGTCAGCCATAGAACCTGGCTTCTGTTATCGCCCTTTACCGGGCTCCACTCACATTCAGTTCTCATCGACAAGCTGCAACTTCGGGGAGTGCCTGTGATACTCCTGAAGACTGCACACTTCCACATTCTCAAGCTTCCCAAGCGACTGCAGACCGTTTATCGCCGCACGCAGGCCGTCAACCGTCGTGGTAATCGGTATACCGCGAATGACCGCGTGTGCACGCATCTTCACTTCGTCGATCCTGGGTGCCGCTCCGCCCGAGGGCGTATTTATGATCCAGCCGACGTTCTTCTCTTCAATCATGTCGATAACGCTGGGCCTTCCATCTGCGATTCGGAACAGGGCCTTGCTGTCTATGCCGTTCTCTCGAAGAACCGTGCTCGTCCCAACAGTCGCGTAAATCTTGAACCCAAGGTCAACAAGCCCTTTGGCAAGGGGAACTATCTCCGGTTTGTCGGCATCCCGCACGCTCAGAAAGACATTCCCGTCCCTGGGCAGCCTGTTGCCCGCGGCAATCTGGCTCTTTAGAAACGCGATTCCGACCGCGAAATCAATACCCATTACTTCGCCTGTCGATTTCATCTCCGGGCTTAGAATCACGTCAATTCCCGGGAAACGAATGAAAGGAAATACCGCTTCCTTCACGCTGCAGTGTCTTGGAAGAACTTCCTCGGTGTAGCCGATATCCTTGAGCTTCCTGCCGGCCATCGCAAGTGCTGCCAGCTTGGCGAGCGGCACACCTATGGCCTTACTCACAAACGGAACTGTTCGGGACGCGCGGGGGTTCACTTCGAGAATATAGACCGTGTCATCCTTAACGGCATACTGGATATTCATCAAGCCGCATACGCCCAGCTCTTTGGCCAGGGCAAAAGTATGCTCGCGGATGGTGTCAAGGACCTCCGGTGAAAGATTCTTTGCCGGGATCGTGCAGGCGCTGTCACCCGAGTGAACCCCGGCAAGCTCCACGTGCTCCATGATGGCGCCGATAACAGATGTCTCGCCGTCGGATATGCAGTCTACATCGACCTCCATCGCGTTTTCCAGGTAGTGATCTATGAGGACCGGCCGTTCGTGGGAGACTTCCACGGCTTCGACCATGTATTTCCTGAGCATTTCCTCGTCGTAGACAATCACCATGGCCCGGCCGCCGAGAACAAACGACGGCCTCATGAGAACGGGATAACCTATTCTCTCTGCGATGGCCTCTGCTTCATCGATACTTCTTGCAAGACCGTTCTCAGGTTGCCTTATGCCGAGCCTTGAGGCCAGCTCCTGGAAAAACTCACGGTCTTCAGCGGCTTCAATACTGTCCGGCTTGGTACCGATAATATTTACACCGTTCAGCTCCAGATCCTTGGCAAGGTTCAGCGGAGTCTGCCCACCGAACTGGACTATTGCGCCCCAGCAATTCTCGTTACGATAGATGCTGAGTACGTCCTCGAGTGTCAACGGCTCGAAATAGAGGCGGTCGCTTGTATCGTAGTCCGTACTGACCGTTTCGGGATTGCTGTTGACCATGATGGTCTCGAACCCGGCGTCCCTGAGAGCGAATGCCGCATGCACACAGCAGTAGTCGAACTCGATGCCCTGCCCTATCCGGTTGGGTCCGCCGCCGATAATCATGATTTTCTTCCGGTCAGACGCTACGGCCTCGTTCACATCACCGTATGTCGAATAGAAGTACGGTGTGTACGCTACGAACTCGGCGGCACAGGTATCCACCAATCCGTAAACGGGCAGAAGGCCTATATCATCGCGGGCCTGCCTCACGGCGTCCTCGGTCTCCCCCAGAAGGTGAGCGATCTGCCGGTCAGAATAGCCGAATTCCTTCACCTGGCGGAACATGGGTTCATCGGCGCACATTGCCTCCAGGCTTCCAACGGAGGCAATCTCGTCTTCATACGCGGCGAGCTCCTCGAGATGGCGCAGGAACCAGCGGTCGATCGATGTGAGATTGAATACGTCATCCAGCGTCCACCCGCGTCGGAACGCGGCGTGCAGGCAGAAGATACGGCTGGCGTTGGGGCGCATGAGCATGCCCCTGAGCGCCTCGTCAGACAGGGACTCGAATTGCTTGCCTTTGCCGTCCGCACCGAATCCGGACCTGCCGATCTCGAGCGAACGAAGAGCCTTCTGCAACGACTGTTTGAACGTCTTGCCGATGCTCATCGCCTCGCCCACGGATTTCATCTGCGTTCCAAGCGTGTCGTCAGCCGCCGAGAACTTCTCAAAAGCGAACCTTGGAATCTTGGTGACGACGTAGTCTATGCTGGGCTCAAAGCACGCAGGCGTCTCGCGTGTGATGTCGTTGCGAATTTCATCAAGCGTGTATCCAACAGCAAGCTTCGCGGCTATCTTTGCAATCGGAAAACCCGTTGCCTTCGAAGCAAGAGCACTGGACCGCGAAACGCGCGGGTTCATTTCAATCACTACCATCCTCCCGTTTTCCGGGTTGATGGCAAACTGAACATTTGATCCGCCGGTTTCGACGCCGATCTCTCGCATCACCGCGATGGAAGCATCGCGCATTATCTGGTATTCGCGGTCAGTCAGGGTCTGGGCCGGAGCAACGGTGATGCTGTCGCCCGTATGGACGCCCATCGGGTCCATGTTTTCGATGGAACAGATGATGACACAATTGTCTTTGACGTCTCGCATCACCTCCAGCTCGAATTCCTTCCAGCCAAGAACGGATTCCTCGATCAGGACTTCGCTATTCGGACTGTAAAACAGCCCTCTTGTCACGATCTCCGTAAAATCGGCATCGCTGTAGGCAATGCCGCCGCCGGTTCCACCCAGCGTGAAACCCGGACGAATCACCAACGGGTATTCACCGATTTCCTCCCTGACCGCAACCGCTTCTTCCATCGTGTGCGCCGACGCACTTACGGGAAGATCGAGGCCGATGTTCCGCATCGCCTCCTTGAACAGGTTCCTGTCTTCGGCTTTATTGATCACGTCCGCCCTGGCGCCGATCAGCTCCACCTGGTAGCGCTCCAGGATTCCTTCCTCCGAAAGTTCCATGGCCAGGTTGAGGGCGGTCTGCCCCCCGAGGGTGGGCAGCAGGGCATCAGGTCGTTCGCGGCAGATGATAGAGGCCAGAACGTCAGTGCTGAGTGGTTCCACGTAGGTTCGATCGGCGAACTCGGGATCCGTCATGATCGTGGCCGGGTTGCTGTTTACAAGAACGACTTCGAAACCCTCGTCCCGCAACGACTTGCAGGCCTGCACTCCCGAGTAATCAAACTCGCACGCCTGTCCGATCACGATAGGACCGGATCCTATCAACATGATTTTCTTTATATCTTCTCTTTTCGGCACGAAGTATTAACTCCAGGTATTTAGTATTGTCGAATGGTTGTTGGCCCTTCTTGCCTTATCAGCTATCCACCTCGTCACCGGGTGTTTTGCTGCACGTCTTCATTGCCGCGGCTACAAATCCCTTGAACAGGGGATGGGCTTCCAGCGGAGTGGATTGAAATTCCGGATGGAACTGGCACGCCACGAACCAGGGATGACCGGCGTTTTCAACGATTTCCACCAGATGACCGTCAGGAGAGAGCCCCGCGAACACCATGCCTTTCTCCGTGAATTCATCACGGTACTCGTTGTTAAACTCGTAACGATGGCGATGGCGTTCGGATACTTCGCTCTTGCCATATACGGAACGCGATATACTACCATCCGCAAGCTTGCAGGCATACCCCCCAAGGCGCATCGTGCCCCCCATATCGGTGATCTTCTTCTGCTCGTCCATCAGGGCAATCACCGGAAACTCGGTGTCGGCGTCAAACTCAGCACTGTTCGCCCTCTCCTTGCCGCAGACGTTCCGGGCAAACTCCATGACTGCACATTGCATGCCGAGACATATTCCAAAGTATGGAATAGAGCTCTCACGGGCATATTGAACAGCTGCCACCTTGCCTTCTATTCCACGATGCCCGAATCCACCCGGAACAAGAACTCCGGCAACCCCCGAAAGAAGTTCTTTCGCACCGCTCTTCTCGATGTCTTCCGATTCCACCATCCGGATCTTAACCTTCACGCCGTTTGCAATGCCCCCGTGGGTGAGAGCTTCGTAGATGCTCTTGTACGAATCCTGGAGGCCAATGTACTTGCCGACTACTGCAATTTCCACTTCACCATTTGGCGGCGATATCAGCCTGTCGAGCATCTGATGCCAGTCATCCAGGTCCAGGCGATCGACATGGAGTTTAAGCAGTTCGAGGATGTATACGTCTACGTCCTGCTTCGCAAGATCAACCGGCACCTCGTAGATGGAATGGTCAACATCCTTCTCCTCTATCACGAGGTCACGGGCCACGTTGCAGAACAGCGCCAGCTTATCCCTGTGCTCCTTGGTAAGATCCCGCTCGCAACGGCAGACCAGGATGTCCGGGATAATACCGATCGTGCGCAGAATACCAACCGATTGCTGTGAAGGCTTCGTCTTGAGCTCCCTCGCTGCCTTCAGGTATGGCACCAGCGTCACATGAATGAACAGGCCGTTCTCCTTGCCTATTTCCTGGCGGTACTGGCGAATCGCCTCGAGGAAAGGAAGCGATTCTATGTCTCCCACGGTCCCGCCGATCTCTGTAATGACAATGTCGACATCATCGGCATCCAGGGAGCGGATCGCACTTTTAATCTCGTCGGTTATGTGAGGGATGACCTGTACCGTCTTGCCGAGATACTCTCCTTTGCGCTCGCGGGAAATAACCGAGCTGTAAATTCGCCCCGTGGTGTAGTTACTGTCCTGGAAACAGTCAATACCGGTAAAACGCTCATAGTGACCAAGGTCCAGATCGGTCTCCGCTCCATCGGTAGTCACGTACACCTCACCATGCTGGTAAGGAGACATCGTGCCTGGATCCACGTTCAGGTAGGGGTCCAACTTCTGCAGGCGCACACGGTACCCCCGCCTGCTGAGTAGCAATGCCACGGACGCCGCAGTCAACCCTTTCCCAAGTGACGACACCACGCCACCGGTAATAAAAATGTGCTTGGTCATATCAGTTCTCTTAAGTTTTCACGACCCTCGCAGCTACCGAGCAGAACAGCTGCTCGCAGTATAGGAAGCTTGTGAGGCCCTTGGGAGGCCATTGTCATGAGGATGCCCGGGCGTGTCAATGCTTAAACTTGAAACGAGGATTCTGCGTTGCACGCCGAATGCAGGAGTCAGTAGTCAGGAATCAGGAGTCAGAAGTGCTGACGCATTGATTC
>JASLPY010000104.1:481-15388 GCA_030744755.1 Kiritimatiellia bacterium | reverse complement strand
TGGATGAACTGCTTGACCTGCGAGCTTTCTGATTTCCTCGGCATCCACGCCGTCGGCGGGCAAGCTTGGCGCGAAAAATCTCTTCACTCTCCCAGGTGCTCACGCCGCCTTCGCCACCGCCACCGGCGACAGCCGCAGATCCCGCATCGTACACAAATCCCCCCACTCGCCAAACCTCGGGCGCCTCGCCCCGGTCTTGCGCCTCAATCCAAACTCGCCCCTGTGCTCCTGGAACACATCCTCGACGAACGCCTTGCTCCCCAATACCACCCCATCCGAGAAGTACCGCACCCGGCACTGGAGTAGCTCCGCCTTCGATAGCTTCCCGCCCGTCTCCAGCACCTTCTCAATCTTCTCCTCGCGCACCTTCTGCCCCTTCTTCGTATGCGTCCCCGCCTGCATAAACAGGTACTTCCGGTAACTGCGCGACTGCACCGCCCAACCGCCCGACTGCCCCAACACTTCCGCAATGTGCGCAATCCCCGTCCGCGCCTCCTTCTCACCGGCCGCGGCTTCGCCATACCCGCAGAACCGGTAATCCCGTGGGTCCTCAGCCAACCCCACACGCACCGCGTTTAGGTCAATGTACGCCGCCATCGTTGACAACGCATCCGCCTTGCCCTCAACCAGGATGCTCTTGAACCGGTCCTCCCACAGTGTCCCCCGCCGCCCGTGCCGGCGGTTATAGCTCTGTGTAAAGCGCTGCATCACCATCTTCATATACTCCGACAAGTCATACATCCGGTGCGTGAACCCATAGAGCAGCTTCTCCGCCTCCGCCGTCCGCCCCTGCTCCCGCAGCGCCTCCAGCTCTATCTGCACATTCGCCGCCCGGACCCGCCCATATAGCCCCCGAATCCGTCGCAACACCTCCGCCTCGCTCAACTCCGGCCGTTCTGGAACATGCAGCAAAAGGTGAAAATGATTATCCAACGCCGCCCACGTCAACACCTCGATTCCCGCAAACGCCGCCACCTTCCGCATCACAATGCGAAACCGCTCCTTCTCCCCATCATCCAGCAGCATCCTCCGCTCAATCACCCGCGACATACAGTGATAATAAGCCGCCCCACACCCCACAACCCGTGCCGTTCTCATTGCGAACCTCCGCCATCTTCTCTGTCAACGACCTCCCAGTGCCCGCCCTTGTCCGGGCCGATTCGCCTCAATCTTCCCTGGTCCTTGAGGTTAGAGATGTGTTTCTTGATGGCTCTGTCGCTAATGGCCAATGAACTTGCCAGCTCCTGAATCGTTGTCTTGGGCTGTTCACGCAGTATCTCTAGTATTTTCTGGGAACTTTTCTGGGAACCTGCTTTCGTTTTCTGTGTACCCTTCGAGAGCGGCACAACCGTGGTAAACATGTCGTTCTCCACGAATTGTGGCACAGCCCCATCAGCATAGTGGGGGAGGTATCGGTTCACGTTCATCACCCCCGACCCAAGCTCTTCAAACCGCCCCAATTGCAGCATGAACTTGCAGATTGTCGGATTCTTCGGGTGGGGCGTGAAATCGGCCGGATTGATCGGTCCATGCCCATGCGGCACATTCGGATTCTTGAACTCAACGCGGTCTCTGTAGATTCCATCGTTGCCGGCGCGGCGTTGGTGTACTCGCGGTGAGCGATGATGTTCACCACCAGTTCCCTGAAGATCTTGCCGCGCAAACTGATACTGATATTGCCCTCGAGAAAGAATGGGTCATCCAGATGCTTCTCCACAAATCCCATCAACAGGTCGTAAGCATCGATCAGATTCGTGCGCACCAGCAGGCGGTCATCGTAGCGTGCGAGATCCCTTCGACGAACAAGTGCGTCGAACTTGTAGGCAGGCGCCACACTGCCGATAATCTCATCCGTACCAAACATCAATGCCGCAGCCAGCGTAAACCCCGTATCCCCGGAAAAAGTGTCTTCCCGAAGGAAGCCGGCTTTACGAAACAGCTCCTCGACAGGCAGCCTGGCCCAGGTATGCTGAGGATTGCGTGCCAGCATCATCTCCTGAGCCCTGGCAATCAGGTCCTCGCGGAAATGACGCAACTCAAGGTAGGGATAGACACGCGGTTCCGTGAAGAAGCTGAGCTTCCTGTTCACAATCCCCGCAATCTGGCGTAAATCGTTCACGCGATAGTCGCCGTCTTCGCTTCGCAGGTACACGTCTCCGTCTGCGCGATGGACCTGTGAGCTGGCCGGTACTTGGATCTCAATCACCCACCTGCCGTTCATCTCTACCGCATGCGGGAACAGCAGGTAGGGCGGGTCAAGCTTGTCGGGATTGTTCGATAGATTGGCGATATCACGGCGCAGCCCATCAATGCTGTCCGGATCAACCCCAGAGATCTCTCCGTCATCCTGAACACCCATCAACACCGTCCCGCCATCCTGATTGAGAAAGGCGCATACGCTCTGGAATAGCGACTTCGGCAGAGCCGTTCTTGCTGCCTTGAACTCCAAGTCGATTCCCTCGCCCTGTGCCGTAAGCCGCCGCAATCGTGCCTTGTGCATGACGAACCATCCTCTCTCGCTGTTGACGCCCCCATCATCGCACAACCGACAGCAAGAGCGCAAGCGCATAAACGATTATAGGTCCGTCCCTTATTTTAACCTTATTTTAAAATGATGGCCTCGGGTACCGTGCCCTGGCAGGTCACGTCGAACGAGTAACCGGGACGTATTTCGTCCAGTGTACGATTCAAGTCGTAGTCGAATCGCGCTGAGAGCCGAATCAGATACTTGCGATCGTAACCGCATACCTCCTCGCATTCATCCAGCAGTTTACTCCGCCCAGCGCGCCCAGCTCTGGCGTACCTCGCGCGCATCTTCAACAGGTATTCTTCCTTGGATTGTCGCGTCATATTCGATGCCTCCCTTCGGTGACATTGAATATGAGTCAACAACCCTGATCAGCTCGCCCACCTTTTCTCGCCCCGGTGACATTTATCGTGAGTCAATTCGCCTTGCCAGTTAAAGATGACCTTTCTGCTTGTGAAACTGGACGGTTCGCGTTATCATGGTCGGATGTCTAAAGGCGTGGTCTTTGTCGCGACACTGTGTCTTGCACAGGTGGTCTGTGCCACGGAGTTCTTCGTTTCCACCAATGGTTCGGATGCCGCCACCGGCCTGTCGAAGAGCAATGCGTGGGCGACCATTCAACATGCCGTGGACAACATTACAACGGGTGACACCGTCATCGTGACGCAGGGCACCTATGCCGGGTTCAGGGTCCATGTGACAGCGACGGAGGCCGATCCTATCGTGGTACGTGCGGATCACGGTGCTAGCGTTCTACTCAATACCATCGGGACGCAGAACGTTCACAATTGCATCATCGATATTGCCACCAAGACAGGCAGCACCGTTGCCTACTGGACCATCGAGGGGTTCGAGGTGGTCAATTCTCCGCGGCATGGTATTGGGATCTTTGGCCTGAGTTACGCGCCAATTCATCACATCACCATCCGCAGCAACGTGGTGCATGATTCGACCTACACGGGCATATTCACGGGGTTTTCCGACGACATGCTGATCGAGAAGAACCGATCTTATCTGAATGGCGAGCACGGCATCTACTGTAGTAACAGCGGAGATCGGCCCGTGGTTCGGTACAACCGGTGCTCTACGAACATCAGCTCGGGCATTCAGTTCAATGGCGACCTTAGCAATGGGGGAGATGGAATCATCTCCGACGGGCTGATCGATTCAAACGTTCTTGATGCTAACGGCGGCGGTGCGGGGATCAATCTTGACGGCGCAGACGGCGCGGATGTGGTTAATAACCTGATCTTCAACGAGCACGCCACCGGGATTGCACTGTTCCAGATCAACGGAGCCATCGCGACCCGCAATGTTCGCGTGCTCCACAACACGATCCTAACGGCCGATGACGGTCGGTGGGCTATCGATATTGCCGATGCGACGGCTGTCAGCAATACAGTGATGAACAACATCCTCTACACGGATCACAACTGGCGAGGCGCGATTTCGCTGGCTGACCCGGCCATACCGGGGTTTGTGAGTGACTACAACATCGTGATGGATCGGTTCTCGACCGACGGGGGTGCGACACGGATTACTTTCGATGAATGGCAGGACTTCGGATACGATCGTCATTCGTTCATCGCCTCGCCAGTGGGTATTTTCGCGGACGCAGCGGGAGACGACTACCATCTTACCGAATTCTCTCCAGGCACTGACGATGGGCAGGTTGGGCTGGCCGTAACGGATGACATCGAGGGCACTTCGCGTGCGTACGGCTGTGGACCTGACGTGGGAGCCTACGAATGGTCGCCATGACATACCGCAGCCTATTCTCGGTCTTGATCACTTTTCTGCTTCACGTGGGCGTCTCACATGCAACGGAGTATTTCGTCGCAGAAAGCGGGTCGGATGGCGACACCGGGCTGACCCGGACAAATGAATGGGCAACTATTCAGTACGCGGTCGACAACATCACCACGGGTGACACCATAACGGTTCTTGAAGGGACGTACGACGGGTTCTTTATCAACTGGTCGGGGGCGTCGAATGCGTACAACACGGTTCGCGCCGACGCGGAAGCCCAAGTGGTGATCAATGCCCTACCACCAGTCCCCAGTCATTACCATAAGGACTGCTATATCGTGGTGAACAACCAGTGGCCATGGGGTGGCCACCCTCTTGGGTATTGGCGCGTGGAAGGATTTGAAGTCGTTGGGTCTGGCCGCCATGGCGTCTTGGTGCTGGGAGTTGATGCGGTCAGTCTCAACGACATTGAGATCCGGAACAACAGGGTGCACGACAACTTCTATGTCGGTATCGCCGTGTGGTTCGTGGATGATGCTATCATCGAGAACAACGAGTGCTACACCAACGGTTTTGGCAACGGGGTGGGGGAACACGGTCTCTACTTTGGCAACAGCGGGGACCGACCTGTGATTCGAGGCAATCACCTCCATGACAATGCTGGCTCAGGTTTGCATATCAATGCGGACGCAGGGGCTGGGGGGGACGGGATCTGCTCTGACGTTCTGATTGAAGAGAACATCATACACGATAATGGACACATTGGGGGCTCTGGCATCAACCTGGACGGGTGCGATGGCGGGCGCGTCGTAAATAACCTGCTCTACAACGAGCATGCCAGTGGCATCTCCGTCTTTCAGGGCAACGGAGCTGTTCCAAGCCGGAACTTGCTCATTGCTCACAATACCGTTGTCCTGGCGGAAGATGGGCGGTGGGTGCTGAACATTCCCACTATTGGGTCCACCAGCAACCGCATCTACAACAACATTCTGTTCAACCTGCATCCGACCCACGGTTCGATTGTATTGGGCGCTACGAACGTCGCCGGAACCGTTAGCGACAACAACATCCTGATGAACGCTTTCTCAACCGACGGTGATTCGACAACCATCGATTTCGATAGCTGGCAGGCTCTCGGGTATGATCATCATTCTGTGATTGTTCCTCCACTGAGCGGATTCAAGAATCCGGCCACGAGCGACTACCGCTTGCTTGAAGAGGCACCGGGCGTTGATGACGGAGTCATGCTGTCTGAGGTCGTCGCGGACATCCTGGGCGCACCACGCAGCCGTGGTTGCCACCCGGACATTGGGTGCTACGAGTGGGGGCTGCAGGGCCTGCTGATGATTGTCACGGAGGCGAAGAGGGAGCTGTTTCCCTGGCTCGCACCCGCCGCCCGCGTTTCCGGGCAAGGACCAGCGCCAGGAAGCCTGCCAGCGCCAGAAGCATCCATGCCGGCCGGATCATGAGCCCGATCGGGCCGCAGTAGAACCAGCTGATGACTTCGCCCCGGATCAGCCGCCGGTGTCGCTCCGTAGCCCGCCAGTTCGCACGCGTGATATCGTCAGATGTGTGCCACGTCACTGTGCAGTTGCGGGGGAGAAACGCCTCGAACAGCCAACGCGCGCGCGGCGCGTGATAGTTGGATGTGACGGCAAGGACGCGGACGGGCTTGTCCGAATATAGGCTTCTGATCCTCGCTGCGACATGCCAACAGCTTGCGAGGGTCGTCGATGACTGGTCCGTCGTGAGCTCGATTGCGGGCACGACGGTCTTGAAGTGCTCGGCCGGTACCTGGCCCGATTCGTCGGCGAGTGTGAACTCCATTCCTGTCAGGAATACGATAGCCGGCCTCTCGGACTGAACAATCTGCACTGCTTTCTCAAGTCGGGGTGCCGTATGCGGCCCACCGGAGAACACGACGAGAACCAGTGTTATGTTTGTAATCACCACGTCAGCGGCTCCAAAAAAGGGGTTCATTCCTGAATCGAATGCTGCTAGTATTTCGATCCGGTGCAGCCCTGTCAAGGGGGCTGCGTGGAGGAGTAGTACACAGTGGAGTTTCTAACCCACAAATTTGAGGTGGTGTCTGTTCCCTTGGAACGCTTCAGTTTCAAGCGCGGACTCTTGCACAGGCTTGAGGCCGATGTGAGGGCCCGGGCTGTCTGGTACAAAGGAGATGCTTCGTGTAGGGCCCAGGTCAGAGCCATCCTCTACGAAGGATTTGTATCCACGGTAACGCTCAGGGTTGGTGAGGCGCTGGGAGCGTTAAGGGCAATGCGGCCACTTGGAAAACTTGTCTTTGAGTTGCTGCGCCTGTTTACGCACATATCGGTCGGGTGCGGGGCGCGTTTCGGGCCGGGACTGGTGCTGCTTCACCCGTTCGGGTTGCACATACACAAGACCGTGAATGCCGGGGCCAACCTCGTCCTCCAGAACAGCATTACCCTGGGAGGGGAGGGCGATCGCGGGCCGGCGCTTGAGGACAATGTGTTCATCGGTGTGGGCGCGAGAGTGATCGGGCCGATCACGCTGGGCAATCGGTGCCGCGTGGGGGCCAATGCGGTTGTCATGGCTTCCGTCAGAGAGGACCACGTGGCTGCGGGGAATCCGGCGCGCCAGATACCGATCCAACGGCCGGAGGAAAAGACGTCTTGAGCGAGTTCAGTCAATTCACGGTCGGTCAGAAGACCACGCGCAGCTTCGACATTACGCCGGACGCGATTGATCGCTATGCCGAGTTGACGGGCGACCGGAATCCGCTGCACATGGATGCCGAGTTTGCCAGAGAGGCCGGATTCAGAGGGCGCGTGGCACACGGGATGTACCTGGCTGGTCTCGTATCCAAGGTGATCGGCGAGGACTTGCCCGGCTACGGCTCGCTCTGGTTCGCACAGGATTTCACCTTCGACGAACCCGTGTACGTAGGCGATGTCGTGGAGATTACAGTGGAGATCGAGCACGTCAGCTCCGGGACACGGACGCTGGGTGTGACGGTCAGGGGAGTTGATCAGAACGGGGTACTGAAGTTCAAAGGCAGGGGGAAGGTATCAATGCCCGAGATTCAGAAAAAAAAAGAGGTAGGTGAACGACTGGCGCTTGTGACCGGAGGCAGTGGAGGCATAGGCTCGGCCATCTGTGAGTCTCTGGCGGCTTCGGGCATCTATGTGCTGGTTGGGTATGCGCACAACAGTGAACGCGCCGAGGAGGTCACGAAGCGTATCCGGGAAAACGGCGGCAATGCTGCTGCTGTCCGGATTGATCTGTCGGACGAGAAAGCCATCGCGCGTGGGGCGGAGCTGATTGCCGGCCAGTATGGGGCTGTTGATACGGTGGTCTGCGCCGCGATGCAGGAGTGGCGGCGTAAACCATTTGAGGAAACGTCAGTATCCGAGTTCAAGGCCGATTTCGAAGTGTCGGTGGTAGGGCATGCACAGCTTCTCAAGTTGCTGATGCCGGGGATGTGTGAACGTTCGTTCGGTCGTGTGATCGGAATCTCCAGCGTAGTGGTGCATGGCGTACCGCCGTCGCAGCAAGTGTCGTATGTTACGGCAAAGTACGCCATGGTGGGCATGTTTCGGGCGCTCATGGCAGAGTATTCCGGCAAGGGGATCACGTTCAATCTCGTATCACCCTCTTTCGTGGATACGCCGCTCACCCGTGATCTGCCAGAGAGAACACGAAAGGCCATGATGATTCAGTCGCCCATGCGGCGACTTTGTACACCCGCGGATGTGGCTGCTGCCGTATCGCTGCTAGCGGCAGAGGACTCGTTCATCAACGGGGCAACGATTCCTGTAACGGGTGGCTCTGCGGTATAATGAACGGAATGTATTCGACAATCCCTTTGTCCTGCGAGGTCCCTGAAGACACCGCAACGGCGGTCTCAGACGCGTGGATTGCCTATGCAGAAGGCAAGTCCGTCAAGCTGCGCGATCTTCTATCCACATTTCCCCACTTGGGCGAGATCGACAAAGACAAGCTGTCGGGTAAGGTGTCGGTCGAAATGGCGCGGACATGGACCATCGACAACGCGTTGCCGGCCGCAGCATTCCTGGGCGCTATCCGCGGTTTGGACATCGCGGTCGATCTGCGCCCCTTCGGTGTGCTTCAGCAGGAGGTCCTAGATGCCGACAGCGGGCTGTATGAGTCGTCGGCGGACTACCTTGTGCTTCTCTGGCAGTTGGAGGACTTCCTGCCTGACCTGTATGCGGCCTGGAACTGGTCGGCGGAGGAGCAGGAGCAGAAAGTGTCGCAAACCGTTCAGCATGTGGCCCTGCTGCTCAGAACGGCTGCCGAAAGGCACAAGGGAACGGTTCTCGCTTTTGACTTCGGGCTCGACCCGCACATCCCGACACGCGCTGCGATTGATTCCACTGCGCACCGGTCTCCTGCCGGTGTACGCCGCAGACTGAACCAGGAGTTGCGGGATGCCGTCGATGGCCGTGGTGCTTCCGGTGTTCATCTGCTCTCCCTTGAGAAGCTCCAGTATAGGGTTGGTTTCGCCCACTGGCCCGACGATCGCCTGCGCCTGACAGCAAGGTGTCCGGTCAGCTTGGCCGGCCAGGTTGCCGTTCTCGATGAGGTCGTGGCCTTCGTCGCTACAGAGCGGACGAAGCCTAAGAAGGTGCTGCTGCTGGACTGCGACAATACGCTGTGGGGTGGGGTGGTTGGCGAAGATGGGCCCGACGGTATCCAGCTTGATGCCGACTACCCCGGCAGCGCGTTCGTGGAAATTCAGAAACAGATTCTGCAACTACATCACCAAGGCGTAGTGTTAGGCGTGTGTAGCAAGAACGATGAAGCCGTGGTCAAGTCGCTCTTTGAAGATCATCCTAACATGATATTGAAGCCTGAGCACATCTCCGTGTGGGCTGTGAACTGGGACCCGAAGTCGGAAAACATCGCATCGATCGCCGAACGGCTCAGTCTCAGCATGGGTTCGTTCGTGTTTATCGACGATTCTTCGTTCGAGCGTGCGGAGATCCGGGCACGCTGTCCGGATGTGTTCGTGCCCGAGGTGCCCGAGAACCCGCTTCAGCTTCTGGAGTTCTGGCACCGGTTCAATCCTTTTGCCCGGACGAGTTTGTCCGATGAGGACCGCTTCCGCGGCCGCACGTATCAGCAGGAAGAGCAGCGACAGACGGTCCGTGTCTCGGCAATGTCGCTCACGGACTTCTACGTGGACCTCCAGATGCGGTGCCGGATGTGGCATGCGGGCGAGAAGGATGTGGCGCGCATCGTGCAGATGTCGCAGCGAACGAACCAGTTCAATGCCACCACGGTCCGCATGAACGAAGGCGATGTCGGGGCACTGCTTGGCGATGCGACTGTCGCGGTATACTTGCTGGAGTTGATCGATCGCTTTGGGGCGAGCGGTGTGATCGGATGTGCGGTTGTGCGCAGAACTGATCGCAGCATTGAGATTGAACAGCTCATGCTGAGTTGCCGTGTCTTGAAGCGTACGGTCGAGAAACACTTCGTGGGGCTCATCATGTCGGAAGTGTTGGGGTCGGCCGACACGCTTGTCCTTCGGTATGCCCAGACGAAGAAGAACCGTCTGGTTCGTGAGTTCTACGAACAGATAGCGCCCGACGCCTCGAACGAAGACCAGAGCGAGTGGTGCATTCCCGTGACGAGCGAAAACGCAGATAATCTTCTGCAGCCATGGATAGAAACGGAGATTGGGAATGCATAGGGGTGGAACCGCAGATGGACGCAGATAAACTCAGATCAAGAGAAGTGAGGCGAGACTCCTCAACGACTGCACTTGGGAATGGGGCCGCATCATCGCCCTTATCCCCGCGGCGCAGCCGCCATCCGCGTTCATCTGCGTCCATCTGCGGTTTCTCCCTTCTTCAGGAGAGCGATTGTGAATAACACCGATAAGCTATTCGATGTCTTTCAACAGGTCTTCGGGATTGGTGATGTCTCGAAAGAGATGACCCAGGACGACATCCCCGAGTGGAATTCCCTTCAGATGATCAACCTGATCATGGCCTTGGAGGAAGTGTTCGAGGTGCAGATCATGCCAGAAGAAGCTGCCGATATGCTCAGCGTGGAACTGGTGATGGATGTGCTTCAGGAAAAAGGGGTCGAGTTTTCCAGCTGAGCGATGGGAAGCCACATCTCTATGACCTGTGTCGCCTGACAGGTAGTGCTCTCAGAGCGCCTCGGAGGTGCGTGCGTCGAGGATTCGCGTCTCCCGTAACCATCTGCCGACTGCTTCACCCGTCAGTCTGTGCTGAAGTGCGTTGGCGTGAGGGTCCCGGACAAGAGTCAGGTTCTGGTTGAAGTGCACCTCTCTCTGCTCCGCCGGGATGCGATCCATTCCGTATACTGCGGGTCCGAGCTGGACGACACGCGCTCCCGCATGATTCCGGCAGAGCGCTTCAAGGCGCTCCAACAGTACGGCGGAGCTGTCGAACCCGTGAGGGTCATGTACAAGGAAGACGATTGTGCTCCCCATGGCTTCGGCCCTTGTCACCATCTGCTCCCAGTAGACGGTGTCCTTGTCGGCCATCTCCTCTCCGGCCTGGCGTTCACCGTAGTATGCCGGTATGATCGGTGGCTGCATGAATATGGGGCGACAGGCCCGCTTCATGGAGGGTATCTGCACTTGGACCTTGCTGTATAAGTAGGGAAGGAAGGTGGTTATCCTCCTGATCCTGTGCCGCTTGAGTGAAGCTTGGTATTGGCCCTCGCGCAGGTGCTCGGGAATCGGGCCGAAGTTGCGGTCGCCGATGGAGACTCTCACGAGAATGACGTCAGGCCTGATGCTCTTGGCCTGAATGCGCCGCAGTACCTCATCCTGCTGGTAGGCTCCCAATCCGGGGCCGCCGACGTTTGCGACCGACCAAGCTGCCTGCCCATCGTTGAGCATCTTTTGGAGAACGGCCGTCCAGACTTCATCGTCCCTGACCCCGGTCCCAAAACTCTCGGAACTGCCTAGCGCAAGAACATCTTTCCGGGACCAGTCGGTATCTGCTCCACGGTACCCGTCGCGGTTGACCGTCATGGGGAGGCTCTTCATGGACTGGTTAGCCAGCCAGAGAAACCCGTGTTGTTCAGGCTTGAAGATGCCCTTGAGTTCACGGTCTGGCTGGTACTCGAGCCGGGGCGGGATGAAGGGCAGACGGGTCTGGATGTCGCCGATGACCAGAACGAGCACTGCTGTCGCGCAGAGGAGCCCTGTCTTCTTCCAGATCCAGACTATGACGGTTCGTGTCGACATGTTTTGCTCAGAATTGGAAATAGATGAACGCGTTGCCCTGTTGCACTCCATATAGTAGCCACATCCATCCCAGATAGGCAAAGAATGCGATCCTTGCGGGAGCGCGCCATCTGAGCATGATATAGTGGTCGCGAGTATGATGTTGCAGCCATTGGACGATGAAAAGGGGCAGGGAGATGAAGCACAATGTCTTCAGCATCTCAAGCGAGGTGGCGTTGAAGCCCAGCCCGTTCTGCCAGGCTCCGATCATCTCCAGGATCTGGCGGACACCATCATCGCGCATCTGTCCGCCGGCAGCCATCACGCGGCGTGTAGCACGGAAGAGCAGCCAGCCAACAAGTGTCACGTGGTAGGTCGCGAACACGTTGAAGAAATGCCGGACCCCGCCACGATACTTCTCCCATTCCGGTCGTACCGTGGAAATGAAGCGGCACCCCATCAGGACGAGCCCATGGTAGATACCCCACCATGCGAAATTCCACGAAGCGCCGTGCCAGAGCCCGCCGAGGAACATCGTCAGGAAGAGATTACGGTACGTCGCGAGCGGCGATCCCCTGTTCCCTCCAAGCGGGATATAAAGGTAGTCGCGCAACCAGGTTGAGAGACTGATGTGCCAGCGGCGCCAGAAGTCGCTGGGGTTTGCCGCGAAATAGGGCAGGTTGAAGTTTCGCATCAGGTCAAACCCCATGATGCGGGCAAGACCTCTCGCGATATCAGAGTATCCGGAGAAATCGCAGTAAATCTGCCCGGCAAACGCCGTGACGCCTAGGTAAGCCTGCAGAGCACTGGCGTTTGCAGACCCGCGGAAGACGGGGTCGGCCAGGTATGCCAGGTTGTCGGCCACCACAACCTTCTTCCATAGTCCCCAGAAGATGAGCCAGCAGCCAGAGTAGAAGGCCTGTTGCGTGACGGTCCGTGGCCGGCTCATCTGGGGCAACAGCTCCTTCGCGCGCTCAATTGGGCCGGCAACGAGTTGGGGGAAGAAGGCTACGAACAGTGCGAAATCCAGGAAGTTCCGTGTGGATTTCATTTCGCCGCGATAGATATCCAGCGTGTAGGACATCGTCTGGAAGGTGTAGAAAGAGATTCCGACCGGCAGAATCAAGTCTAACCGCATGGAAGACGCATCCAGGCCCAGAGACCCTACCATGCCCTCCATGCTCTGGACGAAGAAGTTGAAGTACTTGAAGAAACCCAGGATGCCTAGGTTGGTCAGTATGCTGATCGTTACCAGGATCTTCCGCTTGCCCGCAGAGGATGTCTTGTCCAGTTCGATGCCGCAGATGTAGTCGACCACCGTGGAGATGAAGATCAGGCTGAGGAATCGCCAATTCCACGCGGCGTAGAAGTAGTAGCTGGCAAACAGCAGCAGCAGGTTCTGCAGGCGGAAGTTACGAACGAGAAGATAGAGGAGGTAGGTTGCCAGGAAGAAGAAGGCAAACTGCCATGAATTGAAATACATCGACCTCCCCGATCTCTCTTGATTGAGCTCGGGAATCGTATATGCGCTTCCCTGCTATGGTCAAGGTGTGCTTTCGACAAGTGCGGGTCGGGATTGTTTCGTTCTGGCTCGTTTGGTACTCTCAAGAGAGAACTATGGCTACCATTGGTACACAATCTCCGCTCCTTGAACGGATCAGGTCCCGCTATCTCTCTGTTTCAGACAAGTGCTGGGACCTTCGGCTCGGAGTGAAGACGCGCCGACCGTATGAGTGCAAAGAGTTGGGTTTCACCAACCCGGAATGTCATCGCTATACCCCTGCCGAGTATGGAGACCTTCACAAAGCGATGAAACGGTTGGACATTCGTGCAGGCGAGGATGTCTTTCTTGACTACGGTAGTGGGCTTGGGCGTGCCGTCTTCGTTGCCGCAATGCAGCCTTTCAGGCGCGCCATAGGTGTTGAGTTATCTCCTCTACTTGTCCGGTTGGCTGATGAGAACCTTCGACGGGCGGGTTATAGCTTCTCCTGCAAACACATCATGTTTGTGGCTTCAGATGCGCGCACGTTTGCACTGCCCGACGATGTGTCACATATTCTGTTGTACTCGCCGTTTTCCGGCCAGGTGTTGCGCGATGTGTTTACCCAGCTGCGGCGATCGTTGGAACGGGCACCACGCGACGTGACAGTCGTCTACAAGAACCCCGAAGCGTTCGAAGAGTGGTCAATGGGGCTTTTTGAGGAGTATGACGCGTTCAAGAGCCCAACTGGTCACCGGGTTTGCTTCTATCGTCATCGTTCGGATGTTCGACGGTGACACGGCGAATGCCAGGCGGGACCCGGATTGATGCAACCGGTTCCCTGCGTCGTGGCCTCGTAGGAGAGATAAAGATGAGGCGCTCATGGCATTTCGTGGTCCTGGCCTTGCTCCTGGTGGTCCTCGTCTTGGCTGGTCCCGCGGCAACGTGGTTGCAGGCGAGGCAGTCCTGGTGCGATAAGGGCGATGCTGTTGATGTGCTGTATGTCATGGATGGTGCGGACATTGCCCTGCGTGTTGGCGGCATTGTGAGCTGGATTATGGCAGGAGGATCTGTCCGCGTGATCCTGATTCCTCGCTCGGACATGCAAGGAGCTTGGTCTCTTGACGATGGTCGGCGCCTGACGGTGACCGAGTGGACGAAGAAGATGCTGCGGGACCAGTTCAGGGCGGCTGGAACGTCTTCGGAAGACGAGGGGGTGGATGTCCGAGTAGTCTCGGTGAGGCTGGATGGGACCCGGGCTGAACTTGCCTCGCTAGATTGGGGGAGTGTCAAGGATGTTGGGAGCATCGTAGCCGTCGCAACGGCCAGGCATCATATCCGTCGCGCGTTGTACCACACACGACACCGGCTCTCCCCTGTCCGGCGGCTGGTCGCGATCCCGGCGTCGCCCAGCTGGAAGGACAGGGCGCCATGGGTTGTGACGGTCGAATTGCTCAAGCTCGCGCGCGATACGATCGCGTTTCGTGCAGCGGAGTAGTTCCAGAGCGTTCAGCTTCGCTGCACGCCGGCATTGAAGTTTCTCCAGTTCTCCTGTATGAGTAAGAACTTATGTCTGTAGCTCTTGTCACTCTTCTCGTGTCCATCATCATTTTGGGCTATACGTGGATCGGGTACCCCTTGCTTCTCGGAGTATGTGCACGTCTGTTTGGTGGTCGACCTCCGGCCTCTGACCTCCGGCCTCTGGCCTCCGATCTCCCGTTCATCCATGTCATCCTCTCGGCCTACAACGAAGAGCCTGTCATCAGGGCTCGACTGGAGAACCTGGTAGACCTGGAATACCCCGCCGATCGCCTCGCCATCCATGTGGGTACGGATGGCTGTTCGGATAGGACCGTCGAGATTGTGCGGCAGTATGCAGGTTTGGAGTGCGGGGGGGGGGGGGCCCCGGGGGTGGCGGGGCGAAGAGGGGGGCAACCC
>JASLPY010000104.1:0-471 GCA_030744755.1 Kiritimatiellia bacterium | reverse complement strand
ACACCGATAAGAATGCAAAGGCAATCCCGACCCCCCCCGCCCCCCCCCCCCCCCCGCGGCCCCCCCCCCCCCCCGCACTCCAAAGTGTTTCTGTATGAGTACGCAGAGAACCGGGGTAAGCCGGCCGTCCTGAAGGACTTGGTTGGCGGCGCGTTGGACATGGACAAACGTATCGGGCCACCCAATTCGCTCCTCGTCTTTACAGACGCGAACACCTACTACGCCCCCGACGCCCTACACCAACTCGCCGAGCCCTTCTCGGACCCGAATGTCGGCGGAGTATGCGGCCGTGTGATCCTGCATGGGAGAAAAGCTGAAACTGGAAAGCAGGGGGAGAAAGCTGAGACCGGAAAGCTGAAAGCTGAAATGGAGCCCGGGCAGTCATCAGACACGCCGGGCTCGTCCCCTGTGCCTCCCCTTTCAGCTTTCAGCTTTCAGCCCTCAGCTTTCTCTTCCCCCCCCGAGGGCAGC
>JASLPY010000103.1 GCA_030744755.1 Kiritimatiellia bacterium | reverse complement strand
ATGGACTACTAGCTACTAACACCTAGCGCCTAACCCCTTGTGCTGTGGGGTAAACAAAATCTCGTACCCCCGTTTCACCCTGCCACCGTTGAGCTGTTTCACAACGCAGATGGCTCGGGAGAGGTGTCAGGGTTAAGGAAAGGTCCTACCCACTTGTAACTTGCCACTTGTGACTTCCCCCCCTAGGATTCAGACATGAGACGATTCACAATTCTACTCGTAGGAGGGCTCCTGTTTCCGCTCTCGCTGCTTGCCGAGTCCGCGAAAGAGTCTTGCTCTTTCGCCGAGGAAACGCTGGCTTACGTCGAGCAGACTGCCAAACGCCCGAAACTTGCAATCGAGCTCAAGCGCTTGAAAGCGAGAATTGGAAAGACGCCCGACGACTCCGCCCTGGTCGAAGAGATTCGGGGCCTCAGGCGCCGCATCATACTCTCCCATCCGCTCCTCGATTTCGACAACCTGTTGATCAATCAGCGTCCCCGTGCTGCAAAATATGATCACATGGTGGATCATTACCTTGGCCGTTTCAGCCGGCAGGGACCGGGCCTGGTCGTTCTTCGTAACTGGAAGGACGAACCTGATCCAGTCTTCATCACCAGGGATCACCTGCCCGAAGGAACAGTCACTCACCCCGACCTTTCTTTCGATGCAAGAAGAGTTGTGTTCGCGTTTTGCGAACATACGAAGGGCAATCAGAACCTGAGAGCCTTCGAGCTCTATGAAATCGGTATCGACGGGAGCGGCCTGCGGCAGCTGACCGGCGGCAATAGAGATCCCGGGCTACGCAGGTTGGGCCGAGCGACCCAGGTTGTAGAGGACTTCGACCCCTGCTACCTTCCGGACGGTGGGATAGCCTTCACCTCCACACGTACCATGGCCACCGTGCGTTGCGCAAATTATGCGCGATACAATCCTGCGTTTGTGCTGCACCGCTGCGAAGCTGACGGATCAGGGATGCGGGCCCTGTCATTTGGCGAACTGAACGAATATGAGCCGACGGTAATGCCGGATGGGAAGCTCATCTATACCCGCTGGGAATACATCAATCGCAACATCACCACCGTGCACGGATTGTGGACCACTAGGCCCGACGGTACGGGTGTTGAGCACTACTACGGCAACAACACCATCGATCCTAATGTGATCGTTGAGGCCAAGCCCATTCCGGGTTCCACCAAGACCGTGGCCCTGGCCGCCGCGCATCACGCGTTTTTCCGCGGCACGGTCATCGTGATTGACACGGGAGTTGACGAGGACGGGCTCAGACCTCTAACAGTCATCACCCCGGAGAAGGCCTTCCCGGAGCAGCGCGGCGCACGGTTCAAGAAACTGCCAATCGTGCCTGATGAGAACGGGATATATCCTCACGGGTTGCCCTACAACATAAATGACAAGCCTGCCTATGCAGCAAGGCCTCGTCGCGATGTCGGCAATGGTTTCTATGCTATGCCGTTCCCGCTCAACGAGGAGCTTTACCTCGTCTGTCACATGGAAACAGTTGGCGGGAAGTTCGCCATTTATCTCATCGACATCATGGGCGGGAGGGAACTCATCTACAAGGATGATTCCGTCTCGTGCTGGGCACCCATACCGGTTCGGCCCCGCAAACGCCCGCCGGTACGCAGTTCCATGGTGACCTCAGATCCTGAGATCACACAGGGCACGTTCTATATTCAGAACGTCTATCAGAACCGGTTTGATGTGAAAGGAAGGATTAAGCGCGGCTCAGTCAAGGCAATCCGAATCAACCAGATACTTGATCAGCCCGCGGAACATGCCCAGCCCCGCGGCAGGGTTCTGTTCGAAACACCCAAGCGTATCCTGGGAACGGTGCCCGTGAATCCGGACGGCTCCACGGCGTTTCGTGCCCCGGCCAAGGTGCCCCTGCAACTTCAGCTTCTTGATGAACACGGTATGGCGGTAATGAGCATGCGGTCATTCGTGTATCTGCACCCGGGCGAAGTTGCCGGCTGCGTAGGCTGTCATGAAAGCAGGAGGATGGCTCCGCCCACGACCGCACCGTCGGCAAACATCAAGATTCACGACATCACTCCGCCGGCCTGGCGCGATTACGAAGGCGGTTTCAGTTTCAGCCAGACGATTCAACCCTTGCTGGACCGCCACTGCATCCACTGTCACGGACTGAGCGAAGACAACAAACTTTCGCTGATCGCCACGCCGGAGACCAAGCAATACCCGCAAACAGGCGTCTCAACCGACTGGCCCGGCAAGATCATAGTACCCGCCACACAAAGCTATCTTCGCCTGCTGGAGCGGCCGGGGGTAGTGAAGATCGCCCAGGCTTACAACGAGGACCTCACAAGCAAACCATTCGACTACTTCGCACATGCCGGCAAGCTGGCGGGCATGCTGATGGCCAAGCATCCCGATAAGGACGGCGGGTTGAGGGCAGAGCTGGACAAGCCGGCAATGCAGCGCTTCATCGACTGGATGGATGTGAACGCGCCCTTTGCCGGTACGTATTCATACAACCGGCCGGAGAACCGGACAATCTTGCCGGAGGGCGAGGCGGCATTGCGAAAGCACATAGAGCAAGTGTTTGACAAGGATCTTGCGTCCGAGCCGATAGCGGCCCTGGTCAACGTTGCGCGCCCCGAATCCAGCCGCATCCTGATGGCACCGCTGGCGAAGAGTGGCGGAGGCTGGGGGCAACTCGCAGGCTGGAAGACAAAATCAGATCCTCGCTACCAGTCGATGAATAAGCTCGTGATGGATGCAATAGTCTTCTCGGAATACCACGACATCGCGGGCACCTGCGGTCGCGGCAGCAAGAACGGCTGCCTCTGCAAAGCATGCTGGATCCGCGAAGCAACGGCAACGAAGTGAGCCGCAGAATCAACGCCCAAGGACGTATGTCTCATCGTCAGGAAAGTGGTTCCGATCGATTCTAGAGAAGGAGAGTTGAATTCCATGAAGAAAAACAATGTATCGAGGCGCAGCTTCATACGCGCATCCGCGACAGCAGTTGCGGCTTTCAGTCAGTTTGTACTGGCCAAATTCCCTGGTCAGATGTAACGATATTTGTACGAATGAAGATACATAAGCGATTCTTGGCAGTTTCGGATTGCGCACTTCCAGGTCAGCTTTCGTTGATCGGGCTACAACTGTTAGCGCAATACCCCGAGAGGTGTCTGCCATGAGACTGAAGACCGTCCTACACCTGGCATCGTTGTTCCCCATCCTGCTTTCCGCGCTCTTCATTCTGCACCTGTTCACGATCCATATCAGTGTATTCTCAATGGGCGACACCCGCGGCAGCATCCCCATGACCGGGGCAATATTGATGTCGATCTTCTCGCTGATGGTTGGCTGGGGCTTCTACCGTGTCGGTCACAAGCTGGTTAAGCAGGTCAACACGCTGGAACAGATGGCCGAGCAGGTCAAACAGGGCGATCTCAATACTACGGCCCAGTTACCGGACGGCAAAGGGGAAGTCGCCGAAGTCGTCGAAGTCTTCAGCCAGCTGGTCGTGGAGTTGCGCGGCTACGTGGAATTGATCGGGGCGCACAAGCAACTTAAACAGGAATATGAGGACGCGCTTGCAAAAGCAGAGCTGCTCCGTCAATCGGCCGTGCAGAGTAGCGGGGCTCTCGAACTGCTGCGCCGGGCGGAACGAGGTGTCATCTCCTGGATGACCGAGCAGGATATTTTTCTTTTCACCTGGCTTCCGCATGACACGTTGCGCGAGACCCTCGGCGTTCTGGAAAACGCGAGCGGAAATGATCCTGCCGGGACACCCTCGGAACTTCAGAAGGCACTACTGGCCCTGGTAAAGACATCCGAGAAGTCTGCCCTGGCGAAGGACGGGGATTCGCGCTACCTGTCACCCGAGAATATATCTACCTGCGAGGCGTTTGATGACGCGGTGCGTTTGTGCCGGGGAAAGTGGAGAAGGGAGGGATTCCAAGCGAAGATAGATATCAAGGTCAACAAGGCTGACGCGGGACCATTCGACATCCACGCTGATAGATTGAGCCTGGTCCAGGCTTTCGCGGCAATACTCATGAATGCTGCCGAGGCAATGCCGGACGGTGGCGTCATCACCGTCGAGTTTCAAACGGACATCAGCGGAACAGTCAACATATCCATTACAGACCAGGGCGCAGGGATGAGCAACTCGGTGCGGGCGCGCTGCATGAAACCGTTCTTCTCAACAAAGGAGGGCCGCCTCGGCATCGGACTAACCCTCGCAAAGCGATTTGCAGCACGCTACGGTGCACGCTTCGGCGTCATCGGTGAGCCGGGTATGGGCACAAGTGTCCATATGTCATTCCCAAGGCGGCTCCGCCAAGCGGGGGAAGAAGGTGTCGCGAAGAAACAGATAGGCCAGCTGAGTATCCTCCTCGTCGAAGACGATGATGCGGTGCGCGAAACGCTGCTTGCCATGCTCTCAAGGGAGAACCACCTTGTGACTGCCGTGGAGGATGGCGCCGTCGCAGTGCTGCGATTGAGGGAAAAGCCGTTCGACATCGTGATAACAGACCGCGCGATGCCGATCATGTCCGGCGAAGAGTTGGCAGCCGCCGTCAAGTCGCGCTATCCCTCGACTCCGGTCCTGCTTGTGACGGCTGCCGGTGAAGAGATGGAACGACAGCAGCTGCAGCCGGAGGGGGTTGACGTGATTCTCTCCAAGCCTGTACTCCGCGAAGACCTCAAGATAGCTATTGTTATGGCCTTGGAGAAAGCCGAATCAGAGAATCCCCGGAAGGAATCCTAGATCGGTTCTGGAGCATTGGCGAAGTTGAAGCCTCCGCCGGATGCGCACCGACTTAAGGGGTTAGATCAGGAGAACCTTTGTCGCGAGCTTTGTTATGAGCTTTGTCGGAACCCATTCGATGACAACGGGTTTGGATCGACAAAGCTTACGACAAAGCTCGCGACAAAGTAGGGAAAAGAGGCTTTGGATTTTACGTGCCTTCTTGCGCGGTCGGCGAGGCCGCCGACCCTCCCAAGTGCAACACTCGCCCTTCGGCGGGAGGGGTAGCGGCCTCGCTGCCCTCGGACGGCGGCACCGTTTATTGGGCGGGACCGGAATCAGTTGTGACGTCTGCGGGGTTCTCGCGTTCTACCCCGAAGAACTGTCTGACTTTCTGTTCCACCGCGACAAGCGCACTGCGCTTCTGATCGTACTCGCGTCTCAGAGCACCACCCTCAACATCGCGCTGAATGCTGCGCATCCCCTCACGGATAATCTCCGCATCTTCATCTGTCCCGCCCGCTATCTCATGCTGTTTCCCGAGAATGTACTCTTCGAGTACCGCGAGCATCCGTGCCATGTTTGCCCACCCTTCGTCGGTCTGCATTTCCGGCGCCTGCTGCATCGCCTCAAAAACGGACCGCAGGCATGTCACTACATCGGTTCCGATCGGTTGATCAGTCCGCTTCGCCACTTCGTGTTGAACCAGGGCTATCTTGAGAAGCAGCTCGGCAAGTTGAGCAGGATTGGCTGCCGCCTGCATTACGTTCTCCGCCAGGTCCAGGGGATTGTCCGACGTCAGTCCCCGGAGTTGCGAAGCAATTCCGTCCCGCACCTTCCCCGGCAGCGACGCCGGCTTGCTGGCCTGGTCGGCTTCAGTCTGAAACTTTCGGGCCCACGTACCCACCTCTTTCGGTCCGACAGACTTGGCGCGTGAATCGTCGGTGGGCTTTGAACGGCGGTTCGGTTGAAGCCTCTCTCCGGCTATGACCCGGTCCCCTTCCTTGACCTCGCGGAACTCGATTTGCCTGACGCGCACGTGGTACATCCGGTTACGCTCAATCCAGGCCTCGAGCGTATCCTCTTCGCCTGCAAGCTGACTCTCATCCGCATTTGCCAGGAAGCCGGCTAGCTTGAGCGCGTCCTCTTCCCTGAACCCGCTAAGCAGGTCAAGTCGTCCCGCACGGGACGTGTACAGTCGGCGCAGTACCGAAAGAATCACGGGGTTCGTGGTAGAAAAGGGTGTGCCCTCCACAAACGCGACTTGACCGTCCGTACCAACCGTGAAGGTGCCGCGCATTCGCAGCAGAGATGACAAACGTTTAAACCATTCTCCCACTTCGTGCTTGGACGAGGGATGCGCCGAACCATACATGCCCACGATCTCAACGGCACGTGCCAGCGCAAGCAAGCACTTCTCGCAGGCCTCGACAGCCGCCGTATCTGCAGTCGTAACCGGCGCCTCACTTACCGCATCGGCTTGCGTGGGTTGTTCATCTTTCAAAAGATTGTCTTCCGCGCTCACAACGTCATATTGCAGCACAACCCATGCCATATCAAGTCACGGATGAGCCCTTCAGGGAAATGAACGCCCAGCCTCCAACGCCCTTCCTCCCTCCCAACTTGGACGTTGACATCCCCTCCCCCCCTCCCCCCCTCCCCGGCATTGACGCTGGCGTCAGAACTTGGCTACTCTCTGCACAACGCAACGAAAACCGTGAACCATTCCAGAACGAGGTGATTCTCATGAATCGTGAAGAGCTTGTCGACAAAGTCAATTCCCTGTGCACAGATCTTAGCAGCCTTGATTTCGCCGATGACGGATTCCTGGACCGCGTGAACGAACTCTATCCAGTGGACGGAGAATCCGTAACGGCCTTGAGAGACCTCGCCACCAGTGGCTTTGATGAAGGCTGGTTGACTCCGCGCTCACAGGGAGCGGTTCAATTCGGGAGACTGGTCAAGCCTTCCGCGGAATCGAGCCAGTTCAGCTGTGACGCGGTCTACATGCCCTCCTGCCCTGGCCCTAAGCACTCCCATCCGGAAGGAGAGCTAAACCTGTGCATTGCAATGGACGGAGAGCCGCGGTTTGATGATTCCGGTCCTGGATGGTGTCACTACAGCCCCGGCACCACCCACATACCCACGGTAACAGGTGGCACCATGCTGATCCTCTACTTCCTGCCAAACGGCGCCATCGAATGGTGCCGGTAGAAGAGGATTCCTTGAAGAAAGACAATGTATTGAGGCGGATGTTCTCACTATCTTTGTTCGAACCTTAGTAGCCGCTTCATTCTAGCGCGGAAGGAATGCCATCGACGTCTGTACGGAATACTCGCAGGTGCATCCGGCGCTGGATTCCGGAACGAGCACCAGGCCGCCGGCAGGAATAATGTTGATCCAGCAACCGGGACGGGAGGCCTTTGAAAGTGGTGCATTCTCACCCGTTTCCAGGCTGAAAATGTAACAGAATTTCTGCTTGCTGAAGCGACAGAAGGCGTATTCGCGGGATGTCGATACGGTGCCGCATTTCTGGCCTACTTCCCAGCGCCAGCCATTGATATCCTTGCCTGAGCGGATGTTAAATGCGAATCCGGGACCATAAACCGTGTCATCTACAATCGAGGGATGCTGGATGTTGATCCCGTGAGAGCCATTCAACTCGTGATCGCGGTTCGGCGTAAAGAGTCGCGACCACAAAGGCTTCCCTTTTGAACAATCTACGGCGAACACTTCGTAGCGTGTGCGCATGGGCTGGTCAGGCTTCTGCCGCCCCCGGCGCTCCTCGGCGCTGACTTTGCGATAGTGTGAACCAGTGACAATGATCGTGTCGGCGCCAATGCTGAGATAGATGGCATCGGTGATCGATTCGATAAGAATCTTGTGCTTCCAGCACTGCTTACCATTCTTCGCGTCCAACGCCACAATACTGGCGTTCTTGAGCAGGGGGCGCAGTCCAACCTGGCCGTTCTTGACATTGACTGCCTCCGGGTTCTCGCTCTGGATGAAATAGATCCGTCCGTGAGCAATGGCGATAGTCGGATTTACAATGATGCCCGACGCCGGCTGATACTGCCAACGCAGCTTATCAGTCCCGTCGTTCACCGCAAATATCCGGTCACTGCAGATAACCCGCGGTTCACCTCCCCGCCATATTGCATCACGACCCCTGATTTCGCGCCGTGGCATGGATTTCTTCCGCGATACACTGCCATAAACCAGCTCTCCAACGGTTGCGAGGTAAGCCCAGTTTCCTTCCTCGTTGCCGAACAATGTGTCAAGAGAGAGGCGGCCGAGTTCCCGCCCGGATTGAGGGTCGACCTTTAGACATTCGTCCCCTGCAGCAATATAGAGCACTTCGTCACCGAGTGCGATATTGCTGCTGTCACCCATGGCACCGATACGAACCGAGTCGGGGACGTCCTTCTCCCACAGGATGCTGCCGTTGTAAGCGTCTACCCCCACGAAGTAGTTGAGACCGGGTACGATCATGCGGCCGTTCTTATAGAGCGGTGCGCTGGTCTTATTGTGCCGATCTGTCATACGATCGGGGCCGGGCCTTCCGAACCATTGCAGCTTCATCGGCCAGCTGACGAGCTTGTCGTTGCTGCAGGCTGTGTTGGCTGGATCAGCATAGAAATGCGTCCACTCGCCCTCTCCTTCAAGTTTCGGGCGTGTCCAGGAAAGATCGAGTTTCTTTCCGTTCTGCTCCAGGCGTGACCCCGGGAAAGCAGCCGCCAGCTCCTTCATTGCGGCATTGTCTGTACTGCGAAGAAAAAGCAGGCCTCCGTGGGGGCGTAGGACACGCATGATCTCAGCCGCGGATGTGCTGGGGTTGTCTCTTTCAGAAGTGATGATGTTGGCGAAATAGTCAGTGTAAGGAAGTTTCTCAACTGTACCCTGATGGACCGCCACGCGTGTTCCGTAGAGCCCCTGTGTCATCAGGTATTTCCGCGCTGCGTTCACGCGCTGCGGGTCCGGGTCGCGGCCTATCACCCGGCAGTTTCCTGCCCTCGCAATGGCCGCAAGACGCTGTCCCGACTCAAGCCCCAGAACGAGGGCATAACCCTTGCTTGTCTTCGCTGCATGCGCCAGTGGCGCAGGCAGCTGCTCTGAACCCTGACTCTTCAAGCGCATGCTCTTCACCAGGGACCGCTGTTCGACCTTTCGTGCCTTGCCGGTTGCGAAGCAGTGGATTCGGCCGTCATCCGTACTCGCGTACAGCCTGCCGTCACTAACCGCCATGCTCTCCACTGTGCCTTCCAGCTCAGACCTCCACTCGGCCTCGCCGGACTCAAGGCTGAAAGCCCCGATCCATTCTTTACCGCCGACCAGGACGAGGTCTGCGGCTTTGATCATGCAGCGTGATGCTTCCATCTTCTGCGTCCACTTGAGCCCATTAGATTCACCACGGCGCTTCTTGTTCTCGCGCAGTTTCGTCCAATCGTGGGCGGCAAGCTCGTTTCTCGACAACACGTAAGCAGTGTCACCATCAACCAGCAATTGGAGGGCAGGAATGCGCAGCACACTCGTGTTGTTGTCAAAGAGATCAATCTTGCCGTCCTCACTCGGTCCTGAGGCGAGCTTGCCGTCAACTACTGTTCCAAAACAGCCTCCGTGCAGGCGCTTACCCCAGGATGTGCTTTTGCCCAGTTTCAGACTGCCCAGGCCGTCTTTGAGGGAATACGCCTGGAAAGGTGTACGGCCTGTAGGAACAAAGAGTTTATCTTCTGCAGCAAGCATGTAGCCTTGTGGAGATACTTCGAGATTCTGAGTCCATTTCTTCTCACCATTGGCCGCGTCGACGGCACCCATATACGCTCCGTGTGACGGGAAGACACCGGCGCAGTAATAGACCAGTCCGTCATGAACGACGAGACCTCCACGAACCGGCCACTGCGAAATAATGCGTCCGTTGCCGGGAATGCGGCGGTCCTCGGGCCCGGTTTGGCACGACCACTGGACAGCCCCAGAACCTGCGTCAAAACAGTGAACAAAACCGTCATCCGACCCTACGTATATCTTTCCTTTGCAGTAGACCGGCGCGAGGCGTACCGGGCCTTCGGTGCTGCAGGTCCAGACCAGGCTGCCATCCGCTGCCAGACAATAGACTGAATCGGTCGTTGAAGAAGCATAGTAGACCTTGCCCTCAGCCGCGATCACATGATAAGCACGGTCATAATCAAGAGTGGATGTAAGCCCGTCAACGCCCGCGGAGATATTGCGGGTTTTCGGCTCCGTCCAGGCGCGGACCGGTACCGCAGCCGGGGTATGCACCCAGGCAGCATTCAGAGGCAGCTCAATGTGTTCCCTGGTCACCGCGCTGCGCTGGTTGTCATGCCGGAACATAGGCCAATCATCAGCACCGGCACAAAGGACGGTCAGAAAAAGAACAATGCACACCAGTTTCCTCATCAGATATTCAACCTCCGTGTTTCACTATGACGGCGACTCCAGTGCGGCTAGTAGATTATTGGCATAATTCTTTAGCATACCGCATTGGCTGAAGCCACAGTAGGGGGAGTTTTTTGAGAGCGTTCTGCGCTGCGAGCGCAGAACGCAGTGCTTAGTGGTTAGGCGCTAGGCGTTAGCTGGAAAGGTCCGCCGTCCGCGTAGCGATGCCTGCCTCGTATCCCACTCAAGACCGTGGGGGCGATTTGCGCTGTCCCAGAATCCTAGCTACTAACGCCTAGCGCCTAACCCCTTGTGCTGTGGGGTAAACAATACCTCGTACCCCCGTTTCACCCTGCCCCCGTTGATCTGTTTCACAACGCAGATGGCTCTTCCTTGGACGTTGGACGTTGAAAATCGAGCCTATCCCCCACATTTGCAACGTTTGAATCGAAACAGGGTGGTATGATTATACACTTCTCCCGGTCTCAAAATAACCGACGGGAATGAGGGAATATTTGGAGAGTTGGGATAATGCTGGGTTTCCAGGCAGAACCCGGAATGTTTCTCCAACTGCCCGCCCGTCCGGGAGGCAATGGTCTCGTCCAGGTAGTTTCCGCTGTAGAAGAGAATTCCCGGCTGCGTTGTCAAGACCTCCATGAGCCGGCCGCTTGCCTCATCCTTAACAAACGCGGCCAATCCGTATTCCCCCATGTTCTTATCGAGAATCCAGTTGCAGTCATATCCGAGTGCCCAATTGAGAAGCTGGTAATCGGCACCAATCCGTTCGCCAATTCGTGTGGCTTTCCGGAAATCCATCGGAGTTTCTTCCACCGGAAGTGTGTCTCCATTAGCAATGGACTCGGCATCAGCAAAGGTCACCTGGGATCCCGGGATCTCCAGTCTGTGATCAAGCACATTCCCGGATCCTGCAAGATTGAAATAAGTGTGGTTTGTCAGATTCACAGGGGTTTCCGCATCGGTTACAGCTTTGTACTCAATTCTGAGTCCCGTTCCCTCTTCAATTGAGTATGTAACCGTGGTCTCAAGATTGCCTGGATACCCTTCGTCGCCATCCGGACTCAGATATTTCAGCTCAAGGGTTTCGCCCTCAACCCTGGCATCCCATAAAACCTTGTCGAATCCCTTTACTCCACCATGGAGATGGTTGTTCCCATTATTTGCGGCCAACTTGTATGTCTTTCCATTCAGGGTGAATTCGGCTTTTCCTATTCGGTTGGCCACCCTGCCGGTAATACAACCGAAATAGGGAATCTCGTCCGTGTAAGACTCAAACTCATCATATCCAAGGGTGACTTCGCCGGGTACCTTATCCTTGTCCGGCGCCAATATACTCGTGATGATTCCACCGTAATTAGTTATCTGGACCTGGAAACCATCGCTGCCGGTTAAGGTAAAGAGACTCACCTCGCGACCGTCACTGAACTCGCCCCATTTTCTCGCTTCAATCATATCAATGCTCCCTCCTGCTATGAATGGTCCCCTAAGCCGCCGTTTACGTTCATGATAGTTCCAGTCAACTGACTGGATAGATCTGACAGAAGATAATTGGAGGCCCCGACAAAATCGCCCCCCACCTGCAGGCGTCCCATGGGCACGCATTCGGCTCCCCACGCGTTAAGTTCGTCCAGGCTCATCCCCAGGCTCTCCCGCAAGGCGATTTCTCCCGGAGTTGCCATCCATCCGATCTTGATCTGGTTGCACCTGATCTGGTCTTTCGCGTAATTCCGGGATATGTGCTTGGTCAGGGTCAGGAGCCCACCTTTGGAGACCGAGTAGGCAGCCCGGTCGATCTGCCCTCCGGTGGCATGCGGGGAACCAATGTGAATGATGGAACCTCCGCCGCCTTCAAGCATGGCCTTGACCGCGAACTTGGAGCAGAAGAAGGCACCCCTGACATTCAGGTCCGCAACACTGTTATAGAGCTCTTCTTCCGTATCAAGCAGGGAAAAGGCGGGGAGGATTCCCGCGTAGTATATCATGCCGTCAATCTTGCCGAGATACTCCAGCGCCTTCACAAAGAGATCTTCGCAGGCGGAGACCTCTGTAAGGTCGCCCACTACGTAAATGGCTTCGTTTCCAGAAGCTTCAAGAATCTCGGCTACCGATGCCTTTCCTGCTTCTTCATGGAGACAGCCCACAACGACACGGGCCCCTTCCTTCGCGGCGGCAATGGCCATGTCTTTTCCCAATCCACTGTCACCACCCGCGATTACAACGCCTTTACCCTCTAATAGATCGCCCATTTTTCTCTCCTTTCCAAAAAAGAATCACGACTTCTGTAATGTCGAGAGGATACCCGCGACATCTTCATCATCCATGGTCTCCGTTTCAAGTATTTCATATACTCCCGGAACCGCAAGAGCCTTTCCGACGAATTCCTCCGGCAGGCGTTTGAGGACTTCCGCGAAACTCACATGGGTCGCCCTGGAAATGTTCTCAAACTGTTCTCTGCCTATCCGCTGGGCATCTTTTCTGTGGGCTGGATACCCCGCGCAGGATTCAACGCACAGCAATTTGTCAAAAATCGTAAACAGGTTCTCGTCACTGCCCCAGCCATAGCCCAGGTTGAGTGTCAGTGAGATCGCGTTCCCCCCGTTGATCTGGGTAAAGAGCCACGCGTCCAGCGGGGTCATAATATGCCCGCAGGATATCCCGGGATACTGAAGTATCGAATTCATGAAGCCCTGCCCGGTACTGCATCCGCCGATGACAAAATCGACTCGTTTGGTGTTGAGCAACAGGGCTCCCAGGAAAGCCGTTTCATTGTAATTCATTTCAGGAACATCGTCTTTGCCCTTCATTCCGAAATTGATAATCTCGTGTCCCTCACGCCCTTCCATGGCTCTGATAATGTCCTTGTTTCTGTCTGCCGTACTGATCTCAGAAATAACTGCTATCTTCATTAATCTGCCTCCCCCTGCCGAATATTGCGAATCACTTTTTCCGCGATGCCCACCGCATCCAGTTCATGTTTCTTGAGAAGATCATCGGCCAACCCAGATTCTCCGAAACTGTCTTTGATGCCTTCCCTGGCTACGATTGCTCTGTTGGCTCCGTCCATCTCCGCCACGACTTCGGCGACCGCGCTTCCCAAGCCACCGTATATACTGTGTTCCTCCACAACCACCAGGACGCTGTATTTCATTGCCGCCTTCATCACGGCTTCCCGGTCCAGTGGTTTCACGACAGGTATATTTATGACTCCCGCAGAAATGCCTTTCTCCGCAAGTATTCTCGCGGCTTCAAGCGCATGGCCCAGAATCACTCCGCAAACAATGATAGCGGCGTCCTTCCCTTCTCTGAGTTCCACCGCCTTGTAGATGTCATGGGGATAACCTTCCTCGAAGACATTCTCACAATCATACCGGGACAATCTTAAGTAGACGGGACCCTGGTGCTCATAGGCCTCACGGACGGCTGCTTCAGTCTGAGGACCGTCGGCGGGAACGATAACGACCATGTTCGGCAGGCTTCTCATCAGGGAAACATCGATCACCGCCTGGTGGGTAGCGCCATCGGGCCCCTGTGTCAATCCCGCGCTGGAACCGCAGACCTTGACGTTGAGTCGCGCCAGTGACAGTTGTTGGCGGATCTGGTCGAAGCATCTTCCGGTGCCAAACACCGCGAACGTGTTCGCAAAAACGATCTTTCCTTCGTGGGCCATCCCCGCTGCGGTCGAGATCATGTCCTGTTCTGATATTCCCATCTCAAGGAACCGGCTTTCATCCACTTCTGTTATCTGGAACGACCTTGTGGACCGCCCGAGATCGCAGTCCATGGCGATCACGTTCCTATCTTCTCTGGCCAGCTGGAGCAGAACCTTTCCATAACGATCCCTGGTGGCTTCCTTACTCATTCGATTTCTCCCGCGGAAGGGGCCAGTTCCTCATAGGCGCTTCTGTATTCTTCTTGAGTCATCGCGTAATTGTGTCCTTTAAACGAACCCTCAAGGCAGGTTATCCCCTTTCCCTTCACCGTTTCGGCTATGATAACGCAGGGGGTCTCCCTGTTATCCATGTCATTCAGTGTCCGGCAGATCTTTTCCATATCATGCCCGTCAATCCTCACTGCGTGCCAGCCGAAACTCCGCCACTTCTCCGCAAGCGGTTCGATGGAGAGGCTTTCTTCAACACTCCCCTGGCTCTGATACTCGTTCAAGTCAACGATGACTCTCAAGTTATTGAGGCGGTAGTGACTGGTCGTCATGGCCGCTTCCCAAACCTGGCCTTCCTGCAGTTCCCCGTCTCCCATGACGACATAAACATTGAAATCATTCCCGTCAAGCCGCCCCGCAAGGGCGATCCCGTTGCCGTAGGACAGCCCCTGACCCAGGGAGCCGGTAGGTGCCTCAATTCCGGGAGTCTTGTTTATATCGGGATGACCCTGCAGGATCGACCCCAACTGCTTGATCGTTTTCAGCTTCTCAGCGGGAAAGAATCCCAGCAAGGCCAGTATGACATACTGCGTAGGGACGGAATGCCCTTTGCTCATAATGAATCTGTCCCTCACGGGAGACGCTCTGTCTTCCAGTGAAATATTCATCTTGTAAAAGTAGAGGGCCGTCATGATTTCCACGCAGGAGAAGGAACCCCCAAAATGGTGGTGCTTTCCCGTACCGAACATCTTGAGCAATTCAAACCTGATCTCTTTCGCCTTTGCCTCAAGGCTTGCCAGTTGTTCTTTTTCCATGTTCATCCCACAATTCTCGGCTTATACCTTAGTTTCTGGGCTTCAATGATGAGAGCTATCAAAATGATGAGCCCCCTAACGGCTCTAACAGCGTTGGGGTTCATTTGCATCAGGTTCAATCCATTATCAACAACAGACAACAGCAGTACTCCTGCAAAGGCACCCATGACAGTGCCGCGTCCCCCGGACAGCGCGATCCCCCCTATCACGGCGGCAGCAACCGTCTCTATCGTAAATCCGGACCCCAGGAAGATCGTTGATTCCCCGACCCTCCCCAGGAGCATCCAGCCGGCAATGGCAGCCAGAAAACCGCTGATCATATAAGCCCTGGTTATCGTTTTTCTCGGATTGAACCCTGACGCATAAGAGGCGTGAGGATTTCCTCCGGTAGCGTAAAGGTCCCTGCCGAAAGAGGACACTTTGTAGTAATAGTAGAAAACCCCGACAAAGAGAAGCGTCACAATGATCTGAACAGGTATCGGTCCCACTTTGCCGGTTCCCAGAAACCTGAAGGTATCGGGAATACCCGCGATATTCCTTCCCATGCAAAGGGTCAAGGCAAGACCCCTCAAGGTCAGCTGCATTGCCAGGGTAACAATAAAATTATTCATCTTCAGGCGGGT
>JASLPY010000102.1 GCA_030744755.1 Kiritimatiellia bacterium | reverse complement strand
CAAATGAAGGTCTACTCAGGGTGCCGCACTTTTAAACCGACCGCCTTAATGCCGCACTTTTCGACCGGCGTTTACAGGGGGAATTGCCGACCCGCCTGCAGCGCTATGCGCAGCACTGCGGGCAGGTTGCCGAATGTGGAATGCGGGCTCCAGGAATGCGTTATGGCGTGAGCAGTGAAAGGTCTTTGAAATGCTTGCGATAATACCCACGGTCACGTGTGAGGAGGCGCTCGGACTGATGGAGGGAATGGGCGCCGATCAGGAAATCCGCCATAACGCGCACCCGTTTGCCTCCCGACGCTCGGTAACGCTTCCATCTGGAACCTGCATCGGCCGCGGAGCGTTCGGTGAGGGCTGAAAACTTGACGCCCAAGGTCCGCATGGCGGCTTCAAAAGCGGCGTCATCCGCGAAGACCGCGCGCGTCTCGGCCCAGACCACATCGCAAGCGGTTAGGGTCCCTTCTTGCAGGCATCGGCGCAGCACTGTGGCCGAAGCATGTCCGTGGGTGGGGTCGTTGGTAAAGACGTCGATGAGCACACTTGTGTCGACTGCCGTGATCATGTCTCGCCCCGAAGTTCACGCAAAATCGTATCTGTGCTCTTCTTCGTGCGTACGCATCCAAGGACACGTGACACGGCGTCCTCATCAATGACCTTTGTCAGGACGAGCTGGCTGCCGCGCTGTTCAAAATCAACTACCGTGTGTGGTCCGATTCCCAAACGATCACGAAATTGTTTTGGGATGGTAACCTGTCCTCGTTCTGCTACAACCGCATTCATTGTTCAGTTCCTTCTGTGGCTGGGTATGTAACTCATGGTATGTATACATACTCCAATAATACACAACCGGAGTCAAGGCCGGATATCGATTCTCGCGCACTTGAATATTGGGAATTCCTTGGATATGAGGAAGGCCACGACTTACGGGGTCACGAGAACAGCACGTCTGAGCTGAGAGCTCGGTAGATGTAGGGCGATTTACTGACGCTGCCGGCGATGGATCCATGGTATACGAGGACATTCTGAGTGGTCTTGCCAGGGAACTCATCCCTTAGGAGAGCGGCTTTCTGCTCCATCTCCTGGATAACGCTCTTTCCGATTGGGCGAGATGTACGAGTCCGGAAGGGAAGCAGCAGGCCATGCTACCCAGGTTGAACGTTCAGCCCGGCCTTACCCGCCAGCGTCTTTTGACGTGCATCGAAGGTGAAGAAATCCTCCGAGCCCAGGGCGGAGGCCGCTGCAACGTGTAGAATGTCCATGGCCCGTGTTCCCAAGTCTGCCGTGTGTGCGGCGCTCAAGGCCTCAGCCTGGTCGAACACCTCGGCCCACGCGACAGGCGACCTTGCGAGAACCCCGGCCTTCTCATCCTGCTCCATCGCAGCAAGGACGGCCTCGCCTTCTCCGATGGTAATGTCCTTCCGGAACACGGCCAGCCGAACGGCATTACGGGCTTCATGGCGGTGCAGGGGAGTGAAAGCGAAAGGAGCCTGTAGGCCGGCCGCGATCCGTTGAGCTTCCGAACTGTTCGCGTCCTGGCCGTAAAGTGAGATCAGAAAACTGGTGTCGGCATAGATTAACACCGGCTTCCTCTTCTCTCTTCCAGCACCGTCTCTGAGAGATGCGTCTTCTTCTTGCCGAACGTGGTTTTCGCACGGGCAGCGAAATCCGGCATTATGACTTTGACCGGCGCCTCGGGCCGCGCCGGGCAGATCCGGGCAACAGGCGTCTTCCGTTTCAGCACCGTGACTTCCTCTCCCTGCTGCACCCACGAAAGCACCGTGCCGAAGTCGTTGCGCACTTGTCTGATGGTGGCTGTCTTCATGATGTGGACATTGTGTTACACATTGCCTGATATGTCAATCCTGAAGATCTCGTTATCACACCTTCATCGCTCCCAGCTTCCGGTACTGGCTGGGGGAGATGCCTTCGCCTCGGCGGCCAGGCCGGAACGGAGCTTCTGCGCCAGCCCGCGGGCCCGGGCTTCAGGAAGGTCAAAGCAGACGGCAAAACGTCCGGAACCCACCGGCAGCGGTCTGGATCACTGTGCGCAAAACGGGTAGTCGCGTGCGTAGATTGTACCTTGGTAGAGGTGCGAGGCGGGCCGTAGGATGAAAGGCTTGGTGACTCGATGAATCAGTAACCGCATCAGAAGGCCAAGAAAAGGCGGCATCATCAAGATCGACTTCGAGGTGTACGAGCCGGTCAAGGTGCTGGTAGGCTACTTTGATTCCGATGCCAAAGAATGGTTACGGGTGCCCGCGCTCGAACATGTGGCCCACGCGGATGACCGCGGCGGTATCGACTCTGTTCTGGAGGATGTCGCCGACATTGGCGATGGGAAGCTCAAGCTTCCCAAGGTCAACGTCCACGCTTTCAAGTATGACAAAGGAAAACAAACCCTGGAAATGATCGGCCACGGAAGCTATGTGATCCTCGGTGTGGTACCGGCGGGTGCGGAGATGGGCGAATGAGAAGGCGTTGCTGCCATCCCTCTGGGATGGGTGTGTTGTATCATGGGACCGGTGGTTGAGCGAGGCACGAGCGACACCACCGGATACGATACGGAAAGAAGGCGTTGCATCCCGGAGGGATGCCAGCATTGAAGGATGATAGTCTGTAGGGCGGAGAGTTCATAATGACAAATAGCACCAATAGAAGACGATTTCTGAGAGAATCCGTACTCACCGCGGCTGGAGCCGGTCTGGCCTCGAGTATACCCGCTACCACGTGGTCCCAGGTCACGGGGGCGAATGACGACATCCGTATGGGGATTGTCGGAATGAACGGTCTCGGGCGTACGCATATTGCTCGATTTCACAAAATGAAAGGCGCTCGCGTGGTCGCTCTGTGCGACGTTGATAAGCGGGTTCTGGCTCGTGAAGCGAAGAAGTTCGAAGCACGAAAAGAGAAGGTCACCGCGTATGTCGACATACGCAGGATGCTCGATGACAAGAATGTGGATGCCATTTGTGTGGTCACTCCTAACCATTGGCATTCTCTTATGACTATCTGGGCATGTCAGGCTGGCAAAGATGTCAAAGTTGAAAAACCGGTTTCTCACAATATCTGGGAAGGCCGTCAGATGGTGCTGGCTGCCGAGAAGTACAACCGGATTGTTCAGGCCGGAACCGAATCCCGCTCTGACCCTGCACTGAAAGAGGCATTTGAATATATCCAGGCAGGTAATCTTGGCAAGATCCTGTGTGCGCGCGGGTTCTGTTACAAACGCCGAACCAGTATCGGTAAGGTCACCAAACCAACTAAGGTTCCGGACTACATCGACTACAATCTCTGGACCGGGCCGGCGCCCCTGGTCCCATTGATGCGGAAAAGCCTTCATTATAACTGGCATTGGGTATGGGCTACAGGCAATGGCGACATAGGAAACCAGGGCGCTCATGAGATGGATATGTGTCGCTGGGCTCTTGGTGAGGATCGCCCTCCACGTCGGGTGATCAGTATTGGCGGGCGATTTGGATATGATGATGACGCTGAAACCGCAAATACGCAGCTTGCTTTCTTTGACTATGAAAAGGCGCCATTGATCTTCGAAGTCCGCGGCCTGCCTATGAAGAGCGGCATGAACGCTATGGATCATTATCGTGGAGCTCGCGTAGGCATCGTGATCGAATGCGAAAATGGGTATTTCTCCGGCGGGGTCGGGGGTGGCGTGGTGTATGACAACAGCGGCAACAAAATCAAGCAATTCAAGAGCGGTGGAGGCAGAGGTCACAGCGCCAACTTCTTGAAGGCCGTCCGCAGCCGTAAGTCGAGCGATCTGAACGCGCATATCCCCAAGGGCCATGTTTCCGCTTCACTCAGCCACATGGCTAACATCTCGCACCGGCTCGGTCAGGAAGCCTCGCCCGACGAGATTCGTGAGTCGCTCAAGACCACGAAGTTCGTCACCGACCGCTTTGAGCAGCTTCACAAGCATCTCGAGGCCAACAGTGTCGATCCCGACAGAACCAGGATAACACTGGGAGCCGGCCTGCAATTCGATCCCGACACAGAGAAATTCACCGGCACACTCGCGAATGAAGCAAACAGACTGGCAACCCGCAATTACCGCAAACCGTTTGTCGTACCCGAGAATGTGTAGGTTCCAAAAGAACTAGCCAGCTCCGCTGAAACAGTGAGTTCTGTGCGTTTTGCGTAGAAGATTGCCTAGACGTGCGATCTCGTAAAAGATGACTTTGTCGCGAGCTTTGTCGCGAGCCTTGTCGACAAAGCTCAGGACAAAGCTCGCGACAAAGTTTGGATGCGGCTTCGCCGCTTAAGGAGAAACAACATGCATAACATGGAAATAGCAGTCCTTGCGGTAGTAGCGGCGTCACTGGGAACCGCCGTGCTCCTCCCGCAGGTTTCTTCTGCCGCGGAGAATGAGTTCTTCGCAATGGACAACGGCATACGTGACGTGAAGAGCATTTCCGACAAGGCCGCTCTCCTGAGCGATCTTGGCTACGACGGCGTGACGTGGCGGCCAGGGACGACGGCGGTAGCGGTCAAGGAGATGACCGCCCGGGGTGTCAAGATGCACGCGTTGATGATGCACCTGTCGGTCTCGAAAAAGGAGAAGGCTTCGGCCCTTCCTCTCAAGGATATCGAGGCGCTCAAGGGGAGCGGCGCGATCCTCTGGGTGCAGCTAACCCGCAAGGGCGGAAGCGATGCCGACGCGGCCCGCGAGCTCAAACGCCTGAATGCCGTGGCGAAACCCATGGGCCTTCGCATCGCCATTTACCCGCACATCAACAATCACGTGGAGACGCTCGAGGAGGCCCTTCGCGTTACCGACCTCGTGGCCGACGACAACGTAGGCGTATCTCTCACGCTCTGTCATCAACTGAAGATGCGAGGCATACAGGATCTCGCGCCGCTCCTGAAGAAAGCCCTTCCCAAGCTCTTCATCGTTCAGGTCTCCGGCGCCGAGACCGGCAACACCAGGGAGATGGGCTGGGACAAGCTCATCCAGCCCCTGGGCCAGGGCAGCTACGACATCAAAGGGCTCTTTCAGGTCCTGAAGGATCTCAACTACAAAGGCCCCATTGGCGTCATCGGATTCGGGATCAGGCAACCCGCGAAACAGCATCTCAAACAATCCATCTCCTATTGGGGGAAAGGCTCTTTGTGATAGCCCGCCTCCCAGTTCGCCAAAGGCGATGAACAGTGGGAGCGACCGGTGGGGACGCTGCTACATCTCGGATGCAAGTACGCAGAACAGGCCGTTTCATGCGCAAAACGTCCCTTGGTTGCGGTTGTGGCCGCGGGATAGAATGGGTGAATTTGGAATTTTGGACTCGCGACCAGCGACTTGCGACGCGCGGGGCGAATGGGACGCGCGATCCGCCTTCGCCAAGGCTACGGCGGGACAGGCGCGTTTACCATCGCGAGTCGTCGCGTCACTGCGTCATGAAAACTCGCGAGTCGCTGGTCGCTAGTAGTCGCTAGTCCAAAAAGAAAGACCACAATGACAAACAGAACAGGGACCAGACTCTCAGGCCTTTGCGCAATAGTTTGCGCCTGTGGCTTCTTGGCCACCGGTGTGGCTGCGCAGGGCGAGGCGGCGCCCAAATCCCTGACGCCGGAACAGCAGCAGGCCTGGCGCAAGACTCTGGCCGAGTACGACTACGTGGGCATCGCCGAGGCCTACGCCGACTTCATGATCGAGCATGGACGCGATGTCTATGGCCCGAAACAGACACCGCTGTTCGTGACCGGGATGGACCGGCACACGGGCAAGATGATTTCTCCGCCTTTCGCCCACGTGAAACGCAAACCGTTCATGCCGGGGTGGGAGCGGGATCGGGAGCTCCGCGGATCGGACCGCAATTACGGCAACGCGGATCCGCTGGATCAGCTGACGCTGCTGAAGTTAATGCACCGGCTTAGCGAAGTCACTGGCGACAAGCGATACGCCGAGGAAGCCGACAAAACCGCCTCCTGGTGGCTGGGAAACTGCCAGACCGGAATCGGACTCTATCCATGGGGCACCCATACGTCCTGGAATGTCTCCAAAGAAGGTGGAGGAGGGACGTTTGAATTCAATCACGTATGGCCGTATTGGAAGCTGAATCCCGAGGCCCTGCGACGCTATGCCATGGGGCTTTGGGACCACTACGTCAGGGACAAGAAGACCGGCGACTTCAACCGGCATGCCAATTCGAGCAAGCACGGCCCGGGCGGCGGAATGGAGTTCCCCTGGCCCGGTTCGGCCATGATTGCCACCTGGGCCGAAGCCCATCTCGCCAGCCCCGACCCGGAGTATGTGCGGGCGATCAGCACGATCCTGAAACGCTGGGAGAACCTGCGCGACGCGAACGGTCACCTGGCGCCCTGCAGCAACTATGGTGAGTGGGCCTGGTACCTGGGCTATATGATTGCAGCCAATCGCCTGGATGACTTTGCCGACAAAGTTGAGGCGCAGGAGCCGGAGCTGGCGGCAAGGATGCGCGATTACGGGCGCAAATGCGACGCAGCCTACCTGAAGGTCGCGGACAACCTGCTCGACGTGAAGCGTGTCGGTCCGGTCAAGAGCTACCTGCGCGCAACCGGTGGTTACAACCCGGATCGACTGGATATCATTGGTGGTCCCTGGCAGGACCGCAAGGACTATGCCGGCTTCGCGGTGATGCTTCACGAGCGTATGAAGCGCAACGACTCACCCGAGCTTCAGAAACGCTACCGCCGGGCCGTACTGGATATCGCCGAGATCTACATGAGCATCAACCCCGAGATCCAGTGGGCCGTGTGGGGCGTGAATGTCGGCAATGCCATGCAACTGATGCTGTCCGCTCACGACTTGACCGGCAACGCGGCCTATCTGCATCGGGCCGATCACTTCGGCCGGCTGGCAGTCGACCTGTTCCTGGACGAAGCGTCGCCGTTGCCGAAGTTCACCAGCCAGGATGACTACTACGAAATCGAGTCCGTGACCGATCCATCGGGAGATGTCTGGATGCTGGCCGTGCTTGCGCTTCACGAGCGGTTGGCCAAACTGGCCGAACCGTCGAGGAAGCCGCTCATGGTTCGACAAACTGGTGCCTGGGATTGCACAGCGATGAGCAAACCCTCGGCTAGCGTGCTGCTTCCGTACGGCAAGGACGGAGAGAAGTCTCTTTTCCTCTCCCGGCGTGAAAAGGGCTTTGTGCCGGCGACTGGCCGTGAACGGGGGCCAGTTGACACAACTGGCCCTACAGTACGTCCAGTTGTGCCAACTGGACGAAGCAAGAGTGGCATGAAGACAATGGGCTTGCCGGTCGACGGGCTCGAGCTGATCGTATCAGATTTCATCAACAAGATTCCGACGCTGGACGAAGCGAAGCCCTTCAATGGTCCCTACCGCCGCCGTTTTTCCGGCAAACATCGCGAGCGGAGTACAGCAAGCTACGGCGGATTCAAGGATGTCCTCGACAAGGCCGAACTCCAGCTGGTCAATCACGGCACACAGGCGGCCGAGGTAACCGTGACCGTCACGTTGCACGACAGCTGGGATGACCGGGAGACGAAGGACTACACCGTGACTCTGAAGGCGGGCGCCCGAACGCCCGTCTCCTGCGATTCGCCTGAGAAACGCTTCATCCGGCGGCTTGATTTCAAGAGCAGCGTCCCCGGCGCCGTGAAGCTGGAACGGTTCGCGTTCGCCATGACACCGCGGAGCAAGCTGAATCCTTTGTCTCCCGGGACCTCGCAAGCTTCCACCGGTCCGCAGTCGTCTCCCCCACCGAAGGAACCCAAGGGCCCTCCCTTTGGGGGCGCCAAGCCGAAGCTGATCACCGACGGACTGGTTCTGGACCTAGTTGGCAACAAACTTGCCGAAGTCAATGACAGTGCAAATGCATCGCAACGGCCGCAGCTGGTAACGGACAAAGGCAAGCCCGTCCTGCGCTTCGATGGCAAGGATGATTTTCTCAGCATTTCTGACAGCGACGCTTTGGACCTCAAAGCATGGACAATCATCTCCCTGGTACGCGCGACCGGCGGCCCGGGCGTGGTGATCGGCAAGATCGACGGCAAGAATTTCATGATGAACTACCGCCTGCAGGTCGACGGTGACGGCAAGGTGGCTGCGGTGGTCCGCGGCGCCAGTGCCCGGCAGCAGGTCAACCGCCAGGCGCGTGTAAACGTGTTGACCCGCTTCGCGGTGGTTGCGGCCCGCTTCGATCCGAAAGCCCGGGGTGTTGAGAAGGTCACGATCAGTGTCGACGGCAGGCCCGTGTCATACAGCTATCAGAACGCGGAGGGCGAACTGACTTCGTTCACTCACAATGCCACTCTCCTGATTGGACGTCAGCCCGGTAGAGAGTCGCGCTATTTCAAAGGCGATATCGCCGGCATCCTGCTCTATAACCGCGCCTTGAGCGAGGAGGAACAGAACAGCGCTGCGCGTTGGCTGGTCGAACAACGGGCGGGCGCCGAAGCCACGGGAGCTAAGGCTGCCACCCTGTCGAAGGAGGCGTTGGTCTTTCTCATCGCCGGCCAGTCCAATGCCGGCGGCGTGGCCGCGTTCTCGCCGGAGACGAACAAGAAAGCAGGCATGCATGAGAAGCATCCAACGATTCCGGGCTCGACTGCTGAGGAGGTCGGTATCCCGACCACCACGGAAGCCTACCCGCGGAGTTACATTTGGACCAAGAGCTTCGAACGCCTGGCGCCGGGTAAGAACCTGATGGGCGGCTATCGCGATCCATGGCGCCATGGCATTGAACTCCCCATGGCCATGCTGCTGGAGAAGGAGTATCGTGATTCGGACAAGTTCTTCGTCAAGCACGGTCCCGGCGGCCACAACCTGCATACCCAGTGGGCGGCCGGTCTCGGACCGGATTACAAGAGCTTCATTAAGCAGTTCAACGGCGCAATGGATGATCTGAAAAAGCGCTACGGGAAAGTCCGGATCATCGGCCTCTACTGGGACCAGGGCGAGTCGGACCGGCCGAAGGCGCAGGAGTATGGCAAGAATCTTCGGGCGCTGTTTGCCGCATTACGTAAAGACACCGGCATCCCGGACCTGCAGATCTTTGTGAGAAAGCACCTGTTCCAGCACGGGGACGAGAGCTTTGTCCCCCTCTTGAACGCGCAGGTTGAGGTCACCAAAGAAGATCCCAATGCCCACCTGCTGGACCTGGATCTCGGCTCGAACGAAAAGAACTTCCAGGCCTGGGCCTGGACTGATAAGAATGGGCATTTGAGCAGCAAGGCGTATTTGGAGTTGAGTGAGAGGATTGTGAGACGACACAAGGAACACACATGACAATCTGGGGCTTCCATCTTCTTGACCTGGCAGTAATGCTCGGGTTTGTCCTGGCGTTGTTATACATCGGCATTCGCGCGTCGAAGCACATCAAAAAACAGGAGGACTTCTTCCTGGCTGGTCGCCGCTTTGGCAAGCTGGTGACCACCTTCACGAATTTCGGGCAGGCGACCTCGAGCGAACATGCCACCTGGATGGTGGCGGGCGTTATGAAGAACGGGGCTCCCGGCATCATGTTCGCCATCGGCCAGGGGCTGATGGTGATGCCGATCTATTGGTTCACCAACCGCTGGTGGCGTCGGATCCGTACGCTGACCCTGGCTGACTTCTTTGTGGAGCGTTATGGTTCGAAGCGGATGGGGGCCACCTTTGCACTGATCTCCGTGATGTATCTGTCGTTGCTGGTGGGATTGGGGCTCAATGCTCTTAGCAAGACGGTCTGCGCCGTGGCAAGCAGACCGGTCGCGGAGCTGTCGCAAGTCGAACAGGCGGAATACGAGAGAGCCGTTGAGCTTGACCGACTGGAGGTTGCCGATCTGGCCGGTCTGACTGCCGCTGAGCAGACGAAACTTCAGGAGTTGCGCGAAGAGGGCCCGCGCAAGATTTTCTCCTATATCAATCATGCCTGGCTTCTGGCCATTATCGTGGTGGTGGTAATTCTCTATTCCTGCGCCGGCGGCCTGGAGGCGGCGGCGCTGACCGACACCCTGCAGGGATTCGGGATCATCCTGCTGTCTCTGCTGCTGATCCACTTTGCCATGTTCAAAGCCAATGCGGTGGCCGGAACCTCCGGGCTGCTGGGGCCATTCGAAGCCATACAGCAGACCGTGCCCTCCCACTTTACGAAGATATTCGGATCCCCCGGGATTCAGCAATTCACCTGGTACTTCCTGCTCTCCTTCGCTGTCATGGGCATCGTCAACGGCCTGGCCCAGCCGAATGCACTGGCATCGATGGGGGCGTCCAAGGATGAAAATTGTGCGCGTGTGGGTGGCGTGACCGGGAACTTTCTCAAACGCTACTGCACCGTGGCCTGGGGACTGGTAGCTCTGCTGGCACTGGTATTGTACGGCGGCAAGATGAACAATCCGGACCTGCTCTGGGGGCACATGGTGAAAGATCTGCTCGGTCCCCTGGGCATCGGCCTGGTGGGGCTGATGGTGGTCTGTATGCTGGGTGCCCTCATGTCAACCGCCGACACCCTGATGCTGACCTCATCGGCCATGCTGACCCACAATCTGTACAAGCCCCTTGTGACCGGACGCTCCGAGCATCATTACATCTGGGCTGGACGGGGGTTTAATGTGCTCTTCCTGTTGTTGAGCCTGGCGGTGGCGTTCTACTTCACCGGCCTGATATCCATGGTGAAGTTTATCATTGGCTTCAACTCGATTATCGGTGCCGCCTTTCTGATGGGGATGCTATGGCGTCGAGCCACAAAAACAGCCGCCTGGGTATGCATTGGGGTGATGCTGATCTATACGCTCATTCTCCCCATGTTCCTCCCGTTGATTCCGGCGATACGAAGCGCTGGGGCATTGATGGTCAGGACCGATCCGGTGCCGGTACAGGTCGAGTGTGTGGCAGGGCGGATGGATGTGGAGCTGCGCCTGGAACAGATTGCGGCATGGGACAAAGCAGGCAACCAGAGGCCGGCCGTCGGGGCCAGACCGAACCCGCTCGAGGTCGGCGAAAAGTATCAGAGGACCTTCAAGCCGGAACGCAAGGCGGTCTTCTGGAAGGGCGGCATTACAACAGACGATAACGGCGTACGGCAGGGCAAGGGCATGCTGCATGTGGACCTGGTCGTTCTGAGTAAACTGGGCTGGGATCTGAGCCGGAACCCCTATGCGCTCAATGAATCGCTGCGGGCGATCCTGAGGATTCTTGTTCCATTCGGTGTGGTGATACTTTTCTCCCTGCTGACCCGACCGGACGACAAGCGGATGCTCGACCGTTTCTTCGCCAAGATGCATACCCCGGTGACCGGGGACAAAGAACTCGATAACCGTGAGTTGGCGCTCAACCTCGAGAATCCCGAACGCACGGCCGCGGCACGCATGATCCCAAACAGCAACTGGGAGTTCAGCCGCTGGACCGCTTATGATGTCAAAGGGCTGGCCTGGATCACTGTCGGCGTGGCAGGTTGCATCGCCTTGATCTGGCTGATTGTCAACCTGGGGAGATGAGCGGGGGGACAGCCGAGAACAACTTGTTCATGGCTTTCGGCCAAGTGCACTCTTTGTAATCGTCCGCCCCGGTTCGCCGAAGGCGATATACAGGAAAGCCCAGCGTTGGCGAAGCCTACGCTGGGTATCCGGCACACCACCCACATCTTCGCTGAAGGCGATGAACAGCGCAGATCTCCCCTGCCGCAACTTTTTCTCGATTTTCCCTAATAAAACACCATCTCGCGCATTATGTATTTAGAAGGCAGGATACACGACATTTTAGGGTACAGGGAGCGGATGAGAGTTGATCACACAACGCAACGAGATGATCGGGATTCAGGAAACTGGATCAGGGAGGCGGTCAAAGCGCATGAAGGGCATCTAATCGCCTATGCTAACCGCTTGTTGTCGGGGGATCTTGGGCGGGGCAGGGAAGCGGTGCAGGATACGTTCCTAAAGCTCTGCAGGCAGCCAAGGGAAAAGGTCGAGGACGGATTGGCCCAGTGGCTGTTTACGGTGTGCCGAAACCGGTGTTTCGAGATACTCCGAAAGGAGAAGAGAATGACAACCCTGGAAACTTCTCACCTGGAATCGATGAGCGTTGAGCAGCCCCACCCTGCCGAGACCCTTCAACGCGAGGATGATCTTACCCGGGTGCGGGAGCTCATCAAGTCGCTGCCTGAACGTCAACAGGAAGTCGTGAGGCTCAAGTTCCAGAATGGTCTGAGCTACAGAGACATCAGCGGCGTAACCGAGCTGAGCGTATCGAATGTGGGCCTGCTGCTTCACCAGGCAGTTAAGGCCATAAGAAAAGGAATCAACCCGGATGCCGTCCTGGCACCGACAACCTGAGCGGAGGATTGACCATGAATGACAATGGAGACGATCCGAAATACCTGGCCTACGCTTTGGGCGAACTGGGAGAAAGCGAATCGGCGCAGGTGGAAGCGGAACTTGCAGACAACCCTGAGTTGCGCGTCCTGGTGGATCAGTGCAGGAAGACAGGCAAACTCATTGAACGCGGTCTAGCGGAGGAGGTAGAAATGACACTTACAGACAAACAGCATGAGACGTTGGAGCGGGAGATTGAGCAAAGTGGACAAGGAGGAAGCGTGAAATGGCAGGGCCGTCCCCTTGTGACCCTTGCCGCGGCTGCCGCGATCATTATCTGTGTGGGTGCGGCAATTCTGCACATGCGCGGTAAAGATGACGGACAGGAAGGCGCCGTGCCAACGCCTGAGAATACGGTCGCAATTAGCGAGGCCCCGGAACAGGGGCCTCCGGCAGTTGACAACGAACCGGAACCGGAAGAGGTCGCCGAGAGGCCTATGCTGGCTGTTCGGGGGACAAGGCTCAGCCTGGATCTGCCGGCACCCCAGTTCACTGGAACGCCCAAAACAATCAAGTCGGCCAACTTGGTAGCCTCCTCCCGACATAAGAACTACATTGCGCCTGTGATCATGATCCCGAAGGGCGCAAAGAACCTCGCCATCAGCAAGCCGACGACGGCGAGCGATTCAATGCCGATAATCGGTGAACTCTCCTTCCTCAGCGATGGCGACAAGGAAGGCACCGACGGATCTTTCGTCGAGCTGGGCCCCGGAAGGCAGTACATACAGGTTGATCTTGCCGAATCGTCGGAACTTCACGCTATCGCGCTGTGGCACTATCATTCCGAGGGACGGGTATACCATGACGTGGTTGTACAGGTTTCCGATGATCCTGACTTCGTCACATCGGAGGTGGTGTTCAACAACGACCATGACAATTCATCCGGCCTCGGCATGGGTAAAGACAAAGAGTACATAGAGACCAACAAAGGCATACTGTTTGGCTGCAAGGGCGCGAAGGGACGCTACATACGCTTCTACAGCAACGGAAGCACTTCGAGCGAGATGAATCACTACATCGAGGCCGAAGTATATGGTGTGAAGGCAGGCGAGAAAACCGAAGAAGAAGAGAAGACGGAAGGTGAAGCACGCCTGGAACTCGAACTGCCCAAACCAATATGCTGTGGCTGACAATTGCAGACCTTTGGGACAAAGATCCCTTTGCCCTACCACTCGCGCACTCCACATGAGAGCGGCCCATCCCCATGGGCCGCTTTTTTCTTGCCCCATTTCAGGCCTTTTCGACCAGATTACCCGTTCTCACAGGCAAATCTGACTGTTTTTGTCAGTCTTTTCAGTGCATCTATTGCTTTTTACACATCCATTGGGCTATAATCCGCCAGAATATAGGAATAGGAAGATCATGATTACAGATACTTCAACAGAATTGGTAACCACAACGTCAGAAGGCATTGCTGCCGTTTCTCTTTTAAGACCCGATTTTGAGGAGTACTACCTCACCGTGCACCCCGAGGGTGACGGAAGATCGTTCGATATGTTTGACAAGATGCGGGAATTCCTTGCTGAAAAGAATGCGACCGTTCTCAAGCAGTACGTCTTTGGAGGCTGCCGACTTCACGGTAAGGGAATGAAAGCCCTGGCAGATGCCTGTGGTCCCATCGACTGGCCAGTTACCTGGCTGCAGGGAGATGCCTGTTCCGGCACCCACTTGACGGGCATGCAAGTCTACGCGATTGCAGGGACCCCGGTTGGACGCATACATCTCGACGGCCAATGCGTTGGAACGACATATGAAGATGATGACGCAAAGTACTGCCTGCTGGGCAACCTGCAGGAAACCGACACTTCCCTTTCACGGACAGAGCAGGCCAGGAAGACCTTTGAAAAGATGGAGGAGGCGCTGGCCGAAGCCGGCATGGATTTCTCGAACGTCGTACGCACCTGGCTCTATCTCAACGATCTCCTTTCATGGTACGACCCGTTCAACGTCGTCCGGACACAGTTTTTTGAGGAACGAGGCGTTTTCGACAGGATGGTCCCGGCCAGCACCGGGATAGGAACATCCAATCCCGCCGAGGGAGCTCTTGTGACCGGGCTTCTCGCAATGAAAACAAAGACCGACAGAATCCGGATTGAGGAGGTCCCGTCACCGCTGCAGTGCCCTGCCCTGGACTACCGCAGTTCCTTCAGTCGAGCCGTTCAGGTCAGCCTGCCTGATCACTCCAAGCTTTACATATCAGGCACTGCCAGCATCGACCCCGACGGCAATACAATCTATATTGACGACACCGCTAAGCAGATCGCCCATACGATGAAAGTAGTGGAAGGTATCCTGCTGTCACGCGGGATGGATTGGAACAATACGACCCGGGCAATCGCCTATTTCAAGGATACCGACGACGCACCCTTACTGCAGGATTACTGCCACAAGCACGGCCTGCCCCACATGCTGTTTGCTATCGCGCACAGCGATGTTTGCAGAGATGATCTTCTCTTTGAACTTGAACTGGATGCAATGGCAGTGCGCTGAGCCTGCCGCTCACGTCGTGAGCTTCGCGATATTCTTCGGACAACAGACCTCCTATGAGTCGAATATGCTGACTATTATCGATTCCGACAAACGGCAGTATCTTTTCTGGGCAGCGATGTTAGCATGCATTCTGCTTATCTTTGCCGGCGTCGTTCTAACAATGTCTGAGCACAGCGGTCTCTGGTCCCTGGGTTGCCTGCTTGTCGGCAGCCTTGGCTTGGTGATCGGAATTCTGATCGGTCGATAGAAGGCTTCTGTCGGTCCTTCCATGTAAAGAGCGCTCCAGTTGGGTTCCCAAACACATGTGGGCGGCCCGTCCGCAAGAAGAATACAGCCGTGTGATTACGGCAATGGCTTGATCTTGATGTTTTTGTATTCGGCTTTGCTCTTCGGATCATGGGCCTGAAGTGCAATGGTGCCGCTGGAAAGCTGGCGGTTGGGTCGGTTCAGGTCTTCGGGCTCGGTGTAATCAGCCGTCACTTCGCCGTTCACCTTCAGAATGATTCGTTTGCCTTTCACTGTTATGTGGTAGCTCCACCATTCATTGTCCTTGGCCGGTGACTTGTCCATCACATCCTTCACACCATACAGTCCGCCGGTCTTCTTGCGATCCTTGTGTGTATTGTTGACCTGGGCCTCATATCCCTTGTTCGGCCAGCCGTTCTGCTGGTAGGCCGTGTGAATGTACACGCCCGAGTTCGACCCGGGATGCAGCAGCACTTCCAGTTTCAGTTCGAAGTTCTTGAAATTCGCGCCCTTAACGTCACCTACATAGAAAAGATGGCTTCGGGGTCCGAAGCAGACCAGCTTGCCGTCTTCAACCTTCCATGAGTCGCTGTGCTCACTGGCCTTCCAGCCGTCCATGGTCTTGCCGTCAAAAAGAGACACCCACTCATCCGCCGCCAGGCAGGTACTGGATACTGCAACCGCAACCACCAACATCGCAATCGTGATAGACTTCATAACGCGTCCTTTCCGGTTTATGTATTGATCACTATAGCCAACGCGCGCTGAGCCGACAACCGTGGATGTTTTCGAGGATTCTGCGATGTGGAGTGCGGGATTATGTTGCGTAGATACCGTAAGTCTCTGTGAATGAAGAGACAGGGCTAAGAACTACTTAACATAACTCCCGAAATGCTCGCCCCGTCTCGATGAGGAGAGATTGAACC
>JASLPY010000101.1 GCA_030744755.1 Kiritimatiellia bacterium | reverse complement strand
ATGCTGTGGGGTAAGAAGAACCCGTCACTTCGGTATCAGCCTATTAACATTGATTCATATCACAGCGCAGATGGCTCGTTGCTTGGCCAGGCGGGTGATTCCGCTTCGGGAGGGCCTAGCCTTCAATGAGATAGTCATCTTCCGTCCATGTAACAAATGGAGGGTCAGGCTGATCCGAGCCGCGTGAGAGTGTAGAGACTCCTGGGGCTGCACCTATCGCAGGTTGTATTTCCTGATGAGCCGTTGGAGGTAGGCGCGTTCGATACCCGCCTCGCGAGACGCGCGCGAAACATTGCCGCCGCACCGGAGGAGGATATCCTTTATGTAGCTGACCTCGAAATCAGCAATTAGCTCGTTCTTGGCTTCTTTGAAGGGACGATCGGCCGAATGCTCAGTTGTGGCTTTCTCCGACCGGGACTTCAGGCGCCCAAGGCAAAGAAGGGAGCTCAGGTCTAATGGTTCACCTTCACCGTAAGATGCAATCTCAACGATGTTCCGAAGTTCCCTGACATTTCCTGGCCAGTCGTGTCCCCTCAGGATCTCGATAGTTCGAGCAAAATCGGATACCTCATCCATCGCACTCTCGCCGCGGAAGTCTTTCAGGAACTTCTCTGCAAGAATCACTATGTCTTCCTTCCGCTGCCGCAACGGCGGCAGCTCTATATGAACCACTGTCAGCCGGAAATAGAGGTCCTCCCTAAACGTCCCCGCATTCACCTCGGCTTCCAGTTTCTGATTGGTTGCCGATATTATGCGTACGTCGATGTTACGCACATCATTGCTGCCAACCCTTTTAACCTCGCGCTTCTCGAGCACCCTGAGGAGTTTCGGCTGAAGCTCAGAGTCCAACTCTCCGATCTCATCAAGGAAGACAGTTCCGCCGTTAGCATGCTGGAAAGCTCCCACCCGGTCCGAAGTGGCCCCCGTGAACGCGCCCTTGGTGTGGCCGAACAGCTCACTTGCGATGAGATCCTTCGCCAACGAGGCACAATCAATCACGATGAAAGGTTTGTCTTTGCGATGGCTGTGACGGTGTATCTCTTCGGCAAGGACTTCCTTTCCTGTTCCCGTCTCACCCTCTATCAGGACAGTTGCATCTGTAGCCGCGTAGCGCTCGGCTACATGGAAGACATGGCGCATGGCCATGCTCTTGCCGAGCAGCGACCCGAAGGCCTCCTTTTCACTGAGACCATACTCCATCTGTTCCGGCAACGGGCAGAAAACGAACCGTGTCTGGCCCAACTGGATTTCAGTTCCCTGCTCCAGGAAGGCCTCGGTAACCTTCACCCCCTGGACAATTGTGCCGTTGGTACTGCCCAGGTCCCGGACGACATAACCTTCTGGCAGAACGTGGATCTCACAATGGCAGCGTGAAATGGCGGAATCGTCGAGAATTAGGTCATTATTCGGATCCGCACCGATTGTGAAGAGGTTCTTGTTGACGATGAATTCACGCCCCTGCATCGGGCCGGTAATGACAAGAAGCTTGCATTTCTGGACCCATAGCGACTGGGTATCGTCCGCAGCCTTCAGAACCAGTGTCGGGCTACTGCTGCTGGCGTCTATTTGTGTTTCTCCCAATTTGCCCTCCAAGCGAAGCTGCATACTAATGAACACATGCATGATAGAGTGTGCACAGAAGTATGCAAGAAGATTCCTGAGCCTTTTCCGCAATGAGCCATTTGAACCGCTGGTGGGCGCGGATATGGAGAGTTTTTTGACAGGATCTACAGAATCTACGGGATGGGAGGTGCCCTGCTCAATTGACATGTTGACAGCGCCGTGCCAAAATGAGTCATCATGCCGAATAAAAAGACTATAATCTTCCTCGGTGACGGGATGGCGGACGAGCCGATTGCAGAGCTGGGAGGCAAGACGCCTCTCCAGGCAGCATCCACTCCGGCCATGGACTCCATCGCAAGAAGCGGGTGCAGCGGAACCCTATTCACGCTTCCGGATGGATTCCCTACCAGCAGCGAAGTGGCGAACATGTCGGTTTTTGGCTGCGATTTGAGCGCTGAATACTCCGGAAGGGGTCCTATCGAAGCCGCCGGCAGATGCATCCCTCTGGGCAAGGATGACATAGCCTTCCGGGTAAACCTGGTGACCCAGCGCGAGGGAATTCTGACGGATTTCTCAGGCGGACACCTACCGCAGGAAAACGCCGAGGAATTGATCGAACTGTTGAATGCCGCCTTCGGGCGCGATGACGTCAGGTTTCATACGGGTTTGAGTTACAGGAACCTGCTGATTCTTTCAGGGCCCGAGTTCTCTACAGAAATCTCCACCGAGAAGCCCGATGACAATCATGGTGAAGCCGTTGATGACCATCTGCCAAGAGCAACATCGCCAGGCGCGGAGACTACCGCTTCGTTTCTGCGCAGACTCATTCATGAAGCGCCGTCCGTCCTGGACGCTGCGCCGGCCAATCTCATCGCACTGGACTCGGGGCACGATCCCGCAAACGGAATCTGGCCGTGGAGCGGAGGGCGCGCTGCGGAAATGAGGTCTCTTCGCGAGAAGTATGCAATATCCAGCGCCGTGATATCAGCCGTTGACGTGATAATGGGACTGGGCCGATGCCTTGGCATGGACGTAGTCAACGTTCCTGGAGCGACGGGGTATATAGACACCAACTATGAGGGCAAGGCTGAAGCCGCGATTCGGGAGTTGAAGACTCACGACCTTATCTACCTGCATATCGAGGCGATAGACGAGGTTTCGCATGCACAGGATCTTGACCTCAAGTTCAAAACCATAGAGGACTTCGACTCTCGCATCGTCGCCCCGGTGCTTGAAGCCATTGAGGATTCCGTAAACGTGGCTGTACTCCCGGACCACCCGGTGCCGATCGCTTCCGGTAAGCACACACGAACACCGGTTCCAGTGGCTGTAAGAATGGCAGCACGACCGCCCGACGGGGTGCAGGTGTTCGATGAGCAGGCATGTCTTGCCGGGAGTCTCGGGGCAATGGCAGGACCGGACTTCATGAACCTTCTGTTCCCTGCGGAATAAACCGGCGGGGTACCACTCACATCGGCTCGAGAACGCCCTCAACGAGTCTAACGGCCCTGTCGCACGATCCGGCGAGTGTTTCGCTGTGGGTTACTATCACGAGTGCGTGATCACGATCACGTGTGAGGGCGAACAGGTGCCCGAGCACCTGTGCCCCCGTAGATTCGTCGAGGTTCCCCGTGGGCTCATCCGCAAGAACAATGGCTGGATCGTTCATCAACGCCCGCGCGAGTGCCACTCTCTGCTGCTCACCACCAGACAACTCCATCGGGGTATGAGTAGCGCGGGGAAGAAGACTGACCGCGGAAAGGAGCTCCAGCGCGCGCTCTCTTGCCTTGTTCCTGTTCAGAACAAAACCTTTCACCGCCATGGCAGGCAGCATCACGTTCTCGAGAACGTCCATTTCCGGTAGAAGGTGATAGGACTGAAAAACAAAGCCAAGCTGTGCCGAGCGGATCTGTGCCCTACGGTTCCCTGAAGCCCCGTACACGTCCTCACCCGAGATATATACCTGCCCGCTGTCGGGCCGGTCCAGTGCACCCAGGCAGTGAAGCAAAGTACTTTTCCCTGCCCCGCTTACACCCACGATGGCAAGACTTTCGCCTTCGCGCACTTCCAGCGAAGCCCCGCCGAGCACCTTCACTGTGCTCGCAGGCAGAACGTAGGTCTTGTGGATGTTATCGGCCTTGATCAGGCTACTCATGTCTCAAGGCCTCCACTGGATCCAGTCTTGCCGCGCGGTAAGCAGGCAGGAGGCTGGAGAGAGTACAGAAGATCATGACGAAAGCCGCGATTCTCAAGATTTCGCCGGGCGAAGTATCCCAGGGGATTTCACTCAGCCCGTAGATTCCTTTCGGGAAGACTTCCACGTTCATCGACGTGAGAAACTTGACGATATTTTTAAGGTTGCAGAGGATAAGAAGGCCGGTGCCAATTCCGGCAATGGTTCCCGCGAGACACTGTATCCATCCATGCCAGACAAACGCTCCCATGATTTTCTGTGAGGAGAAGCCCAGCGCCTTGAGAAGGCCTATCTCGTTTGTCTTCTGGACAGTTATAACGATCAAGGTATTGGTAATACAGAAGATTGCCACGATCGTTATGAAGACCAGCAGTATGAACATCATTGTCTTCTCGTGGCTCAGAGCGTCGAACAGGAGACTGTCGACCTCCTTCCAGGTCCGTACAACGTATTGCATTCCAACCGCGTCACCGACGGCTGAACCGGCATCTTCGAAAAGAAACGGATCCTCGATCATCACGTAGATCGAGTAGGCTCCGGAGTCGAGGCCAACAAGCTCGCGTCCGACCTCCAGTGATGTCAGGATAAAGCCCGAGTCAAAATCACGCATGCCCATATCAAATATTCCCGAGACCACCAGCTCCTCCGGCAAGTAAAGCTCGTCTGGCTGCATAACGTTGCGGGGGGAATAGACCAGGACCGTTTCGCCAACCGAGAGACCCAGCTGGAGAGCCAGATCCACTCCTATGACAGTCTTCTCTCCTTCGACATCAAAATCACCAACGATGATTTTGCCTGGAATCCTACTTACACTCTCGGCTCTTGCCGGGTCGATCCCTACAACTATAGGCGCCGCAGTTCTCCCATCGTGCTGCATCAACACACGAGTCTCGACACTTGGGGCAACGCCCGTCACGCCCTCCACACGTTCGATCTTGCGGCAAGTCGATTCGGGATCTTTGAGCGACTCGTACCGGCCCACGACGGTTAGATGCGGTTTGAAGCTGAGGATCTTATCGCGCCACATGTTGTCAAAGCCCGTCATTACGGACAGGACGATCACGAGGATAGCGACACCGAGCAGCACACCCAGTACGGATATGAGAGTAACCACCGAAACAAACGAACGCTTGGGTCGCAGGTACTTCAAAGCAAGAAAGAGAGAAAACGGCAACATTGACGAAAGGCTGCCGCTCATTTGAGAGCGGCTTCCGGCTTTATCCTGGGCTGTTACTTGCTGATCCATCTTCGTTAGCGGGACCCGGCCAGCGCCTATACCTTCGGCTTTAACTGGGGAAACAGGATGACATCCCTGAGAGCATCGACACCCGACATCAACATTACGAGCCTGTCAATCCCAACCCCCATGCCGCCTGCAGGTGGCATGCCGTGCTCGAGGGCCTTAAGGAAGTCCTCGTCGATCTTCTCGGCATTCTCTCCAGCCTGCTCCGAGAGCCGGGCTCTCTGTTCCAGCGGGTTGTTCATTTCGGTGTAGGCAGGCGCTATCTCCTGCCCGCCAATTACCAGCTCAAAGACGTCGGCAAGGGAAGGGTCGTCCTCGCATGCCCGTGCAAGCGGAATAAGGGCCGCAGGCAACCTGGTTACGAATGTTGGTTGGATCAACGTTCTTTCGACGAGCTTCTCATACACCTCGTGGCTAATGAGCAACATATCCCACGATGGATCAATATCGAGTCCCTCGGCCTCGGCACGTTTCCGTGCCTCGTCGATTCCGAGCGTATACCAATCCTCGCCCATCCTCTCTGTCACCAGTTCCCTGTAGCTTATCTCTTTCCATGGAACCGCAAGGTCGATGGGGGCGTCTTCGGTGCCCACCTGTTGCGTGCCATACACGGTACCCGCCACGTGTATTATCAGATCCCTGATGAGCTCCTTCATCCCGTCAACGTCAGAGTACGCCTCGTAGATCTCCAGCATCGTGAACTCCGGATTGTGAGTTCTGTCGACTCCTTCGTTACGGAAGCTCCTGTTCAGCTCAAAGACCTTGTCGAATCCACCAACTAACAGGCGCTTCAGGTACAACTCGGGTGCAATCCGAAGATACATATCAAGATTAAGAGCGCCATAATGCGTAGCAAACGGCTTCGCGGCAGCCCCGCCTGCATGCGGCTGCATAATTGGTGTTTCGACCTCCATGAAACCCCGGTCTACGAGAAAGGAGCGAATCTCGCGAACAGCCTTGATTCGTTTGTTGAACAGCTCGCGCACGTCCTGGTTCGAGACAAGGTCCAGGTACCGCTGCCGGTAGCGGGCATCCACGTCCTGCAGGCCATGCCATTTCTCGGGCAGAGGAAGAAGAGACTTCGCGAGGAGGGTCCAGTTCTCGACCTTGATCGTCTGCTCCTCGGTTCTTGTCAGGAACAGCGGTCCGGACACACCAATGTGGTCGCCGACATCAAGAAGCTTAAACGCGGCGAAGGCTTCCTCACCCATCACGTTCTTCTGCGCATAGAGTTGAATACGCTCCGAACCGTCATGAATATCCGCAAAGATACTCTTCCCCATTTTTCTGGATCTGATCAGACGGCCGCATGCCCTGACCTCTTTCTCCTCGGCAAACTCCGCCTTAATCCCAGCCACCCTTCCGCTACGATCGAATGCTTTTCCGTAGGCCGGGTAGCCCAGTTCCTCCAACTTCTCCATGTTGGCCAGTCGCTGCTGTCTGTACTCGTTTGAATCCTGATCTGTCATACTTTTTCCGTATTGAATGTGTTTGGGTGAAAACTCGGGCACAGAATGCACGAGTCTCGTTCGAAATGCACACAAAAAAAGTCTTAGAAAATGTAGCACTTTCTCACAGGAAAGGGGTTGCGTCTGATTCTGGATAGAGGTAAGCTTCGCTACAAGGCTGTGGCGTGAGTACTAACCGCAGCGTTTGGGCCTAGCAAGGAACGGGCAGCAAATGGGCAGGAAGTTGTTAATGGGGATGGTCGGCGGCGGCGAAGACAGTCCCGCCGGCAAGATACACCGCGCGGCGGCAAAAGCTACCGGGCGAATCTCACTGGTATGCGGTGCATTCAGCCGCGCATCCACCAGGTCTATTCAGTTCGGAGAGGAGGCACTTCCTGCGAAGGGGCGAGCGTACGGCAGTTACCGGGAGATGTTCAAGAAAGAGGCTAAGCTTCCCGAAGGCGAACGCATGGACTTCGTCTCCATCCTTACAACCAACAACATGCATTACCCCGTATCCATGGCTGCGGCCGACGCCGGGTTTCACATTGCCTGCGAAAGACCGATGACCACCAGCATGGACGAGGCAGTTAACCTCTCACGTAAACTCAAGCAGACAGAAAGACTTTTCTGCCTTGCGCATAGCTACGCTTTCACTCCAGCCCTCAGGGAGGCCGCGAAGCTGATCGCATCCGGGCACATCGGTTCGGTCAGGCGTATTGTGATCGAGTACCCCCAGGCATGGCTGGCGACACGAATGGAAACGGCCGGCAGTAAGCAGGCTGCATGGCGAACGGATCCGAAGCGTATGGGCCGAGCCGGCTCCGCGGCCGATATTGGCGCCGACTGTGAATTCATAGCATCCATGCTGATTGGATCACCCGTCACGGAACTGTCGGCCGACCTGACAAACTTCATTAAGGGAAGAACGCTGGATGACGACGCTTGCACCCTTGTACGATTCGAGAACGGGGCGCGCGGAACCATATGGACAAGCCAGATTGCCGTGGGAGAAGACAACGCGCTCTCGGTGCGCGTATACGGCGACCAGGGTGCCCTCGTCTGGAGGCAGCGCGAGCCTTTAACACTCACAATCAAGTCCGTTGAGGGAAAGATCAAGACGAGCAAGCACGAGCAAACGCTCAAAAAGTTCAGCTTGAATACCAGCAAGGCGGCAATACCCCTGCCGCCATCGCAAGGCTTTCTTGATTCTTTCGTCGATTTATATGACAGTTTCGCAAATGCACTGGAGGATGCGGAGAGCGGCAAAAAGATTACAGAACAGAAATACGGATACCCCACTGTGGAGGATGGTATCCGTTGTATGGCTTTCATTGAAGCCGTGGCAAGGAGTTCCAAGTCTGAGAGCAAATGGACTCCGCTGGAAATTGAAACGACTTAGCGGCATTCTGGATACCGCGGTCACAGCAGTAACAACGAAGGAGGCAAGTAGATGCAGAGAAAACTCAGGATGGGAATGGTTGGCGGAGGCCCGGGTGCCTTCATCGGGGAAGTACACCGTAAGGCTGCCCGCATGGACGGCGGCATAGAGCTTGTTGCGGGAGCGTTCGACATCAATCCCCGCAAGAGCAAGCAGATGGGACGCGAGCTGTGCATCGACTCCAAGCGTACATATACCGACTACCGGAAAATGATCGACAAGGAACTCGCCCTTGACGCAGACAAGCGGATAGATTTCGTATCGATCACGACGCCGAACAACTGGCATTTTCCGATTGCCAAAGACTTCCTTGAGGCCGGCTTCAACGTCATGTGCGAAAAGCCCATGACAATGGATGTCAAGGAAGCTGTTAAGCTCCAGGACATCGTCAAGAAGTCCAGGAAAGTCTTTGGACTGATGCATAACTACACGGGTTATCCAATGGTCAAACTGGCTCGCGACATGGTGAAGCAGGGTGACCTCGGCAAGATCTACAAGGTAGTCGTGCAGTACCCCCAGGGCTGGCTCATCCGCCCAATCGAAAGGGACGGACAGCAGCAGGCCGCCTGGAGGACGGACCCCAAGCAGAGCGGGGCAGCAGGTTGCATGGGCGATATCGGGACCCACGCAGAGAACCTCGCCGAGTACATCACCGGACTGAAGATCAAGGAGATCTGTGCCGACTTGACGACATTCATCAAGGGCCGCCGTTTGGATGATGATGGAAACTGCCTCGTGCGTTTCAACAAGGGTGCGAAAGGCCTGCTGCATGCAAGCCAGATTTCCATTGGCGAAGAAAACGGTCTGGCCATCTGGGTATACGGTGAGAACCAGGCTCTTGAATGGCACCAGGAGCATCCGAACTACCTGTATGTCAAAGTAATTGACGGCCCGGTCCAGGTATGGCGCAGGGGCAACGACTACGTCGGCGCAAAGAGTGAAGCAGCCGGAAGGGCTACGCGCCTTCCGTTCGGTCATCCCGAAGCATTTCTCGAGGCGTTCGCAAACAACTACGTGAACTTCGCCGACACTATCAGGGCGAAGCAGGCACGCCAGAAGGTCGACCCAATCTCATTGGACTTCCCGAAGGTAAGCGACGGCGTGCGCGGAATGAAGTTCATTGAAGCCGTGGTTAAGTCGAGCAAGATGGGCGCCCGCTGGGTCAAAATGAAATAACGTAACCGGCATTCGCAGAATCGGTGCCCCGCACAGGGGTGCCGGATCTGTTCATATAGAAGTAGCACCAAACCTTATCTCCAAACGAAAGGAGCAACACAATGCCTAGACCTGTAACACTCTTCACTGGACAATTCGGGGATCTTCCGCTTGCGGATCTCGCACCTATGGCCGCCGACTGGGGTTACGACGGCCTGGAACTTGCCTGCTGGGGAGACCACGTAAGCGTGGGCAAGGCGGCAAGAAACAAGAAGTACGCTGAAAGCCGCAGAGAGCTCCTCGAGAAGAGCGGACTCTCACTTTTTGCGATCAGCAACCACCTGGCGGGTCAGCTCGTCTGCGACTTGAACAATGATTCTCGTTCGGACATGTTTGCACCCCCAAATTGCAAGGGCAAAGCCGGGGCAAAACGCAAGTGGGCCATACAGGCAATGATGGATACTGCACGTGCCGCCAAAAACATGGGCGTCAATGTTGTCAACGGATTCACGGGATCATCTATCTGGCACATGATCTACAGCTTCCCACCCGTCAGCGATGAGATGGTGGACAAGGGCTTCAAAGATTTTGCCGATAAGTGGAATCCGATCCTTGACGTGTTCGACAAGTGCGGCGTCAAGTTCGCCCTTGAAGTACATCCGACAGAAATCGCTTTTGACATCGTCACGGCGAAGCGCGCTCTCGAGGCTCTCGGCAACAGGGAGACTTTCGGTTTCAACTTCGATCCGAGCCACCTGCATTGGCAGATGGTGGACCCGGTGAAGTTCCTGAATACGTTCTCGGATCGCATCTACCATGTGCACATGAAGGATGCGGCGGTCACCCTGGACGGAGAAACTGGAATACTGTCCTCGCACCTGAACTTCGGCCAACCCGGACGCGGGTGGGATTTCCGGAGCCTCGGTCGTGGCGACGTGGACTTCGAAGCCATTGTACGCACTCTCAATCACATTGGCTACGCCGGGCCGCTGTCTGTTGAATGGGAAGATGCCGCAATGGACCGCGAGTTCGGTGCGAGTGAAGCATGCGAATTCGTCAAGGGGCTCGACTTCCCGTCCTCAGACAGGGTCTTTGACGAAGCGTTTGGTGACTGAATCAACTGCACTTGAATGTCGGCCCTGTTGTTCTCGTAGCCGCTTGGTTACGGGGACAGAGAGGCTGGCGACGTCTATCTGTGTGCTGGCAGTGCTCTGGACCATGGTTCCCGGCACTGCCGGTGCCAGGAGTGCGCCGGGGCTGGAATTTGCCAAATCCGTAGACCTGCCGTCTGCAGGTTTCAGCGTGAAGCTTATGCCCGGCGCCAGCGAACACCCCCTACCCTCACCCACCGTCCACACATACGTGATTACCCGGGGAACGAGCCAGGAAAAGGTCGAAATGTTCTCACCTGCCGAGTTCTGGCGCCGGGGGCAGTACGCGGGAAAGTGGAGCGATAAGAACGGCAATTCCCTGGCGCTGGCATCAATCCAGCGATTGCTCCCGGATGGATTCCCGCACAAGCACGCCACAAGGAAGGCAATCGAAGAAAGGCTGGCGTTCCGCTACCTGGTCCCGAAGAACTGGGACGAATCGACAATACAGACGTGGGTTCGTGCTTTCACGGGGGTCCCTGATGCAAAGTCCTCAGTTCTCAGGAAGAAACCTGCGCGCATGACTGAAGTCATGCAGATAGAGTTTCCTGCAAACAGGCACCGCCTGGGATACGCCTTCCAGTTCAACCGCCGCTACATAGGCCAGTCGCGCGCGCCATCAAGCTGGTTCTTTGCCGACTTCGACCTGGATGCGAAGACCGACGTCGAATCTGCAAGGAAAGCAATTGTTGAACAGTTCATTGCCTCCGCCACACCTCGCTTCTGGTCTTCGCGGGAGAGAGACAAATCTACCGCCTTCCAGGATAAACGTTTTCGAAAGTCGGCAGATGTTTCCCCATCCATGGAAGCAAGCCGCAAAGAGGTCGAGGAAAGCATCCGTAACATGCGGGGATGGTGGCATGTACACACGGAAAACTACATAATCCTCTCGAACCTTGACGGACGCAGCCGCACCATGATCAAGCAGATCCAACGGGACATCGAAAGACTGCGTGACGTCTTCGCTAAACTTATTCCACCTACCCTGGAATTCACCGACGTCAGCGTTGTGCGGGCATTTGCAACCCCCGCGGAGTACGAAGCCTACGTTCCCGGTGAACTCAAATGGACCAGCGGAGTATGGATACCAAACAAACGCGAACTGGTGATCCGCCCACTATCCGGCGACACATCCAAGGACAGAAAGGAGAACGTTCTGCGCACAGTGTACCACGAGGCTTTTCACCAGTATCTTCATTACGCGTTTGATCGAACTGAATCATCGGCATGGTACAATGAAGGAACTGCCGTGTTCTTCCAGAATGCGGAACTTGGCAGCTCATCTCTCGTGACCATAATGGAGGACAGGCAGAAAGCCTCGCGTCTCCAGACACTTGCGAACAAGAACCAACTCGATGTTGAGGGCATGCTCAGAATGTCTTACCGCGAATTCTATGACGGGAACGAAGAAACGAGACTTCACAACTATTCCCTGGCGTGGGGCCTCATCTATTACCTGAGAAAGGCCGCAATCGTGGAACGCCATTCCAACTACGCCGGTATTCTGGACAGCTACTCCGACGCCATGCGGAAGACCGAGAACGCCCGGGAGGCCACGACAATCGCTTTCAACGGGATACAGATGGATACCTTCCGCAAAGACTTCACGTCCTTCTGGATATCCAGTCGCCGCCGCCGCGCCGCGGCCCGGAACAAGATCATGAGAAGACACCGGTGATGCGGGCCACAAGATGGCAAGTTTAGGTTACAATATCCTCTTCCTCGTCCTCAAATCCGAACGCCCCCTTGACAGCCCGTGCTCCCTGGTCTGCCAGGCTGTACATTACGGGAACCAGAACCAGCGTGAGGATCGTGGCCAGACCGAGTCCAAAAATGACCGCTACGGCCATGGGTGCCCACCAGGCGCTCGACTCGGCACCGGCGACCAGGCGCGGCGGCCATTCATGGATCTCCAGGCTGTAACCTACGGCCATCGGTATAAGCCCCAGGATAGTTGTCGTTGCCGTCAGAAGAACCGGACGCAACCTCAGCTTCCCGGCGGCAACAGCAGCTTCGTCCGGCGTCATGCCGTCCGTCACCCGGTTGTGGATGCAGTCAACCAACACTATGGCGTTATTCACGACAATCCCGGCAAGACTGATGACACCCAAACCCGTCATTATAACGCCGAATCTCAATTGGCAAATGAGTAGCCCCCACATCACGCCTATCAAGGAAAGCAGCACCGAGGTGACAATGATGGATGGCAGGGCCGCGGAATTGAACTGTACTACCAGGATCACAAGGATCAAGCCGATTGCAACGGCAAAAGCTCGCTTCAGAAACGCTCCCGACTCGACCATCTCCTGGTTATCACCAGCGTAGCCAACCGTATAACCCCTCGGAAGTGCTATTCCTGAGACCCGCTCCTGTACGTCCAGCAGGATCTTATCTACGCCCCTCCCCTGGTTGTTCCCGCCAATAGTAATGACACGCTTCTGATCCTTGCGCGTTATGGCACCCCTTCCGCCGCGGTATTCAATATTGCAGACCGACGAAAGCGGAATCGACTTGCCCGAATCGAGCGGAATAAAGATGCGGTCCAGCATGCTGAAACTCTCGCGCTGCTCCTTCTTCACTCTGAGAGTAATATCGTACTCCTCTTCATCGGCCCTGAACTTGCTGCTTTCAATTCCATAAATTGAAGTACGAAGAAAACCTGCAATCGTCCCGGTATCAAGTCCCAGTATTGCACTGCGGTGCCGATCAACGTGAACCTGCAGCTCCGGCAGGGCCTCCTCAAAATCATCCTGTATGTCGACAAGTCCCGGAACCGTTTCGATAGCCCGTATGACGCGCGATGACAGCTCCGAAAGCGTATCAAAATCATCTCCAGACAACTCGATGCTTATGGGTGAACCCGTCGGCGGCCCCTCTCTCTGCTTCTCAACCTTGACTTCCGCACCCGGTATCAGCCCTATATCTTCCCGCATCGTGCCGACCAGCTCTGATGTGTTTCCCGAGCGTTCCGAGGATTCAAGGAACTCAACATGAATCTGCGCCATGTGTGTGCCACCACCCCCGCCCATCATTGCCGTGGCCCCCGGCGCACCGACAGTCGTGAGAAAGAACTTAACGTCGTCGTACTTCTTGAGCTTCTCCTCCACCAGCTTCATTGTGTTGTCTGTGTACTCGATACCCGTTCCCTGGGCAAATTTCACGTCAACCGTGGCATTTCTCGGCTCGATCTCCGGAAACAGTTCCACACCTTTGCCGTACCGCCCATAGAGCTGGACCGTCAAAAGAAGAAAACCTATCCCGATAAGCAGGACGGGAATACGGTTGGCCAGCGCCCCGCGCAGCATACCCTCATACCATCTCATGAACGCATGGTCGCCCCGGTGCCTCTTTTTCCTCTTTCCGTTCTTCGTAATAAAGGCCGAGCAAACAGCCGGGTTGATCACTATGGCAACAAAGAGAGACGCCGAAAGCGTGACTATCAGGGTTTTCGGGAGGAAGCTCATGAACTGGCCCATTATGTCCGGCCAGAACAACAAGGGAGAAAATGCTGCGCATGTCGTGAGCGTCGATGTAATGACCGGCCAGGCGACCTCCGCGGCGCCGATACGCGCCGCCTCCGCAGATGACTTACCCAGGGTCCTGTTCCTGAAGATGTTCTCCACGATAACAATTGCGTTATCAACCAGCATTCCGACAGACAGCACCAGGCTGAACAGGACAATCATGTTGAGCGTAAAGCCCAACATGCTCATAGCCGCAAACGCGATCAACATCGAAAGCGGAATAGCCAGGGCCACGAAGAGACTGTTGCGCCCGCCCATGAAAACAAAAAGCACAAGGACGACCAGAATGAAACCGCTTGCTATGTTGTTCTCCAACTCCTCGATCATCATGTCGACGTACTCCGACTCATCCATGACAACCGTCAACTCGACGCCAGGCGGCAGCGTAAAGGCGTCCACCACCTTCTTGACTTCGTCAATGAGAGCTACGGAGTTCTGCCTCGTGCGCTTTTTTACTGAAACCGATACGCAGGGCCTGCCATCAAGGCGCGACACCGATTGCAGGTCTTTCTCAGTATCCAGAACCGTGGCGATGTCACCAACGTAGACAGGGCTCCCCTGTCGCTCACAGAGGATCAGGTCCTCGAGTTCGGGAACCAGTTTGAATTCCCCGGGAACGCGAACCTGGAACTTGTCTCCCTTGAGCTCCAGGTTTCCGGCAGACAGCGTTGTGTTCTCTGCCGCGATCTTCCCCATTACCAGCGAAACAGGAATCTCGTAGGCGGCAAGCCTGGGAAGATCAATCTCCACCCTTATTTCTCTTTCCCTGGTACCGGAAATCTCCGCTTCCTTCACACCGGAAAGAATCTCGATCTCCGTCTGAAGATCTTCGGCCAGGCTCTTCAAATGGCGAATATCCGTCTCACCCGAAAGGGCAAATATGAATATCGGAAAATCGGAACTGAAGTTGAAAGCATAGACGATTGGTTCGTCAAGATCCTCCGGCAGGTCTGGCTTCGCCAGGTCGATCCTGTCCTTCACCCTCTGCCTTGCCATGTCTATGTCTTCCCCTGCAACAAACTCTATATCTATGTTGCAGGAGCTTTCAGAAGTCGTCGATCGCATTTCCTTTACGTTCTCTACGGCATTGAGGCTTTCCTCGAGCGGGATGGTTACAAGTTTCTCCATTTCCGAGGGCGCAGTTCCCTCGTAGTAGGCCGAAACGAACACATGCGAAATCGTGATATCGGGGGAACCCTCACGCGGGAGGGTCATGTAGCTGTAGCTGCCCGCGATTACGAGAACCACTATGAACACGAAGACCGCGATCCTGAACTTAATTGCGTAATTAGATAGGATCATAACTCGATATCATTTCCATGGATCAGAACGTCCGGAGAACATTCACGCCGGCAGCATTTACGACTACTCCTGCATGACAACGATCAATGCACCGTCGTGCAGGGCGCGTTGTCCCTCCACAACCACCTTGTCCCCCGGCTTGAGCCCGGTGGAGAGAACGGCTTCGCGACCGATTATTGCTTCAAGGTTGACCATCCTTGCCTCGGCACGCTCCCCGTTAACGACGAAAACGATGTGCTCACCCCTCTTTGGCACAACCGACACCAGAGGCACCACGATGGTATCTTCCCGGATTCTCCGGGTTACGGACAGTTCTGCGATCATTCCCGGCTTCAGTCGCCGGGACGCGTCATCCACGATCATCTCAGTCCTGTAGCAATTACTTTCCCGGCTAGCCGTTGATGCGACGAAACTCACATTTCCCGTGAAACTCAACCCGGGCAAAGATGCAATGGTAAACGGGACACTGTCGCCCTGCTCGAGCGCCATAACGTCCTTCTCGGGAATATCCGCAAGCAACTTGAGGCTGGAAGCATCAACAACCCTGCACATCGCCTGGCCTTCTGAGACGTACTCACCGACATCGACGTAACGATCCTCCAGTACACCGCTCACTGGACTGGCGAAGTTACATTGCGAGACATGAACCTTGGCCTGTTCCAGTGAAATCTTCGACAGATCCAACCTCGTCTGTATGCTGTCGAAATCGCTTGCCGAAACTGCGCCCGATGACTTCAACGCCTCCCATCGCCCTTTTTCTTTGAGCGCCTCCCGCAGTTCAATTTCCGCCCGTTTAAGTTCCGCCTGCCAGAGCCTGTCATCGATCCTGACGATAGTATCGCCCTTCTTTACGCGATCACCCTTATCGAAGGCTGTCTCGACAACTCGCCCCCCCTTTTCCGCTGCAATGACAACGTCTGCAAACGGATCCAGCCTTCCGGGCAGAACAAGAACATCAGGCAGACTTCGCCCTTCAAGCACCATGGTGCGTATCGCGACCGGTTTTTCGTCAGCAATCGCAGTATGCTCGGACGGTTTCTTGAGCATGGCGAGGAGGACAATTGCTGCAACTACAGCGAGAACGCAGCACCACAGAACTATCGACGCCACGCCTTTCCTGCCTGTAACGGCTTTCATTCCATCTCCTTCTGGATATCACTAGTGTCCGGTTAAAAATCGTGAAATTGCAGTTGTTTTTGATGATTTTGGGAATTGGCATCCGAGAAAATGC
>JASLPY010000100.1 GCA_030744755.1 Kiritimatiellia bacterium | reverse complement strand
GGGCGTGCAGCGTGGCCGCGCCCGGGGTGGACGTGCATACATATGCCGGCCATCCCCGGGGAAGGCCGCGATGTGCGGGCTGCAGCAGGCCGATTCCAGTGCCCAATGCCAAACGCTCTCGCTACAGAAATGTGCCACTGCGCTAAATGCTCCCGAGAATGCTCGTTGACAACGAGTGGGTTGGATAGCCAGAATGATTTCACCTGTGACACAAGCAAACACCATATCTATTGCGGTGCCGGCGAGGGATGAGGAAGCTTATCTCGAGTGGTCTGTCACGACCATGATCTCAGTTGCTGAGCGGCATTTCGTCGACTACGAGATCTTTATCTACGATGACGGCAGCACCGACCGGACCGGCGAGATTGCCGATCAGCTTGCCGAGCGCTACGAACGCGTAAGCGCATTCCACAACTTGCCGGCGATCTGCCTGGGCGGAGTCGTTCGCGAAGGGCTGAAGCGCGCGCGCATGGACTTCTTCATGTACATCGATGGCAAAGGCGCAACATCGGCAGAGGCTCTTGATCTCATTTTTGCCTCACGTTCTGAGGCTGACCTGGTGGTGCCGTGCCCGATCAATCGAGGGGAACGGCCGTTTGTGCGACGGGTGTTGTCGCGAATGTTTGTTGGAATTCTCAACACGACTTTCGGACTCGACCTCCATTACTACACCCATCTCATTCTGTGCCGAACAGATATGGCGCGGGAGGTGAATATGCGAACCACGTCTTACGCTTTCCAGGCGGAGCGGGTGGTCAAACTCATCAAGTCGGGACGCAGCTACGTGCAGATTGGCGTAACAGACCGTTACGATCTGCCCGCGAGAAAGACCAAGGCTTTCAAGCTGCTAAACGTTCTGGGGGTGGCGGCCTTCTACCTGTGGACGGTATGGGATGTTTATGGGGGAGGAAAGGGCGTGGTAAAACGTTCAATGTAGTTTCAGGGAGCTCCCTGCTCCGGCACACTGTTCTCTCCGGCTACCAGCATTCCCGCCAGAGCCACGTGCCCTTTCGGGTTCAGATGGGCGTCGTACGGGTAGTAGAAATCCATCGGGGCATGCTCATATAGATACGCCGTGCTGCGGACCGGAACATCCTGTATCAACTCCTTCATGATCCGCTCGGTTTCACCATGCGTGTTGTTCATTATGTCGTTTAAGGGGTGAATGATAATGACCTCGTAGCTGAAACCGAGCTCGCCGCTGAGCCTGGCCAGGCGCAGGAGTTCCTGCTCCGTGAGTCGCAGGGCCTCCGCGAGTTCCGCCTGCGAGGATCGTTTTGAGAATGCGATTCTCAGGCGAGGGGCAAAGCAGTACCAGAATACTCTAGCCAGGTTCGAGTGCGGCAGGATGTGCTCCAGATCGGACAGCTTCTGGTACCAGGCCGGGCCTCGCGTCTCGCCCCCGTTGCGCCAACTGTGAATGAGGGTGTCGGCGAGGTCGTTTCCAACAAGCAGCGAATCCGTCATGACGGCCATGCACAGCTTAATATTCTTCGGCCGCCATTTCTCTTCACCAAGAAAGTGTTCGAGAATGTCTATCTGTTCGCCCGTGCCGGTGCCGGGACGGGCAAGGTTCACGCATGAGAGCCCGGAATCCCTGGCGAAGAGATGCACAAATGTCTGCTCGTCGGTGACTCCCAGGCCAAACGTGAAGGAGTCGCCCAGGAAGATGACCTCGGGCGAGCCCTCAACGGCCGGCGCCCGGTGTCCCCTGGAAGTTGTGGTGGCCAGGCAGTCATAGTCCTGGGAGAGTTGCCTGAACGTCAGGTTCGGAATCAGACGATACGGCCCCTGGTAAACCGGCGTCGGGTCGCCGTCGAGCGTCAAGGACTCCATCCATGTCACCGGCATGATAAGTCGGCTGGCAAACTCCAGGACGGCAAGCCCTGCGATGGATGCGATAGCGCACAACAGGAGTTTTCTGAGAATGGTGCTCTTCCTGGAACCTTTGGGCATATCGTTGTTTCCGCGTTGCTAGGTAACGTGTTCTCCATTGTGTCACGCACAGGTCTGCTTTACAATGCCGCTGTTTTCTGAGGCTATCTGCGGCCGTTTCGTCACTCTGAATACTTGCCCGAAGGAGGGAATTTGGACAGGATCAACAGGATCAACAGGATGGTTGGCCGTTTGAAGCGCTCTGCAGTCGTGTTGTGCGAATATGGCCGCAACCGGGTAGTCCGCGGCAAGCCACTTATTCTCCGCCTGTGTATCATCAACCGCTGTAATGCTGACTGCCCCTTTTGTATCACCTTCCGCGACCAGCCCGAGGAGACGATGTCGTTTGCAGACTACTGCATCATCCTGGACAAGGTCGCAGGCAATATCGAGCTGGCCGATTTCGGTTTCGCCGGCGAACCCCTCCTTAATCCCGACCTCTTCCGGATGCTGGAATACACGAAAAGCAAGGGCGTCGACACGATGTTGCATACCAACGGGAGACTGCTGGACGATGGAAATGTCGCTGCCCTGGTTCGAAGCGGGGTCGACCTGGCTGTTATAAACATGAACGCGCTTGCCCGGGACTACTACGTTAGGTCACCGGAAGACTTGCATCCCGGCTTCCTGGCCGGGCTCAACAACTACCTGCAGGCCAGCGCCGGCACAGGCACGCAGGTGACTCTGCAACTGATCACAAAGAACGGCAAAGCCGATGTTGACAGCAAGGCGCTGAGGGAGGCGTTTATTGTCGCGGACAACTGTGTCCTGCAAATCAAACCGGAGCAGGAGCACAGTTACGAGACGTCCCCTGCCGGGGCCGGGACTGCCCGCTGTTTCAGGCTCTTCCAGGAACTGGCGGTTTCGGCCGGCGGCGATGCGGTGCTGTGTTGCAGCGACAGCCTCTGCCGAACAACGTTCGGCAACCTGCTGCAGGACGATTTTGAAGATGTCTGGGTCAACCGGATGAACGCTGTGCGGGGAGGCGGCATATCACCGCTCTGCATAAACTGCCGGGACAACGCGGATGGCCCGAGGAATCTCCTGGTCAACGCACTGCTCTCCCCGTTGTCTGCCCAGAAGCTGTACAGGAAGATGATGTTCAAGGTTTAGTGCGGTTCCTTAATCCCCAACGCTCCCCTGATCTTTGACGCCAGCGCCTCGTTCCCTTCGAGCTCTGCCAGTGAGAGCGCTTTTCGCAGGTGCGGCAGGGCTTGTGCCCCTTTTTCTTTCTGCAGGAGCAGGGCTGCAAGGTTGAACTGCGCTCCCGAGGAATCAGGGTCGATCCGTACGGATTCCGAGAAGTGCTGGATGGCTTCGTCGATCCTGTTGAGTGACGCCAGGGCGTTTCCCCAGTTGTAATGAGTGAGGGCATGGCCGGTCCTTATTCTGCCTGCCATATCAAACTGCGCAAGAGCCGCCTCGTGCCGCCCCGCCTGGTGCAAAGCAATCCCGTAGTTGAGGGATACATCTGCGTTTTCGAGATCCAGGGAAAGTGCTTTCTTGTACCACTCCAGCGATTGTTCGATGCGGCCCATCCTGTGCAAGGTGCCGGCGACGCTGAAACAGGCATCCGGTTGGCGCGATGCGAATTCCATTACCTGTTTCAGGCAGTCCTCCACGCGGTCACGATGGCCTTGCCTGCTGAGTATCGTAATCTGAATGAGGTACGCTTGAAGAGCATCGGGGCGAAACTCTATCGCCCTGGCAAGATGATCAAGCGCTTTATCGTCCCGGCCCTGTTCCTCGAATTTACGGGCCACCGAGACCTCAAACTCCGAGTTCTTTTTAGCGGCCTGCTTGCGAGCAATCACAAACAGTCCGCCGGCAGCAAGGACCACAGCAAGCAGGGGTATCACCCACCACGTCCATCCCGCGCGGGTCGGACGTTCACCCCCCCTCCCCTCCCGAATCGCTGGGCGTTGGGCGTTGGGCGTTGGACGTTGAGCGTTCACTCCCCCTCCCCTCCCGAATCCACCTGGACGTTGGACGTTGGGCGTTGGACGTTGGACGTTGCCCCCCCCATCCCCTCCCCTTCCCCCTCTCCCATTCCCACCCATACGCGCAGCCTCTCCCTCTCCTCCCGGATCCTCTTCTTCAGATCCGGCATGCGCGTAGCTGTTATCTGCGCGGCCACTTTCTGATCCTTTCCGATAGCAGGGAAGTATCGCAGGCACGTCTCGAGGCCTGGCAGTTTAAGAAAGGTGTTGTTGGACTGGGTGGCGATATACCGGTTGGCTTCGACAACCCCGACGGCAACGACTTCGTCCGTGAGCCCCACACCCTTGATCCATTCTTCGTGGCTGAGCTTGAGGGTCTTCTCCGGCAGGTCGAGTTTTGGACATCTGTTCTCGCGAAGGACCCGTATGATTTCCCGGGACAGTTCCTCGTACACCTGTGGCTTCAGATGGCAGTCATCCACGAATACAGAGAAGTCGGGAACGGTTGCCCCCATCTGCTCAACGATAAGCTCATGCATGTCGATGGCCGGGACGTCGTGCTTGCCGGCAAGCTCGCGCAGCAGATCGCGGTAGTCCGAGGTGACGGTTGTGGGGATCCCGGCGGCATCCCTGGCCGCGCACAGATACTCGCGGGCCTTCTCGAAGTTGCCTTGACGATAGTAGATGTCGCCAAGCTCGTAGTAGAGATCTGTGAACCCGCAGAAGCCGTCGAGCTGCTCAAACAGTGCCTTGGCCCCGTCCAGGTTCTGCTCGAAGTACTTGAGGCGGAATGCCTGCTTGAATAGGCTGATGGCCTCGTCCCTCCGGTCGGCGGGGCCTCGATAGACCGACCGGGCCGGAGGATAGAGGTGATTGCCCTCTGGAATAACAACGATGAGAAAAATACTTTCCTGGCGGCAATGACGGATCAGCGTTTCTATGTAGCGCACGTACCGTTTCCTGTTGAAGGAAGCCTCGTACCACGGGATGACCTCGCGATTCAGAAAGCCCCCATTGTAGTCTACCAAGTCATCGTCCCGCGCCTGCCGCATGAACAGGTAACGCAGGATCAGTGAGCCGGTATTGAGGTGGCCCAGGAACGATACGGCCCGGGGCGGCGGCCGCATGTTGCAGGAGTAGTAGCTGGCCCATTCGTTCTGGCCTGTGTACAGCACGAGGACGTCCGGTTTGGTCTCGGCGTTCTGCCAATAGTCCTTAACGGTCCATTCCAGAGGCCACCCGCCGTAGGTGTAAGCGTCGACCTCCACCTTTGAGTATCCGTAGCGGTTCTTGAGAAAATACTGGGTGACCGTCAGCAGGTTGAAGTTGCCCTCAACGCCTTCTGGAAGGCTCCGGCGAAATTTGTTCCGAAGCAGCGTCTGGGCATCGCTGTAGGGACCTCCGTTGGACGTTGATCCACCGAGAACAGCCAGGCGGATCCCGGAGTTACCGACTTGGTACGGCGGGGGATTCCCGTAGGGGAGCCAGGCTAACCAGCGGTTATAGACGCAGAGGGAAATCTCGCAAACCGCCAGGCCTGCGCACAGTCCAATCATGGCAAGAAACAGTTTGGAACGGATGGCCCCCGGTTTCTTGCCGGCGGCAGACAAACCCTTCTTTCCGTTTCTTCTCATATAATGCCTTCAGTTCCGTAAACCCACGTTCACAAGGCCCCATTATCAGCCAAGAAGAACGCACGATCAACGGCAAAGCCACCGGAATCAGAGAACATAACCACCCGCGCTCTCGCGCTTCCTCGTCCGCCAGAAATGACTCTGACTGCGTTTATCCGTGTAATCCGGATGGTCCGTGGTTAGAATTCGGAATTGTTTATGACGTTCAGACGGAGCGCAGGATGTCCCGCAGGAAAGCCGTAAAGTCGAAGAAGCAGAGACGGTCGCGGAAGGCTAACGCCGTGGTGACCCGGAAGGAACAGCCCCTGGTACGCAGTGGCGGTGTCCCGGCTCGGCTTCTCCGGGTTACCCTGGCCCTGCTGTGCCTGTTCAGTCCGCTTATCCTGCTCTGGGGTACCTGGCGCCTGGCTCCGGTGGTGATCGAGAATATCCACGGTGCCTACACCCCAACGTACTACGGCTGGTTCGCCAATGCCGAGGCGCAAGGCATAACACTCTCCGAGAAGCGCCGTGCATTCTACCTGGAGCTGGCGGTTGAGGACTTCGCGATCGAGACCGTGGTGCGCACATGGAATGTCCTGCCTCAGGGAATACTGCTGGCTGCAATTCTAACCGTGCTTTCGCTCTTGATTTACAATCTACCCGCCGGGTTACGAGCGCGCCTGCGCCACAGGGGACTGGCACAGACTGCGGCAATCTTCGCAGTATCGGTCATTGCCGGATGTCTTTTCTGGCCAACCGCTGCCGTACTCTGCTTTGCAATGGCCGTGACGGCCGCTTTTGCCCTGAACTTCCCCCTGGCAAATAAGCTGCAGCGATTAATGAAGTACGGTACTGCACAACTGGGCGCCGGTGTGGCACTGGTGCTCGGAGCCGGCATGCTGCATATCCTGGCTCCCGCCCTGCTGCTACTCTTCGCTGTGACATCGGTTGTCCCGGAACGGGATAAGCCGAAGCGTGTGGCCCTGTGGATCGGCCGGTTCCTGACCTGCTGCCTGGGATACAGCCTGTTGAGCCTCTGCTTCCTGTCTTTCCGGCCGATTGCCCAGGCGCCAGACATCCGGCAATTACTTGCCACCAGGCAACTTTATGGCCTCACGGTTGATCCGGTTGCGAAACGCATCCTGGTGACGGACAAGAAAACAAGCCACCATAGACCCGCATATGCGTTTCGGCTCGATGACCTGTCTGCCCCGCCCAAACATTTCACAATTCCTTCCTCGGAAGTGGAGAAGATCCATCTCGACGTCACAAGCAGGAGAATCTATCACGTCGACCGGCAGACCAAACGCCTGGTTGTCATGAATGCGGATACTTTTGATGTTCTACCGAAAGAAATGGTCGCCTTGCATCAGGCATGCTCAGGGAGCACCGACCTGGCGCTATCCAGATCTTCACGCCGGTTGATCGTCATGTGGGAAAACGGATTTGGAAGCCTGGTCGACCTCAACACGTTACAGACCGGGAGCTCACTGATGCCTTTCGGGTGCCTGGTTCTGCACGACGACATCAACAATGTCTTCTATATTCTCGGGGGCAAGGATGGCGGGCCAAAGGAAACTGCCCAGATGAACGAGAAGCTGTTCTGCGTCGACGATACCTGCGTCTTTCCGCTGGACGTCAAGTTTGAAACCGACGGCATGGGACTGTATCGCATGTGCCTGTCCCGGAAGAGAAGAGAGCTCTACGTGTCAGTTGCAGGCGAGTCTGAGATCCGTGTGTACTCCACGCCGGACCTGAAGGTTCTTCGCAAGTTGCCGGCCCAGTTTGCTGTGCGTGCAATTGCCCTGGATGACGAGCGGGGGCTGCTGCTGGCGGGCAGCGTGGTGACCGGATACGTCGACGTAATGGACGTGGAATCCGGAAAAACACTTCAGCACCAATACGTGGCGAAATACGGCCGCAACATAGCCCTGGACACCGAACGCCGCCAAGCCTTCATGACCAGCACTACCGATGGATTGTTCGTTTTAAAATACTGATGCCTTTTACGTCGATTATGAAACTGTCCACATACCTGCATTTTCTCCGGCACGCGCTTTGGATGAAAATGGACCGGCGGCATCGTGTGCCCCTGACTATGAATCTCCACGTCTCGGGTGCATGCTCCAACCGTTGCCTGTATTGCGTTCTGGACAATGACAACAGTACAGACCTCTCTCTCGACCTCATAAAGACGGTCCTGCATGAGGCCTGGAGCATGGGTGGCCGGCGAGTGAACCTGACCGGAGGGGAACCACTCCTGCGGGATGACCTGGCCGAGATCGTTCATTACGCCAAGGACCGGGGTTTCTTCGTCAGCCTGGCAACCTGCGGCGCGCGTGCCCAGGATCAGGTTGAGGCGCTCCGGGCAGTCGACCGGGTCATGCTTTCGCTGGACGGCCCGCGCGAGATCCACGATGAATTGTGCGGCCCGGGCAGTTTCGAAGCACTGCAACAGGGAATAGACGTCTTCGAAACACAGGGCGTCTCCTACTGGACCACGACGGTTCTCACTAAGCTCAACATTCCGCACATTGACTGGATCGTGGGGCATGCGCGCTCGCATGACATACAGGCCAATTTCGTCCTGCTGCTGATGCAGAGGGAGCCGGTCCCGTTACGCCTTCCGTCCGCGGGCGAAGTGGCGGAAATCCTTCCTGACGACGGGGAAATACGCGCTGCCGTGAAGCAGCTCATGCAACTGAAACGTGCGGGGGCGCCAATCGGATCCTCCATGCCGTACCTCAAGCAACTGCTGGAGTGGCCTGACTACAGCGACGCAACCAGCCCGAAGCTTTCACGGCATTATCGTTGCGTGGCCCACCAGGCGACCTGCGAGTTACTTTCGGACGGGATGCTCTACTCCTGCGTGTCGGTGCCGGGCTGTTCAGCCGGTGTCTCGGTATCGGAACATGGGTTTGCAAAGGCTTTCACCCGCCTGCCGGAGATAGAGAACTGCCGGTCTTGCGCCATTTCCTGCCAACTGGAATCAAACCTGATCTTCAGTCTGAATACGAAAACCATCTGGAACTGGATGCGGCTGATCGGGAAATGATCTGACTCTTCTTGATTCCTTTACCCGTCTGTGAAAAACTTTTTGTTGTGAAACTTGGGCCTCAACTGATTCGCGTGATCGATCGTCTTGCCGGCATACCTCTGTGCGCATTTCTGACGTTGTTTGAGCGTACCAAGGCCGTGTTTCGCCCGCGCAGCGCGGAAGCGCCGCGCAGAATCGTCTTCATTAAATTGATAGAAATGGGGGCCGGTGTGCTTGCGTATCCGGCCTTTGCGGAAGCCGAACGCATGGTCGGCAGGAAGAACATGTACATTCTCGTGCTGGACGAGAACCGAATTATCTTTGACGTACTCGATTGCTTCCCTCCGGAAAACATCATCACGATTGACGGCTCGACCCTTGGCAGCTTTGCAACGGGACTGTGGCGCGCCATCCGGCGCGTTCGAAGGGAGCAAGTCGATACGGCGGTTGACCTGGAAGGACTGACGCGTTCCTCGGCAATCATCACATGGCTAACAGGCGCGCGGAACCGCGCCGGATACCACAATTTCACATGCGAAGGGCCCTACCGTGGGCGCCTGTTTACTCGTGAACTGAACTACACCTTCGAGCATCATGTCAGCGAAATGTTCCTCGCGCTGGTCCATGCACTGCGATCGCCGGCGAACCAGACTCCCATGCTGAAAGAGCGTATCCCGCGGCCTGATGCGGCACTTCCAGAATTCACACCCGGGGAAGGAGAAGTCAACCGGGTGCGTGAGCTGCTGGCAGAGAAAGCGGGACACGAGGTCTCCGGGAAGATCGTTGTTCTCAACACGAAATGTACAGATCTGCTGCCGGTACGACGCTGGCCCATAGACAGGTACGTCGAACTGGGAAAGCGGATGCTGAAAGAGTTTTCCGGTATCACGATTGTAATCACCGGCCCGGAACGGGAAGTTGACCTGGCGCGGGAGATAGCGGCCGATATCGGCCCGGAGGAACGCGTGTTCTCCATTGCCGGTCGAACGTCGATGCGGGAGCTTCTCACTCTTTACTGCATCAGCGATCTGGTCGTATCCAGTGACAGCGGGCCATGCCACTTCGCGTCCTTGACTACGATTCGCAGCGTCTGCCTCTTCGGACCGGAAACGCCTCTGCTGTATGGCCCGCTCGGAGGGAGGGCAAGGGTCATCACCGCAAATCTCGCCTGCAGCCCCTGCATGAGCATCCTGAACCATCGCCTGTCTCCATGCACCGACAACAGGTGCATGCAGGAGATATCGGTCGACGAAGTATTGGAAGCGGTGGCTGAGAGCTTGGGAACCTTACCTTAGCCGCTTGCCTCGAAAGCACAGGTTCATGGTTTCCTGGAGGGCGTAGCGGAACAGGGGCAGATTTGCGTTGCGCAGGATGATTCTTGAAAACGAGCCAATGTAGTGCGGCGAGAACGTGACCCTGCGCAGTACCTTGCGGCAGGCGGCATCCAGCAGGCGGCGTTCCGGGGCCCAGGGAAGCCGAACCCAGGGCAGTTCCTCGGCGTCCGGGCTCCATTCGCCCATCAATGTACCGGCTGACTGCGCCGTCTCGTAAGCCGGGGTATTGGGGTAAGGAAGCAGAACGTCCATATTGAGCGTATCCGGCCTGTTCTTCAGGATGAAACGCATGGTTTCCTCAACCGTTTCCAGCGTCTCCCCGGGATAGCCAAGCACCCAACTTGAATGACTCAGAATACCGTACCTCCGTGCCAGTTCACAAGCACGCGCGCTCTCTTCCAGCGTGATGCCCTTGCTCATGGCGTCCAGGATCCGCTGAGAACCCGATTCCATACCGAAGGCTACCAGGTACACGCCGGCCTGTTTTGCCTTTCTCGCCAGGTTCTCCGTAAATACGTCCACCCGGCTCTTTATGCGTAGCGAGACATCCAGCTTCTCGGCAATGACGAGATCCAGGATTCCCGCGGCATGATCTTCGTTGATGGTGAAAGTGTCATCACAAATCTCGATGTTACGGATCCCGCCATCGCGGATGGCGGCCATTTCCTGGACGACATCTCCAGGCGACCGGGCACGATACTGGAAGCGGAAGTTGTAACAGAACCCGCAATGAAAAGGGCAGCCGCGGCTGGTGAACAGCGTATCCAGCGGGCGCTGCCGAACCAGGATCGAGTAATAGCGTTTCTCATCGTAGGCCCGGGCAACCAGGTCCCGGGCCGGATGAGGAATTGTGTTGATGTCGGGGATACCGGGGGATAATCCGCTTGCCGCTCCCGTCTTCGCACGATTGTACAAGCCGGGAATGCCGGAGACCTCGGTTCCAGCGCAGAGGGCATCGCACAGCGCGGGTAAAGATTCCTCGGCCTCGCCCGCCAGGACATGGTCGGCGGAGGAAAACTGGGACAGAGTCTGTTCGGGAACGGCCGTGGCATGCGGTCCCCCGAGAACTACGGGCACCCCGGGGAGTTCCCTGCTAATGCGGACGGTAATGTCACGCACCTGTTTCAGGATCTCTGAATAGACAGGCAGCCCAACAAGCAGCGGTGCCGCGGATCGGACCTCCCGAAGGATCTCATCATCGCGCATTCGGAAGGCATTGGCATCGATCACCGACGGCACGTAGCCCCTTGCGCGCAGCGCTGCTGCAAGGTAGAGCAGGTGCATCGGAGGATAGCACTTCTGCGCAATCTCATCCACGTACGTCGACCGCGGATTGATCAACACGACAGAGCGATTCTCAGTATGCGGCACCTTTATATCTCCACCCGTCCGACATTCGACACTCGATGTTCGATGTTCGAATTGCTCCCCTTCACTTCACCACCGAGAGAACAGCGCGTGCTATCGCTTGCATATCCTTCTCCGAGAGCGTCTCGTAGACGGGGATCTGGATGCTTCGTGCAATCGCCGTTGCCGTATTCGGGCATCTTTCATCATTTTCCGTCTGCAGGGAAATGTTGCGCATCAGGTTCATGCCTGTATCAATCCCGCGAGCGAGCAATTGTCTGCGTATCAGTTCAGCGTCCTCGGCCATGATAATGTAGAAATAGCCGTTTGAGCCTGTATGCAGGGCCGGGCACTGCACCTTCCCTGCCAGAAGGCTGTCCAGCACTGCTACATTCCTTCTTCTGCAGCGAAGCGCATCGTCGACTTGCGCCAGGTGTCGGAGGCCGATCGAAGCCTGAAGATTGGTGTAGCGTGTTTCGACATCGCGAATCTTGACGCCCCTGCGGATGGTTCGGTTGTAGACCCTGACGGGATCCGCCCCGCACAGGGACCACAGCCGCAGCCAAGGATACAGGGCCCAGGCAAAGATGCCTCGCCGTGTGAGCACATGCATCCCGATGGCCGAGAGAAACCTCTTCTGAAAACTCAGCCCGGCCGGAAACGGAAGCGATGCAACGCCTTCGCGCACCCTGCCGGCGACCGTATCGTCATCAGTTGTCACCATGCATCCGCCGAACGTCATGAAAGGTTTGGTGGTGTGAAAGCTGAAGAACGCGGCATCTCCGAATGTCCCTGCATGGCGCCCGTCGATTGTTGTTCCCACGGCATGGGCACAATCCTCGATGACCGGGATACCTCGCTCCGCCGCCAGGTCAGCTATCCGGGAGATGTCGCAGGGATTTCCAAAAAGATGCGTGGCTATAATGGCCACCGTGTGCTCGTCCAGGTGTTTCTCGACCTCTGACACGCTGATGTTGTACGTGGCCGGATCGATGTCGACACACAGGGGCTCGAGTCCCAGGTCCCTGATGACGCGGGGAACACTGAGATCTTCGTAAGCGGGAAGGATCACCTTGCCGCCGGGTTCGAGGTCGTAGGCTTCGAGCAGCAGTTTCAGGCCAAGCCTTCCGGTAGCGGCGGCCACTGCATGACCTGTTCCCACGTAACGGGCAAACTCTTCTTCAAACCGCGCAATGCAATGCCCATCGAACACTTCACCTCGCCGCATCAACTGCAGGATATGGCGGAGATCCCCGGGAGCGAGATGAATGATTCTCCGGCTGACGGGCATCATGGTTTGCGTCCCCCTCGAATCAACTTGCTCCATACCTTACCGTTCAGCGTCAGGAGGCTGTAGATCATGTTAACCCGCAACCTGGTGGTATTGTAACATGTGCCACACTTGGGAGACGGGACCTTGTGCAACGCCTGACGGACACCGTCCCTGGCAACGTTGGGATGTGGACCCTCCCCGGGGTCGCGGCCGCACACCAGGACGTCCCCGTCGCAGTTGATTCTGTAGAAAAGGCGGCCGCCCGCGCAGGTGAGATCCTGCGAGTATGGCCACATCTGCATGAAGCGCAGTACGCCGGCGGAGTTCCCTACGCGTTTATCCTCTTTCCCGCGCTCGGCAACACGGGACAGTGCGCGCACGATTTCCTCACGATCGCCGGCTTCCGGGTTGTCCTCGTCCCCGGATAGCACCTGTGGAGAAGACGGCTGAAACGAAATTGCCACGTCCTTCCCGGCGGCCAGGTCCACAAGTCCGTCCACGCTGCCGGTGTTGTGCGCGGTGAGCGTTGTAGTGATCTGCACGGGAATACCTCGCCCCTTCAGCGTATCAATGGCAGCGAGGACGGTATCGAATGATCCCGGCGGACGTACCGTCTCGTGAATCGTACAATCCCCGTCCAGGCTCAAGGCTACGGAGTCGATATATTGCAGGGCTTCGGGATTCCTGTCCAGAAGGCTGCCGTTGGTGTTGAGTCCGATGTGAAAGCCGCATTGCTTACCGTGGCGGACGACTTCGTGCAGATCATCCCGCAGAAAAGGCTCCCCACCGGTGATCTGGAAAAATCGTGTCCCCAGCGTCTTCAGTTCGTCCATCATCCGGCGAACCTGGTCCGTCGTGAGCTCCGGTAAAGGCGTTCGCCATCTTGCACAGTAGGCACAGGAGTAGTTACAGCGGTTTGTTATGATATAGCTGACTGCCAGCGGCGTGCGGAACCCCATCAACGCCTTCGTAAAGGCCAGGCCGGAATAGAAAACCTCTCCTACTGTCATGCCTCTACCCATCTAAGACCTCAACCCTTTTTCGCTACCCCTCTCAAAAACCACGGTACCCATGGGAGGCCGATTAGCATGGGAACCACGTTGATGGCAAGCGTCATCATGAAGCCGATGCTCAGCAGTACGTCGGATGGCGCAACACCCGAGAAGAGCATGACGAGTGCCGCTTCCCTCGGACCCATGCCAACTACCGACGGCAGGTGCCCGGCGAACTGGGCGATGGATACAAAGGCGATAAACGTTGCCGGGTCTGGTACGAACCCGAAGCTTCTGAAGAGGAAATAGCAAACAAGCAGGTCCCGGGCCTGAAAGAGGAAGCCGTAGAGGAGAAAGAAGGCCTTCTTACCCGCGCTGAACTCACGTAGTGGCTCGAGAAGGCCCGAAACAAAGCGCCCCAGCTTCGGGTTGATACTCTCCGCAGTACTCGCAGCAAAGGCGTGGACCGGGGTGAGGAAAAAGAACAACACGTATCCCATGCCTAACAAGAGACTGATGAGGACCTGGTGCGGGACATCAACCTGCCGCATCGTCACCAGGCCGATCAACAACCACAAGACGCTGCCGGCAATATTGAGACTGCGGTCAAACACGACCGCCCCACCGGCGCGCCCGAGTGCCATGCGTTTATGTCGGCAGAAGAAAACGATGTTGACCGCCTCACCGGCCTTGAGCGGAACAAACAGCCGGAGTGGCCCGGAACCAAGACGTATCCGCAGGGCATCGGAGAAAGTGATATCAACACGCATGGCCCGGAGAACCCGCCAGAGCTTGTCGGCGCCGAGCACGATGTGAAACAGGGCGGAAGCGAAGAACACCAGCAACAGCGATTGCCTGTCTGCCATCCCTGCACTGTCGATTAGACGGGAGAACGTGATGTCGTAACTGCGGCAGACAACGATGAGAGTCAGCGCCGAAACAGAAAGGGCAATAAGCACAGCTATACCGTGCCGGCGCAGGCCACCGTTTCCAGGATATTCTACCGAAGAAAGTGAAGTCATTGACAAATTCTATAATGCACTACATTTGGAGTCGAGCGTGAATGGAATGGAGCGTTCTGCGCTGCGCGCGCAGAACGCAGTGGCTAGGGGTTAGGCGCTGTGGGGTAAACACAATCTCACGCGATTAAATCACGCTGGCAATGTTGATCGATATCACAGCGCAATTGGCTCGAATGCTTCATGGTGGTTGGCCACTAAGCTCTTGCTCCTGCCAGCAAATGCTTGCGTCCCGACGTATTTCCGGGACGCAGGGGGCGAGAAAACTTTTCTGTGACTTTCCGGGATGATTCGGTGATACTGAGGCGGGTGCGGGGGTTTGCACATCTTTTGACGAAAGAGCGCTGACGAATTATGAGCGAGAAGCCTGAGACAGTTCCCTGGTGGTTCACCGATATTGGCGACGCCGAGAGCCGCGCCATAGTCGATGCCATTCGTCTGCGCCGTATCCAATGCGGTGCTGTCTGCGCGGAGCTTGAAGGACAGCTCGCGCAGCACCTTGGCGTGCCGCACGTGGTCACGGCCAGCTCCGGCAGTGCGGCACTGGCCATGTCCCTACTGGCCTCCGGAGTGGGTCCCGGGGATGAAGTCATCGTGCCGGCGGCAACCTTTGTTGCCACGGCGCACGCCTGCTTGCTCATCGGCGCCGAAGTTCGACTGGTCGATGTCCTGCCCGGTCGGCCTCTAATCGACCCCGACGGGATTGAAGCGGCCGTCACAGGGAAAACCCGGGCCATCATTCCCGTCCATATCAACGGCGCGATCTGCGACATGAAGGCTATCCAGGCCGTTGCTAAAAGGCACGGACTGAAAGTGATTGAAGACGCGGCGCAGGCGCTTTGTTCGAAAGATGCTTCGGGATACGCAGGCACACAGAGCGATGCAGGTGCTTTCTCCATGTCCATCGCCAAGCTGGTCGCCACGGGAGAAGGCGGTTTCGTTGCGGTTCGAAACGAACAGGTTCACGAACGATTGCTGAGACTCCGCAACCAGGGGGTGTTGTCGTTCTCGAAGAACATCTTCGATCAATTCGGATTCAATTTCCGCTTCACCGACATGTTGGCGGCAATGGGCCTGGCGCAGCTGAAAAAAATGCCTCAGAGCATCGAGGCTGTAAGACAGGTGCACCACTTCTATAAGGAGAGGCTGGCAGGCATTCACTACCTTGAAATGCTTGAGAGCCTGACTGATAAAGGTGAGTTGCCCTTGTGGGCCATTGTTCTCTGCGCCGAGAGGGACAAGGTTGCCGCTCTTCTCGAGGAACGCGGGATTCAAACGCGCCCGGTGAATCCCTGCCTGTGCGCGTCTGCTCACCTGTCGGCGGGCGAAGCGTTTCCCAATGCGGAACAATTCGCCACGACGGGTCTGCGCCTGCCCTGTGGCCCAGACCAGTCACAGGAAAACCTGGAACGCACGGTGTCCGCACTGCACGAGATCGCCGGAAGTATCAGCTCGAGCATCTAACGACGCTCCGACATATGGACGATACTGAAGGGTTCGAATAATGAGATGCAGGTCGCTTCTCAATAACTTTGATAACACGATGAGAAGCGTGTGCTAATAACAGGTTCGACAAGAAGAAGACGATGAAATGAGGCAATCCGGACTAGGTTGATCGTCGTCGCGATCGTTGTCGCGATCGTCGTCGATCTTCATCATTGTCCCGATCGTTGTCTTGATCTTCCTCGACAAGGATCGGGAGGACGATCGAGACGATGATAGCGAACGACAAGGATCGAGACAGCGATCAGGACAAAGACAGATTGTCGAACCAATGCTTCCAGGCAACACCTCGAATCTGCGCCACAGCGCACATTGGGTGTACGACATTTTCTTGAGATTCTTGAATTTTCTTCTTTTTTTGTTACAAGATTGTATCTATTATAGATACAGG